>JAGZQO010000031.1 GCA_018382125.1 Collinsella sp.
ATTTGAGACAAGGTGACGTGAAACGAAAGGGCGCTGACCTTCTGGTCGCGCCCTTGAAGTTGAACGTCAGATTGTCCAAATGCGGCCCGCGCAGCGTCGGCCGGTTACGGCGTTTGGAAAACGCCGTAACCTACTGAATGAGCATCGCGTCGCCAAAGCTGAAGAAGCGGTAGCGCTCCTCGATGGCGGCGGCGTAGGCATCCATGATCTGGTCGCGGGTGGCAAGCGCGCTCACGAGCATCATGAGCGTGGAGCGCGGCACATGGAAGTTCGTGATCAGCGTGTCGACCACGTGATAGGTCGAGCCGGGCATGAGGTAGAGCTGCGTCGTGGCGTTCTCGCGCACCACGATGTCACCGCGGCCAAGTGTATCGGCCCCGTCCTCGCGGCCCTCAAAATAGCGCGCCGTCACGGCCGGATCGGACACCGGTGCGTCCGCGTCAAAGGCGCTTTCGAGCGAGCGCACCGCGGTAGTGCCGACGGCGATCACGCGGTGCCCCTCGGCCTTCGCCTTATGCACGGCGTCGACAACCTCCTGCGACACGTGATAGCGCTCGGTGTGCATCACGTGCTGCGTGGGGTCGTCCTCCTCCACCAGACGGAAGGTATCGATGCCCACCTCGAGCTCGACGGCGGCAAACTTCGCGCCCTTGGCCTCGATAGCGGCCATGAGCTCGGGAGTAAAGTGCAGACCCGCCGTGGGAGCTGCAGCCGAGTGTTCCTCTTTCATGGCGTAGACGGTCTGGTACTTCTCGGGATCGCCCTCGTAATCGGTAATGTAGGGCGGCAGCGGCACGTGGCCGGCAGCATGGATGGCCTCGTCGAGCGTGCGCGGCTCGCCGGCGGCATTGCAACCGGCCGGCTCAAAACGCACCAGGCGGCCGCCGCGGCTATCGGTGACAAAGTCGATGACCTCGGCCGTCAGCACCACGGGCGCGCCCTCGGGCGCATGGGCGCTACCGGCGCGATACTCAATCTGAGCACCGGGCTTCAGACGCTTGCCCGGCTTGACCAGGCACTCCCAAACATGGCCCAGCGGATCCACATCCTCGCGGCGCTTGAGCAGCAGCGTCTCGACCACGCCGCCCGAGCCGGCCTTGCGACCGATCAGGCGGGCCGGCATCACGCGCGTCTTGTTGATGACGAGCACGTCGCCCGGCTCGATATAATCGATGATGTCGCGGAAGATGCGGTGCTCGACGGTACCGCCGTGCTCCAGCGGCGTTCCCGCCTGGGAGCCCTTGCGATCCACCACCAGCAGGCGGCAGGAGTCTCGCGGCTCGGCAGGCGCCTGGGCAATCAGTTCCTCAGGAAGGTTATAGTCAAAATCATCGGTACGCATAGACACGTCGGATACTCCTTATATAGCTAAAGTCCGCTCTACATCCTAGCAGGCTGACGTCCCAAATGAACTACTTTTTGGCAGCTTTGCGCTCGTCACGGATGCGGGCGCGGTCCATGGCTGCCTCGACAGCCGAGAAGCGGCAACCACAGTAGTTCTGCCGATACATGCCCAGCTCGCGCGAACGGCGTGTCGCCTCGGGGTAATACGGACGAAAATCGCGAATGACCGGGGTGAGCCCATGTGCCGCCGCCAAGCGCTCAAGCACGTCATTACAGGTATCGAACAGCTGATACGGCGAGACGGCGAGCGTCGTGCCCACAAACTCAAACCCGCGCTCCCGGGCCACGCGGCACGCCTCGGCCAAGCGCAAGGCATAGCACACGCGACAGCGACGGGGCCGATCGGCGCCCAGCGGGGCCACGCCGGCCTCCCAGCGCTCGCGGTCCTCCCCCGCCTCGATAAGCTCGATGTCGCCATCGGCACACCACCGGCGCAGCTCGTCCAAGCGCCGCCGCCATTCATCGTGCGGCTGAATATTGGGGTTGGTCCAGCAAATCGTGGGTTCAAACCCCTCCTCGCGCAGCAGGCGGACCGGCTCAAGCGAGCATGGTGCACAGCACGCATGCAGCAACAACGACTTCATCGACATCTCCTCACCCAAAAAAGCGCACGCCAAAGGACGTATCCTCGCAGGCGACAATGCGGCGGTCGCGCAGGATCGTCCGCACGTAGTACCAGTCGCCCACGCAGCCCGAAAGGTGCAAACCAGCCGCCAGATAGCACAGCAGCGGATAGCCCGAAAACGCAAACCCCAGGGCAAACGCTGTCGTCACAACAACCGTCGGCGCCAGGCAAACTGCCACGTACCGCCGGCGCGAATACACAATCCCCTCGGCGCAGGCATAAATCATGCACGTCTCACGGTTCGCTCCAAAAGTCACGTGCGCACCCGCGGGCGCAAACAGCTTAAAGAACGCTGCATGCACCAGCTCGTGCACGGCAAATGACGCCGCAGAAACCGCAGCCAAGCCGACTATCCAGCCCACGACAGCCATCCAGCCGCCCGCGTCAGCCGCATCCAAGTCTGCAGGCCCACCCAGCAACATAAACACCGGCACCAGGCACACGGCAAACACGCCGACTACGGCCATCCCCCACACAAAGCAGGCGTGCAGAAAATCCTCGTCTTCAAACGCATGTATGTTGGAAATCTCATTCATAGCATCTTAGGATAGCGCCCCTGCCACGCACCCGCCCGCATGTGCGATAATGTCGAATGATATGCACGAATTGACCACCGCGCCGCCGAGTCCCACGCCCGGCCGCGCTCTCACCATATGCGAAGGAGTCCCATGGCATCCAAATACTCCATGAACGACCGTCCCAGCTGGCCTCGCCGCGCCATCGTTACCGCCGGCGAGCCCTACGGCAACAAGGGCCTTCACTTTGGCCACGTCGGTGGCGTCTTTGTCCCGGCCGACTTCTTCGCCCGCTTCCTGCGCGACCGTCTGGGCCGCGAGAACGTCATCTTCACCTCGGGCACCGACTGCTATGGCTCGCCCATCATGGAGAGCTACCGCAAGCTCAAGGAGAACGAGGGCTACGACAAGTCCATCGCCGAGTATGTCGAGTCCAATCACTCCCGCCAGGCCGCGACCCTCAACAACTACAACATCAGCTGCGATATCTACGGCGGCTCGGGCCTTGAGCCGGCCGCGCAGATTCACAACGAGGTGACCGCCGAGATTATCAAGCGCCTGCACGAGCAGGGCACCATCTCCAAGCGCTCCACGCTGCAGTTCTACGATGCCAAGGCCGGCACGTTCCTCAACGGCCGTCAGGTAATCGGCCGCTGCCCCATCCAGGGCTGCAAGTCCGAGAAGGCCTATGCCGACGAGTGCGACCTGGGTCACCAGTTTGAGCCCGAGGAGCTCATCGCGCCCAAGAGCCAGCTCACCGGCGAGGTGCCCGAGCTGCGCCCGGTCGACAACCTCTACTTCGACCTGCCGGCCTACCTCGACTTTATGAAGACCTATACCGCCAAGCTCGCCCAGAACCCGCAGGTTCGCTCCGTGGTCTCCAAGACCATGGAGGAGTGGCTGCTGCCGGCCCAGCTCTACATCCAGAACAAGTTCCGCGAGGCCTTCGATGCCGTCGAGGATCAGCTTCCTGAGCACACCGTGCTGGAGCCCGAGGGCAACAAGAGCAGCTTTACCGTCACCTTCCCCAGCTGGAAGGAGCGCGACGATGCCCACGCGGTGCTCGCCAACGGCGGTGTGCGCTTCCGCAGCGGCAAGGCGCTCGTGCCCTTCCGCATCACCGGCAACATCGACTGGGGCGTTCCGGTACCCGAGGTCGATGGCGTCTCCGACGTCACCTGCTGGTGCTGGCCCGAGAGCCTGTGGGCGCCCATCAGCTATACGCGTACCGTGCTCGCGCGCGATGCCAAGGCCGCCGGCGTGACCGAGGGCGTCGCCGCCCAGGATGCTGCCCTCATGGGCGAGCCCGCTGCCGACTCCACGCAGGTGCCCGCACCCACCTACCAGCACAGCTCGCTCGACTGGCGCGACTGGTGGTGCTCGGATGACGCACAGATCTACCAGTTCATTGGCCAGGACAACATCTACTTCTATTGCATCGCGCAGACCGCCATGTGGGAGGCCCTGGGTTGGAACCTCACGCAGAGCACCGTCAGCGCCTGCTACCACCTGCTCTACATGGGCAAAAAGGCAAGCTCGTCCTCGCAGACGCCTCCCCCGCCGGCAGACGACCTGCTCAACCACTACACCTGCGAGCAGATGCGCGCGCACTGGCTGTCGCTCGGCCTGTCCGAGAAGCCGGTGAGCTTTAGCCCCAAGGCATACGACACCCGCGTGACCGGCAAGGACAAGGACGGCAACGAGGTGCACGCCTGCGACGACAAGCGCGTCATCGATCCGGCCCTTAAGGAAAGCGCCCTTTTGACCGGCGTCTTCAACCGCCTGGCCCGCAGCTGCTTCTACGGCGTCGCCGTCAAGGAGGGCGACGAGAGCCCCTATCGCAACGGTTGCATCCCCGCCGGCGCCGCCTCGGCCACCGTGGTGGAGGCCGCCGAGCAGGCCGCCCTCGCGTTTGAGCAGGCCATGTACAAGTTCGAGACGCACCGCGCGCTCGCTGTATGCGACGACTACCTGCGCGCCGCCAACAAGCGCTGGAGCGACGCCTCCAAGGCTGCCAACAAGCTTGAGGGCGAGCAAGCCAATACCGCGATGACGCAGGCCCTCGTCGACGCCTTCACCGAGCTGCGCGTGGCGACCGTGCTCATGCACGGCATCGTGCCGGCCGGCTGCGAGCTCATCTGCGAGTACTTCGACGTCGACCCCGTCGCCTTCTTTAGCTGGGACAACATATTTGCCTCCACGGACGAGTTCGTGGAAAGCCTGGGCGAGAAGCCCGGCGAGCACCGCGTGAAGCCGCTGCCCCCGCGCTTCGACTTCTTCAGCAAGCACGAGAGCCAGTACTAAAACAACACTCGACATGTAATGGAATGGGAAGGAAAGACGGATGTCCAAGCCGCGTCGTCGTAAGCAGAAAAAGCAGGTCAAGGCCGAGCTCAAGCTCAGGCAGTTTGCTGCTACCGAGCTTTCTGACCAGCTTGCCGCCCAACACTCCGCCGCCGACCTGCCGCGCTTTATGGTCGACACGGTCGCCGGCGCCTATGCGCCCGCCGATGCCAAGCTCATGATCGAGGGCTTCGGCGCCGCGGCCACACGCCCGGTCACGCTGCGCGCCAACACGCTCAAGGCGACCGCCGAGGACATCGCTGCGGCGCTCGGTGCCGCCGGCATCGCCCACAACCCCGTCGCCTGGTACCCAGACGCCTTTATCCTGCCCGAGGCCCAGGTTTCCGATCTGTGGGATCTCGACATCTACCGCGACGGCAAGATCTACCTGCAGAGCCTGTCATCCATGATGCCGCCGTTGGTCCTGGGCGCCCAGGCAGGCGAGGACATCCTGGACATGTGCGCAGCCCCTGGCGGCAAGACGACGCAGATCGCCGCCCTCACGCAGGGACAGGCACACCTCACCGCCTGTGAGATGAACATCCCCCGCGCCGAGAAGCTCGAATCAAACCTCCATCGCCAGGGTGCCAAAAACGTGCCCGTCATGCGCATCGACGCACGCGAGCTCGACGAGTTCTTCCGCTTCGACCGCATCCTGCTCGACGCCCCCTGCACCGGCACGGGCACCGTCATCAGCGGCAACGAGAAAAGCCTGCGCGGCCTGACCGAGCAGTTGCTGAGCAAGTGCGCCCGCTCGCAGCGCGCGCTTCTGGACCGCGCCATGGGTGCCCTCAAGCCGGGCGGCACGCTCGTCTATTCCACTTGTTCGATCATGCCGCAGGAAAACGAGGACGCCCTGCAAGAGGCCCTCGACAAGCATATGGACTGCGAGCTCATCCCCCTTGACGGCACGCCGAGCGAAAGCGAAGCACGCCGCGCCCAGGAAGCCGGCGAGGAGCCGCGCGTCGAGTCCAACGCTCTGACCGAGGCCATTGCCGCGGGTCAGGTATCGGCCATCGCCAACGGCCTGCCCGGCACGCTCACCATTCCGCCTAGCCGCGACTTTGAGGGCTTCTACATTGCCCTGATTCGAAAACGCAGCTAGCGCACGGATCCAAAACTCAATAAGCTATCTCTGTGCGCGTTTGCCCTGCTGGTCGCGATGCTGTTTAAGCATCGCGCGCTCCTTGCGTTCGGCCCTTTTGCCCTTAATGGCCGTGACCACAAAGTAGATGACCGCGGCGGCAACGATTGCGGCCACACACAGGCCAATCGAGCCAAACATTGCTGTCAATTCCATACCGCGTCACCTCTCTTTTAAACGGGACATTCAAGATAGCACCTCGATACCCGCCACCACAGCTCCTTCACGTTCGCCGGCCCTTCGGTCTAACGGATGGCGTGGCGGGGAAAAATCAACTCGTCAAACGATTTAGCAATCGTAGCGCCGGTCGCACGCTGACGGGCACACAACATAGAAACGGACCGCCATGGATTCTCTCAACGATTTGAACGAGCGCGTCGACGCCTTTGTCGGCACCAGCTCCTTCGATACGCCCGCCGCGACCGACGATCAAGCCCCCATCGATGTGCCCGCCGAGGTTCACGAAGACGTCGTCGCCTCGGTCGACTTCTCCGAGGTTGAGCTTGCAGACGAATTTACCGAGCCCCAGGTGGCCGTAACCCCCAACGGCCTTTTGCCCATGGAGCCCCTGCCCATCGACGGGCGCCTGCGCAAGGCGGCCCTTCGCATGCCCGACGAGATCGAGGTGGCCAGCGGCTTTACGCTCTTCGGCCGACGCATCAAGTCGCTCATTTACACCACCGACGTCGCGGTTATCCGCAACTCCAACGCCGATGCTGTCTTTGCGGTCTACCCCTTCACGCCGCAGCCGGCCATTACGCAGGCACTGTTGACCGTCGCCGAGTGCCCGGTCTTTGTAGGCGTGGGCGGCGGAACTACGACCGGTAAGCGCTCCGTGCAGATGGCAGCCGTCTCCGAGATGCAGGGCGCGGCGGGCTGCGTGGTCAACTCCCCCGCTACTGCCGAGATGGTCGAGCACATCACCAACATCGCCGACATCCCCGTCATCGCCACGGTCGTTCGCTGCGACGACGATGCCCACGCCAAGGTGCGCGCTGGAGCCAAGATTCTCAACATCGCCGCCGGCAAGAACACGCCCCAGGTCCTACGCGAGCTGCGCGAGCACTATCCCAACCTGCCGCTTATCGCGCCGGGCGGCAAGACGCCCGAGAGCATTCGCGAGACCATCGCCGCCGGCGCCAACGCCATCATCTGGACGCCGCCTTCGGCCCAGCAGCTACAGACCGACATGATGCAGCGTTATCGCAAGATGAAGGAAGACGCCACCCCTGTTATCTCGCGCGACGATGTGCCCATTATCGACCAGGTCGCCGCCGCCGAGGTCAGCCAGGTCGAGAACATGAATCCCGACGTGCCGATTCCCGACGAAGTCATCGAGCGCGTCGCTTCGATCCACGAGCGTGTCGAGGAGCATCGCGCCAACCGCGGCCTTAAGCCATCACTGCACGGCTTCTTCTTCCGCGGAAAGAAACGTTAGCCGCAACAGCAAGGCCCGCCCCACAAATGAACTGCGTCCCAAATCTTGGACGCCCTAAATAGCGACTAGGCCGCGAGGGCCTGATTCCGGAACTCCTCCGGGGTCAGGCCCTTCAATCTTACCTGCCTCCGGCTCGTGTTCCAGTGGACTATGTATTCCTCCAGGTCGCGTTTGAAATCCTCGAACGTCTTCCACTCGCGGCCCCTGTAGAACTCGTCCTTGACGTGGCCGAAGAGCTGCTCGGTGGCGGCATTGTCGATGCAGTTCGCCTTCCTGGACATGCTCTGGACGATGCCGGCGGCCTCGAGCCTGGATGTGTATGAGGCGTGCTGGTACTGCCAGCCCCGGTCCGAGTGCATGGTCGGGGCGGCGCCCTCGGGGATCTTGGGCAGCAGCTCGTCGAGCATCCTCGCCTGCTGGGCCATGTCGGGCGTGGTCGATATGTCGCTCGCCACGATCTCCTTGGTGCAGAAGTCCAGCGTCGGGGCCCAGTAGGCCTTACCGCCAGCCACCTTGAACTCGGTGACGTCCGTCCCCAGCTTCCGCCACGGGGCCCCGGCGTCGAAATTCCTCGCGATCACGTTCTCGAACGTCCTGCCGACGACGCCCCTGTACGAGTTGTACCTGTGGTAGGCCGTCTCGCGTCTGATACCGCAGCGAATCCCCATCTCGCGCATCATCTTGAGCACGGTCTTGTCGGCTATCACGGCCCCCTCTTCGGCCCTGAGGCACATCGCTATTTGCCGGTGCCCGCAGCCGTTGGCGGTGCGCGAGAAGATCTCGGCGGCCGCCTCCCGGAGCTCGGGGCGCGTGGGCCTCGGCGGGTGCGCGAGGGCGTAGTAGTAGGTCGACCTCTTGAGCTCGGCGCATGCGAGCAGGTGCCCGAGCGCGTGCCCCTCGGCGCGCAGGGCCGCGACCGCTTCGGCCTTCGCCCTGGTCAGAGCCCGTCCCTCTCGACCAGGGCGCGTAATTTTTTTAGGTAGGCCACCTCGGCCTCGAGCCTACGGCACCGCTCCTCGAGCTCCTCCTCGCGGGTCCGCGGCCTCGCCCTGGAACCGCTCGGCCGGCCCTTGGGCCTCGGGCGCAGGGCCTCCGCGCCGCCCTCGCGGTATAGCGCGCACCACTTCTTGAGCGGCGACATCGACATTATGCCGAACGCCGCCATCGCCTCGGTCTTCGTCATGCCGCCGTCGACGACGGCGGAGGCGGCGGCGACCTTCTGCTCGTATGTGTACCTGCCCTGCTTTCCGTCCATGCGCAGCAGCACCTCGCTCCCGAATGCGCGGTATATCTCCTGCCATCTTCTCACGGCTTCCGCGGGAAGCGAAAGGACAATCGCGGCAGATTTATACCCGTGCCCGAGCTCGAAGAGCCCTATGGCCGCCTTCCTGGCCTCGACATCATGCTTCACTCTCAAATCAACGCGCATAAAGAAAGCCTCCCATTTCTCATGTCCAAGAAATGGGAGGCAGTTCACAAACGTGAGGCGGGCCGTTTTCGTTTGAGCAATCATGCAGCGACGTGATGGGGCAAATTAATCCACGCGCTTGTCACCCATAAAGAAGAGCGCCACCGTACCAGGTCCGGTATGCGAGCCAATCAGAGTACCGATGTCATTGATCTCAATCTTGCCTTTAAGCTGCGGAACCTGTTCCTCAATCAGCGCCGCAACTGCCTCGGCATCCTCGCGGCACGCCGAGTGCGACATGATGCACTTACCCGAATAATCCGCACCGTCCTGCACGTGTGCCATCATGGTCTTGGCCATCTCGGAAATCGCGCGCTTCTTAGTGCCAATCTTCTCACGTGGCGACAGCTTGCCGTCGCAATCGACCGTCATAAGCGGGCAAATCTTAAGCGCCGTGCCGATGATCGCACTCGCAGCCGAAATGCGACCGCCTCGTAGATAGCTCGACAGATCGGTCGAGAAGAACCAGTGGTGCAGGTTGAGTTTGTGCTCCTCGATCCAGGCAGCCGTCTCGTCGAGTGAAGCCCCGCTATCGCGCACGTCGGCGGCATATTCCAGCAACAGGCCAAAGCCCGAAGACGCCGCCAGCGAATCGATGACGCGCACCTTGCCGCCCTGGGGATAGCGATCCGCGAGCATCTGCGCCGCAACGCAGGCCGATCCATACGTGCCCGAAATACCCGACGACAACGCCAGGTGCAGCACGTCTTTACCCTCGGCAACAAACGGCTCCCAAAACTCCTTGTACTCACCCACGCTCACCTGAGACGTCTTGGGCATGGCGCCCGCGGCAATCTGGGCAAAAAACTTGTCCGGCGTAATCGACTGATACAGATCGTCCGTATGGACAACATCGTCGATCTCGTAATGAAAACACACGACAGGGATATTGCGCGACGCAAAGAACTCACGGGTTCGGTCGGCGGCGGATTCACAGGTCAGGACAAAATCACTCATATGAGGCTCCTTACTCATTGCTGCGCAAATTATCGCACAGTGAGCCTACATACGGTACATATGTCCACTATTTACCAAATCGAACCAAAAATAGCGAACATCTTTACCACCATCGTCTCCACCGGCCCCACGCATAAATATCTGAGAAAACACCTTCTGTCGTCTCCACTCAACCGCCATATCCACCTCAACTAAATCGATTTACCAAACCGTTCAGCCGACAATTCAGCCGCCGGCGCAAAATCGAAACAAAAGCGGCGCATACTGATAAACGTTTGACGCTGTTTATCAGTTTTACCAGCCCCATCGGAAGGTGTTTCATGGTCGCATTCGATCGCAACCCGCAAGACTTCAAGTATCTGCGCCTGCTGTCGAGACAGTTCCCCACCGAACAATCCGCGTTTACCGAAATTATCAACCTCTCGGCCATCCTCAACCTACCCAAGGGCACCGAGCATTTTATGAGCGACGTGCATGGCGAGTACGAAGCCTTTATGCACATCCTCAACAACTGCTCGGGCGTCGTGCGCGAGCATGTCGACGAAATTTTTGGCGACACGCTCTCCTTTGACGAAAAGGGCGAGCTGTGCACGCTCATCTACTACCCGCGCGAGAAGATCGACCTGGTCCGCAGCCAGCGCGAGGACTCGCCAACTTGGTACAAGACGATGCTTGACCAGCTCATCATGGTCGCTCGCTCGCTTTCAAGCCGCTACACGCGCTCCAAGGTGCGTAAGGCCATCCCGCGCGACTACGCCTATATCATCGACGAGTTGTTGCACACGCACCCGGACGAGAACAACTATCGCGTGCGCTATCACGAGCGCATCGTGGAGTCCATCCTAGAGACCGCCAGCGCCGACGACTTTATCGAGTCGCTCGCCTCGCTCATCAAGCGCCTGGCCGTCGACCACTTGCACCTGGTGGGCGACATCTTCGACCGCGGCGGCGGCGCGGCCAAAATTATGGACCGTCTGCTCACCTACCATTCACTCGACATCCAGTGGGGCAACCACGACCTGCTGTGGATGGGCGCTGCGGCCGGTGAGCCCGCCTGCATCGCCACGGTGTTGCGCAACAACCTACGCTACGACAACTACGAGATCCTGGAGAACGACTACGGCATCTCGCTGCGTGAGCTTGTCGCCTTTGCCGATGCCACCTACACCGCCGGTGAGTCCATCACCCCGCTGATCAAGGCCATCAACGTGCTGCTCTTTAAGCTCGAGGGCCAGATTATCCAGCGCCACCCCGAGTTCGATATGACCGACCGCCTGTTACTCGACAAGATCGACCACGACACCGGCACGGTCACGCTCGCCGACGGCAGCGTGTGGCCGCTCACGACCAACGACTTCCCCACCGTCGACCCGGCGGACCCCTACACGCTCACGTCTCAGGAGCAGCACATCATCGACAAGCTCGTGTCCGAGTTTGTAACCGCCGATCACCTGCATCGCCATATCGATTTCCTCTACACCCACGGCTCGATGTACAAGGTCGCCAACGGCAACCTGCTCTTCCACGGCTGCGTTCCGCTCAACGAAGACGGCACCTTTAGCAGCATGAACTGCCTGGGCACCTGGCACGCTGGCCGCGATTATCTCGATTTTTGCGACCACATCGCCCGCCGCGCGTGGCGCGTGGGCGACCGCGATGCCCTCGACTGGATGTGGTACCTGTGGATTGGCTTCAATTCACCCGCCAGCGGACGCCTGGTGCGTACCTTTGAGCGCGCCTATATCGCCGATAAGAGCACCTGGGTCGAGCCGATGGACCCGTACTTTACGCTTACCAAGTCGCCCTCGGTCTGCGATGATATCATGCGCGAGTTTGGCGTCGCGCCCATGGCATGCTCGCCGACCGGCCACATCATCAACGGCCACACGCCCGTTAAAACCACCAAGGGCGAGCAGCCCATCCGCGCCGAGGGCAAGCTGCTGGTCATCGATGGCGGCTTCTGCCGCGCTTACCATCCCAAGACGGGCATCGCCGGCTATACGCTCATCTCGAGCTCGCGCGGCTGCCGCCTCAAGTCGCACCGGGCCTTTACGACGGTTGCCGAGGCACTCACGCGCAACGTGGACATCGAAAGCGAGACCAACCGTTTTGACCAAGCAGACCGTCGCCGCATGGTGAGCGACACCGATACTGGCGCCAAGATTCGCAGCCAGATCCAGGATCTGCGCCAGCTGCTCGATGCATATAGAAACGGTGCTATCGAAGAGCGCGTCTAGCCCCACCCGCGGGGATTGGCTAAACTTGCTGAGTTTGTCATCCCCACGGCGTCCCCGCGCCACCCTAAGGCAGGTACCATGCAAAAGCTCCTTGCGCAGATCATGAAATTTGGCGTCGTCGGTGTCATTGCCACGGTTATCGACTTTGGCATTATGAATCTGCTCCACTACGGTCTGGGCCTCAACATCCTAATCGCCAACACCAGCGGCTTTATCATCTCACTCATCTTTAACTACCTCGCAAGCATGAAGTACGTGTTTGCGCACAAGGAAGGCATGAGCCGCCGCCGCGAGTTCATCATCTTTGTCGTGCTGTCCGTGATCGGTTTGGTGCTCAACGACGGCATCGTGCTGGCGCTCAACGCCGGCCTGGGACTCGAGGCCAATATCGCCAAGATCTGCGCCACCGCGCTTGTCATGGTCTACAACTTTGTGACCCGAAAAATCTTCCTGGAGGGCGACGAGACCAAGTAGCTCGAAACCCCTGCAGCATTACGGCGCCCACGGACGACGTGCACTCAGCGCAGTATCGTCCGTGGGTGCCGCTCGTTTACGGGCAAATTTTCAACGTTTGCGGATTAGCTCTTGAAAATTTGGCGAGTTCATATAGTTCTTGGCAAAGACCTTACGTTTCCCTTGTAAAAGCTCTAAAGTATCCTCTGCTCGATTCATCAACGCATTGGATGTGATTACGTGCGCAAGGCGCTGGCACAACCTCATACCAAGCAGTTCCTCAAGTTTGCTGTCGTGGGTCTTATCTCCTTTGGCATCGACTGGGGCATGCTCATTGCGCTCGTCGAGCTGTTCCACCTCGACTTTTTGATGAGCACCACGGTTTCGTTTATCACGTCCGTCGTGGTCAACTACTGGCTCAGCATGAAGTACGTGTTCGACCACCGCGAAGGCATGAGCCGCAAGCGCGAGTTCACGATCTTCACCATCCTGTCGGTGATCGGCCTGGGCCTCAACGACCTGTATATGTTTGTGGGCGTCACGTTTTTGAGCATCGGCTACCAAGCCATGAAGGCCATCGCCACGTTCCTTGTCACCTGGTACAACTACTTCAGCCGTCGCTTCTTCCTCGAGGGTGCACGGTCGTAGTCGATTCACTATTTGCTTGAATGTATAACCGGTTGGAATTCCCGTTCCAACCGGTTTTTTTGTTTACCGAGAGACCCGGTGGCCCAGTCCCATTCGCACGAAAAACGGGCGGCCCGGATGTTTGTCCGAACCGCCCGTATGGTGCGATATGTCGAGGCCTCTAACCTGTTACGTAATACCAGACCACGTTGTCGCCGTTGGAGAGAACGTAGTTGCTGCAGGCCGTCATGGGCGTTGTGCCGTTTACGGAGTACATCCAGCCGCTCGTGCCGCCGTACTGTTTTTCGGCCAAACCACCAATCGCAGAAACATACGTGCCGTACGACGAGCCGTGTGCGTTGACAGAAAGGCCCAGCGCGCACAGGGCATCGTAGACGGTAGCGCCTTCGTTAAAGGTAAAGGTGCCACCAGAGGACACAGGATTGCCCACAGCGCTCGATGTGACCGAAACCGTCACTGTTACGTAGTTGGACTCCTGCGAGCCGCCCTGGCCGCCCGAGGAAGCGCTTCCGCCATTAGAGCTGGAGACTCCATCAGACGACTGACCGCCGCCCGAAGAAGCACCGCCAGACGCATTGGAAGTATCGCCGGCTCCTGTATTCTGGGCAGCGGATTTATCTCCAGACTTCTTGCCGTCCTGACCATCGGACTTCTTGCCATCCGAGCTTTTATCCGATTCCTTGTCCGAGGACTCGGAATCGTCCTTGAACTTGGACTCATCAGAATCCTTGGACTTGTCTTTTGCATCATTCGATGACTTGGAGCCCTCGGAACTGGCCTCGCCCGAAGTCGTAGTCGAGCCAGACGCCTTGGTGTCCTTGGTGACGACGCTCTCCCCCGTCACGGTCTGAACGATCCAGTCGATGGACCAGGCGCCGCTCTCGGAAGGATGGACGAAGCCCAGCGAGACGACGATCAGAATGGTGCACGCGGCGGTCAGGACGCCAGCAAGCGCCTTCCGCCGAGGGGCGGACGCCGCCGAAACGGCGCCCTGTTGCTTTGCATCGTCGAACTGAATGAACGAGGAATCTGGTTGCTTGGGGTCAGCGTCCTTGGATTTATTGGACACAGCCCTCACCTACCGACGTTTGGTGAACACGAACACGCCGACGATGGCGAGTCCGATGACGCCGGCGGCAACGCCAACAATGGCGAGCGGATTGGTGCCAGTCTCCTGCTCGGAAGCACCAGAGGGCTTCTTAGCAGTGGTCGTGGAAGCAGCGCCCGTATCGGACTTGGAATCGGACTTCTTGTCGGACTTGCTGTCCTTCTTGTCAGACTTCTTGTCAGACTTCTTCTCGTCCTTCTTATCGGACTTATCGGAGTCCTTCTTGTCGGACTTGTTGTCCTTGGTCTCGGTCTTGGTCGACACCGTCGTCTTGGTCACCGGCTTCTGACCCGGGGCGACAGCGCCGCCAGCCTGCTGGCCCTTCGTGCCGGAGCCGGAACCCGTGCCAGCGCCAGCACCGGAACCGTTACCAGCGCCACCATTGCCGCCATTGGAGCCAGAACCGCCATTGCCGCCAGGGTTAACGGCATTCTTGGTCCACTTGGCATACAGCGTCAGATCGGCCGTCACCGGCGTACTGAAGTCATACGCCTGCGTGCAAGCCTCATCGGTATACCAACCGCCGAAAGTGCAGCCATCGCGCGTCGGATCGGCCGGCTTGACCAGCTTGCCATCGGCCGTAGCAACAAACTTAGTGTCGCAAGCAGACCCACCATTGGAATTAAAGGCAACCGTCCAAGACTCGACAGCTCCAAGTTTAAACAGCGTGCCCGAATCATTAATGTAGTAGAGATTGCCAGAAGCATCGGCAATGACCGGAGAGTCACAGTACTGGTAATGGCCAGCCGCATCATAAATCTGCGTCGCCTCTGCATCGCCGAGCGTATAGCGATACACGCCACCACCAGCAGAGTAGTTGACGTAATCCTTGCTATCCGCGCTGTTAACGGTGAAGTACACATAGGTCTTGCCACCCTGAACACTCACCAGCGGAGTAGCGGCAATACCGTTGAGGCCAGCCGGCAGCGCCTTGCCGTCAGCAGCAGCGACCATCGTGGTCTTACCCGTCTTCAGGTTATAGAGAACCAGAGCAGAGCCCGTAGACGTCTGTCCGCCGACAATCAGATTGTCACCAGACACCGCAGGGGCGCTCAGATTATTCGTAAGGCCCAGATCAATCGTCTTCTGTTCACTCAGCACGCCCTTCGCCGAAAGCGAAATCACATGGAGCTTTCCATCGTGCGTCATCTGATAGAAGGTCGAACCATTGGACGGATCGGCAATGCAATCGGCATTTGCGACAGTGCCGAGCTTCATGGTCGAAACGACATCGCCCGTCGTCTTATCAATGCACTTAAGCGTACCCGCGCTCGTAGGAACGATGGCATACTTATCCGTCAAAGCCGCACCAGTCCAGTAATAGCCCTCGGAAGCGTCAATGTTCTGCCAAGAGACTTCGCCCGTGGCAATCTTGATACGCTTAAGGGAGCCGTTGCCGTAGGTCGCGTTGTAGTTCTCGTCATACGAAATATCGACCGTACCAACATAGACGTACTCGCCGTCCGAAACGACGGTGCAGGAGCTCTGCGTCAAGTCCGTCAAACCGGGCGTCAGCCACTTGCAGATCAGCTTGTCTGCAGTAATCGCCTGGACCGCACCGCCGTTGAGCGGAACGATGATAAGGCCATTGGTGTAGATCGGACGAGAGGTATAACTCACCTTGGAGGCAAGCGGCGCAGAGGCAACCTTTTTGCCCGTGGACGAATCGATCTTAATGAGCTCGTTCTCGGTCGCGATGTACACAAAGCCGTTAGCGATGACAGGCTCGCTGCAGTTGGCATACTGCTGGCCAGACTCGGCCTTCCAATCGAAGGCCCACTTAAGACCGGCGGCCTGCGCAGGCGTCTTGGCATCCGTTACGGTCGAACCGTTGCCACTGTTGCCGTAGCCGGCCCACTCGACATCCCAATCAGGAGTCGTCGCACTCGGGTCCACGACAATCTTGTCGGGATCGGGCATGGGCGAATTATCGGTGGTGTAGGCAAACGTAACCTTGTCGCCGCTCTTGAGCGTGACCTGGTTGGCGCAGAGAGATGAGGGCTCTCCGTTGATATACAGATGCCAATATTTATTGGTCGCACCATCCCAGCCATACGGCTTGTGATCGAACGGCGAAGTAATGGAATTGAGGAACCAGTAAGCACCATTCTGGGAGGCGTTGTAATCAACGCCCTTCGCCTTCAGAACCGCCTCAATAAGGTCTTGGGCCGTAGAACCTTCGGGCAGGGAAACATTGCTTGCCGAGCCCCAGCGAGTATTGTTGCCGTTGACATCGGGGCCGATAACATCGACAGACCCAAGAACCTGGCCAGGAAGGGCATCGGCGTCAGCACCATACATAAAGGTGATGGCATCGCCCTCTTGGAGCTCGTAGGCACCGGCGCCAACGTCGGCGAACTTGCCATTTACGTAGAAGCGCCAATAGCTATTGGTCGCAGCATCCCAGCCATAGGACTTACCATCGAACGGCGAATAAATGCCGTTGAGGAACCAGCCCCAAGACGATTCGCTAGCATCAAGCTTAAGGCCGGTCTGCTCAAGGAGATCCTTAGCAGTGGAGCCTGCCTTGAGACTCGTCTGACCCGTCGAAGCCCAAACCCGCTGCTTGCCGTCCTTATCCTTACCGAGAACCTGAACAGAAGCATGGACAGAATCGGAGGGCAGCTGGTCGCCCCAGCCACCGTAGAACCACGTAACGGTATCGCCGACATGGATGGTGACATTGTCCGCCGTATAGTCACTCGACTTGCCGTTGATGAACAGTTGCCAATAGGTCGAATAATCTTGGGGCGTACCCAGCTCAACACCGTTGTACTTAAGGCTCAGAATGAAGGAGCCCGCAGCAACGGCGTCAATATCATTCGCCTCGAGCGCGGCCTTCGTAAGGTCAAGCGCGCTCGAACCGGACGTCACCACATACTGCGCGTTATCGACCCAAGTCTGAGTCTTGCCCTGGGCATCGCGACCAATGACGGTCACATTTGCGGCAACCTGGTCCTTAACGACAGGGGACGCGCTACCAGCCGTATAGGCAAACTCAATCTTCTGCCCTTGGGTGAGCTTGACGCTGCTCGCGCCAACCGAGGAAGACGCGCCGTCGACGAACAGCTGCCAGTAGGCATAAGTCGCCGGATCGAAGGCAAGCGTACGGCCATCGCTCGGGGATGTGATGCTTTTGAGGTAGAAACCGTATGCCGTGTTCGGATCGTAATCCGCCTTGAAGCCCGTCTTCTGCTGCAGCTTAACGAAGGCATCCGCAGCCGTCGCGCCCTCGTCGAGCTTGAGTTGCGTAGGTGCCACCCAGGTCTGAGCCTTGCCGTCGGCATCGGTGCCGATAATCGAGAACGAGACCTCGACTTGCTTCTTGGCGACATCGCCGGTTTCTGTCGGGTTCTCTGTCTGGACGGCAGCCGCGGCGGCAGATCCTGCTTGGCCAGCGGATACCGTCGAAGACTGCTCGCTCGTGGCAGGGCTCTCCCCCGTCGCCGAGCCTTCGTCGCCAGTTGCTGCCTCTGTAGTGGCGGCACTAGCTGCAGGCGCGCTCCCGGAATCCGAAACCTCGGCGCCGCTCTGCTCAGCGGTACCGCCCGCAAGCGCTGCGTCCTCGCCTGGCGTCGTAGCCTGAGCCACAGCGTCGGTAATGCCCTCGGCACCCTCGGCCCACAGCTGAGCCGGCGTGGTGCCAAAGGCCATCGCGAAGGCCAGGAATGCCACCAGGCCGCGCTTGGCTACATCGCGCGCAATCGCGCCACGGCGATGCGAGACGCGCTGGCGCACGTCCTCAAACATATCCATTTGTCTCCTACTGTCTGTACTTGGAGCGTTGCCTTGAGACTGCCCCACGTCATCGCGCATGTTGCGCTCGAGTTCCCCCATCGGGACCCCCTTCCCTCCAGAGCCCTATGCACACCGGCGGCAAAAGCCGCAGCCGCATGCAAGACGGGAGGCGATCCGACTTAACCTTAACGACTCGGGCACGTCGTCCGATCTGCGACGCGAGCATCCCGAGCCAAGAGGAATTACGGTTACTGGTACAGCCGGGGACTTGCACCCCGATTCTCCCAAATGCGCAGGATAACCGCGCATTCGTGCGTCTCCGCACCACCATCTAGGCCATCGATTATTACCGTCAAAATGGTATCACGCAAAAGGGCCTCGCACGCAGGCGAAGCCCAAGGTAAAAGCTATTGTTTGCGATAGGAAAATGCGGTGACGGCCGCAGCCTCTAGTGCTTGCCGCCGTGACTGTTGAGCCAGATATTGCGGCCCAGCATAAGCGCCAGCACCAGCGCGCTCACGTAGCCCATAAAGCCAATGACCGGGATACCAAACACAACCGGCTCGATGCGCGCGTAGTACACCACCGACGAACCGATAAACAGACCGGCGATCACAATTGCCATCGACATGCGGTCGATAATCCCACCTAGCTGTCGCAGCGCCTTATCGCTGCTCATGATCTGCGTGTTCACCTTAAGCTGGCCGCGTGTGAGCATGCGCGAAGCCAAGCCCAGATACTCGGCCGCCTCGAGCGAGCCCTTCGCCGCGCGATAACTGCTCGCTGCAAAGTCGCGGCTCATCTCGCGCATGCGGGCGTAGGTGCTCTTCTCGTTTTTGATGTGCGTCTGGATGATCTGGATCATGTTGACGTTAGGCATGTACTCGGTCAACAGGCCCTCGAGCGTCACCATGCCGCGGGCGAACATTGTCACCACGCTCGGCAGCTCAACGTCATTTTTGCGCGCGAGGTTTAACAGCGAGGTCAAAAACTCACCGATATCCAGGTCCTTAAGGTCAAGGCCCGCAAAGTCAGCCACGATAAAGTCCAAATCGGACAAAAAGGCCGAATGATCGAGCTCAGCCGAGTCGCCACGCGTCACGGCGAAGCGCATGAGCGAATCCTTGAGCTTTGGCACATCGCCCTCGGCCACGGCAAAGATCATATCCTTGACGATACCGCGGTCGTGGCTCGACATGCGTCCGACCATGCCCAAGTCGATAAAGAAAACGATGCCGTCCTTGAGGATGATATTTCCCGCATGCGGGTCGGCATGGAAAAAGCCGTCGTCGAGCACCTGCGTCGAATAGTCCTCGACAATCGCCGAGCCGATCTTTTCCAGGTCATAGCCCTCGGCCACCAAGCGTTCAGGATCGGCGATCGAAATGCCGTCGACGTAGTCCATAACCACCACGTGTTCGGTGCACAGGTCCAGATAGGATTTAGGGCACGTCACGCCATGAACGCTCTTATGGAACTCGTAGAAGTCGTTGAGGTTTTTGGCCTCGGCCAAAAAGTTGGTCTCCTCGCGAAACGAGGTCCACAGCTCCTCGACCACGCCGTGCAGGTCAACGAATTGATCGGTGTTGACGAACTTGGAAACGATACGCACCACCGAGCGGATGATATCGATGTCCTGCGCCATAACCTGCTGTGCACCGGGGCGCTGCACCTTGACAGCCACGTCCTCGCCCGTCACCAGGCGAGCTCGGTGTACCTGCGCGAGCGATGCACTACCAAGCGGGTTGGGGTCGATCGCATCGAACATCTCCCCCAGGCGCAGGCCGTATTCCTCTTCCAAGCAGCGGAGCACTACCTCGTACGGCACCGGCTCCACGTCGGAACGCAGACGGCGCAGCTCATCGCAAAAGCGCTGCGGCAGAATCTCGGACCGGTTGGCCAGAATCTGCCCCATCTTGACGAACATGGGGCCGAGCTCCTCGAGCAGGCGGCGCAAACGAACCGGCGTGAGGTTATCCCACACGCGGTACTTTTTAACCAGGCGAACAATCTGCCCGATGCGCTCGCGGCGACCCGCAGGCGTGAGTTGGTATTCCTCATCCGGCGCCATCGCCTCGGGCTCCTCGGGGACCATATCGACAGCGCGCGGCTTCTTGCGAGCGCCCGAGACGGCGGCATCGACCTTATCGACAACCGCCGCCTCGTCACCCAAGGGATCTAGATTGTTGTAATCGGTGGTGGAATCTGCCATCTGCGCTGCTACTCGGCCTCTTCGGTATCCTTCGCATCGTCGGGCTCAACGGACTCGACGGGCACCGAGGTCACGTTGTCCTCGACCGAATCGACGATGTCGCGCACGTGGGCCAGGAAGGCCGTGCGCTCGGACGCGGTCATAACGCGGACGCGAGCAAGGATGAGCTCATCGAGCACGCGCTGGGCCGCGGTCTCGCCCTGCATGCCCAAGCGCTCGGTCAGGTCGGAGATGGTGCCGCCGGCCTGCTCGAACATGTCGGACACACTGCGGGCGATATCGGGGGTGGCGGTGTCCTTGCGGACCTGCTCGCCTTTGGTGTTAAGGTCGTCGAGGACCTTCTTGCCGCCTTCGACAGCAACGGCGGCAGCGCCAAAGCCCACGTTAATGGCGCCGTTAACAAGCTGATCGAGTTTCATAACCATGGTTATCTCCAATCACAAACAACTGCATTGGCGTTCTTGTACCCAAGATTGAGCGAAAGCGACAAAGCGTTTTAGCGCTATTCGATCGACGGGAAATCCCTACCTCACGTTGTCGTTCATCGCGAAAGAGTTCTTCATGGCGCAGCTCGTGGTGTAGAGCACCTTGCCCAGCAGGGCATCGGTCTCCACGCGAACACGCTCGGCAAAGGCCTCGTTGGCGCGTGCAAGCTCGGAAGGCACCTCGGCCTCGGGCAGAGCGGCTACGGCAGCGTCGACGTCATGGATCTGCTTGTGACCCATGCCACCGACCTTCTCCTGATAGTCCTCCACAGCGCGGCCGCACTCATGGAAACGGACGTCGGCCAGGGCGCCGATCAGGCGGTTGGCCCAGTAGAAGTTTTCGGACGTCACGCGAGCCTGTGTGTCGGCATAGTACTCGGGCATGGTCTCGACGTTGGCGTACAGCGGAACCAGCGCGTTAAACGAGTTGGAGCCAAAGGCCATCCACTGCACGGCGCGGTAGGCCGACTGTGCATAGGGGCGCAGCTGCAACACGGCAAGCTGGCTGTTGCGGTTGATGCCGATGGGACGATATGCGCCACGCGTAGCGAGCGTGCCCTTGCTGCCGTAGCAGTCGTACTCCGTGCCCTGGTAGTGGCTCGAGAGTACGTACTTGATGTCCTCGATGGTCACCTTGCGCTCGGGCACGCGGCTCCAGGGGATATCGTCGCTCTCGGGCGTGTAGTCGGCCTCGGGACCATCCCACACGTCGCTGGGGTTGAGGCAACGCTGCATGTACCAGGCGCGCGGCGTGTTGTAGACGTGGTCGCTGTCGCTGTGCGAGCCAAAGGCCTCGCGCGGGTTAAAGACCGTCGCCGGACCATCACCCCCGACGCCCAGCGTCAGGTCCAGATGCCACTCGGCCATCCAGGCGCGCAGGTCGGCGGAGCACATGTGATCGACCTGGGCGCCCTCGGCGTCATCCAGGTCAAAGCTGTCGATACCCAGCTGGTTGGGCATGGTCACATAGGCGTCGTCAGGCACGCGCTTGGCAATCCAGTGGTGACCGCCGATGGTCTCGAGCCACCAGATCTCGTCAACGTCGCTAAAGGCGATGCCGTTGTTCTCATAGGTGCCGTAGCGCTCAAGCAGGTCGCCCAGGATACGAACGCCGTCGCGGGCGGACTTGGCGTACGGTAGGACCAGGGTCACCATGTCCTCCTCGCCCAGGCCACCAGGTTGCGCCGGCACATAGCCGTCCTCACCCTCGTTGCCCTTGGCGGGCACGTAGTCCACGAGTGGATCGGCGCCGCGGACGCGCTCGTTGGTGGTGAGCGTCTCGGTTGCGGACATGCCCACATTGAGCTCGTTGAAACCGGCCTCGGCCCAGATGCCGTGACCGGGAATAACATCGGGGACGCTCGTGTAGCGCATGGGATTATCGGGCAGTTCAACGGTCAGGTGACTCAGGACGCTCGTGTAGACGCGCGGCTGCTCGTCGGGATGCACTACGCGCATGCGCTTGGGCTCAAATACCCCGTTGGACGAGTCCTCGTTACGCGCGACCAGGGTCGACCCGTCGTAGCTCGCGTTCTTACCGACCAGAATCGTTGTGCACGGCATGCGCATCCTCCTTGAGCGAAGAAATCAAACGGCAACAGTGTATCGCTTCGACGCAAAAAGGGCGAAACCACGGCCTCGGCAGCCCCCGTGGTCAAAAAATGCCAAATATGAGTACTGTCACCAATTTAGTGGCAGCAAATTTCCCTGTAACGAGTGCCGAAAATCCCCATTTGCCCAAAAGCAAGACAACGTTATTCCCCATAAGTTCAATAAAATAGGCTTCCTAACGATAATGGATACCGTTAGGAAGCCAAAAAGACGTAAGACATATGTGACTATCTTGGCAATAGTACTCATATTTGGCATTGTTTGACCACGTGGTATATAGCTAACCCCCTCAAACAGCCCAAAACGCCTATTTCGATGCGCGCTCCGCGGTAGCGCGCAGAGATGTGGTGTAAGAGGCGGGGCATGCCCCGCCTCTTCTCTTTTCTTGAAAGGGAGGGGACACCGCCTAGAATTCGTCGTTGGAGT
>JAGZQO010000032.1 GCA_018382125.1 Collinsella sp.
CGCCCTCGCCGGTAACGGGGGAGTCCAACGCCAGGGCTAAGTCGAGTGTTGCCTGCGGACGGGCGACGACATCGATGGCGGCGATGGCCGTGGCGGCATCGATACCGCTCACGCGAACCGTGACGGCGGCGCGCTGGTATGCGGGCACATCGATGACAACGCGATTGGTGGCGTGGTCGGCCAGGTAGGCGTAGGCGGCCTCGCCCATGCCGGTCTCGAAGGCCTCGGCGGGGGAGAGCTCCTCCTCGAGCTTGATGGCGCCGGCCTGGTAGACGGAGGTGGCGGGCACGTCGAGCTCAGTCTCGGGCGTGATGCGGGCGCGATCGGCGGCATCACCGGGAGCGGAGGCGCGGCGCTCGGGGAAGCGCTCGGCCATGGCGTCCATGGCGGCGTCGAACGCGTCTGCCACGCCAGCAAACTGCTCGTCCAAGCCCTCAACCTTAACGGTCTCGGCGGGAGCGGCAGCAAGCTCGTCAGAGAGCTCGAGCTTGGTCTGATTCATCTTCAGCCAACCCCAAGTGGCGGCCGGCATAGCGTTGACCTGCTCAAGGGTGGTAGCAGCGGTGATCGTGGTCTGATTCATTATCCGATCGCTCCTTCCATCTCGAGCTTGATCAGGTTGTTCATCTCGACGGCGTACTCCAGCGGCAGCTCCTTGGAGACCGGGTTGGCAAAGCCGTTGACGATCATGGTGCGGGCCTCTTCCTCCGAGATGCCGCGGCTCATGAGGTAGAACACCTTGTCGTCGCCAATGCGGCCGATGGTGGCCTCGTGGCCGATGTCGACGTTCTTGGCGCGGATGTCCATGGCAGGGATGGTGTCGGAGCGGCTCTGGTCGTCGAGCATCAGCGACTGGCAGCTCACGGTTGCCTTGGAACCCTCGGCCTTGGGCGTGGCCACGATGGAGCTGCGGAAGGTCTGGATGCCGCCGCTCTTGGAGATGCCCTTGGTCTCGACGGTTGCAGAGGTATCGGGCGCATTGAGCACGACCTTGCAGCCGGTGTCGAGGTTCTGGCCGGCGCCGGCAAAGGTGATGCCGGTAAAGCTGGAGCGGGCGCGGCGGCCGTTGAGCACGCTCATGGGGTAGAGGTAGCCCACGTGGCTGCCGAAGGAGCCGCTGATCCACTCGATGTCGCCGTCTTCGTCCACGCGCGCACGCTTGGTGTTGAGGTTGTACATGTTCTTGGACCAGTTCTCGATAGTCGAGTAGCGCAGGTGCGCGCGCTTGCCCACAAAGAGCTCGACGGCGCCGGCGTGGAGGTTGGCCACGTTGTACTTGGGCGCGGAGCAGCCCTCGATAAAGTGCAGGTCGGCGTCGTCCTCGACGATGATGAGCGTGTGCTCAAACTGGCCGGCGCCCTTGGCGTTGAGGCGGAAGTAGCTCTGCAGCGGGAAGTCGAGCTTGGTGCCCTTAGGCACGTAGACAAACGAGCCGCCCGACCACACGGCGCCGTGCAGGGCCGCAAACTTGTGGTCGGTGGGCGGGATGAGCGTCATAAACTTCTCGTGGATGAGCGGCTCCCACTGCGGGTCGTGCAGGGCCTCCTCGATACCGGAGTAGACGATGCCCATCTTGGACGCGGTGTCCTGCATGTTGTGGTAGACCAGCTCGGAGTCGTACTGCGCGCCGACGCCCGCCAGGTAGCTGCGCTCGGCCTCGGGGATGCCCAGGCGTTCAAAGGTGTTCTTGATGTCGTCGGGCACCGACTCCCAGTCGTGCTTTTGGTCGGTGTTGGGCTTGACGTAGGTGACGATGTTGTCCATGTCCAGGCCCTCGATGGAGGGTCCCCACGTCGGATCCGGGAAGCGATTGAAGATCTCGAGGGACTTTAAGCGCAGGTCGAGCATCCACTGCGGCTCGTCCTTCTTGGCGCTGATCTCGCGCACGATGTCGGGCGTGATGCCGGCGTCGAGGCGCTCGAATCCCTCCTCGCCATAGGTGAAGTCGTAGAGGCTGCGATCGATGTCCGCGACCTCGGTGCGGTTCTTGGTCATTGCGTCGCCCCTTTACGCCTGCTGCTCGGCAGCGGCGGCCTCGGCCTGGGCGCGCTGCTCGGCGGCCTCACGCTCGAAGGTCTCAAAGCCGTTCTTGTCGATCCAGGGGATGAGCGAGGCATCGTCCTCGCGCACGATGTGGCCCTTGACCATAACGTGGACGCGGTCGACATCCAGGTGCTCCAGGATGCGCGTGTTGTGCGTGATGATGAGCATGGAGCCGTCGCAGCTCTTGCGGTAGGCGTCCATGCCGTGGCTGACGGTAGAAAGCGCGTCGACGTCCAGTCCCGAGTCGGTCTCGTCCAGAATGGCGAGCTTGGGCTGCAGCAGCAAGAGCTGGAGCATCTCGACCTTCTTCTTCTCGCCGCCCGAGAAGCCCACGCCCAGCTCGCGGTTGAGGTAGGCGGTGTCCATGTTGAGCTCGGCTGCGAGCTCCTTGACGCGACGGCGGAACTCCTTGCCCTTCATCTCCAGACCGGGGCGGCCGGCGATGCTGGCGCGCAGGAAGCTCGACAGCGGCACGCCCGGAATCTCGACCGGGGCTTGGAAGCTCAGGAACAGGCCGGCGCGCGAGCGCTTGTCGGTGGTGAGCTCGGTGATGTCCTGGCCGTCAAAGACGATGCGGCCGTCGTTGACGGTGTAGACGGGGTCGCCCATGACCAGGTGGCCGAGGGTGGACTTGCCGGCGCCGTTGGGACCCATCAACACGTGGGTCTCGCCGGCGGCGACGTTGAGGTTGACGTTGTGGAGGATGGTCTTCTCGTCCACGGAGGCGGTCAGACCTTCGATGGAAAGCAGCGGATTTGCGCTCATGCTGTCCCTCTCTGTATATGGTGTACTCATAGGTGTACTAAACCCTAGGAATCTTCTCGGAATAAAGTTACTATGGGTTCGGCGTTAGTCAAGGGAAAACCCGACTAATCCACTCGACTTTTCAAATTCTGGGACAAAATAACCTGTTGTGTTTGTCCCACTTACTTTAAATTTGGGACAAACAAACCTGGTTATGTTGTCCCAGATGCGATGGGAGGGTAGGTATGCTCATTTCTTCCAAGGGCCGCTATGCCCTCCGGTTAATGATCTATATCGCGGCGCTGGGCGACGCCGAGGGCAAGATTGCCTTGCGCGAGGTTGCCGACCGCGAGCATATCTCGCAAAAGTATCTGGAGCAGCTGGTTCGTCCGCTTATGAAGGCGGGCCTGCTTAAGAGCGTGCGCGGCAAGGGCGGCGGCTACATGATGGCCAAGGACCCGGCCGAGGTGCGTGCCGGCGACATCCTGCGTGCCGTCGAGGGCAGCACGGCTCCGGTGGCGTGCGATGGCATCGACAACAGCTGCACCCGTAGCGATTTGTGCTCGACCGTCAAGTTCTGGCGCGGTCTGGATGACGTGATCGAAAAGTACGTCGACGGCGTGACGTTGGCCGACCTGGCCGCCGTCCCCGAGATCAACTTTGACATCAAGCTGTAGGGGTGCAAATGGCATCTCTCGACAAGGTGTACAAGCAAATCGAAGTTTTTGCTCGGGAATGTGACGCCGAGAAGGTCGTGTTGTTTGGTTCTCGTGCTCGAGGCGACAACTTGCCCAAGAGCGATATTGACATCGCCGTAGCAGGTTGCCGGGATTTCGGCCGTTTCTCATATTTGATCGAGGAACATCTTGATACTCTTTTAGATGTAGATGTCGTCAATCTCGACGAGTCCCTATCGCAGCAATTGCTCGATGAGATTGCCAGGGATGGTGTGATTCTGTATGAAAAAATATGAGAACTTTGTTAGCGCCTTGGCGAATCTTGAGGATGCGCCCAATCAGGATCTCAACAATGATTTTGTTCAGAGTGGATTGATTAATAAGTTCAATCTTCAATTTGAACTGAGCTGGAAGCTCCTTAAGCGTCTGCTCGAGTATGAGGGCGCCACGCTTGCCGCGTCGGGGTCTCCTCGTGCCATCTTGAAGGAGTCGTACCGATTCTACGACTTTATTGATGAGGCGGCCTGGCTAGACATGCTCAGAGACCGCAATACGAACGTCCATATCTACGACAACAAGCTCGCTCAAGATTTGATTCAGCGCATCTTGAACGTCTATATCCCCGCTTTCTGTCAGTTGAGGGACGGGCTGATGGAGCGATACGGCGAGCTTCTGATGGCGCCCGACGACCAGTTTGTTTAATTCCTTAAGATTTCGCGGAGGGTTGTTGCCGTTTACCGAGGGGTTGTTGTGTAACAACGGGCGAGCTGCAATACTTACTTTTATCTTTGCAAACTGAACTTTAACTACACCAATGCAGGGAGGATCTTATGCAGCCCAAGCATTCTGCTATTGTCGCGGGCCTGACGCTGGCGCTTTCGTTTGGCGCCGTTTCCGCGCCGGCACCCGCCGCTGCTGAGGAGCCCACGCCGGGCGTTGCCTCGGATGCCACCGATATCGATAAGGGCCTTTACACCCAACAGTCCTTCTCGGGCGTGTTGAGGTCGGTTCAGGGTGTCTCGTTTGTCAACGTGACTCCCGAGATGAAGTACTTCACCAAATATGAGAGCCATGGCAACTATAACCAGGGCTTTTCGTATGGTGACGGCTACAACGCGCTGGGCTATTACCAGTTCGACCGTCGTTGGTCGCTCATTCCGTTTATGAAGCAGGTTTACAACTACGATTCTGCCAAGTACGGCATGCTCAAGGATGCGATTGATCGCGGCAGCGAGATTTCCAACGCGAGCAATGCCATGTACGAGAACGGCCAGCTTACCGAGCTGGGCCGTATTGCACAGGAGGCCTTCCAGGGTGCTTATAACACCGATCCTGCTGAGTTTTCGGCTCTGCAGGATGCGTATGCGTACAACTCGTACTATGCGGTGACCGAGGCGTGGCTCAAGAGCGGCCTGGGTATTGATATTTCGGGCCGCGCCGATTGCGTCAAGGGCATGGTGTGGAGCATTACCAACATGTGCGGCACTGGTGGCTGCAGGGACTTTTTCCGCTGGGCGAATCTTTCCAACGATATGTCCGACCGCGAGTTTGTGACGGCGCTCTCCAATAGTGTGGTCAACAATGTCGCCACTAAGTTTTCGAGTCAGCCCCAGTATCATGAGGGCTGGAAGAATCGTTATAAGAATGAGCTGAAGGACTGCTTGGTTTTTATCGCCGAGGATGAGGCTGCCGCTGCGACGCCCGTGCAGCCCGAGCCTACGCCGGCGCCCTCGCCGACACCTGATTCGAATGACGACTCGAGTGACGATGCCAACGATGATAGGATGGATGCGCCCTCGACCGATGCTGACGGTAATGGCTCTGCTGGTGGCACTACCAACGACGGCTCTACCTCGAACGGCTCCGATTCGAACGGCTCTGCTGCGGGCGATTCGTCTTCAAGCTCTGCCGGCAATACGGGCAGCGACGCTTCTGGTTCGACCGACGCTGACACCTCTAACTCATCTACCGGCTCGAGTGATTCGTCCATTGACACTGGCTCTAACAACGGCTCTGGCTCTGACGCAACCCCTGATTCCGATGCTTCCAAGGACGACTCGAATAAGGCGCCGGACGTTCCCGTTGCTTCGCCGGATAAGAAGCCCTCTTTCTCCGTGCAGCTTGGTTCTACGCTGGGCTCTTCGCTGATGGCTGGCGTCAATAATGGCTCGACTCAGAACAAGGACAACTCTGATCAGGTTTCCACGGAAAAGACCGAGGCCGCAAAGGGCGACTCCAAGGATGAGGCTTCCGAGAAGACCGTATCCGATAAGGGTTCTAGCTCGGAGGAGAAGGACGACAAGTCCACTCAGAAGAAGGACAAGATCAAAACCGAGGGCGAAAAGAAAAAGACCGAGGACGAAAAGAAACAGTCCGAAGACGACGACAAGAGCGGTGCTGACAACCAGAATCAGGAGCAAAATGACTCCAAAACGGTGACCACCACGACCACGACGACTACAGCTACCAAGTCCTCGGGCGGCAATATGCCCAAGACGGGCGATCTGATTGTGATGGCGAGCCTTGCCAGTGCAAGCTTGGCCACACTGGGCGCTACGTCTATCGTAAGTGGTAAGCATAAGCTCGATCAGCAGAAGAAAGCTTCTGGGGAGGACGGCTCGGAGGAGTAGCCTCTTGGTTGCTAGATAACTAAAGAGTTGGGACGGGGTCCGGTGCGAATGCGTCGGGCCCCGTTTTGTTGTGCAACGATTAGTTGTGCCCCCTCACACCTCTTGTTGCTACCGTTGCCCGATATGTTTGCGCGGCGTCATCGGTACATGCGATGCGGTCATTACAATTGGCATCGTGCTGCGATTTAGGGGGAACGTTTTGGTGTCTGAACAGGCAAATGTTGATTGTGCTGCTGGCTTTGGCGTGCGTTTGATCGGCTGTGCCGACGATGCGGTTTTGCCCATTGGCATGCACGACTATGCGGAGGCCCTTGGTTGCTGCATGCTGGTTGACAAGACCATGTTTATTGCTGATGTGTTGGACTGCGACGCGTCCGTTGTGGTGTGCTGTCGACCCGAGGGTTTTGGCAAGAGCATGAACTTGTCGATGCTCAGGGCTTTTCTGGAGCGTCCGGCGGTCGGTCGCGCCGGTCGGATCTCGTTTGTCGATGCTCAGATTTGGGATGCGAACGGCGGGCGCTATCGGGATGAGTATGCTTGCTATCCGGTGATATCGCTGGACTTTTCTGGCGCTGCGAGGTGTGGCCCCGCTGTTGCCGGCGTCGTGCGCGATGCCCTTTCGGGCGAGTGCGCTCGCTTGTTGGCGCTCTTGGAGGCTCCGGATTTAGCTCGAGATAAGGTGCGTCACATCGAACGTGTCGCGCGTGGCGTGGCGAGCGCGGACGAGGTTGACTCGGTGCTCGGTGTGCTCATAGAGCTGCTGGAGATTGCCTGCGATGAGCAGGTTGTATTGCTCGTTGATGGGTACGATGCGGCGTGGTCTCGCCGTGCGAGCGCGAGGGACGCTTCCGACGCCGATCCGGCAGAACTACTTGACCGTGTGCTGTTCGACGCCATTGCCACTGCGCGTGATTCGTTGCTGCTGACGTGTCTGATGGGGGAGCGTCCCAGTCCTGCCGAAGCGGCGCTTTCTTCGCGCGGCTGCTCGTATTGTCTGACGACGCCGCTGTCGGCGTGGTGTGACCGATGTTTCGGTTTTTCGGATGCCGAGGTCGAGGCTCTTTTGAATCATGCTGGGCGCGAGGAATACCTGGATGATGCGCGTGAATGGCTCGAGGGGTATCGGTTTGGCAGGGCCTATTGCTCGAGTCCAGAGCGTGTGATCGGTTTTCTGGGCCGAGGCTGCACGGCGCCTGTGCGTGCCGATCTGTATGGATATGCCGATTGCCTGAGTAGGGTAGTTGCCGGGTGGAATCTCGACCGCCTTTCGGTCTTGTTTGATTTGCTCGAGGCCCATGGGTGCGCTGAGGTCCCGCTTTGTTTGGGCACTGCAGAGCCAGATGTCTCGCCTGACGATGGTATGTGGACAGCGCTGTATCTGTCCGGTTTTCTCACGACGGATATGACTGAGGAGCCAGAGCATGGCGATCGCCTCCGTGCTTTGCGATTGCCCAATAACGAGCTTCGCCAGGCCTTGCGTCTAGTGATTATTGAGTGGTTTGAGTGCGCTGCAGAAGACAATCGAGACGTCGATGCGTTTCGCGACGGGCTGTGCCATGGGAACGAGGATACCGTGAGGCGGGCGCTAAGCCGCATCTTGGGAGATGCGGGAATCGGTGCGACCGACCCAGATACACCGCTGCCATATCACCTACTCTTGCAAGGACTCTGCTTTGGATTGCCGGGCTATGCCAATCCTGCTTCGAGGCGAAAGTGTGGCGCGGATCGCTGGGACATCCAGGTTTTTCCTACGGGCGTCGTGTTCGACATAGCCGATACGATCGGTATGCTCGATGAACGTCCGCTGATAACGATTAACATGATGTATGACCCCGGTGTGGATGCGCTGGGCCTGGAATTGCTGGCCGTGCAGGCGCTGCTCGACATAGAGCGCGACGGCATCGACGAAATCCGTGTGCCGCGACCCGGCGTGGGTCGCATGCGCTGGGGGTTCGGTTTTGATGAGCAGCGTGTGTCCGTGGTGTGCCAACGTCTGTAGCGGCGGGCGAAAGCCCTTTACTGTTCCGTGTCCTTCAGGGGCGGCATGGGCTTCCAGTTGGGGTCCTTGACGATCTTGCGGGCGTCCTTCATGCCACGGCGCAGCGCCGGAATACCGGTCTTAAAGCACTTGTCAACGGCGGCCAGGCGAATGAACTCCTTGCAGAAGGTCGCGGCGTTGCCCAGACGGAACAGCATGGGGTGATAGTCGCCATAGATCTGCATGTAGCGGGCCAGATAACCGCGGTTGCGCATGATGTAGTAGCGGTTGGTGTCGCTCGTGGAGTTGAGTTGGCGCTTACCGGCGATGTCCCAGTTAGAGACAGCGCGGGCACGCTTGAGCACCACGTCGGCAACAACGGCGGCGGGGAAGTGTTGGCTGGCTACGTAGCCGTAGCAGGCATCGTCGCCGTAGATGAAGAAGCGCGCGTCAGGCAGGCCAATCTTGTCGACCACGCGGCGCGAGAACATGCCGCCCTCAAAGCACAGCTGGTTCATGGCGCGATAGCCCTCGGGGCCTAAATCCCACTTGGCGACGGGGTTGGGAATGCCGAGCGAAAGGATGAGTTGGTATTGCCAAAAGAAGGCGCCGCCGTCAAAGTCCAGGCGCGAACCCTGGATGACATCATAGCGGTCGGTCCACTTGGCAAGGCGCTTGATGCCTTCGGGGATGACGAGCACGTCGTCGTCCATCACCCAGAACCACTGGGCGCCCAGGTCGTAGGCGCATTTAGTGCCAGCGGAGAAGCCGCCCGCACCGCCGCCGTTTTCGAGCTGCGGGGCGTAGATGACGCGGTCGGTGGCGCCCTGCGCGTCAGGCTGCTCGGTGTCGATGCCCCACAGGTTAGCCAGGCGCTCGTTGAATGCGGTGCACATGGCCTCGGTCTCGCGCGAATTTTCGTTATCGACAATCACGATGCGCCAGGGCGTTGCCGTGAGCTCGGTCATGGAGTCGAACAAGTTGGCCAAGAGCTCCTGGCGCTTGTACGTAACGACGACGATGGCGAGCTTATCGATGGGGGCGGGAAGGGTTGAAGGCATGGGGCAATATATCCTTTCACGCGCGGTGGGCGAGTGCTGCGCGGAAGCTATCGAATACGTCCTTGGGACTGTCCTATTGTAAAGGCTCGGCGCACCTTGACGGCAAGCTTTGAATAAAACGCAGGAACCTGCCATGGGCCCGCCGCATGACGTGGGGCTGCTTTGCCCGCAAGAGGCTCCATAGATTATATAAACGCCCGCTAGCGCGCTGGCCCTTTGATACCATGAAACGACAGGTATTTCCTAAGGAGCACATTTGTCTACTAACGCCTCTGGCAGCCCTGTTCTGTCGCTGCTTATTCCCATTTACAATGTTCAGCGCTACCTGCGCGAGTGCCTCGATTCCGCCCTGGCGCAGACGCTCAAGGATATTGAGATCATCTGCATTAACGACGGGTCGACCGACAACTCGCCGGCGATAATCCGCGAGTATATGGAGCGCGATGGGCGCGTCAAGATGATCGACAAGGCCAACAGCGGCTACGGCGACTCGATGAACCACGGTCTGGAGATGGCGCGTGGCAAGTACGTGGGCATCTTGGAGTCCGATGACTTTATGGCGCCCGACGCACTCGAAAAGCTTGTCTCGGCCGCCGATAGCAATAATGCCGACTTTGCGAAGGCGAACTTTGATTTCTACTGGTCTAAGCCCGAGGAGCGCCGTTCGCTGCACGAGATGTTTAAGGCCAAGGACTGCGACAAGCCGGTGCACCCGAGCGACACGACGCAGTTCTTTAAGCAAAAGCCGTCGATTTGGTCGGCCGTGTACCGTCGCGATTTTCTTGAGCGCAACGGCATCAAGTTCTTGCCGACTCCAGGGGCATCCTTTCAGGACACGTCATTCGCCTTTAAGGTTATCGCGTGTGCCGATAAGGCTGTTTACCTGCATGATGCCGTGTTGTCGTATCGCCAGGACAACGAGAATTCCTCGGTCAATTCTTCGGCTAAGGTCTTTTGCGTCAATACCGAGTATGCCGAGATTGAGCGTTGGATTCGAGAGGATTATGCCCGCGGCCACGCAAGCGGCGATGTCGCGCGCATGCTCAAGTTCAATCAGCTCATTAAGTACGATTCGTACATGTGGAACTACGTGCGCCTGGCGCCTAAGTTCTATAAGGAGTTCCTGGTTCAGATGGCTAAGGAATTTCAGGCGGCCTTGGACGCGGGGGAGTTTTTGCTTGACGACCTCAAACCGTGGAAGCGCGCAAATCTCGCTGCCATCCTCAAAGATCCCGAGGGCTGGGTTGACGAGCATCCGAGCTTTGCGACGGATGGTGCCTTGGGGCGTGCTAAGTATTACGCCTTGGTTGGAGGCCCGGGCGTGGTCGCCGCCTTCCTCATCGAATCGCTGAGGAGGTAGGTCGGCATGGGAGAGGCCTCGTGTCCTAAAGCTACCATTGTCGTCCCCGTTTACAACTCTGCGCGCTCCATTCAGCGATGCGTCGATTCGCTGTTGGCCCAGTCCGAGCGCTCGATTCAGGTTGTCTGCGTCAACGACGGTTCGACTGATGATTCGTTGAACGTGTTGCGCCAGATCGCGCAGGCCGACGATCGCGTACTGGTGATTGACCAGGAAAACGCGGGCGTCTCGTGTGCTCGAAATGCCGGTATCGATGTCGCCGAGGGCGAGACCGTCTTTTTTGTGGACGCCGACGATTACATCGATGCCCAGACGGTCGAGCGCGTGCTGCATGCCATTGAGTCTGCAGATGCCGAGGCCGCCGTTTTTGGCGGCGTCTGTGAACCTGCCGATGCTGCCCCCAAACGCGTCCAGCAACTCATGAGCCCCAAAGTTGGTATCTTCGGCGCCCGTGATCCCCAACTGCTGTTCCATTCGAATGCGCAGCCCTATGCCTGCCGTGCGGCTTTTTCGCGCGAGCTGCTCAATCGCGAAGGCATTCGCTTCGCCCCCGGTTTGGCTTTGGGCGAGGACGTCGTCTTCCAATTTGCGGCTTATGCGCTTGCCCGCAAGACCGTCGTCATGCCGGACAAGTTCTACCACTACGTGATGGAGAGCGAATCGGCGACGCACGAGTTCAACAGTGCCGAGGCTCGCGCCAAAAAGCTTGACGCCCACATGAGGATGCTCGAGGAGGTCTTGGAGGACTGGGCGGCCTACGGTCTTTTGGACCTGTGCCCCGGCGAGCTGATAACTTGGTTTTTAGACCTCATTGTGTTCGACCTGGCGCGCTTGGATGCCGATGACTTCCATCGCGTGGCGGCTCGCGTCAACATGGACCTTACGACGTTTTTGGGAACGGAGTGGGCGGATATGCCTGCTAAGGGCGCCGTTCGCCGTGTTGCCCAGAAGCTCGTTGCGGCTACCTCGGGCGTATCGATGGCAGACGCCACGCTGTTCTATCTTTCGACTCGCGGTCTCACAGCCTGCCTGGAGCGCTTTATCTAATTCCAAGCGCTGCCGCCCGCCGCAACTCGGCTGCTAAAATAACCCTGTTACACGCTATCCAACAGGAGGTTCTCTTGCAGAACTCTGATACCCCTAAAGTTTCGCTGCTTGTTCCCATCTGCAATGTTGAGCGCTACCTGCGCGAGTGCCTCGATTCCGCCGTTGCGCAGACGCTCAAGGACATCGAGATTATCTGTATCAACGACGGGTCGACCGACAGCTCGCCGGCGATTATCCGCGAGTACATGGAGCGCGACTCCCGTGTCAAGATGATCGACAAAGCCAACAGCGGCTACGGCGACTCGATGAACCGCGGCTTGGAGATGGCGCACGGTGAGTACGTGGGCATCCTTGAGTCTGACGACTTTATGTTTGAGGATTCGCTCCAAAAGCTGGTCGCCAAGGCCGATGCTGAGCATGCCGATGTGGTAAAGGGCGACTTTTACCTGTATTGGTCCACGCCCAGCGAACGCCGTGAACTGTTTGGGATTATCGATGAGCATATGACGGGCGCTGCGTATCGCCCCGTCGATCGCCCGGGCATCTTCTACCGCAAACCTTCCATTTGGTCTGCCATCTATCGGCGCAAGTTCCTTAACGACAATCAGATTCGGTTCCTTCCCACGCCGGGCGCCTCGTATCAGGACGCAGGCTTTAACTTTAAGGTCTGGGCGTGCGCCGAGCGTGCCGCGTTTATTGCGGACCCCATTTTGTGCTATCGCCAGGATAACGAGAAGAGCTCCGTTAATTCGCCCAACAAGGTGTTTTGCGTGTGCGACGAATATGCCGAGATGCAACGTTTTTTGGACGAGCGTCCCGAGCTCAAGGCTCAGCTTCAGGGCATTTTAATGCGCATGAAGGTCGATACGTACCGTTGGAATGATGAGCGTCTGGTCGATGAACTGCGTGAGCAGTTTTGGAAGAAAGCCTCGTCTGAGCTCAAGGCCGATTGGGATGCCGGTCGCTTTGATCTGTCGCTGTTCGATCCGCGCGGCGAGACCGACTTGCGCCTGATGGTCAAGTCGCCCCGTGCTTATATCGATTCGCGCTTTGACTTTAAGAAGCCCGGCAAGCTCAATACGTTTAAGCACTACTTTAAGATTGGCGGCCTGCCGCTGGTCTGGCGCGTGCTGACGTATCAGCGCACCTACGGCGATAATCCGCATCCCGATGACGTGCCGGCCGCACAGTAGGAGCACTTGGCTATGACTACCCCCAAGATTTCCGTTGTCGTTCCCATCTATAAGGTGGAGGAGTGCCTGGCCTGGTGCCTGGACTCCCTGCTTGCGCAGGACATGCCCGATTGGGAAGGCGTGCTGGTCAACGATGGCTCGCCGGACGGTTCGCGCGATATTGCGGCTGCCTATTGCGAAAAGGACGCGCGCTTTACGTTGGTCGATAAAGAGAACGGAGGCCTGTCGAGCGCGCGCAATGCGGGCATCGCTGCGTCCACGGCGCCCATCGTCGCGTTCTTGGATTCCGACGACCGCTTTACGCCCGATGCATGCCGCGTGATCGTCGATGCCTTTGAGCGCGAGGACTGCGACGTTTTGACCTTTGGCGCGAACCCGTATCCGCTGGAGGCGGGGTATCCGTGGCTTAACTATGTGTTGAGCCCGCGCGATGTTTCGTTTGAGGGCTATAGCTCCGAGCTGCTGTTTAAGGAAGCGTCTCGTCCCTTTGCATGGCGCACCGCCTGCAAGCGCGACTTCTTGCTGGGCAACGGGATCGTGTTCGACGAAACCGTTAAGTATGGCGAGGACCAGGTCTTCGACTTTGCCGTGTACGGTCGTTCGCACAAGACCGCGCTTATCTCGAACAAGTTGTACGACTATCGCGTGGCTCGCAAGGGTTCGCTCATGGACACCATGCGCTACGACGACGAGACGCGCCTGCTGGAGCACGTGAAGATTTACTCCGCGGTGCTGGCTGACTGGCAGCGCGACGGTCTCGATGCTCAGCATGCCAATGACCTGGCGTACTTCCTCTGCGACCTGGTGCTGTACGATGCGCTCAGGTTGCTGGGTTCGGACTGCGGCAAGGTGTTTGCTGCCGTTGCCACGGCACTTGCCGGTTCTGCCGTGGGCAGCGATGCTGCGCTCGCACAATGCGCTCCTTCTGTTGCTGCTATGGTGCGTGCGGCGCTTACCAGCAAGGCCCCCAATGCCCGTGGGTGCAAAAAGCTCATGTTCGATTACGACGTCTTGAGGTTTGGGCGCCTGGGTGCCTGCAAACGCATGGCGGCGAACGCCCTGGGAAAGCGAGAATTGTAGATGAGTATCAAGCGTTTGGCACTTTGCCGCAGTCAGGGCCGTCTGTTTGTGCTGCTTCGTTTTGCCGGTCAGGATGTCGCCGCGCTTATTGAGCGGGAGGGTTCTCAAGCGTTTGCCCATGCGACGACGAGCGGTTCTTGTGTGCTGTCGCTGGTGCTCCCGGTCGACCATGGCCGTGTGCTGGCGCTTTGCCCTTCCGTTTTCGATTACGAGCGCGAGCTCGCCGTCTTGGTGCTTCCGTTTTTGGACGGCTCGTCGATGGATGTCGTTTTTGCATCCGGTGGCCAAAGGTTGGGCTCCATTCGCCTCGATAGCCGCGTGGCCAAGCTGGAATCCAAGATTAACTACAAAGCAAAGCCTGCGCTGTGTGCGCTTATCCGCGATGCGCAGCGTGGCGAACACTGCGGCCTCTACGAGATCGATGCCATTCGCTATTTGCCGGCAGACGCCGGCGCGGCGTGGCGCTATGAGGTTACCTGGGCTGGAGACCCTCAGTGCGCACCTGAGCTCCAGATTTTCGATACGCATATGAATGCCATCGATGTCACCGTGCATGTGTTTGAATCGCAGATCGATGTGCCGCAGCAGAACGGATGCCGCGTCAATAAAACGTATTTGAGCGTTGAGATGCCCCAGGATATACGTGATTTTGTCGCGATTGCAATCGACCCCGCGGGGCAGATCCAGAGCGGTTTTTGCGCCATGGATGGTCGCCTGTACAACGGCATGGTCGATGACAGTTGGAACCGCATGAAGGACGCGCGTGCGGACGACGCGGCTTATCGACGTTGGTTTGAGCAACATCGCGCAAAGCCGGGCGATTTGGCGTGCCAACGTGTCGCTTCGGCGGCCTTTGCCTATAGACCGCTCGTGAGCATTGTGGTGCCGTGCTATAAAACTGATCGGGTCTACCTGCGCGAGCTGCTGGACTCGGTGCTAGCTCAGAGCTATGGCAACTGGGAATTGCTGCTTATGGACGCCTCGCCCGAATGGGATGCGGTGGCCAATCTTGCGGCTGCCGCCAATGACGAGCGGGTTTGTCGTATTGAGCTGCCTGGCAACGGCGGCATTGTGCTCAACACCAACGCTGGTATTCAGCAGGCGACTGGAGACTACATCGCGTTCTTGGACCATGACGACATTCTGGAACCGGACGCGTTATTCCAGTATGTTTCCGCGCTGAATAAGGCGGCCGAGGGCGAGCGCCCCCAGGTCCTGTTCTGCGACGAGGACGTGTTTCAGAAAACGGGGGAGTGGGGTCAGCCGGTCTTTAAGACCAAGCTCAACGCCGATCTGCTCTATAGTCATAACTGTGTGACGCATTTCCTGATGGTGGAGAAGGCGCTCATCGATTACATTGGCACGTCCCCAGAAGATGTTGCGGGTGCCCAGGACTACGACCTTACGCTTCGCTGCCTTGCGGCGGGCGCGCGGTTTGAGCATGTTGCGCACGTGCTGTATCACTGGCGCGTTCATCCGGGATCGACCGCCGATGGTTCTGCCGATAGCAAGCCGTATGCTATTGAAGCCGGGCGCCTTGCGCTTCAGCGCCACTTTAACGCACTGGGCATTTGCGGAACGGTCGAGGAGACCGAGACGCCGTTTGTCTACCGCATGCGCTATGCGCTGCCGGAGCCTGCGCCGCTGGTGAGCATCGTGATTCCCACCAAGGATCACGTTGAGACGCTCGATGCCTGTGTGGCGTCGATCGCTCAGAAGGCCACGTATACCAACTACGAGATCGTCTTGGTGGAGAACAACAGCGAAGCCCCGGAGACGTTTGCGTATTACGAAACCCTGCCGGAGCGCGTGGCTGCAGCATCCGAAGGTAAGGGCACCGCGCGCGTTGTGTACTGGCCGGGCGAGTTCAATTACTCTCAGATCGTCAATTTTGGTGTGGAGCATGCCAGGGGCGACTACCTGTTGCTGCTCAACAACGATACCGAGGTCATAAGCTCCGATTTTATCGAAGAGATGATGGGGTATCTGCAGCGTCCCGATGCGGGCGTGGTGGGCGCCAAGCTCTATTTTGCCGACCATCTGGTGCAGCACGCTGGCATTTTGGTCGGTGTGCGCGGCGCACTTGCCCATGCCAACCAAGACTTCTCGGCAAAGCGCGAGGGCTATCTTGCTCGTGCTGTGCGCCCGGGCAACTTTAGCGCCGTGACGGGTGCCTGTCAGATGGTGCGACGCGACGTATTTGAGCAGGTCGGAGGCTACAACGAGGAATTCGCCGTTGGCTTTAACGACGCAGACTTTTGCCTGCGCGTATGGGAGGCGGGCTACCGCACCATCTATACGCCCTATGCCGAGCTGTATCACTACGAGTTCACCTCGCGCGGCAGGGAAGAGGCCAACGAGGAAAAGTTGCGCCGCTGGAAGCGCGAACAGGCACTGTTCATGCAACGCTGGCCTGAGTTCTTCTTGACGGGCGATTCATGGTTGGGGCCGAACTTGTCCTCCGACAGTGAGTACTTCTCGTTTTAGTGCGAAGTAATGCCAAGTTCCGGCAAAGTATCCTCAAGAGCTGCAAGGGCGGTGGGGTTCAAGTACTCCTCGTTCAAGCAGCTCTTGTCATATCGAAAACGTGCCTCAAGATTTTTACAGGTGGTTGTATTAAATCGGTTCGCTCATGCGCTCAGTTTGCCTTAGAAGCTATTTGGCGTAACGGTTGGGGTTCGGCGACTCATATTTAAATTGCAGTCACAAAGACACCTTTTATCGATTTCCCGTTGAAATACTGAATTGATAGTTTAAAAATAACTTAAGAGAGCCTTAAATCTCGGAGAAAGGATGTCGTATGAAAAACCTTCGAGAAAGATGGCGCGGACTAACAGTGCTGGGAGTTGTTGCATTTGCCGCTGTCTGCATGACGGTTGCCCCGGCGCCCTCATTTGCTGATATTGCTGGCGGTGGCGGAGGCGGTGGACCGATTACGGAATGGTGTTCCGACGGTCGTCCGAAGACTGGACTCGTTCGGTGCGAGGACGGCAACCTTCGCTATTTCGATCCCGAAACTGGCGCCATGGTCACGAACCAGTGGCATAACGAATACGAAGCTGTCTGGTACTATTTTGGCGCTGACGGGATCGCGGTGTCGGGCTGGCAGTCTATCGGTGGGGACAAGTATTACTTCTACCCCGAAAGCCATGATATGGCATACGGCCGAGTTCAGATTGACGGCAAGAACTACTTCCTGAACACCCCTGGTGCCAACGCCGATGGCCGCATGCAGCATAGCGGCTGGCTCTATGACTCCATCTATGGAAAGTGGTTCTATGCGACCTCCAGTGGCGAACTGCTGACCGGTTGGCATAATATCGGTGGAACTTGGTATTATTTCGACGAGTATGGTGTCATGCTGACCGGCTGGATCAACGTTTCGGGGACGTGGTACTACGCCAACGCTTCCGGTGCGATGGCCACTGGCTGGCTCAACATCGGCGGTACGTGGTACTACCTCGACGGTTCGGGCGCCATGGTCGCTAACAGCTGGCGCAGCCTCGGCGGCTCCTGGTACTGGTTCGGCGACTCCGGTGCAATGGCCACTGGCTGGTTCTTGGCAGGCGGCTCTTGGTACTATGCGAGCGGTTCGGGCGCCATGGCAACCGGCTGGCTCAGCAATGGCGGCACGTGGTATTGGCTCGGAGGTTCGGGCGCTATGGCCTCTAACTCTTGGGCTAACGTTGGTGGAGTTTGGTACTGGTTCGACGATTCCGGCGCGATGGTTACCGGCTGGCGTCAGGTCGGCGGCGCCTGGTACTACTTTAGCGGTTCCGGCGCTATGGCCCACGACGCCTGGGTCGGCGACTACTACCTCCAGTCTTCCGGTGCCATGGCTACGAATGCCTGGGTTGGCTCCTACTATGTCGGCGAGGACGGCAAGTGGATTCCGGGCTATGGTTTAGTTTGGTATAAGAGCGGTAGCCATGTTTACCATACGCATAAGTGCCGTACCGTTGGCAAGGACGCAAAGGGCTATTCGCAGATCTCTATCCAGGAGGCCCAGAGGCGTGGCGCTTCACGAGAGTGCAAAAACTGCCAGCAAATTGGCTAGTACATTACTGAGCTAGTTTTGATTGAGGCCCCGTTGCCCTGAGGTGACGGGGCCACTGCGTGATTGGATACTGTGCTGCTATGAAGAAATGGTCATTCGGGGTGCTGGTCTTTTCGGGCCTTGTTTCTTTGGGGCTCCTTTTGGGTTCGCCCTCGATGTTATACGCCCTTGATTCGAATAACACTGACGATGGTCCCGCATCTAACGTTGCTATTGCTTCTGTCGAGTCAGGCGTTGATGCTCAGCGCGAATCGACCTTCGCTGTCGAGCAGAACTCTCAGGTGGATAATGAGACCCCTTCCGAGGTTTCGAATCAAATTATTTGGCATCAGGGGTGGATATCACCCGAAGAAGGGGCTGGTTTTTGGCGTTGGGGCTTGTCCGACGGAACAATCGCTGTTTCTTCTTGGAGACATATAGACGGTAGCTGGTACTGGTTCGACGACGAAGGTCGAATGGCTCAGGATGGGTTGGTTCAAGTCGGGGGTGCGACGTATACCTTCTCCTCTTCGGGCGCAATGCGTGTCGGCTGGTACCTAGATTCTACGGGCTCCACTTCTGCTTGGCGTTATTTCTCCGGTTCTGGCGCCATGGTAAAAGGCTGGCTTTCAGACGGCAGCAACTGGTATTGGCTGGATGATGAGGGCAAGATGGTCCACGATGCGATGCTGCAGATTGGGGGAGCCACGTATGGATTCTCTTCTTCTGGTGCAATGCGCCAGAGCCGGAAAAATAATGCCAGACAGAAGCATCAAGATGCCATCCGATAAGCATTGGTAAAGGGCTGGCTCTCGGATGGGGGTCGTTGGTACTGGCTTGATCCTGCAGACGGTTCTATGGCCACCGGGCTGAATGAATGCAATGGCACCTCTTATATCTTTAACAGTTCAGGGGCCATGCTATCCTCCCAGTGGGCACTTATTGACAACAACTGGTATTACGCTGACTCCAACGGCTTACTGCATGGAGGTTGGTTACTTCTAGGGAATTCTTGGTATTACCTGGATCCAGGAAGCCATATTATGCTCACGGGCTTTGTGCAAGTGGGCTCGTCCACCTATTTCCTTACGAGCTCAGGTGCCATGGCAACAGGCTGGGCACTTGCTGATGGTACTTGGTATTACGCCGCATCAAACGGAGCTATTCAACGAGGGCGATGGATAAAGTCCGGAAGCGCCTGGTATTACCTTGATGATGTATCCGGCGCAATGCGTACTGGTGAATTTGCGGTAGGAAGCAAGCGCTATTTTTCTTATGATTCCGGTGCAATGGCATCTTCGTGCTGGATCAACTTGAACGATGGTATGGCATGGGCGAATTCGTCTGGAGCACTGAGCGAGCCGTTGCCTACTTCATCTGATGGATCTCCTGTAGTCGCTGATCGTACTGACTCGTCTTCATTGCCAGGTGTGATTCATATTGGAGATGCGGTTTTCTATGCGGATGCGAATGGTGTCGTTAACGTGGCGTCTGGTTGGATTATGTCGAAAGACGCTTCTGACGAAAGTGGCAATACTTGGTACTACGCATCTTCCAATGGTGTCCTTAAGTCTGGTTGGCAATATGTCAACGGTGCGTGGTATTGGATGGACCCTTCCACATTCAAGATGAAAACTGGATGGCTTAATGACGGCGGTACGTGGTACTGGCTCCAGCCTTCGGGTGCCATGTTTGCTAACGGGTGGCTGAAAATCGATGGCGTTGACTATTACTTCAATGCAAGTGGTGCATGGTTGAATACGTCTGGTTCTGTTTTGGGGGTCAATAGGTCCAGCTTGGTCAATTGGCTTATGAGCCACGAAAACGACGGCTATTACCGTGGAACACGCTACGACACGCATCTCAGCCAGGAAACGTGCATGTACCCAAAGGGTGATCCGCGTTGGGACGGTTATACGGGCATGAATTGTGGTGGATTTGTATCGCATGCATATATGAAGGCGGGCGGGAATTTAGCTCCCATTGCCGCCGAGCAGAGCCATTCCCCTTGGAGTGGAGGTCCCGGAAGGGGCGGCTGCGTAAACGCTTATCGTTGGTACGGCTACGCTATCGATACGTGTGCGAACGTGACTTATTTCAACTCTATTGATGAGTTGTTACGTAGTGGTTTGGCTCGTAAGGGGGACATTGTGTTCTTCAATCCTTACAACCCATATGCGGACGATAGCCACATTGGCTTTTTCTGGGGCAATTCGCCGAGCGAAAATTTGTTCTGGCATAGTGATGGTTATGGAAATCGCATCTCCGGTTTGACCGCTTTGGGCCCATCGAAAGTAATACTGATTCGTTAGAATTCCGAGTTGTAGGGGACTCTCTGGGCCCCCTACCTTTTTGACATCTGGTTTGAAAGTTTATTTGAAGTCGGTATTCTTGGGGGCAAGAGGAGGGGGCAATGAGCCTGCGGGTTCAACCCTGCCGGTAAGTTCTTCTTTTCTTTGCAGCATTGCGCCCAACTATTTATTGTCCTAGATGGCATCTTGTCCTGTTAGATGTTCGGGAATCTTTCATAGCTATGCTGTAAGCTAGACGCAATCAAGAGCGAATGAGGAGGTTTACATGAACAAACATCTTAAGTTGTTTTCGGCATTGTTGGTGCTGATGCTCTTTGCGCCCGTTTCTATGTTTGTATGCCCTGCGGATGCAGAGGCTGCTCAGACTCTGGTTGAGAATTCTTGGCGTTATGAGGGTGGACAATTAGTTTCAGATGATGCTTCTTCCGAAGAAGACGGAATAGCTTTATTGTCTATGGACGCTCTTCCCGATGGGGTTACAGCTCAGGGCATTGACGTCAGCGAGCACCAAGGGCGTATTGATTGGGACGCAGTTAAAGCTTCTGGCATCGATTTCGCTATTCTGCGCGTTGGGTTTGGCGCTCCGTCTTTCGGCGGTCGAGTTGACTATCAATTTAATCGAAATATTTCTGAGTGCGAGCGACTCGGAATTCCCTACGGCGTCTATGTCTATTCATATGCTTTTGATAATCAACAGGCAGCCGATGAGGCATCAATGGTGATCAATTGCCTTTCTGGGCATAATCCAAGATTGCCGGTGTATTACGATCTTGAGGATAACTCGATAATTGCAAATGGACGTCAAACCGGAATTGCATTGAGGGCGCAGGTTTTTTGTAATAGGATTTCTGCCGCAGGATATGAGCCTGGTATTTATGCAAATTTAAATTGGTTTAACAACATTTTGACTGACTCTGTATTTAAGAGTAGCTCTTGGGATCATTGGATTGCTCAATATAACTCGCAATGTGACTATACCGGCAATTACAGTTTTTGGCAGTATAAGAGCAACGGAAAAGTCCCTGGAATCAACGGCAACGTTGATATGAACTACGCGTATGTTGATGTCTCCCTTTATCATTGGCAACTAATTGACAGCACCTGGTATTATGCAGCCTCCAACGGCAAGGCGTATACCGGATGGTTGTTTCAGAGTGGCACGTGGTACTGGCTCGAGCCCGACGTGGGCGGTGCCATGGCTACCGGTCTTCACGAGTGCAACGGCTCCCTGTACTGGTTTAATTCGTCCGGCGCGATGGCGACCGGATGGGTGCTCGACGGCGGGACCTGGTACTACGCGACGGGCTCAGGCGCGCTGGCCTCCGGCTGGCTCAACCTAAACGGTGCGTGGTACTGGCTCGATCCCTCGACGCACGCCATGGCCACTGGGCTCCACGAGTGCAACGGCTCCATGTACTGGTTCAACGCCTCCGGCGCGATGGCGACCGGATGGGTCCTCGACGGCGGGACCTGGTACTACGCGACTGGCTCCGGCGCGCTGGCGCGCGGCCCCGTTTCCGTCGGCGGCGTGCCCTACTGCTTCGACGCCCGGACG
>JAGZQO010000033.1 GCA_018382125.1 Collinsella sp.
CGGGCTGATATAGGGAGAGGGCCTGACCCCATATCGTTGGGGCCAGGCCCGATTTTGCCTCTTGACAATGTCCTGCTCATATTAAAAGGAACGTCCCTAACTGCCGGGTTTAGGCTGTTAGATCGAGTTCGTAGAGGAAGCTTTCGCGCGGCATGTCGTGACGGCGCTCTTCGCGGTTGGCGCGGTGCGTGGCCGTGCGCTTAAAGCCGTGCAGCTCGTAGAACTTCCACGAGCAGTTGGAGTCGGTGTACAGGTGCGCCCTCGTCGCTCCAAGCGAGGACAGGTGCGAGACGGCGGCATCGAGCAGAACCGTGCCAACGCCCAGGCCATGGACATCGCGATCCACGGCAAGCAGCGTGACCTCGTTGTCGTGCGGCAACGGGCTGCTCTCGAGCAGGCGGTTGTTGGTTCGGATGGTTGCGCGCACAAACGAGAGATACTCGGCGCACGCATCGGGCTCTAGCTCACGCATCTGCGATAGCAGCGCGCGTTCGGTATCCATCCAATGCTCGTTGATAGTGGTGCCGGAGCTCTGTCCCGCACGCGCGAGCGAAATGCCACGCGCCTGACCGTCGATTACGGCAACCTGTGAAAACGTCGACGACGAAAGGCAATAGGCGAGGTCGCACGCGGCCTCAAGGCGGTTGTACTCATCGTTATCCGAATTGTTATGCCAAAGCTGCTGCAGAATCAGCGCGATGGCGTCGAAGTCTTCGGTATCAAACGGTCGGTAGAGAACCCGCGAGACCATGGTGCCTCTTTCTTTTGCGGATGCATATCGAGCACAGTTCTACCACGCCATTGGCATCTAATTATGGTGCCCCTGTGTTCCATGAACTCACCGTGCCCGGTGCCATGCCCATCCCCTCCGCTCGCAAACTTTTTCTGCACATGCGCCCGTTGCGGGGTGCATCGATGCGCTCGATGCGCTACATTAAATCAGTATTTTCAATGCCGCTGCGCGAGCGCTGCAGATCGACGTATCACCGACTCACAGAGCACGGCGGCGTACCAGACAGGAGGACTGCATGGGATCTGATGTGAAGATCGCACGCGCGTTGATCTCGGTTACCGATAAGACGGGCGTCGTCGATTTCGCACGGACGCTGGTTGACGACTTTGGCGTCGAGATCATCTCTACGGGCGGCACGGCTCGTGCCATCGAGGACGCGGGCGTTCCCGTAACCCCCATCGAGGAGTTCACGGGCTATCCCGAGATGATGGACGGCCGCGTTAAGACCCTGCACCCCAAGGTTCATGGCGCGCTGCTGGCCCGCCGCGATTCCGAGCAGCACATGCAGGAGGCGGCTCAGCACGGCATTAAGCTGATCGACCTGGTCGTCGTCAACCTGTACGAGTTCGAGAAGACCGTCGCCAACCCCGAGGTCACCTTCGCGGACGCCATCGAGCACATCGACATCGGTGGCCCCTCCATGCTGCGCTCTGCCGCCAAGAACGCCACGAGCGTTACCGTCATTTCCGATCCGGCCGACTATGATGCCGTCCTGGCCGAGATGCACGAGACCGGTGGCTGCACCACGCTTTCCACCCGTCGTCGCCTGCAGGTGAAGGTCTACCAGACCACCGCCGCCTACGACACGGCCATCTCCCGCTGGCTCGCCGCCCAGGCAAGCGACGTGGCGGACACCTCTGCCAAGCTCGAGATTTCGCTGGAGAAGGTCGACGACCTGCGCTATGGCGAGAACCCGCAGCAGAAAGCCACAGTCTATCGCTTTGCCGAGGGCTGCGAGAACACCGCGAGCTCGCAGTTCCCGCTCGTGGGCTCCAAGCAGATCCAGGGCAAGCCGCTCAGCTACAACAACTATCTGGATGCCGACGCCGCCTGGAACCTGGTCCGCGAGTTCGACGAGCCGGCCTGCGTAATCCTCAAGCACCAGAACCCCTGCGGTTCCGCCGTTGCCGAGGACATCACGGCTGCCTACGACCGCGCCTTTGCCTGCGATCCCAAGAGCGCCTTCGGCGGCATCATCGCCTGCAACCGCGAGGTTCCCTTTGATCTGGTTGAGCACTTTGCCGATCAGAACAAGCAGTTCGTCGAGGTCATCATCGCCCCGAGCTACACCGCCGAGGCGCTCGAGCGCATGGCCAAGCGCCCCAACCTGCGCGTGTTGGCGACCGGCGGCGTGGACCACGGCGCTCAGGTGGAGCTGCGCTCCGTCGACGGCGGCATGCTGGTGCAGGAGGTCGACCACGTGACCGAGGATCCCGCGACCTTTACGTTCCCCACCGACCGCAAGCCCACCGACGCCGAGATGGCCGAGCTCGAGTTTGCCTGGAAGGTCTGCAAGGGCGTTAAGTCCAACGCCATCCTGGTCTCCAAGGGTAAGGCCGGCATTGGCATGGGCCCGGGTCAGCCTAACCGCGTTGACTCTGCGCTACTTGCCTGCGAGCGCGCCGAGGACTTCTGCGAGCGCGAGGGCGTGGAGAAGGGCGGCTTTGCCTGTGCAAGCGACGCGTTCTTCCCGTTCCGCGACAACGTCGACGTGCTTGCTGCACACGGCGTGACCTGCATCATCCAGCCCGGCGGCTCCAAGCGCGACGACGAAAGCATCCAGGCCTGCAACGAGCACAATATTGCTATGGTCTTTACGGGCGCCCGCCACTTCCGCCACTAAGTAGGGAAGCGGCGCTGCGGCTTGCCCAGCCACCGCACCTTGCCGTTCATTCGTCGCTCGCGTACCCAAGTACGCGTCGCTCCTCTTTCACGGCAATCTGCGGCACCTGGGCAACCCTCGCCGACCTGTTAGGTTGACTGGGGAGGATGGGATGTTATCTCGTCCCTTGGACTGGCCCCGCTTCTAAAATAATCTCTGCAAAAGACGGCTGCTCCGTTTGGAGGGCCGTCTTTTTGGTATAAGAGGACGGAATGACTAACACGAAAGGTATGACCATGCCCCAGATTGATGATGCCGAGCTGTTTGGCAATGCCGAGGATCAGCGTGCGTACGAGGACTTTTGCGCCAATCAGGAGGCGGTCGAGAAGTTTACGCTCGACAAGCCCGCGCTTATCTGCCGTTGGCGCATGTCCAATAAAAAGGTGCCCATGCTCAACCGCCACATTCGCGCACTGTCCGAGCGCCTGGTGCAGGGCGAGCCGCTTACCCATAACATGCTCAGCTGGGCCAAACAGCACGTTGAGTGGTCGCTTGCCGAGGGCGATTACACTGCGCACGACGGCGTACTCATGCTGGTGATCGACATCAACGGCAACGCCGCCATGACGGTGGGGGAGTACGAGCCGCTCGCCGATACGTCGGCCAAGGCGCTGCGTGCCCGTTCCGCCGAGGCCCGCTCCGAGGCCGACGAGACCGGCATGGCGCCCGAGTTGCTCGCCGCCGTCAACAACGGCGAGCTTGCCTTTGTGGCGCCGGCGGACGAGTGCCTGTGCGGCACGGCGACGCTCATCGAGCAGCTCGCCCAGACCAAGGGCATCCCGGTCACGCGCGTAGACATTCCCGCGCAACTCAAGGGCGCGCTGTTCCTGGTGAGCGACGAGCACGGCGTGGTTCCCGCAACCGAGACGGACGCTGCCGAGGCCGACGCCGCGACGGTCGCCTTCTTCGCCGACGGCTACGAAAAGCTCCGCGCCCGCCGCTAAATGATTTTTCTGGGACGGGGATTAAAAACTCATTTAATTCCCGTGCTCGTCGCGAGCGAGAGGCAAGCCTCTGCCACTCGCGAACAGTTCTGTCACTTTGGTGCCGCGTGAGGCGCGTATCTGCGGATCCGCGGTCATAATGGGGCAAGACAACCAAGAGGGGGGCGGAATCCATGGCGCTAATCTATATCGTTGAGGACGACGAGCCCATTCGTCGTGAGCTTGCCGACATCCTTGCCCGTGCCGGTTTTGAGGTCGAGGCCTGCGAATCGTTTGAGCATGTCTCGCGCGATATTCTCGCCGCCGCGCCCGACCTGGTGCTGCTCGACCTCACGCTTCCCGTCAAGGACGGCCAGCATATCTGCCATGAGGTTCGCCGCGAATCCGAGGTTCCCATCATCGTCCTCACGTCGCGCGCGACCGAGATCGACGAGGTCATGGCCATGACGCTCGGCGCGGACGACTTTGTTCCCAAGCCCTATAGCGCGCGCGTGCTCGTGGCGCGCATCAATGCCTTGCTGCGTCGCACCGCGGCGGCGGGCGAGCGCAGCACGCTCGTCCACAAGGGACTGGAGCTCGACCTCGCACGCTCCATGGTCACCAACACGCAAACGGGCACCAGCACCGAGCTCACAAAAAACGAACTGCGTATTCTCTCGCTGCTTCTGAGCCGCGCGGGCAAGATTGTTTCGCGCTCGGCCATCATGCAGGATCTGTGGGACTCCGACGCCTTCGTGGACGACAATACGCTTACCGTCAACATCAACCGCCTGCGCACCACGCTCGAAAAAATCGACATCAAGGGGTATTTGACGACGCACCGCGGCCAAGGCTATTCGGTCTAGGGGCCGGCTATGTCGTTTGCCAAGTTCTTTAAAGACGCGCTGCTTCCCGTCGCCGTGTGGACGTGCGGCGTGCTGCTGAGCTGCTTTGTGCTGACGGTCGCCGGTGCACCCGTTTCTATCGTGGTCGTGGCGGTTGGCGTGTCCTTTATCTTTGGTATGCTCGGCATCGTGATCGAGTACGCTCGCCGTCGCCGTTTTCTGCGTCAGTTGGAGCGCGCGGCAGAGGAGCTCGAGAGTCCCGCATGGGTGCAGGAGATGGTGCAATGTCCGACCTATGCCGAGGGCGAGCTCGAGTACGAGGTCTTGCGCCGGGTGGGCAAAGCCGCTTGTGACGAGGTTGCCGAAGGCAGGCGCCAGACCGATGACTATCGCGACTATATCGAGAGCTGGGTCCACGAGGCCAAGCTGCCTCTGGCGGCAGCCCATCTGATTTTGGAAAACCTGGACGGCAGCGAAGATGATCTGTCGCGCGTAGATGATCTCGGTCGCGAGCTTGCCCGCGTGGAGCGCTATATCGACCAGGCGCTCTACTATGCGCGCTCGGAGGTTGTGGAGCGCGATTATCTGATTCGACGTTGGAACCTCAAGGCTCTGGTGACGGGCGCAATCAAGGCCAATGCGCGCGAGCTCATCGCGGCACACGTGGCGCCGGTGTGCGAGAACCTCGACTTTGAGGTCTTTACCGACGAGAAGTGGCTCGAGTTTATTCTGGGCCAGCTCATTCAGAACAGCATTAAATATGCGCGTGAGGACGGCGCAAAGATCGTGTTTTCGGGTGCGTTGCTGGACGAGGGTCTGGCAAGCGAGCGTATCGAGCTTACCGTCGCGGACAACGGCTGTGGCGTGTGTGCGGCAGACCTGCCTCGCGTGTTCGAGAAGGGCTTTACCGGCGACAACGGCCGCACCACCAAGCGCGCAACGGGCATCGGCCTCTACCTGGTGGCGCGCCTGTGCTCCAAGATGGGCATCGACGTCACCGCGGCATCCGAGCCCGGCGAAGGCTTCGTCGTCACGTTTGCCTTCTCAACCAACAAGTTTCAATACTTCGAGTAACGCACACGGCAGATGTCCGCCTCAAACAAAGCGTGCCGCCCCAAACGGGGCGGCACGCTATTTTTCAATCAGACAACTCGCTGAAGTACGGTGACGAAGGCGCAAGGCCGGGAGGGGTTATCAAAGCCGACATCCCGCAGCCGCGAAGCGGCGAGGACGTCGGCGTGATAACCCCGCAGGCCTTGCGCCGACGGGAAGGAACCTACTTCACGACCAAGATGTCGCAGTCCGTGTTGCGCAGCAGGAACGTCGAAATCGAACCCAGCAGCGCATACTTGATCGAGGACAGGCCGCGGGCGCCGCAGAGCACCAGGTCGGGCTTAACCACGTCGAGCATCTCGTCCTTGAGCGTCTCGCGAATACGGCCGGCGCGAATCATGACCTCGACCTCGGGAATATCGGGATTGGCCTTGGCCTCTTCGAGCTGCTTGGCGATGGAGTTCTTAAATGCCTCCTCTAGGCCGTTGACCAGATCGACCGGATAGGAACCGGCGCTCTCGAGCGCCGTGGAATCGATAACGTGGCCGATGATTAGCTTGGCGCCGTTGTTCGCGGCGACCTTGATGGCGCGTGCGAGCACAAAATCCTGCTGCTCAGTACCGTCGAGTGAAACAAATACCTTGGTGTAGCCCTCGTTCATGGTTTCCTCCTTGGTCTATCGCACGGGCGCGGGGCTCGTGCATCGGGCGGGCGCGGGCGCGTTGGCCGCCGGACACTTTATCTTGTTGCAGTTATACCCAAGGATTTGGGTTTGACCGCTCGCAATTCTGTGAACGGGCGAGTTTTTTGGTAAGGGTAGGCGTAGACGCGCCCGAACGGTTGATAATGGGACATCGCCCGCACCGTCCGCAGAACAATATCGGCGGGTGTCTAACGAGGGGGTCCCTTTGGATATTATCGAGCTTCTAAAATCTGCCTTCATGGGCCTGGTCGAGGGCATCACCGAATGGCTGCCTGTTTCGTCGACCGGTCACATGATCTTGGTGGACGAGTTCGTCAAGATGAACGTGAGCGAGACGTTCTGGAATATGTTCCTGGTCGTGATTCAGCTCGGCGCCATTCTGGCCGTCTGTGTGCTGTTCTTCCATGAGCTCAATCCGTTCTCGCCCAGCAAGGGCAAGGAGGGCCGTCGCGACACCTGGGTGCTGTGGGGCAAGATTGTGCTCGGCTGCATTCCCGCCGCGGCGATCGGTCTGCCGCTTAACGACTGGATGGAGGAGCATTTCTACAATGCTCCCGTCGTGGCGCTGGCGCTCATTGTGTACGGCGTGTTGTTTATCGTGATCGAGAACTGGCGCGCGAGCAAGCGCGAGGAAATGGCCGTTGCCGGTTCGTTTGGTTCGCGTGCTGTGGTGTCGGGTGGACGTCCCGCCGGTGCGCACTTTGCGGCGCCCGCCGCGGCTACCGCTGAGGATGAGGACGATGACGAGAATCTGGACTTTGGCTCCATCGCCACGCTCGAGGACCTGAGCTGGAAGACTGCACTGGGCATTGGCTGCTTCCAGATCCTCTCGCTGGTGCCGGGCACGTCGCGCTCCGGTTCCACCATCATCGGCGGCCTGCTTTTGGGCTGCACGCGTTCGGTGGCGTCCAAGTTTACGTTCTTCCTGGCCATTCCTGTCATGTTTGGCGCGAGTGCGCTCAAGCTCGTCAAGTATTTCATCAAGGGCGGTACGTTCGGTGCCAACGAGGTCGCCATCCTGGGCGTGGGCTGCGTTGTGGCCTTTGTGGTTTCGCTCATCGCTATCAAGTGGCTTATGGGCTTCGTCCGCCGTCACGACTTCAAGTGCTTCGGCGTCTACCGCATCATTCTGGGCATCGTGGTGCTTGCGTACTTCTTCGTCTTGGAGCCGATGCTCGGCCTCTAACTTAGTCGACGCTGCGCGGCGGCCAGGGCGACAACTTGTCATTCAAAGGGGGTGGCATGACCAAAAGGTCTATGCCGCCTCCTTTTCATGCCAATTTGTTCGCCCTGACCGTCGCTCGCTGCTGCTGCCGTGACATCGCTGGCTCTGTGATTGGCGCAATGGGGTGGGCCTGACGGTGACGCACGGAGTCGTGGTGTGATTTGCGTCGGTGTCCGCGCGGCTCGGTATACTGGTACGGCTCAAACTATGGCGCCGCCCGCAGGCGCGCCGTCCGTCAGATGAGGAGTCGCCCATGACCCAGCCCTTGCCCTGGGAAAAGAACGTCGCGGTATCCGTGCCGCCCGCGCCGGAACCCGTGCCGCTCGATGCATACACCGCCCCTGCTGCGCCGGAGCCCGAGCTCGTTCCGCTCGACATCTACGACGCTCCCGCGCCGGCACCCAAGCCTGCCAAGCCGATCGTCGACATCGACAGCCTGAATCCCGCCCAGCGCGAGGCGGTCCTGACCACTGAGGGCCCGCTGCTGGTGCTCGCCGGCGCCGGCTCGGGCAAGACCCGCGTCTTGACCTTCCGAATCGCACATATGCTCGGCGACCTGGGCGTTAAGCCCTGGCAGATCCTTGCCATCACGTTTACCAACAAGGCTGCGGCCGAGATGCGTGAGCGTCTGGCGGCACTCATTCCCAGCGGCACCCGTGGCATGTGGGTGTGCACGTTCCATGCCATGTGCGTGCGCATGCTGCGTGAGGACGCCGACCTGCTGGGCTACACCGGTCAGTTCACCATCTACGATGACGATGACTCAAAGCGCATGGTGCGCGACATTATGCAGACGCTCGGCATCGAGCAAAAGCAGTTCCCCATCAACATGATCCGCAGCAAGATCAGCTCGGCTAAAAACGCCATGATCGGCCCCGAGGACATGCTCAAATCCGCCGACAGCCCCAACGACAAAAAGGCCGCGCAGGTCTATCTGGAGCTGGAACGCCGTCTGCGCGCCGCCAACGCGATGGACTTCGACGATCTGCTCGTGCGCACGCTCGAGTTGCTGCGCACCCGCCCCGAGGTGCTCGACAAGTACCAGGAGCGCTTCCGCTACATTAGCGTCGACGAGTATCAGGACACCAACCACGTCCAGTACGAGATCGCCAACCTGCTGGCCGCCAAGTACCAAAACCTCATGGTCGTGGGCGACGACGATCAGTCCATTTATAGCTGGCGTGGCGCCGACATCACCAACATCCTGGACTTTGAGAAGGACTTTAAAAACTGCAAGACCGTCAAGCTGGAGCAGAACTATCGCTCCACGGGTCACATCCTGAGCGCCGCTAATGCCGTTGTTCGCCACAACTCGCAGCGCAAGGACAAGCGTCTGTTTACGGCCGAGGGCGATGGCGAGAAGATTCAGGCCTTCCAGGCAAGCGACGAGCGCGACGAGGGCCGCTGGATTGCCGGCGAGATCGAAAAACTGCATGCCAAAGGCACGAGCTACGACGATATCGCCGTGTTCTACCGCACCAACGCCCAGTCGCGTATTCTCGAAGATATGTTCCTGCGCGCGGGCGTGCCCTACAAGATCGTGGGCGGCACGCGATTCTTCGACCGTGCCGAGATCCGCGACGTCATGGCCTACCTTAAGATGATCGTGAACCCGGCCGACGAGATGAGCGTCAAGCGCGTCATCAACACGCCGCGCCGCGGTATCGGCTCCACCTCGATCCAAAAGATCGAGCAGCTGGCGCGCGACAACCGTTGTTCGTTCTTCCAGGCTTGTGAGATCGCAACAGCCGAGACGGGCATGTTTAGCGCCAAGGTGCGCAACGGCCTGTCGAGCTTTGTGGCGCTGGTGCGCGAGGGTCGCCGCATGGACGGCGAGCTCAAGGACGTCGTCGAGATGATCGTCGATAAGACGGGCCTGCTGCAGGCTTTCCGCGCCGAGGGCACCATGGAGTCCGAGAGCCGCGCCGAGAACATCCAGGAATTCCTGGGCGTCGCCGCCGAATTTGAGGAGACGCACGAGGATATCGAAGGTACGCTCGAGAGCTTGGAAGAGCTGCGCGCTGCCGGTGTTGCCGATGTGCCTGCTAGCGCCGAGCCCGAGCCTGTCGTGGTGAGCGCGCCTGCGCCCGAACCGGGGCCATCTGCCCCGGTATCCTCGTTTGAGGCGCTCGTTGGCGCGCGTGACGCCGCGGGCTCCAATCCGCTCGATAGCTTGGCCGCTCCGGCGCTGTCTCCGCAGGATGCCCTGGCCGCCGCCATCGCGGGCAACGCGTATGCCGCGCCGACGGAGATGCCGGCGGGTGCCGTGCATGCCGACGAGATCGAGCGCACCTACGGTCCGCTCACCTGTAAGGCGCTGCCGGCGCTCATGGAGTGGCTGGCCCTGCGCTCCGACTTGGATTCCCTGGCCGGCGAGACGCATGCCATTACCATGATGACCATCCACTCCGCCAAGGGCCTGGAGTTCCCGGCGGTGTTCGTGGCCGGCATGGAGGAGGGTATCTTCCCGCACGTGCACGACTTTGGCGGTAGTGACGATCCGGGCAAGCTCGAGGAGGAGCGTCGCTTGGCCTACGTCGCCATCACGCGTGCTCGCAAGCGCCTGTTCCTGACCTATGCGGCCACGCGTCGCACCTACGGCTCGACCTCTGCCAACCCGCGCTCGCGCTTCCTCAACGAGATTCCGTTTGAGGATATCGAGTTTAGCGGCATCGGTTCTGCCGGTTTTGAGGGCACGGGCTGGGAGAAACGCGGCGACCGACACGGCACCTTTGGATCGGGTATGGGCTCGGACATGTATGGCGGCAAGGTGTTTGGTTCGCATACGCGCTCGACCGGCGGTTCCGGTTCGCGTGGCGGATCGAGCTTTGACGATTTCTTTGGCGGCAGCAGCTACGGGACCGAGCGCCATCGTGGGGTTTCGCCCGATGCCGGCCGTGTTGCCTCGACCTTTGGTTCGGGTGCGCCGCGAGCCAAAAAGCCGTCGTCCAAGGTGTCCCCGACGGTGGAGCGCAAGGTCGATCGTGCCAGCGCATCGCAGGACTTTGCCGCGGGCGATACCGTGAGCCACAAGACTTTTGGCACGGGTACCGTGCTCTCGGTCGTCGGAGACATGATCGAGGTCCAATTCGAAAAGACCGGCCAGACCAAAAAGCTTATGAAGGGCTTTGCTCCGATCGTCAAGCTGAATGCCTAGCTGCGAGGTTGACCGGGCGCGCCGGGGGCTTTGGTCGCCTGCTCGGGCAGTCCTGCTCGCACGGAGAGCACATTAAGTGCTCTCCGGCTCGTGCGGAACTCGCGATCGACCAAAGCCCCCGGCGCGCCCTCTTCCTTGTGGCGTTTTGGCCTGCAGCTTGCGAACGTTGCTCTGCTCGTCCGCTTTTTGATTTGGAGAACCGGGTGGGCTGAAATGTAGATACGAGTAGGGGCTCCTCCGTTGATGAACGGGGGAGCCCCTTGTTTCGTTTTGGTTGTTGTTGTGACCTAGAGGTGGCTGATGATCAGTTCCATCTTGCCTTCGAGGTCGATGGAGCTGACGGTGCTCGGGGCCAGCAGGTGGCTTCCCTTGTGGACGGGGTCGCCGCAGACGGTGCCTTCGCCGTCGATGACCGACAGACACATGAAGGGCCAGCGCTGGTCGAGGGTCTTGCTGCCGTCGACACGCACGCGATCGACGGTGTAGCAGGAGTTAGACTCGAGCTCAGTCACGCCATCGACCTCGGGTGCGGTTACCGTGCCGTCGGTCGGAGCCTGAGCATCAAAGTCGATGCAATCGAGGCTCTGCTCAATGTGCAGTGGGCGCAGCTTGCCGTCGGTGCCGGGGCGGTCGTAGTCGTACAGACGATACGTCACGTCGCTCGACTGCTGCGTCTCCAAAATGAGCGTGCCGGTCTTGATGGCATGCACGGTACCGGAATCAATCTGGAAAAAGTCGCCCTTGTGGATCGGCAGCACGTTGAGCATGTCGTCCCAACGGCCTTCCTCGATCATCTGTGCGGCCTCGACGCGGTCCTTGGCGCGCTGGCCGACAATGATCGTGGCACCGGGCTCGCAGTCCAGCACATACCAGCACTCGGTTTTGCCCAAGCTGCCGTTCTCGTGCTTGGCGGCGTACTCGTCGTTGGGGTGAATCTGGATCGAAAGGTCGTCCTTGGCGTCCAGAATCTTGATGAGCAGCGGGAACTCCTTGCCTTCACAGTTGCCAAAGAGCTCGCGGTGCTCGGCCCACAGCCACGACAGCGTGTGGCCGGCGTACGGGCCCTCAGCGATCTGGCAGTCGCCGTTGGGGTGGGCCGAGATGGCCCAGCACTCACCGATGGGACCATCGGGAATGTCGTAACCAAATACGGTTTCGAGCTGGCGGCCGCCCCAGATCTTCTCGTGAAAGATCGGCGTCAGCTTAATCAAATCGGACATGTTTATACCCCCATTGTGTTGTGCGGGCGCTGCACAAAACAGCTCAAAGCGAGCGCCCGGATGACTACAAAAACCTATGCCAACGTTACGTTGTGCAACTCAAAGCGGTCGCCAACGTTGCGCGAGACCGAATACTCAAAGGCGGCGCCGCTGTCCAAAAAGCCAATCTGGGTGAGCTCGAGCAGGGGAGAGCCAGGTTTGGTGTCCAGGCGATTGGCTTCTTCCTCGGTTGCTGCCACGGCGCGAATGGTACGGTGGAAGCTCGAAATTTTCAGCCCGCATTGCTCGCGGATGAAATGGTAGACCGATCCGTACAGGTCCTTCTTTTTAAGGCCTGGAATCAGCTCGAGGGGCATGTAGGTGTACTCGATAACGATGGGCTTCCCATCGGCCTGACGCACGCGCACGACGTGATAGGCAAAGTCATCCTCGGCAATTCCCAGCTGGGCTGCGATGTCCGCTGGTGGATTAACAATCGAGAAATCGTAGACCACCGAGGTCACCTTTTCCCCGCGGTGCTCATACGAAAAGCCCTGGGCACGGTCGTTTTTGCCCTGGAAAAACGCCTGGCCGGGAAGTCCCGCCGTGTCCTTAACGTAGGTACCCGATCCGCGCCGGCTGGTAATAAGACCTTCCTCGGTGATTTGCTCGATAGCTCGTTTGACGGTGATTTTGGAAACGCTATAGAGCTCACAGAACTCAACGACGGTGGGAAGCTTGTCGCCCGGTTTAAGAGCGCCATCCTCGATACTTCGACGAATATCTGCAGCTATCGCCTCGTATTTGGGAATCATGGAACCTCCTTTCCGACATATATGAATACAAAAAGTAAGTATAACCCTCAACAGGGCATCCATATTACTTTTATCTAAGAAGTTCGAGAAAGAAAAAAGAAAAAGACGCTTTACTTTTAAAACTAGAGCGCTATAGTTTAAGCAACGAACGGAATCCTTCCGCACAACAGGATCGACCGTTTGGGGACGGTTTTGTTTTGGCGGGTTGGATATCGGTATGGCCGGTGCGCGCCCGCGCCGGATAACCTGCCAAAGCAAACCCGTCTCCAACCGGAAGCTCTAGAACACGAAAGCGAGGACTTTGATGGCACAGTATCAGCTGCCCAACGACTTCTTCTTTGGCGCTGCTATGTCCGGCCCGCAGACTGAGGGTCAGTGGAACCAGGGCGGCAAGCTCGAGAACCTGTGGGACACCTGGTCCATCCAGGATCTGGGTTCGTTCTACAACCGCGTTGGCTCTTACGCCGGCAATGACTTTATGGCCAAGTACCAGGAAGACCTTCGCATTTTGAAGGACTTGGGTCTGGATACCTATCGCACTTCCATCCAGTGGAGCCGTCTGCTCGATGCCGACGGCAACCTCAACGAGGAAGGTGCCGCGTGGTATCACGAGTTGTTCCGCGCCTCTCGCGAAGCCGGCTTGGAGCCGTTTGTCAACTTGTACCACTTTGACATGCCCACCTACCTCTTTAACCGTGGCGGCTGGGAGAGCCGTGAGGTTGTCGAGGCTTACGCACATTACGCCGACGTCGCCTTCCACGAGTTTGGCCAGGAGATTAAGTACTGGTTCACCTTTAACGAGCCCATCGTCGAGCCCGAGCAGCGCTATCAGGAGGGCGTGTGGTTCCCGCAGTTCCACGACTTCAACCGCGCCCGCACCGTGCAGTATCACATCTCGCTGGCACATGCGCTGGCCGTGGCCAACTACCGTCGCGCCTATGACGAGGGCGCCGTTCGCAGCGATGCCAAGATCGGCATGATCAACTGCTTTACCCCGGTCTACACCAAGGAGAACCCCAGCGAGGCGGACCTCGAGGCCGTGCGCATGACCAGCGGCATCAACAACCGCTGGTGGCTCGACCTCATCACCAAGGGCGAGCTTCCTGCCGACGTGCTCGACAGCCTGGCCGAGGGCGGCGTTAAGCTCCCGTTCCGCGCCGGCGACCAAGAGATCCTCAAGCAGGGTGTTGTCGACTGGCTCGGCTGCAACTACTACCACCCCACGCGTGTTCAGGCGCCGGCGAGCAAGGTCGACCAGTACGGCCTGCCGCACTTTGCCGACGAGTACGTGTGGCCCGACGCCGTTATGAACGAGAGCCGCGGCTGGGAGATCTACCCGCAGGGCCTCTACGACTTTGGCATGGACTGCGCTAAGAACTACCCCGATCTTGAGTGGTTCGTTTCCGAGAACGGCATCGGCATCATGGACGAATACAAGAACCGTGACGCCGAAGGAACCATCCAGGATGACTACCGCGTCGACTTTGTACGTCAGCACCTGGAGTGGGTGGCCAAGGCCATCGACGAGGGCGCCAAGTGCCGGGGCTATCACTACTGGGCCGTCATCGATAACTGGTCTTGGGCCAATGCCTTTAAGAATCGTTACGGCTTTGTCGAGGTCGATCTCATGGACGGCTACAAGCGCCGCCTTAAGAAGTCGGCGGCCTGGCTCAAACAGGTCGCCACGACCCACGTGGTTGATTAGCGACCGGGCGAACGCCCAGACCGCGCGCCGCCGCGCGCAACACATGGCACATCTGGTGGCAGAGGGCGACAGACCACCGTGCGCATAGGAAAAGGCCGGATTTGAAAGTTAGGAGCAATCATGGCCAGTGACAACGGAAAGAGCTTCCTCGACAAGTTTGCCGAGGTCTCTGCGAAGGTGGGAAACCAGGTTCACCTGCGTTCCCTGCGTGACGCCTTCGCGACCATCACGCCGCTCTATATCCTTGCGGGTATCGCGGTTCTTATTAACAACGTCGTGTTCCCTCTGTTCCCGCTCGATGCGGCGGGCCTTGCCAACCTTCAGACGTGGGGTTCGGCGATTACGCTGGGCACCCTCAACGTCTCTGCCATTATCTTGGCCGGATTGATTGGCTACAGCCTCGCTAAGAACAAGCGCTTCGATAATCCGCTTGCTTGCATGGTCGTCGCTATCTCTGCCTTCGTCATCATGATGCCGCAGCAGATCACCGCCACGCTTGCCGCCACGAGCCCACTGCTCACCGACAAGATCACCTCCGCCGAGGTCACGGGCGCCCTTTCGACTGCCAACACCGGCACCAACGGTCTGTTCTCGGCTATTATCATCGCCCTGCTTTCCGTTTCGCTCTTCATCAAGATTTCTGGCGTCGAGAAGCTCAAGGTTAAGCTGGGCGAGGGCGTGCCTCCCGCGGTCTCCAACTCCTTCAACGTCATGATTCCGATGCTGCTTAACCTCGCGGTCTTCGCTCTTGCCGCAGCCCTGCTCGCCGTGTGCGCCGGCACCGATCTGTGCACCATCATCTCCACGTGCATCTCCAACCCGCTCAAGAGCATCATGAACGCTGGTCCGTGGGCTGTTATCCTCATCTACACCCTTGCTAACCTGCTGTTCTGCGTCGGTATTCACCAGTCCACCATCTCTGGCGCTACCGTCGAGCCGATCCTGACCATGCTCATCGTCGACAACATGGCTACCTTTGCCGCCGGTGGCACCATCCAGCCCGATCACTACATGAACATGCAGATCGTTAACAGCTTCGCCCTCATCGGCGGCTCGGGCTGCACCCTCATGCTCCTGCTCGACACGCTCCTGTTCTCCAAAAACAAGGCTTCCGAGACCGTTTCCAAGATGGCTATCCTGCCTGGTCTGTTCAACATCAACGAGCCGGTTATCTACGGTTACCCCATCGTGTACAACCTGCCACTCATGATCCCGTTTGTCCTCCTTCCCGACCTGTTCATCGGCATCACCTATGGCCTTACCTGCGCAGGCATCATCAGCCCCTGCATCGCCCAGGTGCCCTGGACCATGCCTCCCGTCATCAATGCCCTGCTCGCTACGGGCTTTGACTGGCGCGCTGGCGTGTGGCAGGCTATCGAGATTGTCATTGGCATGGCCGTCTACCTGCCCTTTATGAAGATTTCCGAGAAGGCAATCGCCAAGCAGGAGGCTCTCGCCGAGTAGAACGCCTAACGTTCGTCCCTTTCACCTTTGCGGGCGCCGGTACGCGGTGCCGGTGCCCGCGGCTCTCTCCCTTGCGTAAAGATACAGGGGAGCGGGCACAATAGCCGCAAGGAATACAACCAGTTGTCGTCTGCGCGCCGCGCAGTTATAAGGAGGAAACCATGAAGAAGATCATGCTCTGCTGCAATGCCGGCATGTCCACGAGCCTGCTGGTCCAGAAGATGCAGGCCGAGGTTGCAAACCGTGGTCTGGATATTGAGGTCGAGGCTCGTCCCATGAACGAGGCCCACGATCACCTGGACGAGTGCGACATGTTGCTGCTTGGTCCGCAGATCGGCTACACCAAGGGCGATTTTGAGAAGGAGGCCGCCGGTCGTTTTCCGGTCGAGGTCATCAACATGGTCGACTACGGCCGCATGAACGCTGCCGGCATCATCGACCACTGCGTCAGCGTGATGGGCTAGGTGCTCCGCATGGAGGATATGAACGAACTGCAGATGACCTGCTTCGAGATCATCAGCTACGTCGGTACCGCCAAGAGCATGTACATCAATGCCGTGCAAAAGGCCAAGGAGGGCGATTTTGACGCCGCCGAGGAGCTTATCAAGCAGGGCGACGAGGCCTATAACGGTGGCCACGATGTTCACATGGGGCTTCTGAAGAAGGAGGCCAACGGCGAGCGTAACGGCGAGGCCCCGTTGATTCTGCTGCATGCCGAGGACCAGATGGCCGGTACCGAGACCATGCGCGTCATGGCGACGGAGCTCATCGAGATTCACAAGCAGTTGCAGGTACTTCAGGCCTAGTCGGCGTTATCGCCGCGACGGACCGTGCGGTCCAACAGACAACATAGTCCCTTTGACGGGCGCCGGGAGCCTCCGCCTCCCGGCGCCTTTATTTTTGGGGATGGTCTTGCGCGGCCTGTTGGGCAGCCAATTGCGTTACCCCAGATAAAACCTGCCAAAACAAACCTGTCCCTTTTTGGTAGGTTTTTGCCTTGAGAGCGGTACCATACAGGCAATGTTTAAACGAGAAAGGTGGGCTCCCATGGAACCTAAGCAGTACTACATCGGCATCGACGTCGGCGGCACTTCGGTTAAGGAGGGCCTGTTCGACGAGGACGGCAACCTGCTTGCCAAGGCCAGCGTGCCCACGCCTCCTATCGTTGACGCCGCGGGCTTTGCCGCGGTGACCGAGGCTATCGACCAGGTGGTCGCCAAGGCACAGATTCCGCGTGCCTTTGTGGCGGGCATTGGCCTGGCCGTTCCGTGTCCCATCCCGGCGTCGGGCGATGCCAAGGTCAAGGCCAACATTGCCATTAACCTGCCCGAGCTGAGGGTCGCCATTCAGAAGCACTGCCCCGATGCGGTCGTTAAGTATGAGAACGATGCCAACGCCGCTGCCATGGGCGAGGCCTGGCTCGGTTCTGCCAAGGGCGTGCAGAACGTGGTGATGGTCACCATCGGTACCGGCGTGGGCGGCGGCGTTATCGTTAACGGCGACGTGGTATCGGGCGTTGTGGGCGCCGGCGGCGAGATTGGCCACATGTGCCTGAACCCGGCCGAGGAGCGCACCTGCGGCTGTGGCGGCCATGGCCATCTGGAGCAGTATTCCAGCGCCACCGGCGTGGTGAGCAACTACCTTGCCGAGTGCAAGAAGGCGGGCGTCGAGCCCATTGAGCTCACCGGCCCCTCCGATTCCAAGGACGTGTTCCAGGCCTGCCGCGAGGGCGACAAGCTCGCGCTGGCCGCAGCCGACACCATGGCCGACTACCTTGGCCGCGCCCTGGCGCTTATCGCCAACGTGGTCGACCCCGAGATGTTCCTGATCGGTGGCGGCGCGTCCGCTTCGGCCGATGTTTATTTCGACAAGGTTCGCGAGCACTTTAAGCAGTACGCGCTCTCTGCCTCGCGCGAGACGCCCATTAAGGTCGCTTCGCTCGGAAACGACGCCGGCATCATCGGTGCCGCCTACGTAGCCCTGCGCGCCGCCGGTAAATAGCTGGTGCAAGGGGGTCAGGTTACTTTGCACCAACACGGTGCAAAAGGGACAGTCTTGGCCCCCATGCCTGCCCCAAAATATGCCGTGACCCTTCCGTCTGCGAAGGCTCGGCATCGGCGTGCTACCATAGCTACGTCCAAGTACACATATCAAGTGGAGGATATCCATGGCAAACGTTCTTGTCTTTGGTCACCAGAACCCCGATAACGACGCCATCATGAGCGCCGTCGTCCTGTCCCAGCTGCTCAACCAGGTTGAGTATGCCGGCAACACCTACGAGGCCTGCGCCCTTGGTCAGCTTCCGGCCGAGTCCGCCAAGCTGCTCGCCGACGCCGGCATCGCCGAGCCCCGCGTGATCGAGTCCGTCGAGGCCGGTCAGCTCGTCGTCCTCACCGACCACAACGAGTCTGCCCAGTCCGTCGCCGGCCTTAAGGACGCCACGGTCTTTGGCGTTGTCGATCATCACCGCATCGGCGACTTCGAGACCGCCGGCCCGCTGCACTACATCTGCCTGCCCTGGGGCTCCAGCTGCACCATCGTCACCAAGCTCGCCGGCGTGCTCGGCGTTGAGCTTTCCGACGTCCAGGCTAAGCTGCTGCTCTCGGCCATGATGACCGACACGCTCATGCTCAAGAGCCCCACCACCACCGATGTCGACCGCGCCGTCGCCGCCAAGCTCGGCGAGCAGGTGGGCGTCGACCCGGTCAAGTTTGGCATGGAGGTCTTCCTCACCCGTCCGTCCGGCTCCTTTACCGCTGCCGAGATGGTCGGCAACGACATCAAGATGTTCGAGCCCGCCGGCAAGAAGCTGCTCATCGGCCAGTACGAGACTGTCGACAAGACCCGCGCACTCGGCATGATCGACGAGATTCGCGAGGCCATGCGCGCCTACGCTGCCGAGAAGGGCGCTGACGGCATTGTCCTGTGCATCACCGACATCATGGAGGAGGGCTCGCAGGTCCTGCTCGAGGGCGAGACCGAGGCCGCTCAGAAGGGCCTGGGCATTGCCGACGAGCACGACGGCGTCTGGATGCCGGGCGTCCTCTCCCGTAAGAAGCAGGTCGCTGCCCCCATCATGGCCGCCTGCTAGGTTTAGTTCACTAAACGCCACGACCGGATCGCGGACGCCCCGCGCTCCGGTCGTTTTTTGTGCATGGTGCCGCGTCGTCTCTTGGACAGGCGTGCCCGTGCCGTTGGGCAAATAATGTTCAACCTGTGGTTCCGCTTTTCGGCCACGCCTGCGTGCTTGTCGTGCAGGGTAGGCTAGATGCAAGCGTAATACGTTAGAGCGCGGCGCCGCCACTTGGGCGGGCCGTGCTTTTTTAAGACGGGAGCCTTCCCGTGAAAGGAGCCGCCCATGGCAGCACCCGAGCAGCTGTTCAACGTCCGTGAGCGCAAGCGTTTTGAGCGTCACGACATCTGGGAGCGCATCGCCGAGAACGGCACGATTTCCGCCGCCGTCATGGTCTTCGCCGCCATCGCCGCCGTCATTTGCGCCAATACCGATGCCTACGAGGCCATCCATCACTTTTTGGAGACCCCGCTGTATGTGGGTCTGGGCAACCTTACGGCCGGTCTCACCGTTGAGCTTTTCGTCAACGACTTTCTCATGGCGATTTTCTTTTTGTTGGTGGGTATTGAGCTTAAGCACGAGATGACGGTCGGCGAGCTCAAGAATCCGCGTCAGGCCATGCTTCCCATGCTGGCGGCCGTGGGTGGCGTCGTCGTTCCCGCCTGCATCTACCTGATCTTTAACCATGCCGGCGCCCGCAACGGTTGGGCCATCCCCATGGCAACCGATATTGCCTTTGCGCTGGGCGTGCTGTCGCTTTTGGGCAACCGCGTGCCCAACGGCGTGCGCGTGTTCTTCTCGACGCTCGCCATCGCCGATGACCTCATCTCCATCGCCGCCATCGCCATCTTCTACGGTCAGAGCCCCAATCCGTTTTGGTTGGGCGCCGCCGCGCTGGTGACCTGCGCGCTCGTGTGGCTCAACAAGACGCAGCATTACCGCCTCGCCCCGTATTCGGTACTGGGCCTGCTGTTGTGGTTCTGCATGTTCAAGAGCGGTGTACATGCCACGCTCGCCGGCGTCATCCTGGCCTTTACCATTCCGGCCAAGTGCGGCGTCAAGCTCGATAGCCTCACCGATTGGTTGGGCGAGTGCCTGCCGCTGCTCGATGACCGCTACGACGACGAGGCGCACATCTTGGGCCAGCATGACTTTACCGTCTCGACCACCAGGGTCGAGCGCGTCATGCACCGCGTGACCCCGCCGCTCATCCGCATGGAGCGTCTGATCTCCACGCCGGTCAACTTTGTGATTCTGCCGATCTTTGCGTTCGTGAACGCACAGGTTCGCCTAGTGGGCGTGGACATGAGCACGCTGCTCACCGACCCGGTGACGCTCGGCGTGTACTTTGGCATGCTGCTGGGCAAGCCGATCGGCATCTTTGGCATGACGTTTGCCCTGGTTAAGTTTAGGGTCTGCGAGCTGCCGCATAACGTTAACTGGCACATGATTGCCGGTGTGGGCATTCTGGGCGGCATCGGCTTCACCATGTCGATCCTCATCAGCGGCCTTGCCTTCCCGACGGCCCAGTTTGAGGTTCTGGCTGCCAAGGCCGCCATCCTTGCCGGTTCGGTCACCGCTGCCGTGCTCGGTATGATCTACATGAGCGTGGTCTGCAAACACCCCGCGCCCAAGGGCGAATAAGAGCGTAAAAACCGGGGCCGGACGCGCCCCCGGATACCCTCGTGTGCAAAAAACGCCGTTTGTGAGTACTGTCACAAACGGCGTTTCATTTTATGCACGAAAAATAATGGACATAATCATGCAATCTGTACGTTAACGAGTAATCGCTTGACTCCAATTTGGCGACAGCTACCGCTCGGAAAGAAAATTCAGGGTCGCGCGCGCAGACGTGGTGTAAGAGTGTCCTGAGGTCCGTCGCTGCAAGTCCCGATGTTACTCCTTCTTGAGACCGCGCTTCTCGACTATCTCGT
>JAGZQO010000034.1 GCA_018382125.1 Collinsella sp.
GGCTCATCCGGTTCCACCGGGCCGCGCGGCAAGGAGATATATTGCCAGACCGGAGGGGCGCCGGGGGCGGGAATCTGGGCGTACACATTTCCTACACATCTTGTGATCCGACTAACGTTTGCCAGCCGTTAACTACCGCTCGCCGAGCATCTCTTTATATAAGGCAGTCTCATGGTTAAAGCGGATACGTCCCCCTAGCTAAAGCACAGCCAGCATCGAGCAACTCATCACGTTCTTCCACCGAGAACCCCTCGGCGTAGACGCGCACCACTGGTTCGGTCCCGCTAGGACGGACCAGCAGCCACGTGTCATCCTCGAATGACAGACGCAAGCCGTCCATATGACTAACGTTTTGCGGCACCTTGCCACAAATCGACTTGGGGTTTACGCCCGGCAGCAGGGTTCGTAACGTTTCGGCATCTTCGGCCTCAAGGCGCAAATCGCGTCGACCGTAACTCGTCTTACCAAAACTGTCCTCGAGTTGGTCGACCAGAACGCCCAAAGGCGCGTCCGTCTTTGCCATAAGCTCACACAGAATCAGACAGGCGAGGATTCCATCGCGCTCGGGCATATGCGCGGCGATGCCGATACCACCGGCTTCTTCGCCGCCTATGAGGACGCCGCCCTTCTTCATCTCCGCCGCTATATATTTGAAACCGACTGGTTTGACGGTCACGCGGCAGCCAAGCGCCTCGGCAATGCGACGTACGAGCGTCGAGCATGAAAGATTGACGACGACGCGCCCCTCCAAATTACGAAATTGAACCAAGTCGCCCAAAACGAGCGCCATGATCTGATGCGGATGTATATATCTGCCGCGCTCGTCAACCGCGCCGATACGGTCGGCGTCGCCGTCGGTCACCAGGCCAGCGCAAGCTCCGTCCTCGATAACCGTGCGCTCGCAAGCGTCCACCCAAGGTTCAACGGGGTCGGGGCAGATATCTTCTTGGTCAGACGCCTGCCCGGCGTGAATCTCGTGCGCCTCAACGCCAAGCTCGCGCAGCAAGTCGGCTAGATAGCCCTGGGCTGCGCCGCCCATGGGATCGACAACCACGCGCAGGTGCGCGGCGCGGATGGCTTCGGCATCGACAAATGATGCCACCGCCTGCATATAGTCAGGAATGATATCCGCGGTGCGATATTGCCCCTCGATCCCCATTGGCTCGGGAGCCATGGTCTCTTCGAGCTCTTCGATGACATCCTGGTTGGCGGTTGAGCCGTCACCCATGCGAATCTTGAGGCACAGATAACCCTGCGGATGATGGGACCCCGTCACCATGAGCGCGCCGCACGCCTCACCGTCATAAGCCGCCGCCCACGTAAGGGAAGGGGTCGGAACAGGTCGCGAAGCGAGCACGGCGTCCAGCCCGTGCGCTGCTAGCACGCCCGCCGCAAGTTCAGCGAACTCGCTCGCCAGGGGCCGGGTGTCGAACCCTATATATACTGTTTTGCCCGGATTGGTCTTTTGCCACAACTCGCCGACGGCATCGGCGATACGGGCAACGTTATCGGCAGTGAAGTCCTCATCGACGCGAGCGCGCCAACCGTCAGTTCCAAAATGAATTATCGCGCACACGCGCAGACACCTCACAGTGTTTGGATCATGGTACGCATGGGGTATACCCGCAACATGCACTCGGCAACCTGCCGGCACCAGCATTCACCATTTGGGCAAATGCTGCCGAGGACATGCAAGCAATAAAAAAACCGCCCCGTATGGAGCGGTTTTGCCCTTTATATATCGAGCGCCTCGGCCATCGCGGCCGTAGTGATTGCCGTGGTTCCACAGCAACTGCCCACCATTGCGGCACCGGCATGTCTCCATTCGATGCATGCGCGCGCGAAAGCTTCGGGGTTCTCGTGCCATACGGGGCCATCCTGAGTCTGGACCGGATCGCCTACGTTGGGACGCACCGTGACGGGAGTAGTCGCCGATGCAACCATCCTGGGCACCGCCGCGTTCGCGGCCGCAAGCGAACAGCAATTAACACCAACCGAGTTTGCGCCGTGTTTTTCGGCGTACAAAACGGCCGCCTCGATGTTGAGGCCATCGCCCAACAGGTCGCCTTTATCGTCAACGACAAAACTCACCAGAACAGGCATGCCGTCGGCGGCATCTCGGGCGCCGGCAAGCATGGGCTGCAAATTACGGATAGACGTCACCGTCTCGATCAGCAGACCGTCAACGCCGGCATTGAGCAAGGCGTGCGCCTGTTCGCGCGCAATGCCTCGGATTTCACGATACTCGGCAGAGTCCTCGGCAAACCACTCAATACCGATCGGGCCCATCGAGCCCAGCAGCAGTTGCGGGTGCGCCTGGCGAGCATCGTCGACGGCCCCGCGATTGACCTCCGCCACGGACGGCGCAATCTGGTCGTGCTTGAGGGCATAGCTTGATGCCTGAAAGGTGTTGGTAATGAGCACCTGCGCGCCGGCAGCGACATACAAGCGATAGATACGAGAAACGGTCTGCGGCTCTGCCAGATTCCAAAACGCCGGTGGAATGTCGGCGGCATCGTACTCACTCAACAGAACACTGCCCATGGGGCCCTGCGCCAACAAGGTCTCGCTCGACAAGCGGCGCGCAAGTTCCTCGGCACCAAAGCGGTTGTAATAACTCGTATCCATATATATCCCGCTATTCCTCGACGCTGATTCCCTGCTTTTCGAGATAGGCGAGCCAGCGGTTCATCGTGTCCTCGGAAAGCGCATGCTCCATCATGCAGGCCTCGGAATCGGCTCGCTCAAATTCGACACCGAGCTCCTGAACCAAAAACGTGCGGATGAGGCGATGACGGTACCAGATAGCCGCACCAACCTCGCGGCCGCGATCGGTCAGGACTACCTTGCCGTAGTGCGATTGCTCGACAAGTTCGGATGCCTTGAGCGCCGAAACCGCTTTATTGACCGATGCCTTGGAGACGCCAAGGCGCTGCGCGATGTCGACCGATCGCACGCCGTTGGTTTCCCCCTCTTCGCTTTCAATGCGAACCATGCACTCCAAGTAGTCTTCGTTCGCCACCGTCAGATGTAGTTCGCGCGAGCTATTTGTCGTATCCATGATCTTCCGTCCCTTCTGCATTCAATGGCTGATTCTACCCCATCCAAGCGTCGTGGTATGCCGTGGCATACCGTGCTAGAGTTCTTGTTGCACACGACGACCAAGATTGGAGCGGTCTTTATGGAAAACACCACCACGAGCCCCGATGTCCTCGAACGCTTTTTGCGCTACGTCCAGATCAACACGCAGTCCGAGGATGCAAACTGCGACCAGGTACCCTCGAGCGCCGTTCAGTTTGACCTTGCCAACGTGCTGGTTGAAGAGCTGCGCGAGCTTGGTGCGGAAGATGCCCACGTGACCGAGCACGCCTATGTCTGCGCGCATATCCCCGCAAGTGCGGGCGCTGAGGACAAACCCGCCCTGGGCCTGATCGCCCATCTCGACACCACCGAAGTTGCACCGGGCGCCGGCGTGAAGCCGCATATCGTACACTACGAAGGCGGCGACCTGGTCTGCGGCACGGTTGACGGAAAGCCCGTTGCCATGAGTACCGCCAAGCTTTCCGCCCTGAATGACCTCGCGGGTGAGGACCTGGTCTGCAGCGATGGTACCACGCTGCTGGGCGCGGACGACAAGGCAGGCGTCGCCGAGATCATGTCGCTTGTCGCGCGTATCGCTCAGGACCCTTCTCTGCCCCATCCCGCACTCGGCATTTGCTTCTGCCCTGACGAGGAAATCGGCCACGGAGCCGAGCTGTTGGATATCGATACCTTTGGCTGCAAGTACGCCTACACGGTCGACGGCGGCCCCATCGGCGAGCTGGAGTGGGAGTGCTTTAACGCCGCCGAGGCGACCGTCCGCTTTGAGGGCCAGTCCATCCACCCGGGCGACGCTAAGGGCCGTATGGTCAACGCAGGCAATCTGTTCTGCGACTTCAACGCGTTGCTCCCCTACGTGCAGCGCCCGGAGTATACGGAAGGCTACGAGGGCTTTTATCACCTTGAGGGTGTATCTGCGACCGTCGATCACGCCACAGCGCGCTATATCGTCCGCGACCATGACGCCGCCAAGTTCCAGCAGAAACTCGACCTTATTGATGCCGCCGCCTCGATGCTCAACCAGCGTCTGGGTGAGGAGCGCGTGACAGTCGAGATTAAGCAGCAGTATCGAAATATGGCCGAGATCGTTCGTGACTATCCCGAGCTCATTGATGTTGCCAAGGAAGCCTACCTTGCCTGCGGCGTTGAGCCCCAAGTACTGCCGATTCGTGGCGGCACCGACGGCGCTCAGCTGTCGTTCCGCGGTCTGCCCTGCCCCAACCTTTCCACCGGCGGCTATTGCTACCACGGCGTCAACGAGTTCGTCCCGGTTAGTTCGCTCGTCAAGATGACCGACGTGCTCCAGGAGCTCGTCGCCCGCTTTGCATAGGGAACTCGAACAATCCAGGTAAGCAAAACCGCCCCGTCCTCAAAACCGAGAACGGGGCGGTTTTTGGTGCAAGGGGAGTAGTCAGCACCGCAGGTTGAGCCAACGTCAGCGAGCGACGTCCAAGGCGAACAAGTTGGCATGAAAAAGGCAGGGCATTGACCTTCTGGTCATGCCCTGCCTTTTGAATGACAAATTGTCGCCTTGGGCGGCGCGCAGCGTCGAGCCGTTACGGCGTTTGGTAAAACGCCGTAACTTAGTAGTTGGCTTCGTAGCCGTTGCCGTCGCCGCTGGGCTCTTCGTAGTAGTCCGAATCGCTTGAATCGCTTGAGTCATCGGAATCGTCAGAGCTGACCGATGAGGTTGCGGTACCGTTTGCGTAGTCGTCAGACGTGTTGTTGTTCAGGTCGCCGATCGTAGAGCTGGAACCGTCGGAAAGACCCATGGTGTTGGGACCCTTGGGATCCTTGCCGGCATCGACGCGCTCCATCATTTCCTTGAGCTCGTCCTCGTAGACAAAGACGTAGCTCACTCCGTCGATCATGGTGCTGTCGTCGGCGTACGAGGGCAGGTTGGCCGAGTAGATACCGTCGACATCCATACCGCGCATGGCATTGACCGTAGCCACGATATCCTGAACGCTCATATCGGTTACGAGCATATCGGACAGCGAATTAACCAGGCCAAAGATCTTCGTGGCATCGAAGTTATTGAGAATCTGGTTGGCAAGGGCGCCAAGCACCTGACGCTGGTGGCGCATGCGCGTGTAATCGCCGTCGGCATAGGTGTAGCGGCAGCGGGCATAGGTAAGGGCGGTGGCACCGTCCATATGCTGCTGGCCAGCGGTAATCTTAATATCCAGGTGCTCGGGGTCGTCAACATCATCGGTTGCGTTAATGTCGATACCGCCAACCGAATCAATCAGCGCCTGCATACCGTCGAAGCTGACCTCGGCATAGTGGGAAATCTGAACACCGCACAGCTCGTTGACCGCCTCGACCATGGCCTCGGCGCCGCCAACGGTATGGCAGGCGTTGATCTTCATGGTCTCGCCCTTGTACTCGACCTTGGTGTCGCGCGGAACGGAAATGAGCGTCGCCTGCTTTTGCGTGGGGTCGATGCGTGCCAGGATAATCGAGTCGGCACGATACGTATCCTCGCCCGGACGGCCGTCGGTGCCAAGAAGCAGCACGTAGAACGGATCCTTTGCCTCATCGGTGTCAACCAGAACCCGACGCAGATTGTCGGTAATGACATTAGAATCGCCGAGCTTGCCCATAATGGTGGCAAACCACAGGCCGGCAGCGGTAGTGGCACTCAGCAGCACGCCAAGCACGACAATGAGCGCGACGTGACGAATCGTGTGGCTACGACGACGTTGGCGAGCGCGCTCGGAATAGCGAGCCACGTTATCGCGACTGTAGATCTTGGCCTGCGCACCAGTTGAGGGTCTTCGGGTGCTAGTATCCGCGAGGGGCTTTTTATTAAACATAGGCAACCTGTATTAGTAGATGACGGGATCGGGGACGGTAGCATGCTCGACATGCGCGCCGAGCGCCTGCAGCTTTTCGACAAACTGCTCGTAGCCGCGCTTGATGTGATGGATAGCCGAAACCTCGGTCGTCCCGTCGGCGATCAAGCCCGCTACGACGAGGGCCGCTCCGCCACGCAGATCGGGCGAGGTAACCTGTGCACCCGAGAAGCCCTTGACGCCATGAATCATGGCATGATGACTCTCGATACGAATGTCGGCACCCATGCGCACCAGCTCAGAGGCAAACATAAAGCGATTCTCGAAGATGTTCTCGGTGATAACGGAGCTACCGTCGGCAAGGGCGGAGAGTACCATAATCTGCGCCTGCATGTCCGTCGGGAAGCCGGGGAACGGAAGCGTCTGGATGTCGACCGGCTTGATACGCTCGGCACGGTTTACATGGACGCCATCCTCGACGCGCTCGCAGTCGATACCCATGAGCTCCATCTTCTTGAGCACCATGCCCAAGTGAATGGGGCAAAAGCCCGTGACATCGACACCGCGATCGTCGGCCATCAACGCACCGGCAACGATAAAGGTACCGGCCTCGATGCGGTCGCCCACTACGCGATGGGTAACAGGATGGAGCTCTTCCACGCCTTCGATAGTCACGACGGGCGTGCCGGCGCCAACAATCTTGGCGCCCATCTCGTTGAGCATGTTGGCGAGATCGACAATCTCGGGCTCGCGGGCGGCATTGTCGATAACCGTGGTGCCCTGTGCGCGCACAGAGGCCATGATGAGGTTCTCGGTCGCACCGACGCTGGCGAACTCGAGCGTGACGGTGGTACCGCGCAGACCTTGGGGCGCATTAGCGTTGATGTAACCGTGGGCGGTATCGAACTCAACGCCCAGGGCCTCAAGACCAAGAATGTGCATATCGATCTTGCGAGCACCCAGGTTGCAGCCGCCCGGCATGGCAATCTTGGCGCGATGGAAGCGGCCCAGCAGGGGTCCCATGACGGCGGTGGAAGCACGCATCTTGGCAACGAGCTCGTAGGGGGCCTCCCAAGAATCGACCTGAGAGGTATCAATCTCGAGCGTGTGCTCGTCGAGAACATCGATCGTAGCGCCCATGCCCTTGAGCACCTTGCCCATCACGTGAACATCGGAAATATCGGGCACGTTCTGCAGCGTCGTCTTGCCCGGCGCCAGAAGCGTTGCCGCCATGAGTTTGAGCGCGGAGTTCTTGGCACCCGAGACGGGCACGGAGCCTCCGATGGCGTGGCCACCCTCAACGCGGATAATATCCAAGGTCTACCCTTTCAAAAAGCATGCCCGGGGTGGCTGGGCCATCCCGGGCATGATGTGTTCGCAAATGGTCGAACGCTAAATCGTTTGACTATTGGGCAAGCTTGAGCTTACACCATGCGATTTCATTATAGAGGTAGGCGCGGCGTGCATCATCCTCCGACAAATTACCCAGCTTCTCTTCAAAACCTTGAATATCAGCTTTAAGCTTGTCGGCATCGACGGTCGCCAAATCGCAAGCGCGCTCGGCGAGAACGGTCACGACATCGTCCGCAACCTGGGCATAGCCGCCGGCCACGGCAAACGTGTGGTCGACAGTGCCCATGGCCTTATCGGAAACGCGAACGTAACCGCGGTCGATCGTGCAGATCTCGCTGGAGTGAGCAGGCAGAACGCCAAACTCGCCATCCGTGGACGGAATCGACACAAACGCAGCGTCGCCCTCATAGGCGCAGCTCACGGGGCACACGATGCGGATACGCATAACCTACTTCTCCCCCATCTTGCGGGCGCGCTCGCGCACGTCCTCAATCGTGGAAGCATAGCGGAAAGCCTGCTCGGGCAGGTCATCGGCCTTGCCGTCGACAATCTCGGCGAAAGAGCGGACGGTATCCTCGACGCGGACGTAGACACCGGGGTTGCCGGTGAACTTCTCGGCGACGTGGAAGGACTGCGAGAGGAACTGCTGAATCTTACGGGCACGGTTGACCGTAAGGCGCTGCTCCTCGGACAGCTCGTCCATACCCAGAATGGCGATGATGTCCTGAAGGTCGGAGTACTCCTGCAGGAGCTCCTGGACCTTGACGGCGACACGGTAGTGCTCCTCGCCGACGATCGAGGGATCGAGAGCGTCGGAGGAAGACGCGAGCGGGTCGATAGCCGGGAACAGGCCGAGCGACGAAATGCTACGCGAAAGAACCGTGGTGGCGTCGAGGTGCGTAAACGTCGTGGCAGGCGCCGGGTCGGTCAGGTCGTCTGCGGGGACGTAGACAGCCTGGACGGAGGTAATGGAGCCCGTCTTGGTCGAGGTAATGCGCTCCTGGAGGTCGCCCATCTCGGTTGCCAGCGTGGGCTGGTAACCAACGGCGGACGGCATACGGCCCAGCAGTGCGGAAACCTCGGAACCTGCCTGGGAGAAGCGGAAGATGTTGTCGATGAACAGCAGAACGTCCTGGCCACGATCACGGAAATACTCAGCGGTGGTAAGGCCGGCCAGACCGATGCGCAGACGCGCTCCGGGCGGCTCGTTCATCTGACCATAGACCAAGCAGGTCTTGTCGATAACGCCAGACTCGCTCATCTCGAGGAACAGGTCGGTGCCCTCGCGGGTACGCTCGCCGACGCCGGTGAACACCGAAGTGCCGCCGTGCTCCTGGGCGAGGTTGTTGATGAGCTCCTGAATCAAAACGGTCTTGCCGACGCCGGCGCCGCCGAACAGGCCTGTCTTGCCGCCACGGATGTAGGGCTCGAGCAGGTCGACGGCCTTGATGCCGGTCTCGAAGATCTCGGTCTTGGTGGTGAGCTCGTCGAAACGGGGCGCTGCATGGTGGATGGGGTAGAACTCCTCCACCTCGGGCATGGGCTTGCCGTCGACGGGCTTGCCCATGACGTTCCAAATGCGGCCGAGCGTCTTGGGGCCGACCGGCATCTTCATGGGCTCACCGGTATCGGTGGCGATGAGGCCGCGCTGCAGGCCGTCGGTCGAGGACATGGCGACCGTGCGGACGACGCCGCCCGGAAGCTGGCTCTCGACCTCGAGGATCGTGCTCAGATGACCGATCGGGGTCTCGGCCTCGACCGTGAGCGCGTTGTAGATCGGGGGCACCGCGCCGTCAAACTTGACGTCGACGACAGGGCCGATGATTCGCACGATGCGACCATCACCGGCAGTCGTCTTCTTGGTGGCTTCCTCGACCGCAAGCTTTACGGTGTTATTAGCCATTACTGTTCCTCCAATGCTGAGGCTCCGCCGACGATCTCGTTAATCTCGGTCGTGATCGAAGCCTGGCGCACGCGACTATACGTGCGGGTAAGGGTCGAGATGATCGCGGTGGCGTTTTCCGTCGCGGAGTGCATGGCCTTGCGGCGTGCACCCTGCTCGGCAGCCGCCGAATCGATCAGGGCCTGGTAGATGACCGTCAGGATATAAGACGGCACAAGCTTGCCGAGAACATGCTCGGGAGAGGGCACGAACTCGAACGTGGACGAGATGCGCTTAGGGGCGTCGGTCTCGTTCTTACGCGGACCGTGGGCCATAGCGATCATCTCGGGGTCGAGCGGCAATAGATGCTCGACGCGAAGCTCCTGATCCACGCGATTCTTGGCGTGGTGGTAGACAAGCTCGACACGGTCAAGCTCACCGGCACGATACGCATCGCAGATATGAGAGGAGATCATGCGGGCCTGATTGAAATCGGGCTCAGAGGAGTTGCCCTCAAAGTGCATGACGACGTTTGCGCGGTCACGGAAATACGTGGCCGGCTTACGCCCGCACGCGATGATCTCGCACTCGATGCCGTCGTTCGCCCAAGAAGCGGCGAGCTTTTCGGCCGTGCGCTCCACCGTCGTATTGAAACCGCCGGCAAGGCCGCGGTCCGAGGCAATAACGACAATCAGGCCATGCTTGACGCTCTCATGCTTCTGCAGCATGGGATCGGTGCCCGAACAGGAGGCGTCGCCGGCGACCGTCAACATGACGTCGGTCAGCGCCTCCTTATAGGGCTCGGCCTGCTTGGAGCGATCGAGGGCACGACGGATCTTGGCCGTAGAGACCATCTCCATCGTGCGCGTGATCTGCTTGGTCGTGGTAACCGAGGAGATTCGCTTCTTAATGTCGCGAAGGTTGGCCATGGGGCTTAGTTCTCCTCTGATCCAGAAACATCCGAATGGTGCTTGGCCATGAACTGCTGCTTGAAGTCGCCGATGACGCGCAAGAGCTCAGCCTTGGTGTCATCATCGATCTTCTTGGCGCGAACCTTATCGAGCAGCGAGCCAAAGCCATTGTCCATGTACTCGATGAGCTCGGCACGGAAAGGCAGCACGTCGGCAATCTCCAGGTCATCCAGGAAGCCCTCGTTGCCAGCGAACAGCGTAACGATCTGCTCGCCAACCTCAAACGGCTTGTAGCGCGGCTGCTTCAGGAGCTCGGTCATGCGGGCACCATGGGTCAGCTGCTTCTGAGTAGCCTCGTCGAGGTCGGAGCCGAACTGCGTAAAGCCGGCGAGCTCCTGGTACGAAGCGAGGTCCAGACGGAGGTTACCGGCGACCTGCTTCATAGCCTTGGTCTGCGCGTCGCCACCGACGCGGGACACGGAAATGCCCACGTCGACTGCCGGGCGCTGACCCTGGAAGAAGAGCTCGGACTGCAGATAGATCTGACCATCGGTAATGGAAATGACGTTGGTCGGAATGTAGGCCGAGACGTCGCCGTCCTGGGTCTCGATGATCGGCAGTGCCGTCATGGAGCCGTAGCCGTTCTTCTTGGACATCTTGACGGCACGCTCGAGCAGACGAGAGTGCAGGTAGAAGATGTCGCCAGGATAGGCCTCGCGTCCGGGCGGACGATGCAGCGTCAGCGACATCTGACGGTAGGCCACGGCCTGCTTGGACAGGTCATCGTAGATGACGAGCACGTGGCCGCCGGGGTTGGTCTCGCTAGCGGGCTTGCCATCCTCGCCGTTGTACATGAAGAACTCGCCGATAGCGGCACCGGCCATAGGCGCGATGTACTGCATAGGGGCGGAATCGGCAGCGGTTGCCGAAACGATGATGGTGTAGTCGAGCGCACCGTGCTGAGCGAGGGTCTCGCGGATGTTGGCAACCGTGGAGGCCTTCTGGCCGACGGCGACATAGATGCAGACCATGCCCTTGCCGCGCTGGTTGAGGATAGCGTCGATGGCGATGGCGGTCTTACCGGTCTTACGGTCGCCGATGATGAGCTCACGCTGACCGCGGCCAATAGGCACCATGGAGTCGATAGCGAGCAGACCGGTCTGAACCGGCTCACACACCGGGGTACGGTCGATGACGCCGGGGGCCTTGAACTCGATGGGGCGACGGTGCGTGGCGACGATGTCGCCCAGGCCGTCGATGGGCTGGCCGAGCGGATTGACGACGCGGCCGAGCATGGCGCGGCTCACAGGGATATCCATAATGCGGCCAGTGGTGCGGCACTCGTCGCCTTCCTTGATGGAGTCGACGGCACCAAACAGAACGGCGCCGACCTCGTCACGGTCAAGGTTCTGGGCAAGGCCGAAAACGGTCTCACCGGTATCGGAGCTCTTGAACTCCAGAAGCTCGCCTGCCATGGCGCTCTTGAGGCCGGAGACGCGCGCGATGCCGTCGCCTACCTCGTCGACCGTTGAAACCTCATGCGTATCGACCGTCGCGGAGAGGCTCGTGAGCTGCTCCTGCAGTTTCTTGGCGATATCCTGGGCATTGAGGGTTTCGGACATTAGGCTTCACCTCCGTACGAATTAGCAGAGTTTGCGAGGGTCTCCTGCGCGATGCGCAGCTGCGTCTTGACGGAAATGTCACGACGCTCGCCGCGGGCCTCGAGCACCAGGCCGCCCACGATAGACGGGTCGACCTGCTCGATAAGGAACACCTTGCGGCCGAAGTCCTGCTCGCATTTCTTAGTGATGGTTTGACGCAGCTCGTCGTCGAGCGGGATCGCCGTGGTGACGGTCACGCCCACTACATCCTCGTCTTCCTCGGCAACATACTTAAAGGCAGCTGCCACCTTGGGAAGAAGGTCGAGCTGGTCGCGCTTGGACATGGTGTCGAGCACGGCGATGATCTCGGGGCTGGCGGAAGCCAGGCGCTCGATCATCTCGAGGTCCTCGAACACATGGTTCTCGGCCTTGGCGGCTTCCATGAGGGAGCGCGCGTAGGTCTCGAGCACCTTGTCCTGATAGCGGCTAGTCGGCATTCAGGCTACCTGCTTCCTGGATGTAGCGCTCGATGAGCTTCTTCTGCTCGGTCTCGTCCTCGAGTGCCTCGCCCACGATCTTGGTGGCGACGGCGACGGACAGGTCGGCGATGGAGCTCGCGGCACCGGCGTAGATGGACTTGCGCTCGTCCTCGACGGTCGTGTGGGCCTTGGCGATAATCTCCTCGGCCTCTTTGTGAGCAGCCTCGATGATACGGGCGCGCTCGGACTCGGCGTCCTTACGGGCCTCGAGGACGATGTCGGCAGCCTGACGACGGGCGTCGGTGACGATCGAGTCAGACTCAGCGCGCTTGGCGATAGCCTCCTGCTTGGTCTTCTCGGCCTCGTCGAGGCTCTCCTCGATCTTCTTGCCGCGCTCCTCCATGGTTTTCATGATGCCCGGCAGGGCGACCTTGGCCAGCACGATCCAGATGATCAGGAAGGCGATAAGCGCCGGGATGAACTCCGCCATCTTAGGGATGAGGATGTCCGCACCGGCAGCGCCGTCCTCGGCGAACGCGGAAACCGGCATGAGCAGCGCGGCCGCGGACGCGGAGAGTGCGATCGCGCTCTTCTGGGATGAAAGATTCATACTTGACGCTCCGTGCTATTTAACGATCAGCGCGACAACGAAGCCGATCAGAGCCAGAGCCTCGCCGAAGGCGGAGCCCATGATGAAGACGGTGAACACGCGGCCCTGGACCTCAGGCTGACGGGCCATAGCACCCGTAGCACCCAGAGCAGACAGGCCGATAGCAAGACCAGCGCCGATAACACCGAGACCGTAACCGATAACTCCCACGATTCCTCCTTTGTCGTGCGTGTCTTATTTCACGCAGGATAACCTTTTTATAACTGCCGGGCTCCATGGGTACGGGCACCGGCGGTTAAACGAATTGCCTTACCTTTAAGACGCGAACGGGAGACTACTCCTCCTCCGCGACCTCCTCTGCCTCGGAGACATACACGGCGGTAAGGACCGTGAAAACGTAAGCCTGGATGGCACCGACCACAAGCTCGATCGCGTAGATCAGGATGAGAATGGCAAGCCAGGCAAGCGAAGGCAGGGCGCCGACGGCGTGGGCCGCGGAAACCTGCTGAAGCAGCGGCTGCATGAACATGCTCGCCATGATGGCGAACGAACCCATGACCACGTGTCCTGCGAACATGTTGCAGAACAGACGGACGGCGAGCGTGATGAGGCGCAGGAAGGTCGAGAAAAGCTCGACGACCCACACAAGCACGTTCATCGGGAAGCTCACGCCCTCCGGGGCGAGGCTCTTAATGTAGCCGATCACGCCGTGAGCCTTGCATCCGTAGTAGATGAAGTACACGAAGGCGAAGATGGCGAGCGCGGCGGTGGAGCCGATTGCGCCGGTGCCGGGCTTCATTCCCGGGATCAGGCCGATCATGTTATTGATCAGGATGAACAGGAAAAGCGAGCACAGGAACGGGAAGTGCTTCTTCCAGTTCTCGCCCACGACGCCCTTGCCGATATCGTTCTCGACGTACTCGATGATGTACTCGAAACCGTTGACGAAGAAGCCCTTGGGAACCAGGGTCTGCTTCTTCTTGAACACGGCCAGGACGATCAGGAGCACGATCGTGGAGACGATCAGCCAAAACGAGTACTGCGTGATGCCGCAGCTCAGATCGCCCACGACAGGGGTGGAGCTGAACTCGCTGACCAGATGATTAATCTCATCAGGCAGCTTTTCAAAAATTTCCACGACTTACCTTTCGACCTCATGAGGATCTCGCAGCGCCTTGGCGACACGAACCGCGCAGGCGGCCATAAAGGCCACGAAGCCGATCGCCTCGCCCAGGAGGAACATGCGAAATGCCTCTCCGAACAACACAAACACAACCAAGGTAAAGACGAGCAGGGCGATTGCCGAGACCGCCAGACTCACCATACCCTTGAGCATGTCCGCATTCTGTTTATCGTCAAGAACCGGCTTGAGCGTAAAGACAAAGGGAAGGAAGGCAATTGCGCCCGCGATGGCGCCTGCAACGATAGCGAGCAGATCGGCTATCTGAAACACTGGCGTCCTCACTTTCCTTTTTAACGCCTCACAGAACAGTTCCCGCCAAATATTGGTGACTATTGTACGAGCCAATCGTTAAAGTACAACCGAAAAAGCATCGGTTAATACGCACCTGTTCGTTTTCTTAAGACCTTCTTTATGCCGCAGGTACGGTAATACGTTTTTCTCGAACCCTGCAGGGCAAAACGTCCGTTAACAGGAGTGCGCGCGGTCGCCTTTTGTTCGTCCGCGCGCACCGTTTCTTCGTATTTGCAGCCGCGGCCGTTTAGCCCAGCGACTAGAGCGTGCCGTAGATGCGGTCGCCGGCGTCGCCGAGGCCGGGAACGATGTAGGCAGCCTCGTTGAGATGGTCGTCGATGGCGCACGTATAAATATGTACGTCGGGGTCCTTTTCGGTCAGCGACTTGAGACCCTCGGGTGCGGCGACGATACACAGCATGCGGATGTCCTTGACACCGCGCTCGCGCAGGTAGCTGATGGCCATTTCGGCCGAACCGCCCGTGGCGAGCATGGGGTCGACAACCAGGCAGATGCGCTGGTCGATATCCTTGGGCATCTTGCAGTAATACTCATGCGGCTCGTGGGTAACCTCGTCGCGCTCCATACCGATGTGGCCCACGCGGGCAGAGGGTACCAAGTCGAGGATACCGTCGACCATGCCAAGGCCTGCACGCAGGATGGGAACGATGGCGAGCTTCTTGCCGGCGAGCTGCTTAAACGTGGCGGTGGTGATGGGGGTCTCGACCTCGACGTCTTCCATGGGCAGGTCGCGCATGGCCTCGTAGCCGTCAAAGAGCGCAAGCTCGCGCACGAGCTGGCGGAACTGGTTGGTGCCGGTGTTTTTGTCGCGCAGGATCGACAGCTTGTGCTGGACGAGTGGGTGATCGACAAGCGTCACACGGGACGCATCGTAGGTGACGGTCATGGATTGATTGCCCCTTTCGTTGCGGCCGCAAAACGGCCTTGCTGACAAGGTGTGCAGCAATGTTGCCGCCGCACGCCATACATTAGTTTAGCGGTTTGTTGTATCGAGCAGCCCATCGCAGCCCTACTGTGAGGTGCTGAGCGAGCGCCTGACTGCATCACGCCAGCCCGCAAGGTTTTGCTCGCGGCGCTCGGCGGACATGTGGGGAAGGAAGGTCCTAACGATCTGGGCATTTTGCTCCAGCTCTTCCAGGTCTTCCCAATAGCCGACGGCAAGACCCGCCAAGTACGCGGCACCGATTGCCGTGGTCTCCACCGTCTCGCATTGCAGCACGGGGATATCCAGCAGGTCGGCCTGGAATTGCATGATGAACTCGTTGCGCGAGGCACCGCCATCGACAGACAGGCGCTCAATCGAAAGCCCCACGTCCTGCTCCATGGCGCGCAGCACGTCGTAGCTCTGATATGCCATGGATTCGCAGGCGGCACGTACGATGGTCGCACGGCTCGAGGCGCCGGTCAGACCGCACACGATACCGCGAGCATGCGGGTCCCACCAGGGAGCACCCAAACCCGCAAAGGCCGGAACGAAGTAGCAGCCCTCGTTGTCGCTAATCGAAGCGGCGAGTTGTGCCGACTCGCTCACGCTCAAGATGATGCCCATGTTGTTGCGAAGCCAGTTCATCGTTGAGCCGGCGGCAAAAATAGAGCCCTCGAGCGCATAGCTGACTTTGCCGTCCGCAGCGATACCGATGGTGGAGACCAGGCCATTCTTGGATTCGACGATCTCGTCGCCGGTGTTCATGAGCATAAAGCAACCCGTGCCATAGGTGTTTTTGGTCTGGCCGGGACGGAAACAGCAGTGGCCGAACAGCGACGCCTGTTGGTCACCCGCCACGCCCATGATGGGCGGCATGTTGGTCATGATGTCGCTCGCGACGCGGCCGTAGTCGCCCGAGCTCCAGCGAACCTCGGGCATCATGGAACGTGGAACGTCAAAGAGTGCCAGCAGGTCGTCGTCCCAATCGAGCGTATGGATATTAAAGAGTGCCGTGCGGCTGGCATTGGTGTAGTCGGTGGCAAAGACCTGGCCGCCGGTGAGGTTGTAGATGAGCCAGGTGTCGATGGTGCCAAACATGAGGTCGCCCGCCGCCGCGCTTTCGCGTGCGCCGCCGACGTTGTCGAGAATCCACTGCACCTTGGAGGCCGAGAAATACGGGTCGAGCGTGAGTCCCGTGCGGGAGCGCACCAGCCCTTCTGCGCCCTGCTCGACAAGCTCGTCGATCAAAGGTGCGGTACGGCGGCACTGCCATACGATAGCGTTATAGATCGGCTGACCGCTCACGCGATCCCAGACCACCGTGGTCTCGCGCTGGTTGGAGATGCCGATGGCAGCAATGCGGTCGGAGTGGATACCGCTCTTAAACTGGACTTCCATCATGACGGCGATCTGGCTAGCAAGGACCGCCATGGGGTCTTGCTCCACCCAGCCGGGACGCGGGAAGCTGGTTTTGACGCTGCGACGTGCCTGCGCGACGATGCATCCGTACTCGTCGACGATGGTCGCAAGTACCGAGGTGGTGCCGCAGTCGAGCGCCATGATGTAGGAACCGCCAAAGTCAAACGAGGCATCTTCCATGCCCAGGCTGCCTAGATTCAATGACATCGCTTGCACCTTTCTATTGCATCGGGTCGGACAGGACCCGTTCGATCTCTGATGCGGGAAGTGCGCCTTGGCGCAGAATCTGGAGCTCACCGTGCTGGAACGACACGATGGTCGAAGCGTCGCGGCACGGAGTCTCGCCGGCATCGACGGCCACATCGACCCCCTCCAGGATGCGACCTTCGACGGCGGCAAAGCTTGCCGGCGAGGGCGCGCCGTGTGTGTTGGCGCTCGTGCAGGCAAGGGGACTGCCGCAGGCGCGGATGAGCGCTTGGACCACGGGAGAGGCCGAAGCGCGCAGGGCCACGGTGTCGTCGGCAGCACGCATAAAGGTCGGCACGCAGGGGGCCGCCTTGACCACGATAGTCAGGGCTCCCGGCCAGCATCGTCGCGCAAGTACGCGGGCATCTTCCGGGATATCCACGCCATAGCGGTCGAGCGCCTCGACGCCATCGACCAGCCAGGCGACCGTTTGGGTGAGCTTGCGCTGCTTGAGGGTAAAGATGCGGCGGTAGCCAGTACCAAGCGCAGGGACCGCGGCGCCGTTAACGGTGGCATGCGGATCGCGCGGCCACAACAAGGATTCGCTTGTATCTTGGGGGACGGCATCGGAGAAGGCGTTGACTGCCACGGCGACACCGTAGACGGTCTCGGTCGGGATCAAGACCAGGCCGCCGCGGCCGAGCACCTCGGCCGCGCGCTCGACGGCAAGCCGATGCGGCTCGCGCGTTCCCTTGTATACCCGATAGACCGTCTGCATGTGTATGCCAGCCCCTTACGCTCTGGTGCAAGTTTGTTTACTGAGGGGCATTCTCGCACGAAACGTTCAACCTATTTGGCCAGAGTGCATGTTGGTTTGGTGAGCGGCTCTAGTAGTCGGTGAAAGTGAGGGGGTTATTGGAAGGCTACAGACTTCTTTGGTCTTCCGGCGTGACGTTCTTGGGCGGCGTAGCGCTCGATGCTGTCTATCGTTATCATCCGACGGCCATCGACGAGTTCAACATCGAGCTTTCCGGCTTTGACCAGCGCGGTAATCCGCGGAGCGGAGACTTTGAGGTCCAGCGCCGCGTCTTTAAATGTTCGGCACGCCGCTTCCCGAGCGTCCTCGTGGTCGATTTCGACTGAAAGGGCCACGACCTCGGCCGAACGTTCGTACCCTGCCGGAGTCAAACCGTTGTTGAGGTCGTCGGCCAAAAACGCCATCAGCGCCTCGGTGGCATGGGCAATCGCTTCTTCGCGCGTATCGCCATCGGCAAAAGCGCCGGGAATCTGCGGGAAGCTGGCGCAGTACCCGTCGTCTTCTTTTATGAGAACGCAGTCATAGGTAAATCGCTGCCTCATTTTGCCTCCAACTACCATCCAGCTTGGCGACGAATACTTGCCCACGCGCCCTTCTTTGGTCGATCACCACCAGAGCCGTTCACGGTGACAACACGGTCGCCAGAAACATACTTAGCATGACTACCGACTTGCGCGACCTTCACGAATCCATCGTGCTTGAGTAGGGCAATGATTTCCCGAAAGGTAGGAGGTTGCATGGGCCGACCTCTTTCAGCCGTCCTAATTATAAACTAGTTTATAATTTTTGCTAACCAGTTAATAAATATTACTGGCGCTGTTTGGGCTCGGTGACGATGGCTCGGATGATGCGGGGGCGATCGGTGAGGTCGCGGACGATGCGCACGTCCGAGAGACCCGCCTGGCGGCAGAGCTCGGCGGCGGCGTCGAGGGCACCCTCGTAGAGCTCGCAGGCAAACAGGCCGCCGGCGCGCAGCATGTAAGGCGCCGCATTGAGCAGGCGGCGGAAGATATCGAGGCCGTCGGCGCCGCCCTCAAGCGCCAGGTCGGGCTCGAAGTCCTTGACCTCGTGCGGCAGTGAGCGCATGACGTCGGTCGGAATGTAGGGCGGATTGGAGACAAGCACATCAAAGGTGCCCCACTCTTCGCGGGGAATGGAACTCACCAGGTTGGTGAGGCTAAAGGCGACCTCATCGGATGTGAGACCGAGCGCGTCGCGGTTTTTGGTGGCCAGATCGATAGCGCGCGGCTCGATATCGGTGGCGGTGCAGGTAACGTGGCCGCGGCGCTCCCAGGCAAGGGAGAGCGAGATGCAGCCCGTGCCGCAGCCGACCTCGAGAACGCGGGCGATGCGGGGCTCGGCTGGGGCAGGCGAAGCGGCATCCTGAGCTGAAGCCGTCTCCTGGTCGGCACCCTCGATGGCGATGCCGTATTCGTCGAGCTCGGACTCGGCGGCTTCCGCGACTTCGGCTTCTGCTGCCTGCGCGGCGGCTTCCTCGGCCTCGCGGTCGGCCAGCTCCTCGGCATAGGCACGGCTGCCGAGCACGTCGCTACCCAGCGCAGCCTCATCGGCGGCCGTCAGGTTGGCGGCACGGCGCTCGGCGGTCGCGCGTTCGTCTGCCAGCGCGGCCTCAGCCTTGCGAGCCTGCTCGACCTCATCGTTCCAAGGCAGCTCAACACGCTGACGGGCAGCAGCCTCGGGGCTCAGCACCTCGGCATCCAGATAATTGAGGACTTCCTCGACGAGCATCTCGGTCTCGGGACGCGGAATGAGCACGCCGGGGGCGCACGTGACGTCGATCATGCGAAACTGCGTGCTGCCGGTGATGTACTGCAGCGGTTCACCTTTAGCGCGACGAACAACGGCCGCGTGCATGGTCTCGAGCTGAGCCGCGTTAAGCGTCTCGTCCATGCGCATATATAAGTCGATGCGTGCCAAACCCGTGGCAGCGCAGAGCAGCCACTCGGCAGAAAGACGGGGGTGCTCCTCGCCGCGCTCGGCCAGGTACTCCTTGGTCCACTCGAGACAACGCTTGATGGTCCAGATCTCGTTTGCCATGGGGTCCTCCCCTCTTAAGCGCCGGGCGGCGCACGAATGTCGGAGCAGATTGTACGCGAGGGCGGCACGCGGCAAGGGACGATTGGAAGCGATTATCGAGAATCAGCCCAGAATTTTGCTTGGAGCCTGCCTAGAGTGTTCATTCATCGACGTCTAAATCTGCATCCGTCAAGCTTTTGGCAAGGTTGCCCCTAACCTGACCAATATCTAACCAAGAACTTGCCAAATCACTTGACGCGCGACGCGTCAAAAATCGCCCCGCGACTTCTTGGACGATTTTTCAGGCAATATTTCCAATAGCAGATGCACACCGTTAATTGCTTTAAGCAGGTAGACAGTTTAACGGCCATCAAAGCCGATCGAACAACATCTCAAAGCAATGTGCCCACCCTAGTCATTTAAGAACGTCCCCAATGACTACCGCATCCGGAGCAAGGCAACGCCGCGGGCAGAGGACGAACAGCGAGCGCCGCCCAGGGCGAACAAGTTGACTAGTCATTTAAGTACGTCCCCAATGACTACCTCTAAGACGCCGCAGGTTGAGCATAAATCAGCGAAAACGCCCCTAAGCGAGCAAGGTGACGTGAAAGAGGAGGGAAGCGTACTTCGGTACGCGACCGACGATTGAACGTCAGATTGCCGCTTAGGGACGCGGTCCTGGGGCTGGTTGTAAGTACGGATCTTCTCGGAACGGTTGCCGTGGCCAATCTGGCTCTGGCGCTCGGCACCGAGCTCGGCCTGCTGCTTCTCGAGTTCCATCTCGTACAGACGGGCGCGCAGCATCTGCATGCAGACCTCGCGGTTCTGGATCTGGGAACGCTGCTCCTGCGACTGCACCACGGTGTTGGTGGGCAGGTGGGTGATGCGCACGGCGGAGTAGGTGGTGTTAACGCACTGACCGCCAGGGCCGGAGGCGCAGTAGGTGTCGATGCGCAGGTCGGACTGGTTGATCTGGACGTCGATCTCCTCGGCCTCGGGAAGTACGGCGACGGTAGCCGTGGAGGTCTGAATGCGGCCCTGGGACTCAGTCTTGGGAACGCGCTGGACGCGGTGCACGCCGGACTCGAACTTCATGACGGAGTAGACGCGGTCGCCCTCGACCTTGAACTCGATGGACTTGAAGCCGCCGGCCTCGCTGGGGCTGGAATCGAGCACGGTAGTCTTCCAGCCGCGCGACTCGCAAAAGCGCTGGTACATCTTGTACAGATCGCCGGCGAAGATGGCCGCCTCGTCGCCACCGGCGGCGGAGCGGATCTCGACGATGGTGTTCTTGTCGTCGTTGGGGTCGCTCGGGATGAGCATGTACTTGATGTCTTCCTCGAGCTGGGGAAGCTTGGCCTCGTTTTCGGAGATGTCCATCTGGAGCATCTCCTTCTCATCGGCATCGGTGGTATCGTGCAGCATTTCCTTGGCAGCCTCGATGTCATCGAGCGCGCCGATGTACTCGCGCGAGGCGGCAATGAGGTCGGACTGGTGCGCGTACTCCTTGTTGAGACGCGTGAAGTCCTTGATATCGGAGGCGACGGCCGGGTCGGAAAGCTTCTTCTCGAGCTCCTCGTAGGCCTTGATGATCTTTTCGAGCTTGTCGCGCATGACGGACTCCTTTATATGCGTGAAGGCGAAAATCGGCAGAATTGATGGGGCGCGGGGCGCCGCTGCGGGGGTAAGTCCAGCTAGAGCATGTCGATCTTCAGATACATGCGCATCCCTTCGCGTATGGGGTACATAGTTGCGGTCTAACCCATATATGATAGCGTGCGCAGGCAAACCTGCATATAACCCGCACGGAATCCGACAAAGGGACAGTCCCTTTGTCGGATTCTAAAGCGTATGGATCAGGGCGACGAGGAAGCGGACACCCTGGAGGTAGGCGCGGCGGGTAATGCGCTCGTTGGTGCCGTGGACGCCGCGATCGCACTCGTCATCGTCGACCACAAAGGCCGAGAAGCGAATGCACTCGGAGCAAATGCGCTGGTAGTTGGCAGCGTCGGTCGCGCCGATCACGGTCGAGGGGACAATCGCCAACGGCTCGGATGATCCGTTTTCCTCCGTCCCCTTTGGATCACGGAAATAGCGGGCGGCGATGGAGCGAACCGCCTCGAGTCCCGGTCCGCCGATGCGCGGAGACGGCGAGGGTTCGGAGCTGCCGGGGCCGGGCTCGACCTCGACACGGTCGGCGAGCCCCGCCTCGGCAACGGCGACGCGGCAGCGGGCCACGACATCGGCCACGCTCGTGCCCTCGAGCATACGGAAATTGATATTGGCCCACATATCCTGCGGCATTACGTTGGCGCCGGTGCTGCCACCCTCGATCTGCGTGGGTGCGCAGGTGGTCGTCACCAGCGGATAGAGCTTCTTGCTGGCGAGGCAATCGCGGACAATGGCGCCCCCGTTGGCGGCAATTTCATCCGCCGTATAGAGCCCCAGCTCGACGAGCTGGGCGGCAAGCAAATCGGTCACGCGCGTCGGCCACTCGATATTGCAGATTGCGGTGATGGCACGGCTGAGCACCTCGAGCGACGTGCCGCCGTAGGGGTTAGAAGAATGTCCACCCTCACTCTTCGTCTTGAGCACGATATCGGCATAGCCCTTCTCCGCGAGGTCGGCGTGCATGAGCCAACCCTCGCCCGCGCTGTACTCGGCATCCGAAACGATGCGGTAGTCGCCCTCGTCGATCAGGAACTCGAGCTCAACACCGCGCTCCTCGAGCGCGCGGCCGATGGCGCCTGCACCGTACTGCGTTGTCTCCTCGTCCTGGCCAAAGGCCAGGAGCAGCGTCCGCTCGTGCTGCCAACCGTGCGCCAGCGCATACTCGACAGCCTCGAGAATGCCTGCGACCTGGTCCTTCATGTCGATCGCTCCACGGCCCCAGATGTAGGTGTCGTCCACGTGCCCGCTAAAGGGGTCGTGCGTCCAGTCGGCCTCGGTACCCGGCACCACGGGAACCACGTCCATGTGGCCCATGAGCATAATGGGCTTGAGGTCAGGGTCGGAACCGCTAAGCGTCACCAATAGCGAATGGTCGATAAGGTCGACCTCGCCCGCCGCGAACACGCGCGGCCACGCCTGCTGCATATAGGCGCGCAGGTCGTCGAACGGCTGCCAGTCCACCGCCTCGGCATCCATACTCGAGATGGTCGGAAATGACAGCACGCGGCCCAAGCGCTCGCACGCGCCAGTTTCGTCCAAATCGGCAAAATCGTCCTCATGCACAAAGAAGCGCCAAACCTCGGCCATGACATCCTTTCGATTGTGATGACGAGGGCCGCCCCACCGGAGCGGCCCTGCCACGCAAACATTTGCGGTTGGTTATTTGTCCTCGAGATAACGCGAGAGAAACTCGCGGGTGCGCTGGTGCTTGGGGTTGCCGAAGAGCTCGGCCGGCGCGGCGTCCTCGAGGACCACGCCCTTGTCCATAAAGACCACGCGATCGGACACGGTGCGGGCAAAGGCCATCTCGTGCGTGACGACGACCATGGTCATGCCGTCGGCAGCGAGCTTGCGCATGACCTCGAGCACCTCTCCCACGATCTCGGGGTCGAGCGCGGAGGTCGGCTCGTCGAACAGCATAATCTGCGGATTCATGCACAGGGCACGAGCGATGGCCACGCGCTGTTTTTGACCACCGGACAGGCGGCCCACGGCGGCGTGCGCGAACTTTTCGAGTCCCACGCTCGTCAGATGCTCCATCGCAATTTTTTCAGCCTCGGCCTTGCTCATCTTTTTGAGCGTGACGGGCGCAAGCGTGCAGTTGTCGAGCACATCCATGTTGTTGAACAGGTTAAAGCCCTGGAACACCATACCGATGTCCTCACGCAGTTTGTTAATGTTGCAGCGCTCGGCCGTGAGATCCTGGCCGTGGAACCAGATGTGGCCCGCGTCCGGGGTCTCGAGCAGGTTGAGGCAGCGCAGGAAGGTCGACTTGCCCGAGCCCGAGGCGCCGATAATGGTGACGACCTCGCCTGATTTAACGGACAGGTCGATGCCCTTGAGCACCTCGAGCGAGCCGAAGCTTTTGCGCAGGCCCTCGACGCGGATGAGCGGCTCATTGGTCTGTGCGGCGGCCGCAACGCCGGTAGTGGCGGTATCTGCCATGATGATTCTCCTCGTCTTGAGCCTAATTGGAGCTGGGCAACGTGGCCGGAGCCTCGGCACCAAGTTTTTTGCCAAAGGCTTCGAGCAGGCGGCTCGCCACGAGCGTCAGGATCAGGTAGACCACGAGCGCCACGCAGTAGACCTCCATCTGGCGGTAGTACACGCCGGCGACGGTGGTGGTGGCGTACATGAGGTCGAACACGCCGATGACCGAGAGCACCGACGAGTCCTTGATGTTGATGATGAGCTCGTTGGTGAGCGCCGGAATCGCGTTTTTAATGCCCTGGGGGAACACGACTTTGCGCATGGCTTGCCACTGCGAAAGACCCAGCGAGCGCGCTGCCTCGGCCTGGCCGGGGTCGATGGACTCGATGCCGCCGCGCAGGACCTCCATCATGTAGGCGGTGGAGTTGAGCGAGATGGTGACGAGGCCGGCGGTGAAGGTACTCCAGATCTGGTTGGCCTGGGCGGTCTCGAAGCCCATGCCGCGCAAAACGGTGAAACCCGCGTAATAGATGAGCAGACCCTGGACCATCATGGGCGTGCCGCGCACGATGGTGGAGTAGATGGTCGCAAAGCCGCGGCCAATGCTCTTAAAGAAGCGCACCAGGTCGTTGTCCACGCGATCGAAGGTCTGAATACGCAGGAACACAAAGAGCAACGCCAGGAAGAATGCGATGACGGTGCCGAAGGTGGCAAGCGCGATGGTGATCTCGATACCGCGGATAAAGAAGTCCCCGCTCTTGTAGGTCATGTAGACCAGGCTCGACAAAAAGTCGCTGGGGTTGGAGTCCGAGACGATGCTCACCTGTACCAGGTCGATAAACGACATGACGCAGCGGTCCACGAAAAAGATCGCCGCGATGGCAACCACGACATAGCTGCCCAAGCGTGCGCCACGACGGAAGCGCTCGGATGCGAACGGCGACGTTTCGCGATAGTCATTCCAGTGCATGAGTTTGGTGACGAGCGCCGCCGTCGACACGACGAGCCAGGCCCAAAGGATTGCCCAAAGGCAATCCTGGAAGATACCGGTGGGCGCCAAGAAGCTCAGCGGCGTGGGGTTGCGCTGGCTAAACGCCAGGCCAAGCGCCGCGATGACACTCGTGCCCAGGTACACATAACGGTGGTCGGCCTTGATAAAGGAGGCCAGACGATTGATGGTTTTCATGCTGCCTCCCTATGCCGGCTGGCGGTCGAGGCACGCGTCCCACATTTGGTCGCGTTCCTCTTGGCTAATGCCCTTGAGTGTCTTGTCGATGAGTTTAAGCAGTTTGTCCGAGCCTTTGCGACAGCCGACGTTTGCCGCGACCTCCTGCTTAAAGCCCTCGCCCTCGGCAAAATGAATAGGGACGATACCCGGGTTTTGGGCCATATAGCCCTTCTCGTTCTCGGTGTTGTAAGTCACGGCGTCGCACGTGCCCTGCAGCAGATTCGAGAACACCGTGGGGACGGAGTCGACCGGGTTCTTGTGCACAACGCCCGGAATCTCGTCGATGACGGTGTCGAGCATGGTGTCCTTTTGGCCGAGTACCGTGGCACCGCTAAAGTCGCTGAGTTTGGTGGCGTTTTGGTAGGGGGAACCCTCTTTTACGAACAGGCCAAAGTAGCCAATAAAGTACGGGTCGGAGAAGCCGACCGACTCCTCGCGCTCGGGCGTGGCGCTCATGCCGGCGATGATGAGGTCGATCTGGCCGTTGTTGAGCGAATCGATAAGGCCCGAGAAGCTCTGCTTGACGGCAACGGGCTCGCCACCGAGGGCCTTGCAGACGATCTTGGCGATCTGCACGTCGTAGCCATCGGCATAGGCGCCCTGCACGTTGTCGATGGGGATAGTGTACTCACTGGCTTCGGAAACCTGCCAGTTGTACGGGGCGTAGGCCGCCTCCATGCCAATGCGGATCTTGTCCTTGCCGATCACGGAATCGGACAGGTCGTCGCGACCGCCGCCCGTCGTGGGCTGAACCACCTTGAGCGTGGACGGACGCTGACAGCCGGCGAGCGCGCCGGCGACGACGGAAGCGCTCGCAGCGAGAGCGCTACCCAAGAAGATGCGACGGCTGCACACCGGCTGTGGATGCGCGTCGCGCTGATGGGGAGAATGCATAATCTGCCTTCCCTGTTGAATCGTATGCTGACGACTTAACAGGATATACGCCAGCGACCAGCAGTGCAGCACAAGCTCGAAAAATAAATAGACACATGGTAGTCATTGGGGACGTCGATGTTTTGGCAATGCCGGCGAGCGACGTCCAGAGCGAACAAGTGGCATGAAAAAGACAAGGCATGACCAGAAGGTCTATGCCTTGCCTTTTGAATGACAAATTATCGCTCTGGACGGCACGCAGCATCGACCGAGCGGCGGAACCTCTAGAGCAAGGTGACGCTAAAGCTGCGTTTATCGGTAGCGCCGGGGGCCAAGGTGATGGTGTTGACCTTGTGCTCAAAGACGTCGTCCTCGGTGGACATGGTGGTGTGACCGGTCCAAGGCTCGAGCGCCACAAACGGGGCGTCGTTGGCGGCAGACCACACGCCGATGTACTTAAAGCCCTCAAAGTCGATCTTGACGCCGTGGCCCGACTTGCGGCCGCGCAGCGTGAGCGTGGAGCCCGGGGTATCGGTGAACATGATGGCGTCGTTATCGAAGCTGCGGTGCGTGATGGGCAGCACGTCCGAGTTATCGGGAGCCTTGTAGCTACCCTCGAACGTCATGAGGCCATCGGGCGTGATGATGGGGGCCTCGTTGGTCCAAGCCTCGGTAAATGCCAGCTCGTAATCCTCGAACGCCTCGTCCTCGGCACCGGGAGCAGGTACGTTAAATGCGGGGTGGCCGCCCACCGAGAACGGCAGGTCCACGTCGCCGGTATTGGTGACGGCAAAGGTCTGGGTAAGTGTGGCGTCACCAGTCAGGGCATAGGTCATGTTGAGCTTAAAGTGGAACGGAAAGGCCTTGAGCGACTCGAGCGTGTCGGTGATCTCGTACGTTACCGAGGAGCCGTCCTCCGAAACCTCGACCAGCTTGTGCTCGACGATGCGCGCGAGGCCGTGGCGCGGCATCTCGCAGGTGCCAGCCGCAGACGTCGCCGTGTTGTTGCGCAGCGAGCCCACAATGGGGAACAGGATGGGCGCATGCTTGCCCCAAAAGGCGGGGTCGCCCTGCCACAGATACTCGTTGCCGTTGAGGGCAAGGCTCGTGAGCTGGGCGCCCATGGAATCGATGGCCGCGGTGAGGCTGCCGCGCTTGATGGTAGTGACGGTAGACATGCTACTTCCTCCAAAAGTAAACAATAGTGTCGAGGGCTATTGTCCCACTCTTGGCGGCGGGGTTGAGCGACAGGCGCAGTTATTGAGCAATAGCGTAAAGGTCAAACCCGCCCTGCGGAGTGCTATCGACCGTATCGGGCGCCTGCGAGTTAAAGCTCACGGGAACCATGCGCTTTGAGGCGCGGAAGCGCGTGCCGTCGGTGGCGACGGGCGGTTCGTCGACGGTGAGCTCGTAGTCGCCGGGCTTGAGCTCGATGCCGTCACCAGCGGAATTGACGTATTGATACTCGTCAATCGTCTGCCCTTTGAGCGTACGCCCCACGATGTGGATGAGCATTTGGCTGTCGCCACGCGCGGTGTCCCACATCGCGCCGTCCTTGACCTCGACCGACACATGTACCGAGCGCGTGCGGCTGAGCGATTGCTCGACAGACATCTCGACCTTGGCGGCGTCTTGACGCTGCTGCTCGACATGGCTCCAAACGCTACCGATTGCCGAGCAGGCGATAACGCCGGCCATGAAGGCGATGAGGATGGGGCCGAGCGGAGAACGGCGGCCCGCGTCTTCCTCACGAGCCAGGTCGGGGCGATGTGTGGGCGCAGGCGCCTGGGCGCCTTGCGCGGGCACGTCGAGAATGCTGAAGGATGCCGTGCTGTCGGGGTCGATGGTGTGACGCGGCTGCGGGATCTTTGCCGGCGAGATGGACATGTCCGCCGGCTCACCGAGTGTGGCCGTGGCATCGGCCTTAGCCTCATCGGCCTCGGCTTGGGCCCAAGCCTGCTCAAAGGTCAGGGGCTCGGCGGCATCGGAGGCGGCATCAGGCTCGACAGCGGCATCGTTGCCGGTCTCGTCCTCGTCGCTCGACACGTCACGCGACGCGGGCTCGTCCCACTCCTCGTCCGGAGCCTCGCCCTCGCTATACCACCATTCAAAGTTATCGATATCCATACGGGGCGCCCCTTAGGCCTCGCAAATAAACACTTGCTAGCCTTATACCCCCAGACAGCACCGAAGCTCACCCGCGCCGGACACGAAAACCGTCACAACATTCGACGCTTTTCCTCGATTTCGAGATTTTCATCGAATGTTGTGACGGTTTAGGCGGCAGCCACGCCGCGAATGTGACAAAGAGACTGTCCCTTTGTCACATTCTGTTAGAGTTGCAGGGATTGAATCCCGCTTATTCACGCGACATTGGAGTGACAACCTTGACCGCCGCAACCACGCCAAAAAGTAAGTCAACCGCCGCCGCGCTCTCCCCCGCGCGCACCAAGCTCTGCCTGGCGCTGCTCGTGTTGTTAGGCTTTTCGCTCGGCTGTTCGGAGTTCGTGGTCATCGGCATCGAAAGTGACTTGGCGACGGAACTCGGCGTATCGCTTGCCACCGCAGGCCAACTTATTAGCGTGTTCGCACTGATCTACGCTATCGCGACGCCGGTGCTCGCGCTCAGCACGGGGCGCTTCCGTCGTTACCAACTGCTCGTGTGCTATAGCATCGTCTTTGTGCTCGGCAATCTGGTCATGGCGCTGGCACCCAACTTTCAAGTGCTGTTCGCCTCGCGCATCATCTTGGGCTCCGTCTCGGGCGCACTGCTCGCCGTGGGCGTGACGTATATCCCCGAGCTGCTGTCCCCGCAGCAGACCTCACTCGCCATCTCGGTGGTGTACGGCGCGTTTTCCGTGGCAATGGTCTTTGTCACTTCGATCGGCAAGTTTGTGGCCGACACGCTCGACTGGCACGTGGCCATGTACGGCACGCTGACCTTTGCCGTTCTGATCTGCGGAGCGCTCGTGATGTTTATGCCGCGCGCTGGGCAAACCGACGAGCCCGCCACCTTTCGCGAGCAGGCGGGTCTGCTACGCGAGCCGAGCATCGTCACCGGCATGCTCATCTTTTTGTTTGGCGTGGGGTCGGTCTACGTTTTCTATGGCTACGTGACGCCTTATCTTGAGCAGGTGCTGGGCATGGGCACGGTCGAAGCCAGTACCACGCTCATGGCCTACGGCGTGTTCTGCCTGATCTCGAACATCCTGGGCGGATGGATCGATGCGCGCTTTGGCATGAAGGCGCTGCTTGTGACGTTCGTGCTGCAGGCTGCGGCGTTACTCGGGCTGTTTGCTGTGGGCGGCACCATGCCGCTCGCGCTGGCCTTTGTCTTTAGCTTGGCGCTGCTCATGTACTTGTTCTCGGTGTCGTGCATCACGCACTTCATGGACGTGGCACGCAGCCGCCATCCCAAGTCGATGGTACTCGCAAGTTCGGTTGAGCCCATGGCGTTTAACGTCGGCATCTCGTTTGGCACCGCAGTGGGCGGCGCCGTGGTAAGCAGCATTGGCATTGCGCACGTAGGCGCAGTGGGTGCCGCGTTCTCGCTTGTGGCCTGGGTGCTTACGCTGGTGACGATTAAATTGGCTCACTGGGAGCGCAGGCGGGCAAGGGCGCAGGCGTAGATGCGATACTCGAGCTCGATGATGGCGATCGAAAGGAAACCGCATATGCAACGTGTACTGTTTATCTGCCATGGGAATATTTGACTAAAGGAGCAAACCGCCTCGTAAATGAGTGGTTTGCCCTTTTCATCTTGCTGCTATGCAACTTTTTCACAACTTTTGAGTGTTGGAATTCGCCCCTAGCCGCGTCTTTTAGCCATCGCATCCCGCAGCGCCCGAAGCACTTCGATTGCCACGGGCAGCTCGTCGACCTCGAACGAATCCAGGATCTCTCGCACCTCTAACGAAAACGTCGACTTATCAGGCCTCGGCTCGTCGGACAGCAGCGCGTCGGCGCCGACCGAAAGCTCCTCGGCAATCTTCGATAGCACGGGCAGGCTCAGCTTAGTGTTTCCGGTCTCGATATGGCTCATATGCGTGACGGAGATGCCGACCTTTCCTGCCAGCGCCTCCTGCGACATCCCGCAGGCCTTACGGTACCGCCGTATGCGTTGGCCTATTTCGAAATACTTCACACTATCACCGCCCATACGAATCAATCTGACTTGAATCGTATGGGCATTTCTCTGCAAGTATAATAAACTGTAGGGGCTAATTATTGCCTATGTAGTTCAATTATGAGCAATAGTCAGCATTCCGAAAACGGGTGCGCCGAAGGCGCACCCGTATATCGAGGAGAAGGGTAAAGGCCGTGGGGGAACAAACGGCAGATCTGCTGGCGGGAATCACGACCGCGCACGACCTGATGCATCGCGTGGTCAATCTGCAAAATCGCATCAACCAACTGACCACGCAGTTCTCGCAAAAGACAGCAAGGAAGACCAAGCGGCACCCCGTGCTCTATGCCATAGCCGGTTTCCTCATCGCCTTCACGCTCATCACGAGCACGCCGCTCTGCGCGCTCACGTATCCGTTCTCCCTCCCGTTCTACGCGACCGGAGGACCGGACCTCCAAAGGGACGTCTGGAATGCCATAAACCTGATCGTCTCCGCCGTCATCGGCGTGGTCCTCTACCTGGTCATCGCCAAGGCGGCCGACACGTCCCGCGCCCGCCGCAACGTCTATATCGACAACAACAACGCCGTGGTCGACGCAAATAACCAGGCGCTCGCGCAGAGCATCGAGCAAACCAAGCAGGAGATCTTCACCGTGTAGCAACGTTGGGCGGCAGAGGTCGCGCCGTGGTACCCCATGGACTATGACAACACCGCAGCCGTCGACTTCTTCCTCTCCGCCGTGCGCAACCATCGCGCCACCACCGTGCAGGAGATGGTGAACCTCTACGAGACCGAGATGGACCAGCGACGCACGGAGGCGGGGCAGCAGGAGATGCTCAACCAGCAGCGCATCGGCAACATGCTCCAGATCGGCAACCTCTTTATGCAGGGGCAGATTCTCAACCAGGCCCAGCAGATCAACGCGAACACCGCAAGCACGAGCAGGAACGTCGATTGGATCGCGCGCGATGTGTTCGGCAAACGCAACGGACTGTAACCGGCCGATTTAACGAAAACGTAAACCCAAAAGAAAGGAAAAGGGAAGATGAAATCAACGACATGGAAAAGAGGGGTGCTGACCCTCGCGGGCGTGTTCGCCCTGTGCGTAGCACTGCTGTCCGGCGCGCGCGGCGCCTATGCCGAGGAAATCAGCGGCAACGGCTGGACGCTCAACGACGGCGTGCTCACGTTGACGGCGGACATCCCCACGGCAACCACATATGACTGGACGCAGTACGCCTCGCAGATCACAGAGGTCAAGGTTGCCGAGGGCGTCACGGAAATCCCCGGCACCGCGTTCGCCTCGTACGGTAGCGTCCAGTACAGCAACCTGCATAAGGTGACGCTGTCCTCCACGGTGAAGACCATCAGGGTCTCCGCATTCGCGGACAACCCTAGCCTCACCGAGGTCCATCTGAACGATGGGCTGGAGCGCGTGTGGAACTGCGCGTTCCAGAATGCGGGATTCACCGAGATCAAGCTGCCCGCAAACGTCGACTGGCATTCCGATGTCTTCGTCTACTGCAAGAAGCTCACCTCGGTGACCATTCCCTCCGGTTCCACATGGGGCGGCGGCGGCAACGCGCAGTTCTACGGCTGCACCAGCCTTGAGAACGTGCATGTCGAGGAGGGCGTGACCGAGATCCCCGACCAGTTCCTCAACCAATGCGACAGCCTCAAGAATGTCTGGATCCCCAAATCCGTCACGGCCATCCATTCGACGCCCATTCTCAACTGCCACATCATCGGCTACAAGGGGACCGAGGCGGAGCGCTATGCGAAGTGGCGTCAGGAGGTCGGCGTGAACACCGTTGAGTTCCATGCCATCGACGGCGACGCGCACGAAGGTACTTGGAAGGTCACGACCCCCGCGACCTGCACCGCGCCCGGGCAGGAGCAGCTGACATGCGATATCTGCAGGGCCGTCCAGACGCGCGAGATCGCGGCGACCGACCACACATGGAACAAGGGCACCGTGACTACCGAGCCCACCGCGACGAAGGAGGGCGTGCGCACCTACACCTGCACCAAATGCGGCGCCACCAAGACCGAGACCGTCGCCGCCCTCGGGACGTCGACCGAGCAGAAAAAGCAAGCGCAGGCAAACGGCTCGAATGGCTCGAACGCAAAAACCGATGCCAAGAACGGCGAGCTGCCCAAGACGGGTGACAACATCCTCCCCTTCCTCGCAACGCTCGCAGTATCCTTGGCGCTCATCTCGGCCGGCGTCTTCATGGAGCGCATGCGCGCCTCAAAGTAATTTCTCAAGAGCGAACAGACATCACGGAGGAAGGAAGCGGGATAAGAGATGGCTGACAGATCCGGCAAAAAGAAGCGGGCGGCACTGTGGGTGGTGATAGGTATCGCGGCGGCGGTCGCCATCTGCTGCGGAGGCGCCTATCTATATCTCTCGGCGCAGGTGTCCAAGACCTACAGCGTTCCCCTCGTCGTAAACGCCGAAGGGCTTGACACGCGAAAGGGCACGAAGATCACCATCCATGCCACCGGAAAGGACTCCTCGGGCAACAGTGTGGACAGCGTGTTCCACGCGGGGTCGGACTCTTCGGACATCGCCCTCAGGCCGGGAGATTACCGCCTTGCGATCGAGGCGTCACCCATCGCGGCGGACGGAACCATCTACGACACCAAGGGCGCGTCCACGAAGGTCAGCATCGACAAGGACGGCAAAGTCAACGTCAAGAAGGAAATCACCATCAAGCCTGTCCCCGCAGAAGAGGTGACGGACGCGCAGATCGATGCGGCATATAAGGCAGCAAAGGACAGCGGCATAAGCTCGTCAAAGCTCGACAAGCTCAAAGAGAAGGCACAAAAGCGCAGGGACGACGCCGTGGCAGCCAAGAAGGCCGAGGAAGAGAAAAAGACCGACGAGGCGAATAAGAGCACCGAGGCGAGCACTTCCGAGAGCGAGCAGACGTCAACGGACCAGGCATCCAGCGGTGGCCATTCGTTCACGACCGACTACTTCTACGTGGACGTGCCGTCCGATTGGAAGCAGAACGAGTGGAGCGTGACCAAGCTAGACGACCACACGTGGCAGATTTCGCACAAACCGGCCAACGACTACGGCGGCGCAATCTGCATCGCCGTTGCGAAAGATAACCCGTGGCCGGTATACGGCACGCAGGAACTCGGCGCGACCGGCACCGGACTGAACGTATATGTCGGCAACGGGGCGGGAGACGGCCTGGAGAAGTATCTGACGATCGGGCTCACCAAGTCATGGGACCCGAACGATCCCAACTCCGTCCGCGGCGACGGCATGACGAACTCCCAATTCCAGGATCAGCTCAACGCGAGAGAGTGGCTCAAGGCACAGCAGGAAAGCCAACAACAATAAGTTGCATAGGGACAAGCCGAACGGCTCCGGAATCTTTACCGGGGCAGTCGTTCGACTTGCCCCCTTCCCATCAAAGCCGACGGGAAAGCATCGAGCAACAAGCTAAATCGACAAAGCAAGCGAACGCAAAAGGAGAAAACAACCGTGAAGCAGTACACGAGGAGAGAGGCGCTCAAGCTATTCGGTATCGGGACGGTTGCCGTCGCGGGCCTTGGGCTGACCGGCTGCAACGGCTTAGGCGAAGGCACGGGCGGCGGCGCTCAGAAGTCGAGCGAGCCCATGCCGGCGTCTCGGGCATTCGCTCAAGCGAGTGTTTGGCTGGAGTACAACAGCCCGAAGGACGGAATCGGAAAGGATGTATCGATATATAGATTCCTCTTCTTTGACGGGAAGGGCAACGTCACCACCTACTTACCCGCAGACGCCAGGTTCCGCGACCTGAAGGGGCTTTCCGGCGAGGAGATCGTCAAGTTTGCCACGAAGCAGGACAAAGCTAGGTTCGAAGCCGAAAAGAAACATGCCATCGAGAACGCGAACGAGGATGTCGAGAATTATCAAAATCTGGATTCCTCGTTCGCCGAAACCTTAGAACTTGCCAAGCAGGTCCTCGCGTTTGAGGAAGCTGCTCAATATTCGAAGCCCAAAGCACACCCCTACACGCTTGAGCTTGAAACCGATGAGTCGGGCAATTCGACGGCAAGCGAGAAGCTCCGCTTCAAAGCGAGGAGCTTCGTATGCAGCGACATCACCGCATACAACGTCATGGAAAACAATGTCGAGATCCCCAAGAGCGCCATCGAAACCTACGACGACGATATCGAACTCGGTTCTGCGACCACCGCGACCGTCTACAACACCACTTTCGCGGGATATGCGGGCTTGGTGACCGTGGTGAATGAGGGATTTTCGGGCTTCACGTGGGACACCCCCGATACCGAAGGGATAGAGGTGGACTAGGCAATCGATACGCACGGATATAGCCCGATTGCAGCTCGGGCTATATCCGTGAAATAGAAAGGAGCGAACATGGAGGAACAGGCAAGTCTGTTGCCAGGCGTTGCCACGGCGCACGATTTGATGCATAGGGTGGTTGACCTTCAGCAACGCATCAACCAGCTCACCACTCAGTTTGCCACCAAGACGGAAAAGAAGACTAAAAGGCACCCCGTCCTCTACGCAATCGGGGGCTTCCTTATCGCGTTCACGCTTATCACGAGCACGCCACTTAAGGTGATAACGTTTCTCCCCACCCTTCCGCTCTTCTCGATGGGAGGCTCGGAGCTTCAATTGGCGGTCTGGAATATCGTGAACCTCATCGTCTCAGCTATCATCGGTGCGATTCTATACAAGGTCATAGCGAAGACGGCGGACAAAAGCCGCTCCCAGAAAAATGCCGCGATTGACCAAAGCAACCAACAAGTTGAAGCCAACAACCAGGCCCTGGCCCAGAGCATCGAGCAAACCAAGCAGGAGATTTTCGCCGTACAGCAGCAATGGGCTTCGCAGGTCGCCCCGTGGTACCCCATGGATTACGACAGCATCGAAGCCGTGGATTTCTTCCTTGCTGCCGTGCGCAACCATCGCGCCACCACCGTACAGGAGATGGTCAACCTCTACGAGACCGAGATGCACCAGCGCCGCATGGAAGCGGGCCAGCAGCAGATTCTCAACCAGCAGCGCATCGGCAACATGCTGCAAATAGGCAACCTGTTCATGCAGGGGCAGATTCTCAATCAGGCTCAGCAGATTAACGCGAACACCGCCAGTGCGAGCGGCAACCTCGACTGGATGGCTCGCGCGATGGGAAAGCGCTAAGTAATGACGCGGTTGACATAACGAGGTAACTCGAAACCACCATGAAAGAAAGGGGGATGGATAATGAACGGATTATCCCAGTGGGCGCGCTCGCATAAGCCCCATGTCGCAGCGATAGCCGTTGCGATCGTTGTTGCGATCGTTGTTGCGATAGCCGTGGCAAGTGGAGCGTTCGCAACGTCCGAGCAACAACCAGAACAGCAGGAGTCAAGAACTGTCGATGTGACCCTCA
>JAGZQO010000035.1 GCA_018382125.1 Collinsella sp.
ACTCCAACGACGAATTCTAGGCGGTGTCCCCTCCCTTTCAAGAAAAGAGAAGAGGCGGGGCATGCCCCGCCTCTTACACCACATCTCTGCGCGCTACCACCTTCGCTAACCCCTGTGGGCAAAAAATGTCAAATATGAGTACTGTTGCAAATCCAGTAACATTATTTTACGGCAAAATAGTGCCTTGATAATGTACAGCCATCCATTATCAAGGCACTTTAAGGTGGTTAAAGTCATTTTTAGCAGGTTTTAATCGCTCGCAGACACCCAACTAGGCCCTCAAAAGCTTAATTTCGCTGTTACTAAATTAGTGACAGTACTCATATTTAGCATTTTTTGTCCATGGAGTCCCCGGGGGGGCGACAATTCGACTCCCCGGGACTGCTCACCTATTCGGAAATCGGCACTCCATGGCCCCAGGAGCCTTCCATGCCGCACACGGTCGAGGCAAACCCGGCAGCAAAGTCGAGTGCACGCTCGATGGCCTCGGCACCATCCTCGCCACGCTTGGCGGAATCGAGATAACACATCAGGAACGAAGCCAGGAACGAGTCGCCCGCACCCATGGTGTCCTTCAAATCCGTTACCGGTTTAGCCAGTTGGCGGTAATAACGATCGCCATCATAGGCAATGCAGCCCTCAGCGCCAGCCGTTGCCGATACGAAACGCGGACCTAGACCCCTCACCCATGCCAGACGCTCGCGAATCTCATCCTCGCTCGCGGCGTCTGCCGCGCTAAAGAATGCGAAGTCAACGTAGGGAGCAATCTGCTCGTAGTACTCGTCGGTCGAATCGTCCGAGAAGTCAAACGAAACCGTGATGCCCGCGGCCTTCAACTTGGGAAGTTCGCGCTCGGTAAAGCAATAGTTGCCCGAGTGGACTACGTCGAACTGCTTCATGTACGCAAGGTCAAAGCGATCGAGCACATAGCGAGTATCACCACGGATGCCACCCTCATTGGAGCCAAGGAAAACACGGTCGCCGTTAACGACGGTCACGCGCGCAGCACCATTCTCACCGATGAGCTGCTTGCATTTGGCTAGTTCAACGTCCTCATCCTCAAGACTCGCAATCACGTGCTCGGCAGCAGCGTCATTACCAAAGATGCCCATATACGCGGAGCGCGCGGCTCCGCATTTCTTGGCATACACGGCAAAGTTCACCGCATTGCCACCCGGATACATCGTGCGAATATGCTCGTAGCGGTCGACGACGTTGTCGCCAAACCCCAGTGCGCTCACGTTAAATGCCATAGCGCGCCCCTCTCTTATGCCAACGGAACCACTGTTGTGACAACAATGCCGCCCAGAATCTACGCGAGTTCCAGCAGCTCCGGCAGCTGGTCGATAATCTTGTCCGCGGCATCCTGGCTAAAGCCAAAGCGCTCCTCGCGCTTGGCAATAACCGTCAGGCCGGCTCGCTTACCCGCGGTAATGCCCGGAACGGAATCCTCAACGCAGCAGCAGCGATTCGCGGGCAGCCCCAGCAGGTCCAGCGCATGCAGGTAGATGTCGGGCTCGGGCTTGCTCTCCTTAAACTGCTCGCCGCTCACCACATACTCAAAGGCATCCGACAGCCCGCATGCGTTGAGCACTTCCTCGATGCTAACCATGGGAGACGAGCTGGCAAGCGCCACGCGAACGCCACGGCGCGGCAGCTCTCGAATCGTATCCACGGCGCCTGGGTTAATCAAAGCCTGATAGTCGCGCGGACGCTTATGAGCCCATTCGTCCCAACGGGCCAACGCTTCATCGCCAGTGAAATGCCCCTTACCGGCGCGCTCAAACCAATCGACCAGCATATGCAGGAAGAACTGATGCGAGGTACCGACCTGCCCATTCAACTCCTCTTGAGTCAGATTAAGCCCAAGCTCCTTGGCAAACGCGGCAGTCTCGCCCAGGTAGTAATACTCGGTATCGACGATGACGCCATCCATGTCAAAGATAACGGCGTCGAACGGAAATGCGGACACGGCACCCTCCCTAACAAAAGGGCGCCCGCAAGCGGACGCCCGAACCATGCACTATCGGCGATTCTAACCCAGTAGCTGGTCAAGTGCCACCGCGATACCGTCTTCGTTGTTGTTGGCGGTCACCATCTGGGCCACGGCCTTGACTTCATCGACAGCGTTACCCATGGCGACGCCGGTACCAGCCCACTCGATCATGGACTTGTCGTTCTGGCCGTCGCCAAACGATACGACCTCGCTGGCATCGATGCCGAGCTTGGGCAGAGCACCCTCGAGCGCACGGGCTTTGTCGATACCGGGCGCCGTGTACTCAAAGTACCAGTCGGCCGTAAACATGCCCGAAAGCGTCTGCTTAAAGGGCGCGTACATTTCCTCGTAATGTGCCTGCAGGTAGGCCGGATCGCCCGCCGTCAGCAGCTTGTCCACGGGATAAGTGTCCACGACCTCATGCAAGCTCTCGACCTCGCGGATCTTAAGGTCGCAGGCATCGCGCTCGTATTTGACAATGTTTTTCTGCGAGCCATCCGGCAGCGTAATCATGCAGTGGTACGAGTCCTCGACATGCAAGTCGCGACCGAGCGAGATCATGGGGATCACATCATAGTTTTGCAGATGATCAATCAGACGGTGCAGCTCGTCAGCCGGCATGGCCTGGTCAAAAAGGACCTCATCGGTCTGAGCGTCGACCACATGCGCGCCATTGAAAGCGACTAGCAGACCGTCATGGTTTTGGAGGTCGAGCTCCTGTGCCAGAGCATGTAGCCCCCATGCGGGACGGCCCGAAGCCAAGATGAGCTTAATACCCGATTCCTGCGCCGCGAGCAGCTTCTCGCGCGTACGCGGGCTGATCACCTTCTGATCGTTGGTAAGCGTACCGTCGATATCCATTGCGATGGCTTTAATTGCCATATGTGCCTCCTTGCATCGTTTTTATCGCGCACTATCTTATCCGAGCCGGGGCACGTTCGCACAGCGCGCGTATGACGGTTGCAAAACCACCCCATTTGAAACAAAGGCAAAAAAGTACTTGCAAAGACGCGTTCCGACATATAAGTTGATAAAAGACCGCCGTTGCGGTTTTAAGTAGATCGAGCATATGAAGTTTGAGTTTTAGCGTGTAAGAGAAGGAAGATCGGCAAAGTACAACCCCAAACGCAATGACAACTTAATGAGGTAACTGCCACATGTGAGGCACCCAGGGCATTGCTGTCTCGATTTTGAGCACGATGCCTTCCGCCTTGCATGGGCCGTTCCATCCCGCCCCTGCAGCAACTGCCTCACGGGCTCATTGAAAACCGCATAGCACCCCAACGTCAGCACATCACCCACGGCAAGCACATCACTCACGACAACCAACACATCAACAAACAGCACGAACATCAACCGATTGGAGAAGCTATGACAAACCACCACGCTGAAGACGGCAATAAGAAAAGCATTCTGGATGCCCGCATTGAGCGAGCATATGCAAACGAATATGACGCCGCCTTTGCCGCCGCGACCATCAAGAACTACGCGTCGCTACCGCTCGCGACGATCTTGGCCGACCACCCTCAACTGCTGAAGCGCTGCACAAAGATCATGGGCGACCCCGACATTCGCAAGCTGACAGACCCCTATGCCCCAAAACGCGACAACGATTCGTACGTTCTTACCGTAGGCTGCCTAGCCCATATGCTTACGGCGCTCGACACGAAACTCAAGCTCGAATGGGAACCCGACGAGCGTCATGAACTCGAAAGCAAGCGGAACACCCTGCGCACCGCACTGTTCCTTCCGTTGGACGGCCTCAAGCGCTGCAACGTCGAGCTCAATACACAGGCGCGGCAAAAGCCCGGGACCACGGGGCAGAAAACTCCAAGACCCCATGCGGCCATCGTCGACCGCAACCGATATAACCGCATGACCGCGCACTTTTCTGCCGAGGGAACAGCCATAAGGACGCTGATCGACCTGCTGTGCCTCCTGAACATCAACGAGCTATTTGAGGGCTATCTCGCCCTTGTTCCCGCGACGGCACCCAAGTCGGTAGCAAAGATCATCGAGACCTGCAGACGCCAGTTTGAGCGCCATCGCAATGGCAGCGAGATGAACGCCAGCATCGCGCAGTACTACGCGGCTCATTACAAAAATGACGGATGTGCCCCTATCGAGCATCAGCTGCGGCTCGCCTACACCACGCCCGTCGCAACGCTCCATCGCTTTGGAGCCCTTGGCGCTTGCGAGCCGCACGGACAGGCAGCCTGCCCCACAACCGAGCTCGATCTCAGGCTCGGACGAACCCTGTAGCCCGCCAGCCCCTCCGCGGGCAGCGACTCTATTCCACAACACCACCAACAGAAAGGAGTCCTCATGGACACCAATCATTCCCCCATCATCAGCCCCCTCACCATGCGTGAATCCGCCCGAGGTATCACGCTCACCAGCATTTACGATGAGATGCTCGCCCGTCGCGAGCTCTCCGTCATGGGAAACATCGAAACCCCGATGGCCCACGACCTATGCCAGCAGATCCGCCTGCTCGATGCCACCGACCCCAGCCGCCCCATCACCATATTTGTCGCCAGCGCCGGCGGAAGCGTGCGATCGGGTCTTGCGATCTATGACGCCATGCGCCTCGCATCGTGCCCCATCCGCACCGTCTGCCTGGAATTCGCCGCGTCCATGGGCGGCGACGATCGCCGTATGGCGCCCCATGCAGAGCTCATGATTCACGACCCACTGATCCCCCAGGGGGCAGGCGGCTCGGCACTTGCGCTGCAGGAAACCAGCCGGCGTCTCATGCAGACCCGCAAGACCCTCACGCAAATCCTCTCGGACCGCAGCGGCCTCACGCCCAAGCGCATCCAGTCCCTCACTGCAAAAGACACCTACCTTTCGGCCGAGCGCGCCGTCGAGCTCGGCTTTGCCCACGAAATTCTCTCGACCACCAAGGAGGTCGCCCATGTCTAACCTCGCCAGCCGCCTCGCCGCATCTGAGTCCGCATCGTCCACCATCCTCGCCAAGGATCGAACGCTCTCCTGCGACACCCGCCAAACGGGACTCAACAACAACGCACTTGTGATCGGCCCCTCGGGAGCCGGCAAGACCCGAAACGTCCTCAAGCCCAACCTGCTGCAAATGAACGCAAGCTACATCGTGCTCGACACCAAAGGCACGCTCTGTCGCGAAGTGGGACCCGTGCTGGCAGCCCACGGTTACCGCGTGCAATGCCTCAACTTCGCCGACCTCAACACCGTCCCGGCCCTTGCGCCCGGCATCGAGCGCTGCGGCTACAGCCCCCTGAGGCACATTCGCCGCAAGGCGGACGGCAGGCCCAACCAGCAGGACATCCTCTCGGTGGCAAAGGCCATCTGCCCCATCGAGGACAACAACCAGCCTTTTTGGGATCATGCGGCGGCAAACCTGCTGTCGTGTCTTATCGCCTACGTCACCGAACAGCTACCCGCCGACGAGCAGACGATCAGCTCGGTCATCAAGCTGATCGAGCACCTGCAGGACGGTGCCACGGGTCGATTGTTTGACGACCTGATCACGACCGACCCCCAAAGCTATGCCCTCTCGCTATGGCGGCGCTACGCCATTACGCAAAATGCCGAGCGCATGCACGCGAGCATCGTCGGCATCCTTGCCGAAAAGGTCATGTGTCTGGGATTCGACGGTGCGGCACAGCTCTATCGTGAGTGCCATCAGGTGAACTTCGCTTCCATGGGACACACCCCCTGCGTCCTGTTTGTAACCGTGAGCGATATTGACCGCAATCTCGATCCGCTGACCGGCCTCTTTATTTCGCAGGCGTTTATGGGCCTCATTCGTGAGGCCGATAGGCAGCCCGACGGCAGCCTGCCCGTGCCCGTGCGCTTTATGCTCGATGACTTCGCAAATCTGCAGATCCCCCAGATCGACAACGTGCTCTCGATTATCCGAAGCCGCAACATCTGGGCAACGCTGCTGCTGCAGTCGACCAACCAGCTCGATGCGCTCTATGGCGAGGCACGCGCACGCTCCATCATGGGCAACTGCGACACGCATCTGGTGCTGGCGTTCCAGGATCCCGAGAGTGCCCGGGTGTTTTCCGACCGCGCCGACGCGCTGCCCAGCACGCTCATGGCGACGCCGATCGATCGCTCGTGGCTCTTTGTGCGCGGTCGCACTCCCGAACAGGTCGAGCGCTTTAGGCTCGAAGACCATCCGCTCTACGGGGAGCTGCCCGAGGCGCAGCGAGACCATGCGGAGGCCGAGATCTAGGCGCAGGGTTCTCGCGGCGCGCGGCGCCCCAGCGATGTTCCACAAAGGCCGTGCGCCCCGGGACTACGGCAAAGCAAAGGGGCCCGCATCCGATAGGATACGGGCCCCTGACTATAAGGCGCGATGCGTTAACAGCAGCGACTACTTGCGATGCGCGCGATAGAACTCGATGAGCGCCTGGGTCGAAGCGTCCTGCTCGGCCTTGGCGGCGTCGTCGTGGAAGGCCGGGGTGATCTGCTTGGCAAGCTGCTTGCCAAGCTCGACGCCCCACTGGTCGTAGGAATCGATGCCCCAGACCGTGCCCTCGACAAACGTGATGTGCTCGTACAGGGCGATGAGCTCACCGAGTGCGAACGGGGTCAGCGTGTCGCCGAAGATCGAGGTCGTCGGGCGGTTGCCCTCAAAGCAGCGGGCCGGGACGATCTGCTCGGGCGTGCCCTCGGCACGAACCTCGTCGGCCGTCTTACCAAAGGCGAGCGCCTTGGTCTGGGCCAGGAAGTTGCCCAGGAACAGCTCGTGCACGTCCTGACCGCTGTCGGTCGCAGGGTTGGCAGTGTTGGCGAAAGCGATAAAGTCGGCCGGGACCACCACGGTGCCCTGGTGCAGCAGCTGGTAGAAGGCGTGTTGACCGTTGGTGCCGGGCTCGCCCCAGAAGATCTCACCGGTATCGGAGGTCACGGCGCTGCCGTCCCAGCGGACATGCTTGCCGTTGGACTCCATGGTGAGCTGCTGCAGGTAGGCCGGGAAACGGTGCAGATACTGGCAGTACGGAAGCACGGCGTGGCTCTTGGAGCCGAAGAAGTTGACGTACCAGACGTTGAGCAGGCCCATCAGCGCGACGGCGTTGTTCTCGAGCGGCGTGTTGCAGAAGTACTCGTCGATGGCATGGAAGCCCTCGAGGAACTGCTGGAAGCGCTCGGGGCCGAGGACGACGATCAGCGACAGGCCCACGGCGGAGTCGACGGAGTAGCGGCCGCCGACCCAGTTCCAGAAACCGAAGGCGTTGGCGGGGTCGATGCCGAAGGCCTCGACCTTGTCGAGTGCGGTGGAAACGGCGACGAAGTGCTTGGCCACGGCCGCGGCGTTCTGCTCATCGGAACCGTCGATGGCGCCCTGAGCCTTGAGCTGCTCGAGCATCCAGGTCTTGACCTCGCGGGCGTTGGTGAGGGTCTCGAGCGTGGTGAAGGTCTTGGAGACGATGATCACGAGCGTGGTCTCGGGATCGAGGCCCTTGAGCTTCTCTGCCTGATCGTTGGGGTCGATGTTGGAGATATAGCGGCAGTCGATACCGGCGTCGGCATAGGGACGCAGAGCCTCGTAAGCCATGACCGGGCCCAAATCGGAGCCGCCGATGCCGATAGACACCAGGTGCTCGATCTTCTTGCCGGTAACGCCCTTCCACTCACCGGAGCGCACGCGCTCGGCGAAGGCATACATGCGATCGAGGACCTCGTGCACGTCGGCGACGACATCCTGGCCGTCGACAATGAGCTGGCCCTTATCGCTTGCCGGACGGCGCAGCGCGGTGTGCAGGACGGCACGGTCCTCGGTGGTGTTGATGTGCTCGCCGGAGAACATGGCGTCGCGGCGCTCCTCGAGCTTCACCTCGCGGGCAAGATCGCACAGCAGCTTGACGGTCTCATCGGTCACCAGGTTCTTCGACAGATCGAAGTGCAGGTCACCGGCGTCAAAGCTCAGCTTGTTCACGCGCTCGGCATCGGCGGCGAACCAGGCCTTGAGGTCGATACCATCGGCCTCGAGCTTCTCCTGATGAGCCTCGAGTGCCTTCCAAGCGGCAGTCGACGTAGCATCGATAGGTGCGGCAACAGTTGCCATAGAGTCCTCCTCAGCATACGGGCGCACGCCTCCATGCACCCGGACATTCAGATGCCACTATTCTAGCGCAGGTCAAGACTACAATCAGCGAGCGTTGCCAATCGGCCCCCAAACGGCAGCCGATCAAAAAGGGACAGGCTTATTTTGGCAGGTCAAACGCTTTACCAACCAACAATAACCCGTCCTTTTCTGGCAAATATTAGGCCGCGGCGCAGACGCTACCGAGCAACTCACGCAGAGGAGACCCGATGCCCTCCAGCAGTTCGGGCGCGATAATGGCAAAAACGGGAACCTCGCCGGTGCCCACGACAGCAGGCACCTTGCCCTCCGAGACAATGCATCCATAAGGCACAAAACCGTCTTCGCCGGCATCGAGCGCCGCCATGCGACGCGCGAGCTCGCGCGCAAAGCCAGCAGTATCGGCATCGCCAATCGCCAGGACAAAGTCCACGCCCTCATCGGTTGCCAGGGCTACGGCCTCATCGACCAAATCGTCTCCCCCGTCGCCCCCGGCCGAACCGCAACGAAAGAGTACGCGTTCGAGCAGGGCACGATCGAGCGAGCCCAGCGCCGCCGAAACGAGCTCATCGCGCGTGTGCTTGTCGCCTCCCAGCACGACCAGTGCCTTGGTGCCGCCATAGTGGGCAACCAATCGCCCGCACCAGCGAGCCACATCCCCATCCGCAACCAAGCGCGTCGGCATACCAAACCCATAGTTGACCATTATCCCCACAACCCTTCCGTGCTTTATGGTGGTATCGATCGTTAGGCTCATGCTACGAAGCGAGCTTTTCCGAGCTGTTTCGCGCTCTTTAGGGCTGCGTTAAAACCCCGATGAAGCCGCACGACCATACTTGCCAAAAAGGGACAGATTTTGACGGTGTCCGTGCAAGCGGGTATTATCGAACAGGTATTCGATAAGAACATGTGTTTGATGGAAGGGCACGGATGGCGCACGAGCAGCACACCTATATCTGCATCGACCTCAAGACGTTTTATGCCAGCGTCGAGTGCGTCGACCGTGGGCTCGATCCGCTCACCACCAACCTGGTCGTTGCCGACGAATCGCGCGGACGCACGACCATCTGCCTCGCTATCACGCAGGCCATGAAGGACTTAGGTATTCACAACCGCTGCCGTCTGTTCGAGATTCCCGACGGCATCGACTGCATCAAAGCAGTGCCGCGCATGCAGCACTACATGGAGGTGTCGGCGCAAATCTACGGCATCTATCTGGAATACGTCAGCCCCCAGGACGTGCACGTCTACTCAATTGACGAGTGCTTTATCGACGTGACACCCTATCTGGACCTCTATCACACCGATGCGGAAGGCTTCGCCTGCATGTTGCGCGACGAGGTCCTGGCGCGCACCGGCATCACGGCGACGGTCGGCATCGGCCCCAACCTATTCCAGGCCAAGGTTGCACTCGATATCACCGCCAAGCACGTACCCAGCCGCATCGGCATACTCGACGATGAGACCTTTCGCAAGGAAATCTGGCCCCATCGTCCCATCACCGATATCTGGGGCATCGGCCCCGGCGTGGCAGCACGACTCGAAAAATACGGCGTCTACGATCTGATGGGCGTCGCGGCGCTCGACGAAAACCTGCTTTACGACGAGCTCGGCGTCAATGCCGAGTATCTCATCGACCACGCCTTCGGACGCGAGCCGACAACCATCGCCGATATCCAAGCCTATCGCCCGCAAGCAACTTCGACCACCACAGGACAGGTGCTCTCGAAGGGCTATGCCTACGAGCAGGCCTACACCGTCTTGCGCGAGATGGTCGACAACGCCGTGTTGGACTTGATCGATAAGCACGTGGTCTGCGACAGCATCTCGCTCTTTGTGGGCTACGCGAGCGAGCGCGCCGACATACGCAGGCTTGATGCCAGCGGTACTGCACAATATGTGGACGGATGCGGACACCTGCGCTCGAGTACGTCGAGCATCGAACCCACCGCAACCGCCGGCCCCGAGCTCGCGCCCCGTGCTCCCAAGCCCGTCCAGCGCGATGACGAACGGCGCCGCCTGGTGCGCGAAGCGCAGGCAATCGATGGCATCTTTGTGGGAGAGCATGGTGGCAAACCGCGTGGTGGCTATGCCGCGCTCTTTGCGCACTCCAACGCCTCGCGCAAGCTGCCCGAGCGTACCAATTCGTTTAAGAAGATCATGGGCTATTTCGATGAGCTCTGGGCGCAGACTGTCGATCCCAAACGACCGGTCAAGCGCATCAACCTGGGCTTTAGCAATCTTGTGCCCGAGGAATTTGCCACCATCGATCTGTTCAGCGATATCGAGGCCGATGAGCGCGAGCGCGACCTGGCGCGCGCCGTCCTGGCCGTGAAAGGCAAGTACGGCAAGAACGCGCTCGTCAAGGGATTAAGCTTTACCGCCGGCGCCACCGCGCGCGAGCGCAACGATCAAGTTGGAGGACACCGTGCCTAAACCCAAACAACAGCCCATGCGCCCGCCGACCGCCTTCGAGCGCCTGGCGGACCCCGAGGGCAGACGCCGCGCAGCCGACCCCAACCTCACTGCCAACGGTGCCGTGCGCGCCAACCGCGCCGCACAGTTTATGCCCTTTGCCGCCCTCACGGGATACTACGAACTCGTGCGCAAGCAGGAAATCACCGTCGAGCAAAAACGTGAGCTCACGGAAGAAAAAGCCCTCGAGCTTTCGCAAAAGCTCGAGGGCCTCAAACGCGGCGACTTGGTGCGCGTCACCTATTACGATACGTACGGCTATCGTAACCGCACGGGCATTCTCGACGAAGCGTTACCCGCATTCAAGCTGCTCAAACTCAGGGATATCGCCATCAACTTCGACGATATCCAGGACATTGAGCTACGCGGACGAGCCTAGCGACGAGAACGCTTGCGCAAGACGAGAGCAATGCCAAGCACTGCGGCAGCTGCAACCAGCAATCCCAAGACCAGCGTGAGGGTCGAGTCGCCAGCGCGAGGCAGCGAGCCGTCCTTCGGAGTCTTCTTAGCGGTCGTCGTGACGGTGGTCGTGGTGCTGCTCGACTGGTCGTTGCCACCCGTCTGGCTGCCGCCAGGCTGATCGCCGCCACCCGGCTGCGAAGGATCGGTGGGTTCCGTCGGATCCGGAGTACCGGGATCAACCGGATTCTCCGAATTCTCCTTGCGCTGGATCCAGACCTGGCAACCATAGAACGGGTTGGCGGTACCAAGGCACAGACCCTGGTTGGTCACCGCAAAGGTGCGCAGACCATGGTTATACGGATCGTTAAAGCCATTGGTCGTCAGCGTCGTAAAGTTCACGCCGTCCTCGGTCACATACATATCAAAGCCGCGCTCGGCATCGCGCAGGTAACACATGCACGTAAGGACACTCTGCAACTTCTTGAGGTTCTCCTCGCTCAGCAGCTTATCGAGCGCATCCTGAATATCGCTCGGCAGCTCGGTGCCATAGGCATCCTCGTACTGCTGCTTAAGGCTCTCATAGCTATCGAGCATGTCCTGATACTGGTCGGCAAAGGACTTGAAGTACGCGATCTCGCCATCGATCTTCTGGACATAAGCGGCGTCGTCCTCAAAGTCCTGGGACATCGTCGCGGCCTGATCGCAAAGACCGCCCGCGGCATCCTCCAGCGCATCGCTCAGATCGCCAAAGCCCTTAGCAACCTCGGTCTTCTCGTCATCGACATCGACGGCCTTGTTTGAATCATCAACCTCAGCAGCTTCGTTCGAATCATCGACCTCGACGGCCTCGTTTGAATCATCGTCCGCAAGCGTGTTCACGGGAACGATGGGGTCGTCAGGCGATTTCTTGTCGAGCAGGTGATCGAGCAGGTCCCTAAGGCGCTGAACCTGAGAGTCCCACTCCTCGGGCGTCATATCGATAATGTCGCCATTGGAGAACTGGCCGATCGGCTCAAGCAGGCTCGCGGTATCAAAGGTACCGATATACAGCTTGCCGTCGAACTTCTGCATGCGCCAAATGTACTGGTTCTCGTTTCGGCCAAAGCCCGAAGTCAGGCCGGAAATACCGCCCTCGGGGAACATGTCGGTGCGATCGCCAACGACGAGCTCCATGTTCTCGTCCTTGTCCATGCGATAGATGTTAACCGACTGCTCAAGATTGGCATTCACAAACGAGCAGTCAACGCCACCCATGCTGCTCTTGCCGCCCTCTTCGGTGTTGGATTTGTTGAACAGGATGCGCTCGAGGGCAATCTCCTCGTCGTTGTATTCACCGATATAGAGGTAGTCGTTGTAGACGATGAGGTTGGCAGCGCCAGAACGGGTACGGGCAGGATCGATGCCAAAGCAGTACTTTGCACCGTCCGTCTTCTGATCGCCGACAATGGGAGTCCACGAATAGCTGCCGTCGGCATTCTTGTCGCCACGGACCATGGCAAACGACTGCATGGAATTATCATCGGGAGCGTTCTCGGGCGTACCGGTGCAGATGGTCGCATAGAGATGGCCATTGTACGAGACCATATCCCAAATGGCGCCGCCGTAGATGCTGTCCTGATAGCGAATCGCCGGATAGCCAAACAGCGTCTCCGAGTTGGCAATCTCGGTGAAGCTGTCCTGGCCCTTCGAGGGGTCAGACGACGTCAGGATTGTCGACACAAAATTACCGGCCGCGTCTTTACCCACATTACTGATGACGAGCTGGCCATCATGGACGCACATGCCGCGGATACCGGTAGAAATGCCCTGCTTGTAGGCAGCACCGTAATCCTGCATGCTCGAAAGGCCCTGATAGACAACTTTGTACTCATCCGTCTTAGGATCGATCTCGTATACAGCAGGCAGGCCGCCTTTGCCGTCATTGGTCCTGACGCTGCCGCAGAAATAGAGCTTACCCTTATAGCTCACGGCATTGCGGAACAAAGGAGCGACGCCGTTGAGCGATTCAGAGAGTAGCAGCTTGGTCTCACCGGTCTTGGTATTGATCTTGACCAAGATGCCGCCGCTGTCCTTGTCGGCCGTGCCGTCCTCCTTCTGCTGTCCATAGAAGAAGGTACCGTTAAACATGGCCTCCAGCGTCAGGCGCATGGTTTCGACATCAAAGGAATCGCCCAGCGTGCTGTTCATGAGCGTCAGCGTGTTGCCCATCGCCGCATAGCAGGTGCCCACATAAAGCTGGTCACCATAGCTCGCAGCCGCCCAAGTGTAGCTCTGGCCGCGATCGCCTTCGTTGTTGGCCGTATTACCATCGGCGCCCGGAACGGCAACGGCACCGTTACCCTGGTAGTCGACGATGCCATCCGGCTGCGACGTTCCTACCGTAGGATGCGAGAGCTTCTCAAAGGAATACCCATTTCCCGCATTGTAGGTAACGGCACCCGATGCGTCTTCGGCGTGCGCCGGCAGCGGCGATACCAAGATAGCGGCAAGCGCTGCCACCAAGCCAAGTGTTCCCACTCGTCTCATAAGGTTATAGCCTCCCCTGTCCTAAAGCCCAGTTTTAGCATTCTTCATTTCTGTCCACGGTTAATTGCAATCTGAGCACAGCAATAATCAGTGTATAAATATACACCTGTAATTTTTTGGACGGGTTCATAGATGCTCGATTGGTAGCGAATTCCGCGCAAACCGTCACCAAACTCCACTTTTGCCGCATCTAAAGGTTATTTTTGCGCAAATTTTTGGATGCCGATAGTCACAATGGGCAGGAGGCTGGTACCCACCGGAGAGGGCAACGCCTACATTTTCATAACGTAATAGCCCGCACCCCTCACTGCCGTCTCGAGTGTGTCGCGATCAACCGGGCGCTTCGAGCGCACGCGTGCCGTGTGGTCCGCGTACGTTACCGTAGCCCACACGCCATCAAGCGCATTGAGGGCATTCGTCACATTCCGGGCGCAGCCGTCGCAACTCATGCCGCCGATAAGGAGTTCCTCACGATAGGGGTAGTGGGACTCGTCGGTGTCTGCCACCACAACCTTTTTGGCCTTCTTGCCGCTCGCACCATCGCTGCAGCAACTCTTCCCGTGTGTCGAAGCGGCAATACGACGCAGTCCAAAAAACATGCCGACGGCAATGACGGCCAGCACGATGAGATTCGCAGGGTTGAGCAAGTCACTCATGCGTTCCCCTTTCAAGTAGCCCTATCTAGATACCCCCATGGGGTGTCCCCATCTTAACCCAAAATCATGTCCGTTCGGTCAATTAGTTTCCCGCTTCGAACTTTTTTGTTGACCATGGCTTACTTTCGTGTATAAGTTTTCCTAGGTTAACAGTTTAGATCCGTAAGGAGCGCCGTGACTCGAACCATAGACATCCCAACGTTTCAGGCAGCAGTCGTGCGCAACTGCTCTCCCACGCTCGCGGGCATCAAGCCGGCATCGCTCTTTACCTATCCAGGCACCTATGCCCACGGGGACGGCTCGACCGCAACCGAAACCATCGCAGAACGCCGAGCACGCCTGCTCAACGTTATCGCCCAGTGCAATCGCGAGCTTGACCCGTTCGGTATCCACCTGAGTGTTTTGGTCTGGCGGCCCTGCGGAGCGCTCGTGTATATGTACCGAGCCAAAAGCCTCACCACCTATTTCGCAGACCCTCGCGCCCAAACGGCGCTCGCCTCGGAAGGCTACGACACGAGAGACCTTTCGACATGCCTTGTGCATTTGGCATCACGCATCACGCTCGCGAGCAATAACGTCGCGGAATGCGCCTGTAGCCAGACTCGATGCGCACTACCCCAGCAAGCTAGCTGCAGCAACAACTGCACCTGCGAGTTTCCGCACGAAATAGGCTACTTCCTCGGATATCCCTACGACGACGTGCACGAGTTTATCGCCCAGCGCGGCGAGAACTACAAGGTCTTTGGAGCTTGGAAGGTCTACACGAATGTCGAGCAAGCGCTTGCGATGTTTGACGCCTACCGCGCTTGCACTCAATACCTCACCTTTGTCTATCAGCAGGGCTGCAGCCTGGCGCAACTTGCCCAGGCAACCCGATAGAACATAGAAGCCGCGGCAACCTGCCGCACAACTGAAAGGACTCAACATGAGCAAGATCGCCGTCGTCTACTGGAGCGGCACGGGCAACACCGAGGCCATGGCAAACTTCGTTGCCGAAGGTGCAACCGATGTCGGCGCCGAGGCAGAGGTCATCCCCTGCGCCGACTTCTCTGCCGACAAGGCCGCCGAATATGATGCCTTCGCCTTTGGCTGCCCCGCCATGGGTTCCGAGGAGCTTGAGTATGACGAGTTCCAGCCTATGTGGGACGAGGTCAAGGAGACCCTCGGTGACAAGAAGGTCGTCCTCTTTGGCTCTTATTCGTGGGCCGAGGGCGAGTGGATGGACAACTGGAAGGCCGATGCCGATGAGGCAGGCGTCAACGTCGTCGATTCCGTCATTTGCTACGATGCGCCCGATGATGAGGGCGAGACCGCTTGCAAGGCCCTCGGAGCCGAGCTCGCGTAACGAACCCAGGGCCTCCAAAAGAGCCTGCATCAAAGCGCATCCTCATCCCTACAAAAGAGCGGGGGCTGGATTCAAGTCCAGCCCCCGCTCTTTTATAACGGCAGTTACATCAACCGGCTACGAGATATTGCCCAAGAACGCCTTGGTGCGCTCGCTCTTGGGGTGGTCGAAGACCTCGCTCGGCGTACCCTCTTCCACAATGACGCCGCCGTCCATAAAGACGACGCGGTCGGCGACGTCGCGGGCAAAGCCCATCTCGTGCGTCACGACAATCATGGTCATGCCATCGCGTGCCAGGTCGCGCATGACACCCAGAACGTCGCGAACCAGCTCGGGATCGAGCGCCGACGTGGCCTCGTCAAAGAGCATAACGTGAGGGTTCATCGACAGGGCGCGGGCGATGGCAACGCGCTGCTGCTGGCCGCCCGAGAGCTGGCTCGGCATAAAGTCGATACGCTCGGCAAGACCGACCTTGGTCAGCTCCTCGACGGCGATCTTCTCGGCCTCTTCCTTGCTGCGCTTGAGCACCTTTTGCTGCGCAAGCATGACGTTCTTTTTGACCGATAGGTGCGGGAACAGGTTGAACTGCTGAAACACCATGCCCAAGTGCGTACGCACCTTATTGAGGTCAACGCCCTTGGCGCACACATCCACGCCCTCGACGACAATCGAACCACTCGTAGGATGCTCCAGACGATTGATGCAGCGAAGCATCGTCGACTTGCCCGAGCCCGAAGGACCCAGAACTACGACGACCTCGCCCTTATGCACATCCAGATCGATATCGCGCAGGACCACGTTATCGCCAAAGGCCTTCTGGAGGTTCTTAATGCTGACGACGACCTCGTTCGAGTTATTGGTTTCGCTCATGATAGGACCTCCTTACAGACCGGCGATGTGATCGGCAGGCGTCGCGACAACCTGTCCGGCGCTCTTAGCGGGACGCTTCTTCTTGGTCTCGGTCGTACCCAAAAGCCTCGCCTCAAGACCGCTCACCAAGCGAGCGAGCGGCAGGGTGATGACCAGATAGAACAGGGCGGCAACCACGTACGGTGTAATGGAGCCCGTCGTGGCCACGATGGTACGGGCGTTCATGACGATTTCGACCACACCCACGGCGGCAAGCAGCGACGTATCCTTGTAAAGCAAGATAAACTCGCTGGTCAGCGTAGGCAAAACATTGCGGAACGTCTGCGGAATCATAACGTAGAGCAGCGTCTGGAAGGCATTCATGCCCAGAGAGCGAGCAGCCTCGTTTTGGCCCTTGGGGATCGATTGAATACCGGCACGGAAGATCTCGCACAGGTACGCAGACGAGTTCATGGCCATGACGATAACGCCCAAAACATAGTCGTCCACCTTGACGCCGGCCAACGGCAGACCGAAGAACGCGATATAGATCTGCAGGAACGCCGGCGTACCGCGAATGATATTCACGTAGATGCCGGCGAGGCAGCGCAGGATGCGCGACTTGGAGATGCGCATAAGCGACAGGGCAAAGCCAAAGGGAATTGCCAGCGGAAACGCCACGAGCACGATCGAAAGCGACATAAGGAAGCCCTTGAAGACGATCGGCAGGCTCTGGACCAAAATGACCGGGTTCAGGAACAGGCGCAGGAACATATTGGAGTTCCACGCCTCGACCCACGGCTGCTCCTTAAGGTCGGCCAGGAAGTTATCGAAGACCGTCACGCCCTTGATCTCCACCGACGGAATCTTGGAGATCTTCTTGGTCGAACCGTCGGCGAGCGTATAGGTGCCGCTAAAGGCCTCATCGCCGCCCTCGACGGGAAACGTCACACCGTAAACCTCGACGCGGAAATAGCCGCCGGCAGGCGCCGTCTCGCCAAAGTCAATCTTGAGCGTCTGGCCGTCAGCCTTGCACGTGGGCTTCATGGGCGTACGATCCATGAGGTCCTCGCCCGAGAGCATCGTCAATCGCGTGTCATCGGTACCAAACGTCGTGTCGTCGACAAACGTCAGCGAAAGACCGCTCAGCTCCTCGTCGGCATCGGCCTGGACCTCCCAGGTGATGCGCGTCTCGGTGCCGCCGACCACATCGCTACCCGAACCGGTATTGGGTCGGGCGGTAATCTTTGCGGTCTCAAGCGCCTGGGCGGTCGTGGGCACGCAGGCCCCCGCGCATACCAGGGCGAGCGCCACAGCCAGGGCACAGGCCAGCTTTTGGAGCATCGAGGGCAGTGGAAAACGCTGCTCCGCGGCCCCTTTGTTCAGTCGAGACAAGGTGGCTCCTATCGTAGAAGTTGCCGGCAAAACGAGACGGAAACGCTCTCCGTCAAGAGAAGCGCAAAGGCCCTTTCCGCCAAAACGGAAAGGGCCCGCGCGCAATCAAGTAGTTATTTTACTTGATATTGTACTTAGCCATGAGGGCGTCGACGGTACCGTCGTCGGTCAGGTCCTTGATAGCCTGGTTGATGTCGTCCTTGAGCTTGGTGTTGCCCTGGTTGATGGCGATGGCGTACTCCTCGCCGGTGCTGATCTGCTTGATGGTCTGGCAGGTGTTGAACTGCTCGGCGGTCAGCTGGCTGGCAACGGAGCGGTTGGTGACTACGGCGTCGCCCTTATCGGACTGCAGGGCGCTGAAGCACTCGGTGGCGTCCTTGTAGGGGACGATCTTGGCCTTGGGGAAGTTCTCCTGGGCAAAGGCCTCGGCGGTCGAGCCAGACTGGACGATGATGGTAGCGTCGGCGTTGTTGAGCTTCTCGCTGTAGTTGTCGGCCGTGATGTCGGTGTTATCGACCTTGGTCACGATAGCCTGATCGTCCATGTAGTAGGAATCAGAGAAAGTGACTTCCTTCTCACGCTCGGGCGTGTCGGTGATAGCCGCGATGGAAACGTCATACTTGGCGCCCGAAGCGACGCCCGGAACCAGCGTGTCAAAGTCATTGTTGACGTACTCGACATCCAGACCCAGCTTGTCACCGATAGCCTTGATGAGCTCAAGGTCAAAGCCCTGGTAGTCGCCGTTGTCATCCTTGTACTCAAACGGCGCGTACTCGGCAGAGGTGCCGACGGTCAGCGTGCCGTCCTTGACGAGCGCGTACTCCTTGGAGCCGTCGACCTTCTCGACCTTAGCGTCGTCAGAGCTGCTGGGACCGGCATCAGAACCAGAGGTGGCGTTGGACGAACCGCAGCCCGTCAGAGCAAGGGCGAGTGCCATAGCACCCGTGGCGGCAAATGCGCCAAGCTTCTTCAGCTTCATAATCAGTCTCCTTCCGGTGACCTCGTTTGATTCAGAGGTCTGCAAAAACTGTTGGCTATTATGCACCCGGAATTACGAATCTGCAATGAGAAAACTGATTGAAACAAACCCATAACGTGAATGGAATACTCTACTTTGTGACAGTCATTACTGCTGCAATGACCTTAATAGTCTAATTTCAGCTGCATAACCTGCAAGTTCGTTCGG
>JAGZQO010000005.1 GCA_018382125.1 Collinsella sp.
TTCCTTATAGACCAGCTCCGTAAAACGGGAACGGATGAGCTGTTGAAGAAAGAATTGGCAAAGGGAAAACTGATGATTGGTGAATCGGCAGGTGCGATTGTATGCGCTCCAAGCATCCAATATATCGAGCAAATGGATGAAAAGCCGGAGGACTACTCACAAGAAGATAATGCAGGGCTTAATTTGATTGATTTCTATGTTCTTCCGCATTTTCTTACAGCACCATTTAAGAAAGTTACCGAGAAAATAATGACTGAGTTTTCGGATTTGAATCTATGCCCAATTAACAATCGTCAGGGAATTGTAATTGATGGTGAAGGTTCAAAGGTTATTTGCAAAGACTAATTTAAAATTCCAGTTTGCTGCACTCGTTCCTAGCAGGGTTTGGGGCAGGAGGGGCGCAAGAGACGGGAGGGCCTTGTACGCGTTCCTGCGCGAGGGCCGCGGGGAGGGGCTGCCTGGGTACGGCGCCTGTCAACTCTGTCTACGTCTTTGATGACCGGGTCGTACTCGATATCAAATTCACGGATGATGCCAAAACGGTCACCCGAGAGGAAATGTTGGGTTCGAGTGCTGTGGACAATGTTCCAACATGCTGGGGTCGAACTCGCTTGCCGGGATCACACGGTAGCCGTGGCGCAGGAGCAGGTCGACGAAAACACCGTTGCCCGCGGTGAGCGTACCGCTAAAGGTGCCGTCGTAGATGTGACCTGCGCCGCACGAGGGGCTGCGGTCCTGAAGGATGCACGCGACTATCTCTTCCGGTCCGCCTGCCTGCTCGCACATGTCGAGCGCACGTTGGGCGCCTAGGCGAAATTCCAGGTCAACGGACACGCCCTCGCAGGTACGGACCTCGCCGTTCACGATCTCGGACGGCTTGCGCGGCGTGGGCAGGCCCCCAAAGACCTCAGGGCACACGAGGAGGACCTCGGTCCCCGTGCGCTCGCAAGCCTCGACCAACGCGCGGTGGTAGTTATCGAGCCCGTTATACTTGCAGCTCTCGCCCATCAAGCAGGCGCTCACCACGATCTTCATTTCCATCCCTCTCAAGCAAAACGCCCCATTTGAGAAAGCTGCTCAAATGGGGCGTCGGCGTTTACTGGTTCGACCGCGGCTTTACTGTTGCTTGGGCATCAGCGGATTCTCGCGCGTGAGGAGGTTCATGAACTCCTCGCCCGTGATGGTCTCCTTCTTGTACAGATAACGAGCCAGCTCATGGAGCTTGAACTTGTTCTCCTTGAGGATCTGCAGAGCGCGATCGTGCGCGTCCTCGATCAACTTAGCGACAATCGCGTCCACACGCTCAGCCGTGCCGGGGGCGCAGGTGAGCGACGTGTCCTGGTTGAGGTACGCATTCTGGACGGTACCGAGCGCCATCATGCCAAACTCGTCGGACATACCAAAGCGCGTCACCATGTTGCGGGCGAGCTTGGTGGCCTGCTCGATATCGTTGGCGGCGCCAGTCGTCATCTCACCAAAGATGAGCTCCTCGGCCGCACGGCCACCGCAGTAGACGGCGAGCTTGTCCAGGACCTCCTGGCGCGTGGTCAGGAAGCGCTCATCCTCCTCGACCTGCATGGTGTAGCCCAGAGCACCGCTCGTGCGTGGCACGATGGTGATCTTCGTGACCGGCGCAGAGCCCTTCTGGCGAGCGGCAACAATGGCATGGCCGATCTCATGGTAGGAAACGACCTGCTTCTCGTGGTCGGAAAGCACCGTGGACTTACGCTGTTGGCCGGCAATGACGACCTCCACCGACTCCTCGAAGTCGTCCTGGGTTGCACGCTTGCGACCTTCGCGAACGGCGCGCAGGGCGCCCTCGTTGATGATATTGGCCAGGTCGGCGCCCGAGGCACCGGGCGTGGCACGGGCAATCGCGGTCAGATCGATCGGCGGCTCGGTCTTCACACTCTTGGCGTGGAGCTCGAGGATGTTCTTACGGCCGGTCAGATCGGGCAACTCGACGGGGATGCGGCGGTCAAAACGACCGGGGCGCAGTAGAGCGGGATCGAGACTGTCGGGACGGTTGGTGGCAGCGAGGACAACGATACCCTTGTGGTTATCGAAGCCATCCATCTCGGTCAGCAACTGATTGAGCGTCTGCTCGCGCTCGTCGTTGCCGCTAAAGCCGCCGCCATCGCGCTTCTTACCGATGGTATCGATCTCATCGATAAAGACGATACACGGGGCCTTTTCCTTGGCCTGCTTAAACAGGTCACGAACCTTTGCAGCGCCGCGACCAACAAACATCTCAACGAACTCAGAGCCCGAAATGCTAAAGAACGGAACACCGGCCTCGCCGGCAACAGCCTTGGCAAGCAGGGTCTTACCGGTACCCGGAGGGCCAACAAGGAGAGCACCGCGCGGCAGCTTGGCGCCGATCTCCTCGTAGCGCTGCGGCTTCTCCAGAAAGTCGACGACCTCCTTGAGAGACTCCTTGGCCTCTTCCTGGCCGGCGACGTCCTTAAAGGTCACGCCCACGTCCTTGGAGGCGATCACGCGCGCGCCGGACTTACCCAGTCCGCCGCCGCCAAAACCGCCGCCACCAAAGTTCATCGACGGGCCGTCATCGCCCATAGCCTTCTTCATGCGGCGGTTAAGCCACCAACCGATGAGGAAGAAAATCGCCATGGGAAGAATGAGAGTGAGCAGGTAGTAGGTCATCAAACCCGAGTTTTTATCGGGAACGACCGACTCCAGCGAAGCGCCAGACTCAAGCACGCGATCGGTAAAGCCCGCATCATTCGGCACACCGGTCGTCTTATAGGCGATGTTCTTGTCCTCGCCCTTCTTGGTGTAATAAATGGTGTAATCGTCCGTGTTGTACTCGACCTTGTCGACGCTCTTCTTATCGAGCGCTTTGACAAACGTCGAGTAGTCGGTCTTCGTAATCTGCTGCGTGTGACCGATGTTGGGGAACAGAACGGTCGAGAGCACGAGGTAGACGACGAAGGCGATGAGCACGTAGAGGATCATATTCCGTCTACGCTTGTTGTCATCCATCTCCATCTGCTTGAACTCCATCTACTGGGGTTGATATTGGTTTCTAGAATACCCAACCCAAGCGACGATAAACCGACGCCGGGCACGAAAGGACAGATATGGCATCACTGGAAGTCGGCAAGGTTCAGATCTATACGGGCGACGGCAAGGGCAAGACGAAGGCTGCTTTGGGGCGCGAGAGGATGTCGAGGAACTGATTGCGATAAAGCCCGCCACCACGGAGCTCGTGCTAACCGGCCGCGGCCTGCTGCCCCTCGCAGACCTCGCGGACCTGGTCACCGAAATGCGACCCGTCAAACACTACTTCGACGAAGGCCTCCTAGCCCGTCAGGGCATCGAATACTAATTGATTCGTTTTCCGCCAACACCTACAGCTCATAAGGAAGTTGCGGTGGAATAGTACTTGTTTGACGGTCCGCAAGGGCTTTTCAGGAACTATTTCACCGCAACTTATCAGGGGTATCCGACGGATGAGCTAGGCGGTGGCGCGACCTAGCCAGTTGCCGCTGTGGTGGTAGATGGTGAACATGGTTGCGGTGATGAGCCAGGTTACGGGGTAGACCAGCAGTAGATGCTCGAGCGACGGATCGAAGGGCATGATCGCAAACACCCAGATCACCCTCAAGACAACGGTGCCAAAGATGGTGAGCATCATAGGCTGCAAACTCACGCCGGCGCCGCGGATGGAACCCGAGGCGTTCTCGATAATCGAGAAAATCGCATAGAACGGCGCAATGAAATGGAGGATAGTCGTGGTGTACGCCGAAATCGAAGCATCGTCGACAAACAAACGCGACAGCGGGCCCGAGAACACCAGCAGCACGGCAGACAGGCCACCAATGAGCATAAACGACAGCACGAGCGACGTATGGTAGCCCTTGCGCATGCGCTCGTAGTTGCGCGCGCCAAAGTTCTGCGCCGAGAACGTAGTGATCGATACGCCGAGCGCCTCGGTCACCATCCAGATAATGCCATCCAGGCGCCCAGATAGACCCCAAGCAGTCGTGACATCGGCGCCAAAAGAATTAACCGACACCTGGATCAGCACGTTCGAGATCGAATAGGCAGCCGATTGAAAACCGAGTGGCAGACCACACGAGATCATACTCTTGCAAATACCGCGATCGATACCGAGCTTAGACAGCGAAAGACGCCATGCACCCGGAGCGCGCATCATGCGCAACACGATCATCGTTGCATTGGAGCAAATGGTCAGCGCCACTGCGATGCCGCAGCCCAGCGCCTCCATATGCAACACAGCGACAAAGATGATATCCAGCACCACGTTAACAAGGCAGCCAGAGGCAATGATCACGGCGGGCCCGCGCGTGTCGCCCACGGCACGCAGCAGTGCGGTTCCCATATTTAGCAGCAGTGCCGCAACCATCGCGGCAAAATAACAGCGAGCATAGGCCACGCCCTCGGCCAATAGTTCATGCGGCGTGTTCATAAGCACCAGCATGGGCTCAACGAACACTATGCCGAGAATGGAGAAGACGATACCGCCCACCAGCGCGAGCGTCATGGCCGTGTGAACCGAACGACTCAGTCGTTCATCATCGTGCTGGCCAAAATACTGACCGGTAATGACCGCGCAGCCGGCGCCGACGCCAACGCAAAAGCCAATGCAGAGCTCGGTGAGCACCATCGTGGCTTGAATGCCACCCAGCGCGAGCTTGCCGCCAAACTGGCCGACGATATACGTACCGATAAGCGTGTAAGCCTGCTGAAAAAACGAACTAAAAAAGATGGGAACGCACAGCGACAGCAATTGCTGCCAAATGACACCTTGCGTTACATCGATCGCCGTAGATTTCTTAGCCACACGCCCTCCCCACACGCATACGTCAAACAGCAAAACGGCAATTTAAGACCAAAGCCAATATCAGCTTAGCACCGACTGGCGTCGACCGAAACACCCCGAATCAGAGCCAGGTGCGAAATATCTGCCTAGTGATACAAACCCGGCTGGTAGTGATACTCATTGCTCACGTGCGGGCACAGCTGCCAAAAGGCGACGGCGCTCGCCGCGGCCACGTTAAGCGAATCGACCCCGTGCGCCATCGGAATGCGCACCGCGTGGTCACAGCCGGCAATGGTCTTGGCGCCCAAGCCGGCACCCTCGGTACCCATAAAGATTGCCAAGCGGTCAATCTCCTGCAGCACGGGATCGTCCAGCGATACGGAATCGTCCGTCAACGCCATAGCGGCACACGAAAAACCGGCATCGTGCAACGCGCTCAGACCATCATGCGGCCACACACGAGCCTCGCTGCCAATGCGCGTCCACGGCACCTGAAACACGGTGCCCATGCTCACGCGGGCCGAGCGACGGTACAGCGGGTCGCAGCACGTCGGGCTGACCAAAATACCGTCAACGTTCAATGCGGCAGCCGAGCGGAAAATAGCGCCAACATTGGTGTGATCGACAATACCCTCAAGCACGCACACACGCACCGGACGATCCCCCGCCGCCTCGACGACACCGCCCAAGAACTCATCAACCGGAATCTGACGCGGGCGACGGAACGCCGCGAGCGCACCACGCGTCACGTTAAAGCCCGTCAACTGCTCCATGGGCTCCATGGAGGCCACGAACACGGGAACCGGACCCGCTCCCTCGCGCACGACAAGCTGGTCAAACAGCGGCATCATCTGGTCGAGCCAGCGCTCGCCCAAAAGAAAGCTCACCGGCTCATATCCGGCGCGAACCGCACGCTCGATGACCTTGGCACTCTCAGCGATAAAAATGCCCTTCTGCGGCTCCAGCACGCAGCGAAGCTCACGCTCGGTCAGTCGCACATAGGCATCGAGCCGCTCGTCATCGAGCGAATCAATTCGCAGAACCTCAACGGCATCAGTCATAGCAGCCAGCCCGCACCCTTCTTTACAGCACATCTATACCAAACGAGGCGACGCTAAGCGCCGCCCCATGCATTCAATCAACCCGATGATACCGTTCACGCCAGACGATTTACGCCTCAACGCGATGATACGTCACGAACTCATAATCGACGCCCTCGTCACCCTCACCGGCGGCAATCGTCGCGACCTCGCTACGCTGCGCAATCTCCCACGCGGGATCGGCGTCCAAGTCGGGAAAGTACGTGTCCACGGGATGGACGCAGTGGTTATGAGTGACCTCGGCCTCCACGCAGTACGGCAAAAACTGCCGATAGACATCGCCGCCACCGATCACCCAGGCAACGGGCTCATCGGCAACCGCAGCGAGCGCTTCGTCAACGCTATGCACCACGTCGACGCCCTCGCGGGTAAAGCCTATATCGCACGTAAGCACGATATTGCGGCGGTTCTTGAGCGGACGCCCGCCGGGAAAACTCAGCAGCGTCTTGCGTCCCATGATAACCGGGCAGCCCTTGGTGCAGGCCACAAAATGGCGCATATCGGCGCGATTGGACACCACCATATCGCCCTCGCAGCCAATACCCCAGTCGTCACACACGGCGACGATGGCAGAAAGCTTACACGTCATGCGCGTCACCTACACCGCAATGGGGATGTTCTTGACCTGAGGGCCGTGCTCATAGCCCTCGACGATCAGGTCATCGGTCGTAAACGCATAGAAGTCATGCACATCGGGGTTGAGCGTTACCTTGGGTGCCGCAAACTGCGGACGCTCGATAAGCTCGCGGACGATATCGACATGACGATCATAGATATGGGCGTCGGCGATCACGTGCAGCAGCTCACCGGGAATCATATCGACCGACTGCGCGACCATCATCAGCAAAATGGCGTACTGGCACACGTTCCAGTTGTTCGCGGCCAAAATGTCCTGGCTGCGCTGGTTGAGAATCATGTTGAGCGTCGGCTTGTCGTCCTGAGGACGCTGCGTCACGTTATAGGTCACGCTATAGGCGCATGGATAAAGGTGCATCTCGGATAGGTCGCTGAACACGTACGTGTTCGTCATAATGCGGCGACTATACGGCGTGTGCTTAAGGTCGTACAGCACGCGGTCCATCTGATCGAAATCGCCCTCGGCATAATGGCTCTTCTGACCAATCTGATACCCGTAGGCCTTGCCGATGGAACCGGTCTCGTCGGCCCACTCATCCCAGATATGGCTGTTAAGGTCATGCACGTTATTGGACTTCTTCTGATAGATCCACAGAATCTCGTCCATGGCAGACTTAAGCGCCGTACGACGCAGGGTGAGCGCGGGGAACTCCTCGCGCAGGTCGTAGCGCGCCGTAACGCCGAAATTTTTAATGGTATAGGCAGGGGTGCCGTCCTCCCACACCGGACGGACCTTTTGGCCCTCGGTCGTGGTGCCATGGTCCAAGATATCGCGGCACATGGTTACAAACTGTTGATCAGCTTTGCTCATTGACCCTCCTGTCAGTCGCCTATAAGCGAGATTTATTGTAGCCCAGGCGTACTCGACCCCACAGCCCTAACATAAGCCGTCATTTTCTGACATATGCCAAAAATACCTTGCGCATAACGAGTAACGCGCTATTCTATTGTTGACATATGTCAGATAAGGAGTGTGCATGGCAGGAAGACGCGAGAAACTGCGCCGCGTCGGGATCATCCCCGAATACCGCGGCTTTACCCCCGATGGCCTGGCCAGCGGCGACGCCATCGACATGACCGTCGACGAGCTCGAGGCGCTGCGTCTATGCGACCTGGAAGGTCTCAACCAAGAGGCGGTCGCCCAGCAGATGGGCATCGCCCGCGCCACGGTGGCGGCCATCTGTAGCCGCGCGCATCGCAAGGTGGCAAACGCACTGGTCAACGGACGAGCGCTCATTATCGAGGGCGGCAATATCGCGTACTCCCCCATCACCACAACGACGGCCGCATGGCCAGCAAAGGAGGTCGGCACCATGAGGGTGGCAACCACATACGACAACGGCAACATCTTTATGCACTTTGGCCGCAGCGAGCAGTTCAAGATCTACGACATTCAGGACGGCAAGGTGCTCAACGAGCAGGTCGTGGGCACCGGCGGCACCGGCCACGGTGCTCTTGCGGGTCTGCTTGCCAACGGTGGCGTGGACACGCTCATCTGTGGCGGCATCGGCGGAGGTGCCATCAACGCGCTCGCCCAGGCTGGCATTACCATCTATGCCGGCGCCCAGGGTAGCTGCGACGCTTGTGTCGAGGCGCTCATCGCCGGCACGCTCGCACAGAACGGCGAGGCCACGTGCGGCTGTCACGGCCACGAGCACGAGCACGCCCACGAGCATGGCGAGTCCTGCGGCTGCCACGGTCACCACGACCACGAAGGTCACGAGGGCTGCGGCTGCCACTAACGGCGAGCAATGGCGTCGAAGCTCGTCTAGCCAAGCAATCTCAACACGGCACAACAACAAAGGCCGCACGGAACAAACTCCGCGCGGCCTTTGTCATAAACAGATCAAACAGATCCATTACTTCTTGTTACGCATCTGCGCTTCCATCTGGCGCAGCAGGTCCATATCGGACTTGGGGCCACCCGTTCCCAGGCCACCCAGGCCGCCCATGCCGCCAAGACCCATGGCGTCCAGGCCGGGAATATTGGGCATGCGCATCTTCTTGCCCTTCTTACCCTTTTTGCCCTTCTTGCCGCCGGCCTGCGCCTGATTGGCCATCGTGCGCATGCGGCCCATCATCTTATTCATCTCGCCCCACTGCTTCATAAGGCTGTTGACCTCGGTGGGGGTCACGCCGGCGCCCTTGGCAATGCGTGCGCGACGCTGACCGTTGATGATGGAGGGACGCAGGCGCTCCTCCTTGGTCATCGACATGATGATGGCCTCGTTCTTATCGAAGATGCCCTCGTCCAGGTTGCCACCCATCTGGTTGAGCGCGCGCTGGCCGCCGGGGAGCATGCCCAAGATACCCTTCATGCCGCCCATCTTCTTGACGGCCTTCATCTGATCGAGCATGTCGTTCATGGTAAAGCCCTCACGCAGCATGCGCTCGGCAGCCTCGAGCTGCTCGGCATCGGCCGCTTCCTGGGCTTTCTCGATGATGCCGACGACGTCACCCATACCCAGAATGCGCTTGGCCATACGGTCGGGATAGAACGGCTCCAGCGAATCGGGCTTCTCACCCATACTCACGAACTTGATAGGCTTGCCGGTCACCTGACGCACCGAAAGCGCGCCGCCGCCACGGGCGTCACCGTCGAGCTTGGAGATAATCACGCCGTCAAAGTCGGTGCGCTCGGCAAAGGTCGAAACCACGTTGACGATGTCCTGGCCGGTCATGGCATCGACGACCATCAGCACCTGATCGGGCTTGACGGCCTTCTTGATGTCGACGGCCTCCTGCATCATCTGCTCGTCGATCTGCAGACGACCGGCGGTATCGACGATGACCACGTCGCGCAGGTGGTCGACGGCCTCTTGGATGGCGCCCTTGGCGATGTCGACCGGATGCGCACCGTCGCCGCGGAAGACTGGCACGCCGATCTCGCCGCCGAGTGTGGCCAGCTGGTCGGCTGCAGCGGGGCGGTAGACGTCGCACGCGGCGAGCAGCGGTGAGCGGCCCTGCTTCTTAAGCAGGTAGGCCAGCTTTACGGCCGCCGTGGTCTTACCGGAGCCCTGCAGACCCACAAGCATGATGACATTGGGAATACGGTTGCTAAAGACGAGCTTGCTCTCGGTGGAGCCGAGCATCTCGGTGAGCTCGTCGAGCACAATCTTGACGACGTTTTGCGCCGGCGACAGCGACTCCATGACCTCGGCGGTCATGCAGCGCTCCTTTGTCTTGGCGACAAACTCCTTGACGACCTTAAAGTTGACGTCGGCCTCGAGCAGCGCCATGCGAATGTCGCGCATGGCCGAGGTGATATCGGCCTCGGTCAGCTTGCCCTTGCCGCGTAGGCGGTCAAATGTGTCGTTGAGGCGATCGCTCAGGGAATCAAACACTAGTCACTCCTTAGTTGGACTCGCCCACCAGGGCGCGGCAGAAATCTTTGGCGTTGAACTCCTGTAGGTCATCGACCTGCTCACCCACGCCGATGCGCAGGATCGGGAGCTTGAGCTTCTCGGCCACGGCCATGGCGATACCGCCTTTTGCCGTGCCGTCGAGCTTAGTCATGATAATACCGTCCAGACCCAGCGCCTCGTTAAACTCGAGCGCCTGGTTCAGACCGTTCTGGCCGGTGGCGGCGTCGATCACAAGCACGACCGAGACCGGCATGGGGCCGGCGGCCATATTGGCGGCACGCTTGCGGGTCACGTTGACCACCTTGGCAAGCTCGCGCATGAGCTCGGGGCTCGTGTGAAGACGACCGGCGGTATCGATGAGCACCAGGTCGCTGCCGCGCTTATCGGCTTCGTCGAGCACGTCATAGCACACGCTCGCCGGATCGGAGCCGCGATCGCGCTTAATGACCGGTACACCGGCGCGCTGACCCCACACATCGAGCTGCTCGATGGCAGCGGCACGGAAGGTATCGGCCGAACCGATCACGACATTCTTGCCGCGGGCGGCCATGGCGCTCGCGATCTTGCCGACCGTGGTGGTCTTGCCGGCACCGTTGATGCCGACAAACAGCACGCAGCTCGGCGTATCGGAAAACGGATCGCGCTCAACAGGCACAAAATGGCCCTCGAGCTGCTCGGCCAGGGCGCGACGAAGCTGCGGGGCGGTCTTGAGGTTCTTCTTGGCCGCGGCATCGCGCAGGTCGTCGGAGACCTGAATGGCAACCTCAGCACCCATGTCACCCATGACGAGGGTGTCCTCAAGGTCCTCCCAAAAATCCTCGTCAACCTCGCCGCCAAAGTAAAAGACCTCGTTGAGGGCCTCGCGGCTGCGCTCAAGTCCGCGCGAGAGAGCGTCAAAGAATCCCATTATGCATTCACGACCTTTCCGGTTTCGCGATCGAGTTTTTGCGAGACGACGCGACTGACGCCGTCGGCTTGCATCGAGACGCCGTAGAGAACGTCAGCGTCCTCCATAGTACGGCGCTGATGCGAGATTACCAAGAGCTGCGTATCGGAACGCAAGACATCGAGGGCGCCGATAAGCTTGGACAGGTTGGCGTCGTCGAGCGCCGCCTCGACCTCGTCCAGCACATAGAACGGCACCGTGCGCGTACGGTACACGGCAAAGAGCAAGGCGAGCGCCGTCAGGCTCTTCTCGCCGCCCGACATGAGCATCATCTTGGTGATGCGCTTGCCGCGCGGCTGCGCCACGACCTCGATGCCCGTCTCGGCCGGATGCTCGGGATCAGTCATCTCGAGGTGAGCCTGACCGCCCGGGAAGAGCATGGCGAAGATCTCGCGGAAGTTCGCGTCGACCTTCTCAAAGGTCACGAGGAACGCCTTACGCATCTTGCGGTCGATCGCCACGGTGATCTTGGTGAGCGCCTTGCGCGCGCTCTCCAGATCGGCCAGCTGCTCCTCGATGTAGTCGGCACGTCGCTTGAGCTGCTCGTACTCCTCCATGGCAACCTGGTTCACAGGACCCAGGTTGTTGATTTGGCGCACGAGCTGGTTGAGCTCGCGCTCGGCGGCGTCACGGTCGGTGGGCGCCGGCAGCATGAGCGCTTCCTCGAGCACCGTGGTGCCGTCGGCGGTAATGGCCTTGATCGCAGCCTCGACCTGCACCTCGAGCTTGCCGCGTGCGACTTTGAACTCGTTTTGCGTTGCGGTGGCGGTGTTGACCTTCTCCTTGGCGCGAGCGACCTCGGCCTTGGCGTCCTCGATGGTCTTCTTGAGCGAAGCCGAGTCCGCCTCCTCGAGCGAAGCCTGATCACGCAGGCGTGCGGCCCAATCTGACGCGCGCTCCAGCAGGGCCGAATAGCGCTCGTGCATGGGATCGACGCGCAGGCGCAGCAGCTCGAGCGAACGCGAAGCCTGACGTGTTCCGCGGATACGACGGTCGATACCCTCAAGACGATGCTCTAGGTCGGGCACGCGGCCCTTCAGCGAACGCAGACGCTCGCTCGTCTGGGCCAGGCGAACCTTGGCGTCGGCGAGCTTGCCAGCAGCCTCGGAATCGTCACGGCGAACGCGGTCGAGTTCGTCGTTGGCCTCGGCAATCTGAAGGCCCAGGTCGCTCGCCTGCGCACGGGCCTCGTCGCGCGAACGGGTGAGCTCGTCCACACGCGGGTGCGCGGCGCGAACGGCCTCGGCAGCCTGCTCACGGCGCTTGGAGATACGCACGCGCTCGACCTCGGCATTGTTGGCGCTTTGCTCCAAGCGGCCGATCTCGGAGAGCAGTGAGCGGCGCTCGCCCTCAAGACGGGCGATCTCGCCGGCGGCATCGCCCTCGGCGGCACGCGCCTCTTCGACGGCCGCATTGGCCTCGACGACTTGATCCGAAACATGCTCAAACACAGCGGCCAAATCGGGCTCAAGCCCCTCCAGCTCGCGGATACGGCGCTTGCGCTCCAAGGCACCCGACGCCTCGCCGGCATCGAGGCCCACGCGCACCAGGCCGCCGCAGGCGACGCGGGCGCCATCGGGGGTCACGTAAGTCACGCCGTCAACGACCGGCGCCGACAGCGCGGCAGCAAGATCGTCCACGACGTAATAACCGCCGAGCAGCGCCTCGACGACGGGACCGTAGCCCGCACGCACGGACAGACGATCGACCAGGCGGGAACCGGCAGCGCCCTTAGCGGCAGCAGAGGTGCTCACGCCGCGCGCCATCAGCAGTGCCTCACCCGAGGCCTTCTTTTGGTCCAGAGCCGCGCGACCGGCACGCTCAAGCGTGGCGGCGTCATCAAACAAAAGAGCATCGATATCGCCGGCGAGCAGCTGCTCGACCAGGCCCTCGAGCTCACGAGGGGCCTCGAGCACGTCGCCCAGACGACCCGAGACATCATCGCCCAGCGCGCCCATCAGACGGCTCACCAGCGGCGAGCTGTCAGCCATGCGGGCATCGATCTTCTTTTGGCTGACAAGCTCCGAGCGCACCTCGGATAACTTGTTGCGTGCCTCGCTCTCGCGGGCACGCAGGTCCTTCAGGGCCGCGCGTGCCGTCTCGGTGGCCTCACGCGCATCGGCCCGGGCCTGGCGCGCTTCCTCAAGAGCACCCTCAAGCTCCTCAGCGCGGTCGCGACGGCTCTCGAGCGAGGCCGTGACCTCCTCGAGCTGCTCGTCAATCTGCTCCAGGCGCGAGGCATACATGTTGTCCTCGACCTCGGCATTGCTCAAGGAATCCTTCACCTTAGCGAGCTCGAGCGCGGCGTTATCGGCCAAGCGCTGCACATCGCGTTGCTCACGCGTAAGCTGCGAAATCTGATTGTCGAGCGCAACGCGACGCTCGTGGAGCTCGGCGGCGGCAGGTCCGGCGGCGTCAACGTCCTCCTGGGCCTGCATGTGCGCGCCGGTCACTTCCTCAAGCTGCGCACGTGCATCCTCGAGCTCCTCTACCACGCGACGACGCTGATGCTCGGAGCTCGAAATCTGCCCGCGCATGTCGGACAGGCGCGACACCATGTTGTGGCCCTTTTCCTCGAGCAGGCGCATATCGGAGTTAATGCGACCGACCACGTCTTGCATATGGCGGCGCTGCTCGCCCAGGTCGCCCACAAACAGGCCCTTTTCCTCAAGCATAACCTGGAGCTTCTCGAGCTCGCGCTCCTTTTCGCCCATGCGGTACTGCGCAAGCTCCAGCTCGGCGGCGCCTTCCTTGGAGCGGCTCTCCAGGTCGTTCCACTGCGACTGCAGCGAACGCAGCTCGTCGACGGCCAGCATCTGCGTAAGCTCGTTCGCGCGCGAGGACAGCTCTTTGTACTTGCGCGCACGATCGACCTGACGCTCCAGCGGTCGCAGCTGACGGGCAATTTCCTTATTGATGTCGCGGGCACGCGTCAGGTGCTCGTCCATCGATTTAATCTTTTTGAGCGCACGCTCCTTGCGGCGCTTGTGCTTGGAGATGCCGGCGGCCTCCTCGATGAGGGCACGGCGCTCCTCGGGGCGGCTCTGCAAAATGGCATCGAGCTTGCCCTGGCTGATGATGGAATGCGTATCCTTGCCCAGGCCCGAATCGTGCAGGATGTCCTGAATGTCCATCAGGCGGCACGGACTCGAGTTGATGAGGTACTCGCTTTCGCCCGAGCGATACATGCGGCGGGTGATAGCCACCTCGTCAAAGTCGACAGGCAGCATATGGTCCGAGTTATCGAGCACCAGCGTGACCTCGGCGACACCCACAGGCTTGCGCGCTGACGAGCCCGAGAAGATGACGTCCTCCATGGCCTGGCCACGCAGCTGCTTGGCGCTCTGCTCGCCCAGGACCCACAGAATCGAGTCGGATATGTTCGATTTTCCCGAGCCGTTGGGACCGACGATGACGGTTAGGCCCGGCTCAAACGTCATATGGGCGCGGTCGGCAAACGACTTGAACCCTTTGAGCGTGAGGGACTTGAGATACACGGTTCCTCGCTTAAACAGGCTTCTTGTTGAGAATCACGCCGTTAGTGGTGTAACCCATGCGGTCGAGCGCCTCGAGCGCGGCAGCTCCCTCGGCTTCCTTCTTGGAGGAGCCGGTGCCGCGGCCCTGGCGGATACCGTCGATAAGCACCACGGCGGTAAAGGTGGGCGCATGCGCGGGGCCCTCGGAGCCGACCAGCTTATACGCGGGAGGCTCATGGCCGTCTGCCTGAACGCACTCCTGCAAGAACGACTTGGGGTTCGCAGGGTGCTCGGCACGCTCGGAGGCCAGGTGCGGCTTGAGCGTACGATGGATAAAGTCCGCCGCAACATCCCAGCCGGCATCCAGATACAACGCGCCCACAAGCGACTCGTAGACGTTCTCAAGCGCCGAGTGCAGGCCGCGCGCGCCGGTACCGGTCTCGGAGGCACCAAAGATGATGATGTCGTCGATGCCCAGCTCATGCGACACCTCGGACAGCGTGGCGCCCGAGACAAGGGACACCTTCAGGCGCGTGAGCTTGCCCTCGTCAAACTCGGGATAGGACTCAAAGAGTGAACGGGCGACGACGGCGCCCAAAATGGAATCGCCCAAAAACTCAAGGCGCTCATAGCTGGCAGAGACCGGCTGGCCCTCGACGGCCGAGGGATGCGTGAGCGCCGCGCGCAGCAGCACCTTGTCATTGAACTCGTGGCCCAGAATCTCCTGTGCGCGCGTAAGTCGTTCGGATAAAGCCAAGACCTAAGCCTCCCTGGCGTTTTCAATCGCGTCGACGGCGTCGGCAACAGAGTTGAGCGAGAGCAGGGTCTCATCATCGATCTCGAGATTAAACTCGTCCTCGATAGCCGTAACCAGCTGCAGGCGCTCGAGCGAGTTGGCATCGAGGTCGTCAAAGGTGGTCTCATCGCTAATTTCGGCAACATCGACGCCCAGAACGTCAGCAGCGACCTCGGCGATCTTGTCGAAGATTTCGGAGCGGTCCATAGCGCTTCCTCTCATAGTGCATGAATACCAAAAGAATGGTACCGCCCGGGCGGTACCAAGACACGGTTCTGATTCTACCCCACGACGTGCGCCCCAAGACGCATAACGCCGCTGTTATAAAACGATACCGTCCATAGAGTTGGCGACATTCTCGACCAGCCCGGCGCGCACGGCTTCGGCCGCCGCGAGCGTACCGTTTTTAACAGCCTCGACCGAGGTGGCGCCATGGCCGATCAGGACCACGCCGCGCAGGCCCAGAAGAATCGCGCCGCCCTTGGCGTCGCCAGAGAGCTTGGCCTTAATCTCGCGCATTTGCTTTTTGATGAGCAGCGCGGCAATCTTGGTGCCGAGCGAAGACATAAAGACGCCCTTGAGCTCCTGCAGCAAAAACTTGGCAGCGCCCTCGGTAGCTTTGAGAGCGATATTACCCGACATGCCATCGGCAACGACGACATCGAAGTTACCTGAGGTGAGGTCGGTGCCCTCGCAGTTACCAACAAAGCCGGGAACGGCGGCCTTCATAGCAGGGAAACAGGCCTTGGTAAAGTTGGAGCCCTTCTCATCCTCGGTGCCATTGGCAAGCAGGCCCACGCGAGGATGCTCGATGCCCAGGACGACGCGGGCATAGGCGCTACCCATCTGGGCAAAACGCACCATGTCATCGACCTCCACATCGGGGTTGGCACCCATGTCGCACAGCACCGTCAGACCGCCGGCGCGATTGGGCAGCGCATTGGTCAGACAGGGGCGCACCGGCTGCTTCTTGCCTTCGGCCTGATACCTAAACGGCGTCACATAGGCGGTGGCGGCGGCGGTCATGGCACCGGTGGAGCCGGCGGAGAAGAACGCATCCGCGTTGCCCTTCTTAATGGCGCGGCAAGAAAGCACGATCGACGACTTACGCTTGGTCATCACGGCGCGAATGGGATCGTCATCCATGGCGATAACGTCAGGCGCCTCAAGGGCCTCAACACGTGCATGGGAAGCTGCAAAGGGATTGACGATTTCGGCGGGACCAGCTGCCAAGACCTCGATATCGGGATCGGCGGCAAGCGCAGCTTCGATACCATCGAGAACAACCTGAGGTTTCTCGTCTCCGCCCACAACGTCTACACAAACGCGAACGTTACTCATATACATGCTCCTTATACAAAAATGGCCGACTCATTGAGCCGGCCATTGTGGTTCCATTTGGAACGGCATCGCATCCAGAGTATACCGTTACTCGGTAACGATAACCTCGCGGTCCTTGTAGAAACCGCAGCTGGGGCACACGTGGTGCGGAAGCTTAACAGCGCCGCAACGGGGGCACGTGGACTGAGCCGCAGCCGAGATCTTCATGTTGGCGGAACGACGGGTGTGAGTGCGGATACGACCCTGCTTTTGTTTAGGTACGGGCATAGTGACCTTCCTTATGAACTATCCAGTGTGGCGATTACGCGCAAGTAGCGATACTACCACAGTTTTACTCATCAAGCTTGAGATTCTTCAATGCTGCAAATGGATTTTCCGTGGCAGCGGCCCATTCTGCCTCTGCCTGGGCGGCGCAATCGCATTGCTCGACGTTGAGATTGCAACCGCAAGTGGGGCAAAGGCCGCGGCAATCGGGCTTGCACAGGACAACGAACGGCGTGTCCATGACGACCGCGTCGTTGATGGGCTCTCCCAGATCGACGATGCGATCCTCGCCCAGGAGCTCGTAGCCGTCTTCGTAGGCCTCGGGATCCTCGGGCTCCTCAAAGAGGTAGAACTCCTCGATCTCGCCGGCGATATCAAACGAGGCAGGTTCCAGGCAACGGTCGCACTCGCCGGTGGCGTGCGCGCGGACCATGCCCGTGAGCAAGACACCGGTACCGGCATTGGTAAAGACAACGTCGTAGTCGATGCCGTCCTGAAGCTGGTACTCCTTCTCGCCTACCGTGTAGGTGGCGACATCGACCTTACCGGTCAGCGGATACGAATCTCCAGGAAACTCGAGCTGCTCGGAAAGATCGACGGTAACGCTCGGGAACTCAGCCATTACCACTGACCATTCTGTTGGGCGGCACCCTCGTTGAGCTGCTGACGGCAACGGGTAACGGTGCCGGTCAGGCTCTTGAGGTTCTCCTCCAGGTGCGTAAAGACCTGCTCTGCGTAGTCCTCGGCAGCATAACGCGTCTCGCGCTCGTACTGCTGGGCACGATCGCGGATGTCGTCGGCCTGCTGCTGCGCAAGGCGGACGATCTCCTGCTCACCGGCAATGGTGAGGGCCTGCTGCTGAGCGTCAGCGATGATGGAATCGGCCTGAGCGGCGGCGGAAGCCATAAGCTCCTCGCGCTCCTTAAGGATACGGCGGGACTTCTGCCACTCCTCGGGATAGCTCATGCGGATCTCGTCGAGGATGTTGAAGAACACGTCGGCGTCGATGACCTTGAACTGAGCGTTCTTGCCGAAAGGCGGCTTGGCTTCCTCGATCAGCCCTTCGAGCTCATCGACCAAGCTGACGATCCTATCGCCAGGAAAATTCTCGCCCGGCATCCGGTCTCCTTTCATAGGTAACATATCATCGTGCTAGTTTACCACATGCCACCAGGCAATAAGAAACGTCACGAAAAGCGATGTTTGAGCGCTTCGACCACGTTGGACGGGACAAACGTCGATACATCGCTGCCGAGCGAGGCGATCTGGCGAACAACCGAGCTCGAGATATAGCCGTACTGCGGCGCACTCATGACAAAGATGGACTCCAGCTCGCTATCCAGGCGATAGTTAAGGTCGGCCTGCTGCAGCTCATATTCAAAGTCGGTCATGGCGCGCAGGCCCTTGACCACGGCCCCCGCCCCCTGCTCGCGAGCGAAGTCGACCAAGAGGCCGGTAAAGGGCAGGACCTCGACGCCGTCGATATCACCGAGCGCCTCGCGGGCCAGCGCCACGCGCTCATCGAGCATAAACGTGGTGCCCACGCCGTTTTTACCCTGCGACTCGGCAACAGCGACGATCACGCTGGGAAAGATGCGGCGGGCGCGGCGAATCACATCGATATGGCCAAACGTGATGGGATCGAAGGTGCCCGGGACGATCACGCGGTTGATGGTGTCATTCATGGGCGTCCTCCTGAAACGTCGTGGCATCGTTGTTGTCGGCATCTGCGCCGGCGCTGTCGCCCCCACCGTCGTCATCGCCGACCCAACGAAGCAGGTCGACCGAGGTAATGCCGTAGCGCTTCTTACGTACAGTCTCAAAGCCTACCGGATGCGCGCCCGCATCGGCGGCGGCATGCTCAAACAGGGCAAAAGCGCCAGGTGCAAGCAGACCCTGCTGAGCCAGGTTCTGCAGCAGTTCCTCGACCGGCTCGGCACCAAAAGCATAGGGCGGGTCAAGCAGGACCAGATCAAAGGGGGCGCCCGGTACACGACCGCGCGAGGCACTCGCCAGCATGTCGCCCGTGACCACGCGCCAACGCGCACGGTCACGGCAGAGCGACTCGATATTCTTGGTAATGAGCCGCGCGGCGTTGCGATCGATCTCAAACGTCGTGAGCAAGCGAGCCCCACGAGAGAGCATCTCTAACCCTAAGGCACCGGAGCCGCCAAAGGCGTCCAGCACACGGACCTCGTCCAGATCGAAGTCGAATGCCGACATGACCATAGATGCGCACGCCTCGCGTACGCGATCAGTCGTGGGGCGGGTGACATCGCGACCACGGGGCTCCTCGATCTTACGACCGCGCCATTCGCCGCCGATGATTCTCATCCTCCGCTGACCTCCTTAAAAATGTGTCGATATCGCATGGCGACCGCATCGCGCAGGGGGCGCGTCGCCACGGAGTCAAGGGTGCAAGCATACCGCAAGAGCTCGACCGCGTCCAAATGGGCCCACTCGATCAGTTCCTCGTCGGCATCCAGGTCGACAAAGCGCAGGGTCACACCACCATGCTGGCGATAACCCAGGATCTCGCCTTCATGGCGCAGGCGCAGGTCCATCTGGGCGAGCGTAAAGCCATCCGAGGTTTTTTCGAGCGATTGCAGACGATCTTGCGCCGCCGATGCGCCGCCGTTGCCCTTGGAGTGCGTCATGACTAGGCACGTGCCCGACACGCCGCCACGGCCCACGCGGCCGCGCAGCTGGTGCAGGGCAGCCAAACCAAAGCGCTCGCCGTTCTCGATGACCATGACGGTGGCGTTGGGCACGTCAACGCCCACCTCGACCACCGTAGTCGAGACGAGCACGTCAATCTCGCCACGCTTGAAGGCATCGATCACGCGGTCCTTCTCCCCCGCTGGCATACGGCCGTGAAGGCGCTCGATGGCAAGACCCGGCAACGCCAGACGCAGGCGATCGAGCTCGGTCGCCGTATCATGCAGCGGCACGGGGACCGTCACGCGGCCCTCCTCGTCGCGGGCGATACCGGGCACGTCCTCCAACTCATCGGCCGAGTCACTCGGCTCCACGAGCGGGCAAATCACGTAGGCCTGCTGACCTTTTTCATGCGCTTCGCTGATGGCGCCATAGGCGAGGTCGCGGCTCGACTCGGTGAGCACGCGTGTCGACACGCCAGCGCCAGGGACGGGCCGATGGCGGATGATGCTCGTATCCAGATCGCCGTAGACCGAAAGCGCCAGCGTACGAGGGATGGGCGTTGCCGTCATAACGAGCAGATCGGCACCGGGGCCCTTCGCGCGTAGGGCGTTGCGCTGGCCAACGCCAAAGCGGTGCTGCTCGTCGATGACAACAAGCGACAGATGCTTGAACGCAACGTTATCCGAAAGCACCGCATGGGTGCCAAAGAGCACGTCAAGCTCGCCCGATTCCAGCTGGGCATGGATGCGCTCGCGCTCTGCGGCCGGCGTGGCGCCCGTCAGAAGCGCCCGGGACATGCCAGCCTGCGAGAGCAGAGGGCCGGTCTTATCGGCATATTGGCGCGCCAGCACGCCCGTGGGCGCCATAACGCAGGCCTGCGTGCCGCTATCGGCAGCCACAGCCAGCGCGCAGGCGGCAACGGCGGTCTTACCGGTACCGACATCGCCCAGCAGCAGACGGTTCATCACGCGCCCGCCATCGCACATGTCATGCAGGATGTCTTGGAATGCGGCCTCCTGCTCGTCGCTCAGCGAAAACGGAAGGGCCTGTTTAAGCGCGCCCAGATGCTCGCCCGCAGTGTGGGCATAGGGCACCACATCGACCAGGCCGCCGTCGTTGCGCAGACGCAGCGCCAGCTGCAGGTAGAGGCACTCCTCGTAGGCAAGACGCCGGCGTGCGATGTCGCGCTCAGCCATGCTCGAGGGAAAGTGGATCGAACGCAACGCGCGGGCATTGCTCATGAGCTTCCGCTTTGCGCGCAGCGGCGCGGGAATCGGATCGAACGGATTGCCGACGACCTCGAGCGCGCCGCTTACGATGCGGCGCATCCACGCCTGGCTCACGCCATCGCTCACGTAATGGACCGGCAGAATGGTGCCTGCGGCGCGCCTGTCCTCGAGCTTTTCAAAGTGGGGCGAGGCCATCTGCTTAAAGCCGTAGGCAAACTCGACCTTGCCCATCACGGCCAGGCGGTCGCCCTGCTTAAGCTGCTGGGCAATCCAGGGCTGGCGGAAAAAGGCGACCTGCAACACGCCCGTCTCGTCCACCAGCGATACCTCGGTCACCTGCATGCGCGGACGCGGCTGCTTTTGGACGATGCGGTCGACCGTGGCGATGATGGTGCACACGGTACCGATGGGCGCCATCTCGATGGACCACGAACGGGTAAAGTCGAGGTATCGATGAGGGATATGGAGAAGGAGGTCCCCCACCGTCCGAATTCCCAGACGGCGAAGGGCCTCCTCACGTTTACCCGAAACATATTTGAGTCGCGCGATATCCTCGTCGAGCGCATTGCTCTGGGCAAAGCGCTCCGAGACGCGCGGCACGGAGCACAGCTCGGACATGGGCAGTTGCCTACTCGATCGAGAAGATCACGGGATAGAGCGGCTGCTCGCCACGATGGGCGTCAATCTCCAGATCGGGCTGAGCCTCCTCGATAGCGTCGACGATCTCCTGGAAGGCCTCATCGGACAGCTCCTCGCCGGCCAGAATCGTCAGCGCGTCGCCCTCCTCTTCCTCCTGCATGCGGTTGATGCAGTCGAGCGTGACCTGCTTCACGTCGGAGCCGACCACGTCGATGGAGCCGGCGATGATACCCATGACGTCACCGGAGTGAATCGGAGAACCGTCAGAGGCACTGGAGTCGCGCACGGCGCGGGTGACCTCGCCATCGCGGACCTCGCTGATGGCGTCGACCATGGCGGCGACGGCATCCTCGAGCTCGGAATCGGGCAGGACCGCGAACAGCGCGGAGAAGGCCTGCGGGACGGTCTTGGTGGGAACGACGGCGACCTTCTTGTCGGTGCAGGCTGAGGCAGCAGCCTCAGCGGCCATGCGGATGTTGCCGTTGTTGGGCAAGATGATGACCGAGGTCGCGTTGACCTGGTCCACCGCGCCCAGCAGGTCGGCGGTCGAGGGATTCATAGTCTGGCCACCGGACACGATCACGTCGACGCCGAGGGACTTGAGGATGTCGGCCTCGCCGGAACCGGCGGCAACGGCGACAAAGCCCAGCGCCTTGGCGGGCTCGGCGGCCTTTTCCTGATCCTCGTGGATCTTGGCGGTACGGTCGTGGGCCTCCATCTCCATGTTGTGGATAAAGACCTCATAGATCTGACCGAGCTGCAGCATGTGCTCGAGCACCAGGTTGGGGGTGTTGGAGTGCACGTGAATCTTGTAGTCGGGGTAGGCACCCACGAGCAGCTCGCAGTCGCCCATGGAACCCAGGAACTTAAGGCACTCGTCCTCGTCAAACGGGGCGTCGGCCTTAAACAGGAACTCGTTGCAGTAGCGGAACTCCGAGCCCTCCCAATCGTCGTTGGCCTCGATCTCAACGCGACCAAGGGCCGCGTCGCGGGCAGAGCCAGCGGAATCAAACGTGGCGGAGAAATCCTCGACAACGGTACTGCGGCCAAGTGCTGCAGCCACAAAGTTCTCAAGGAAGATGGCGAAGCCAAAGGCGCCGGAGTCGACCACGCCGTTCTCCTTCAGAACGGGCAACAGATCGGGTGTGCGGGCGACGGACTGGTACGCCTCAACGACGATGGCATCGAGCGCATCCTCAGCCGAGAACTTCTTCTTCTCGCACTCATCGGCCTTGGTCGAGACATCGCGCAGGACCGTGAGGATCGTGCCCTCGATGGGCTTGCGGACGGCCTGGAAGGCGACCTTGACGGCGCGACGGAAGGCGAAGGCAATGTTGGCGGACGTAATGGGCTCATCGGCAGAGACAAGGCCCTCGGCCACGCCGCGCAGAATCTGCGAGGTGATGACGCCGGAGTTACCGCGGGCGCCCATAAGGGAGCCGTGGGTGATGGCGCCTGCGATGGCCTCCATGTCGGCATCGGCAGGAAGGGCGGAAAGCTCCTTGGTCACCGAGGCGAGCGTGAGCGACATGTTGGTGCCGGTATCGCCATCGGGTACGGGGAAGACGTTGAGCTTGTTGATCTCCTCGGCCTTGTCGGAAACGGCAGCCGCAGCGATCGGAAAACAGGTGCGAATGGTCTTTGCAATCATGGGTATTTGAATCTCCGTTTTCGGATGCTAGTTCAGACGGCTCTTGAGCGCGTCGATGTGGATGCCGATCTTAAGGCTAGCGGGATCGATCTGGGCGACCTCCTGCAGAGTGAAGGCAACGGAACTCGAAAGATTGTGGCAGACGGACTTCATGTTGACGCCGTTCTCGAGCACGACGTGAAGATCGACCGTAAGGCCGTTCTCGTCGGCGGAGACAAGCACGCCCTTGCGGAGGCGCTGACCGGCAAGCAGGCGCACGCTCTCGGCGCCCTGGAGCTGCTCAGCCATACCGACGACGCCATAGCACGTCATCGCGGCATAACCGGCAATATCGGCAATAACGTCGTTCGAGACGCTCAGGCTGCCGTTAATGGTCTCAGACACAAGAATCTCCTTATCTGGTGCTCGCGGCACCATGTCGTGGGAGCAATCATTGCAATATTCTACAACGAGCGCGCCGTGTTGAGGTGGTGGGTCGCGGGATTACATCCTCGACACGAAATGTTGATATGGTAACGTTCGCGAACGGCGACCGCGACATGAAAAAACCCGCCGCATAAGCGACGGGTTTTACAACCTGGCTCCCCGGGTAGGACTCGAACCTACAACAGCGCGGTTAACAGCCGCGTGCTCTACCATTGAGCTACCGAGGAATTTAAAGCCCAACGGAAAGGGCTGATAAATTCTGGCTCCCCGGGTAGGACTCGAACCTACAACAGCGCGGTTAACAGCCGCGTGCTCTACCATTGAGCTACCGAGGAATAGGTGCGTGCTCTCAAGCAACGAAGTTTATTATACGGACGAATCAGCTCAGGGCAAGAACTTTTTTAAGAAATTTTCCGACCTAGTCATTGGGGACGTTCTTAAACGACCAGTCATTCAAGAATGTCCCCAACGACTACATGAAAGCGCCCCCAAGCGGATGTGCTTGAGGGCGCTTCTTGCTTGACTAGCTCTCGATATAGTCCTTCAGCTTGCTGGAGCGACTGGGGTGGCGAAGCTTGGCCAGAGTCTTGGACTCGATCTGGCGGATGCGCTCGCGCGTGACGCCAAACTCGCGGCCGACTTCCTCGAGCGTACGGGGATGTCCGTCGACAAGGCCAAAGCGCAGCTCAATAACCTTGCGCTCACGATCGGCAAGCGAATCGAGCACCTGGGTGAGCTGCTCCTGCAGCATGGAGAAGCTGGCGGCATCGGGCGGAACGATGGCCTGGGAGTCCTCGATGAAGTCGCCCAGCTGGGAATCCTCTTCCTCGCCGATGGGGGTCTCGAGCGACACGGGCTCCTGCGAGATCTTCTGGATCTCGCGGACGCGGTCGGCACTCATGTCCATCTCGGCACCGATCTCCTCGGGGGTCGGGTCGCGGCCCAGGTCCTGAAGAAGCTGGCGCTGCACGCGGACGAGTTTGTTGATGGTCTCGACCATGTGCACGGGAATACGGATGGTACGGGCCTGGTCGGCGATAGCGCGCGTGATGGCCTGACGGATCCACCACGTGGCGTACGTGGAGAACTTAAAGCCCTTCTGGTAGTCGAACTTCTCGACGGCGCGAATCAGACCGAGGTTGCCCTCCTGGATCAGGTCAAGGAACAGCATGCCGCGACCGACATAGCGCTTGGCGATGGAGACGACCAGACGCAGGTTTGCGCTGATGAGTGCCTGCTTGGCTTCGAGGCCCACGTTCTCAATGCGCGTAAGACGACGTATCTCGGCACGCGTGAGCTCGAGCTCGCCTGCCTCGGCAGCCTCGAGCTTCTCGGTGGCCTCGAGACCGGCCTCGATCTTCATGGCCAGATCGACCTCTTCGGAGGCGGTCAGCAGGTCGACCTTGCCGATCTCCTTGAGGTACATACGGACCGGGTCGCCGGTCAGCATCACCGTGGAGGCATCGATGCCGCGCACGCGCGAACGCGAACGGGACGTGCGCACGGTGCGCTTCTTCTTGCTCTTGGAAGAACCCATCTCGGCGTCGGCCTGACGGGCCATCTTGAGCTCGTGATCGTCGAGCGAGCCGGAATCGTGCTCGTCGTCGTCATCGAAATCGTCGGTATCGGTATCGTTATCGTCATCGTCGACGTCCATGGGGGCGTCGTCGTTACCGCTCGCGGAGATAATCTGGATGCCGCTGTTGCGCAGCGCGGAATATACCGCAGTGAGCTGCTCGTCAGAAACATCGATATCCTTCAGGGCGACCTGAATCTCGTCCTCGGTTACCGAAGTCCTGTTTGAGCCGTTGCCCATGAGCTTTGCAACGTAGGATTCCAGCCCAGTACCCGTGCTCTCAGTCTTTTTTGGCACAGATTCTCCCTTCATAGTCCACAGGACTCAATACTTTAGCACACACATTGACGTCTATACCCAAAAAGAGGACTGGATATAGGCGAGAATACGCTGGTTGACCACAACATCTAGGCTTGTTCGGTGCCCGCGGCCTCCAGGCCGATCAAACGGAACGGGTCCGCCACGCCGCCGATCGACTTTTGCAGTTCGCGTTGACGCTGCGAATCCTGCGCGGCCTGAACGGTCAGCGCGCGACGGGCCTCATCATCGAGTGAACGGTCCTGGCGCAGCTTGGCCTGTGCAGCACGCATGCGGCGCTTGATGGTGTAGAGCTCGAGCGTATCGAGCATAAACACGATGTTCGTCTCGGTGGGGTGCTTGCTCGTCGCCGAGATGCGCCCGGCACTCACAAGCGTTGCCGCATCGGGACACACCGAGCGCGCCGCATCCATGCAGGCTGCAGGATCGGTTCCCGGCGGCGTTGCCAGAACGGCCCACGCGATGGACTCGTGACGTGAGTCAACCCACTCGATGGAGCAGATGCGGTCGGCATACGTGCGGAACAGGTCGGGATAGCTCGTGAGCATGGTCAGCAGCTCGCGCTCCCCTGCCAAGGACTTGCGCTCCAGATCGGTAAGAACCATCGGCGCCGCCGCAGCCGGTGCGCCCAAACCATCAGCCACAGGCACAGCGCCCACACCATCGGGCACATCGATTGGCGGCAAGTCGTCAACGACCTCCACTGGTGCAGCGCCATAGGCATCGAGCGGGACGCAGTCGTACGGTTCTTCCTCGACCGGCGCCGCTACGGCCGGAGTCGCGCCCGAAGCCCAAGCACCACGAGATGTCCCCTGCGAACCAGACGCCCGACCGCCCGCGCTACCGGACCGCTCAGCCTGTGCCCGCTGGCGCTCATAGTTCTGCTCACGACGTCGTTCCGCATCCTCGCGCTTGGCGACATCGCGAAACACACGGCCCGAGCTCGCACGCACCGTCTCCAGATCCAAACCCAGCAGATCGGCAATCTGGATAAAGTACGTATCGATCATATAGCTATCGCGCAGCGGATAGATGAGCGTGAGAGCGTCCTCCAGCGCCTTGGCGCGACCGCCCGGCGTGGTGATATCGCTCGACTCCTGCAGCGAACGGTACACGAAGTCCATGAGCGGCTCGGCAGCGTCGATGCGCGCCTGCAGTGCCTCACCACCATGCGCCGTAATGAACTCCATGGGATCGTTACCGTCGGGCAGCACCACGCAGCGCAGGTCCATAGAATCCTGCTCGATAAACTGAATCGCACGGCGAGCAGCCTTTTGACCGGCGGCATCGCCGTCAAACATATACACGATGCGCTTGGCAAAACGGGTGAGCGTCTTGACGTGATGCTCCGTGAGCGCGGTGCCCAGCGTAGCGACAACGTTTTTAATCCCCGCCTCCCAACAGGCGATGCAGTCGGTATAGCCCTCCACCACGATGGCAGTATCCTGCGCGACGATAAACTCCTTGGCCCAATTAAAACCGTAGAGGTTTCGTTTTTTATGAAACACGCTCGTCTCGGCGGTATTGAGGTACTTAGGCTGGCCGTCGCCCATAATACGACCGCCAAAGGCAATATTGTGACCCTGCTCGTCAAAGATGGGAAACATCACGCGGTCGTAAAAGCGGTCGGCAAGCTGCCCGCGCCCGCGGCTCACGGCAACGTTGGCATCGATCATCTCCTGCGGGGTAAAACCCGCCTGGGACAGGTGCGACACCAGCGCGTTACGGCCCGGTGCAAAGCCCAGGCAGTAGCGGCGGCAGACGTCGCCACCCATGCCGCGGCTGGCAAAGTACTCGCGCGGACGGCCGTCCTTACCGCGCATAAGCATGGTGTGGTAGAACTGGGCGGTCTCGGCGCACAAATCGTAGATGCGGGCACGCTTGGTGCCGCGCTCGCGGCGATCTCCGGTGTCATGCAGCTCAATACCCGCGCGATCGGCCAAATAACGGATTGACTCGGGAAAGCTCAGGTTCTCGCGCTTCATGATATACGTGAAAACGTCGCCACCCTCGCCGCAGCCAAAGCAATGCCACACCTGCGTGGCGGGGATAATGTGGAAGGACGGCGTCTTTTCGCCATGGAAGGGGCAGCATCCCCAAAACTCATGGCCGCGGGGCTTGAGCTCGACCGTTTCCTGCACGATGGCAACCAGGTCAGACGCAGCGCGTACCTGGTCTTTTTCCTCATCGCTAATCACGGATGCTCACCCCCTGCTTGCCCAAGTTGTGACGAATGTCCTCGATATTACCCTCGACGGTCGCGATCAACTCATCCAGCGAATCGAACACGTGCGACGGACGCAGCCAACGCGTAAACGCCAGCGAAACAGAAGAGCCGTACAGGTCGCCCGTATAACCAATTAAATTAGCCTCGAGATGCGCCGAAGCGACATCGTCGGCATACGTCGGCGGCAGTCCGACGTTCACGGCAGCGGGCCACGCGGTGTCATCGACCAGCACCAGACCCTCATACACGCCATCGGCAGGCACCTGAATACCGTCGGGAACCTGCAGGTTTGCCGTGGGAAAGCCCATGCCAGAACCCTCGTGACGGCCGCGAATAACACCGCCACGCACCATATACGGACGGCCGAGTAACTCAGCAGCAAGCTCCACATGGCCCTGTCCCAGCTCATGACGAATGCGGGTGGCGCAAATGGCCTCACCGCCCTCGCAAAGCAGGTCGTGACCATACACGTCAACGCCGCGCTCGGCACCCCAGGCGCGCATCTCGTCAACACCAGAAGCACCGCCACGACCCAGCCTAAAGTCGCTGCCAACGCGAATCGATCGAATGTCGACCAGACGCGACACCAGCGAGAGAAAAGCAACATGGTCAAGCGCCGCAACCTCAGGCGTAAAGGGAACGGCCACCACCGCATCGACCCCAGTTTGAGCCAGGGCATGCAGACGGTCGGCCGTCGTCATCAATTTTTGAGCGGGCGAAGGGCTCACCACGACGTCCGGGTCGGGATCGAAGGTAACTACGACCGCCTTGCAGCCATGGGCACGGGCATCACGGACAAGCGCCGCAATGAGCTCCTGGTGTCCACGGTGCACGCCATCGAACACGCCGATGGCAATCGATGCGGCACCCAGGTGCTCACACTTATCAAACACATCGGCAGTAACGATGCGAGCCTCTTCCGACTCGCCGGCGAAAAAGATACGCGCGAGCTCGCGAGCGGCCAGCATCATCGAACACCGCCGATGGCCTGCGGAAACACGTGCTCCATGACAAAGCGGCCACCCTCAATGCGGGCGAGCGCCTTGAGCCCCCCATCGAGCACCAACGCAAACGGCGCCTTCGAGGCATCGAAATCGGCAAGCGCACGCTCAACGGGAATGCGTCGGCCGCAGAGCAGGTCGTCGGCAAGATTGCCCGGCAAGTCAACACGCGTGGCGCCCAGGGCTGCAATGGGATCCAGGGCAAAGCCAGCCGCGGACTCGGGAGAAAGCTCCTCGACCGCATGACAAGCGCCAATGGAAACAACACCGGAAGCCGTGCGGCGCAGCGCGGAAATATGCGCGGCGCTATCGCAAGCGCGGCCCAGGTCGCGAGCGAGCGCACGGATATAGGTGCCCTTGCTCACCGAGAACGCCACGGTCCACACACACGTATCACCTTCGCCGCCCACGGCGATCAGGTCGGCGGCATAGACCTCGACGGGGCGCGGAGGTAGGTCCACCGCATTGCCCTCGCGAGCAGACTTGTAGGCGCGAACGCCATTGACCGAGATAGCCGAAAACGCCGGCGGCACCTGCATCTGCGGACCCAGCACGGCGGCCAAGTGCTCACGGGCAAAGGCAGGATCGCGCAGCTCGTTGCCAACAGCCACCGTGCGGACCGCCTCGCCCTCCGCATCATCGGTATTGGTCTCGGCGCCAAACGAAATGTCGGCGACATAGCTTTTGGTATCGAGGGTAAGCATGCCCAGCAGACGGGTGGCCTGGCCCACGCCCACCACCATGACACCGGATGCCATGGGGTCGAGCGTGCCGGCATGGCCGACGCGCCGCTCATGGAGGGCGCGTCGGCATTGCGAAACCACGTCATGGGACGTGCAGCCCACCGGCTTATCGACGGCGAGTAGCATATTCAATTGAGAAGGCGTTCGACGAGCCATGTACCATCCAATTAGTTAGAGCTCGACGGTCACCGAAGCGGGATCCTCCCCCACCAGCTCGGCCAGCATGGGAAGTGCCACGGCGAGCGTCTCGCGAATCGTTCCGTTGTTGGAGAAACCGGCGGCAGCATGATGCCCGCCACCGCCAAAGTTGGCAGCAATCTCGGACACATCGAGGTCGCCCTTGGAGCGCAGGTTGCCACGCACCTTGGTATCGCCCTCAATGCCCTTTAAGAACATGCAAACCTCGACGCCCATCACCGAACGCACCACATCGACCAGGCCGTCGCACTCGTCCGAGGTGACACCGCAGGCCTCAAGGTCGCTCTGGTAGGCATAGCTATACGCCACGCGCCCATGCGCGACCGTCTTAATGCGACCCATGACAATGGACTTGAGGTGCAAAAACTCAACGCGCATGCTCTGATAGACCTCGAGCGCAACGCGCGCCGGATCGGCACCGTGCGCCACCAGGCGCGAGGCCGCATGGAACGCGGCGGCATCGGCGTTTTGGTACTGAAAACGGCCGGTATCGGTCACCAAGCCGCACAGCAAGCAGGTCGCGACGCCATCACGTGCGACAATGCCGCAATTGTCCAAGAAACGGTCGATGATCATGGCGCAGGCCGCGGCATCGACGCGCCTCAGACTGAGCTCGGCAAACTCCTCGCGCGCCGGATGATGATCGAAGCACACCACATGCTTGGAGCGACGAAGCACCTCGGCAGAATTATTGAGGCGCTCGACGACCGGTACGTCCACCGAGATGAACAGGTCAGGATTGCCGGCGTACGCAGATGCCGGCACCAGGCGATCGGAGCCTTCCATAAAGCGGTAGATACGCGGAACCGGGTCATCGTCTGCCAGCAGCAGCGCAATGTCCTTGTTGGGGAAAAACTTCATGAGCGAAAGGCCCAGACCCAATACGGAGCCCAAGGCGTCGCCATCGGGAGAAGTATGTCCCGAAATCGCAATGGAGGACGCACCCTCGATGAGCTCGAGGATGCGTCGCTGAATATCTGCAGACTCGCACGAGGCGAGGTCGGCGGAATTAGTCATCTAAAGCTGCCTCCTGGGCGGCATCCGCTATCGGATAGCCGTCCTCGTCCTTTTCGATCGCAAGCGTGGCGGGAACGTTTTCCAGCGCACGCGTGATGCGCTCGGCCTCATCGGTCGAGCGATCGATGCGAAAATCGAGCTCGGGCGTAACACGCCAATCGAGCGAGCGAGCCAACAGGCTGCGAATACGGCCCTTAGCGCTAGCGAGCGCCTCCATGACCTCGTCGTAGCGGCTCGCATCGCACGACACGTACACGCGCGCGAACGAACGGTCCACCGCGACTTCGACCGCGGTCAAAGTAACCAGGTCGAGACGCGGATCGGAAACCTCAAAGAGCAGGATATAACCGAGCTTCTCGCGAAGCTGCTCGCCCAGTCGGCGGGTTGCCTGCGTTTGCTTCATAGCGCTACCCCCTACTCGGTACGGGCAACCTGGTCGATACGGTAACCCTCGATCTGGTCACCGGGCTTGATGTCCTGGAAGTTCTCCAGGCCAATACCGCCCTCGGAACCGCTCTTGAGGCTCTTGGCCTCGTCCTTGTAGTGGCGCATCGAGGCGATCTTGCCGTTGAAGACCACGATGCCGTCGCGCACCAGACGCACGGAATCGGTCGCGGCGATCTCGCCCTCCTCGACGCGGACACCGGCGGCGATACCGACTTTGGGCACCTTGAAGGTGTCCAGGACGGTCGCGGTACCCGTGGCGACCTCGACCTCGGTGGGCTTGAGCATGCCGATACGGGCGGCGTCGAGCTCCTCGAGGCACTTGTAGATGACGTCGTAGCAACGGATCTCGACGCCCTCGCGCTCGGCGGCGGAGCGAGCCTTACCGTCGGGACGGACGCCAAAGCCGATGATGATGGCGTTGGAGGCGTCGGCCAGGACGACGTCGGTCTCGTTGATGGCGCCAACGGCGGAGTGGATCGTGTTGATGCGAACCTCGGACTGATCCATCTTGTCGAGCGAGTCCTGAAGAGCTTCGATGGAACCCTGGACGTCGGCCTTGATGATCAGGTTGAGCTCCTTGACCTCGGCGTCGGCGATGGTCTCGAAGAGGTTCTCGAGCGTGACGTGCCTGACGCGGCTCTGCTCCTCGATACGGGCCTTCAGCGAACGCTCGTCGGCCAGGGCGCGTGCCTCGCGCTCGTCCTCGAACACGCGGAACTCGTCGCCGGCGTTGGGCACGGACTGCAGGCCCAGGATCTCGACGGCGTCGGAGGGACCGGCCTCGGTGACGGCGCGGCCCTTGGGGTCGAGCATGGCGCGGACGCGGCCGTAGGTAAGGCCGGCGACCAGCGTATCGCCCACGTGCAGGGTACCGCGGGTCACGAGCACGGTAGCGACCGAGCCGCGGCCCTTGTCGAGCTTGGCCTCGAGGACGTTGCCGGAGGCAAAGGTGTCCGGGTTGGCCTTGAGCTCGAGCACGTCGGCCTGGAGCAGCACGGTCTCCAGAAGTTCGTCGATACCGATCTTCTGCTTAGCCGAGATGTTGACGAACATGTTCTGTCCGCCCCACTCCTCGGGGATGACTCCGTACTCGGTGAGCTCCTGACGCACACGGTCGGGGTTGGCGCCCGGCTTATCGATCTTGTTGACGGCGACGACGATGGGTACGCCGGCGGCCTTGGCGTGGTTGATCGACTCGACGGTCTGGGGCATGACGCCGTCGTCGGCAGCCACGATCAGAATGACGATGTCGGTCACCTTGGCGCCACGGGCACGCATAGCCGTAAAGGTGGCGTGGCCCGGGGTATCGATGAAGGTGATCTTGCGGTCGTTGATCATGACCTGCGAAGCGCCGATGGCCTGCGTAATGCCGCCCGCCTCGCCGGCAGCAACGCCGGTGTGACGGATGGCGTCGAGCAGCGACGTCTTGCCATGGTCGACGTGGCCCATGACGGTGACGACCGGGGCGCGCGGCTTGAGGTCGGCGGGATCGTCGTAGAACGAGAAGGTGTTCTCCTCCTCGGGGGTGATGATCTTGATCTGACGGCCCAGGTCGTCGGCAACGAGCTCGACAAGGTCGTCGGACATGGACTGCGTCATCGTGAGCGGAGTACCCAGCAGGAACAGGCGCTTGATGATGTCGTTGGCCGGAACGTCGAGCGCCTCGGCAAGTTCCTGAACGGTAACGCCCTGGGAGACCTTGATGGCGTCGAGGTCCTCGGGGTTCACGCCCTGGGCCAGCGCCTCCTCTATCTTGCGCTCCTCCTGAGCCTTGGCAGCCTCGCGCTCGCGCTTCTCCTTGCGCTTCTTGCGGCGACCGGTGGACTCGCGAGAGGCCTCCTCGACGGCGGCACGAGCCTCCTCGAGCACCTTCTCGCGGCTGTACTCCTCGGCCTCGCGAGCCATGCGGCTGTAGTGGTCCTCTTCGTTGTTGTGACCGCCCTTGCGCTTCTTGCCCTTGCCCTGCTTGTCGGGGTTGGGGAAGTCCATGCCGGCAGCGACGTTGTTGCTGGCGTTGGTGCGATGGCTGTGCGGACGGCTCTCGGAGGCGTTGCGCTCGGAGTTGTTGTCGGAAGCGTTGCGATCGTTACGACGGCCACCGCGGCGGTCGTTGTTGCCGCCACGACGGTTACCGCGCTCGGCGGCGCGCTCGGCCTTGGCCTTGTCCTCGGCGTCCTTCTTCTCCTTGAGCACGGTCTCCTGTGCGGCGATCTGGTCGAGCAGCGAACGGAAACGCGAACCGGAGTCGGAAGCGGGAACGGCGCGGCGCTGGGCCTCGCGGGCAGCCTCCTCCTTCTCGCGGGCAAGGCGCTCCTGCTCGGCCTTCTTCTTGGCCTCGGCCTCGGCGCGGGCAGCCTCCTCGGCAGCCTGGGCTGCAGCAAACTGGCGACGCTCCTCCTCGCGGGCCTTCTCGGCGGCGATGCGCTCGCGCTCGGCCTCGGCGGCGCGAGCGGCCTCCTCGGCGGCAGCTGCCTGCTCCTCGGCCTGCTTGGCGGCCTCGACTTCCTGGGCGCGGGCCTCGATCACCGAGGCGAGCTGCTTGCGGACCATGGCGACATAAGCGTCCTCCAAGGTGGAGGAAGCGGACTTAGCGGGAATCTTCATATCGGCGAGATGACCCATCAGTTCCTTGGAGGTCATGCCGAACTCTTTGGCCAGGGTGGACACACGGACTTTTGCCATATGACTTCACCTACCCTTTCTGGCACCTTGGGTGCCTAGAGACTGAACGAGCGTGGGAGACGCGCCGGGACCCGCCCGGCGCAAGCGCGCGCTAGATCAGGTCCTCCGCATCATCGAAGGCGTCGGTGTCGTGGACACCGCAGAATCGGGAGCCGGGACGAGCCTGGTTGCGGCACTGGATGCCGTCCTCGGACACGTACTCGCAGCGGCGGACGTCCTCGTCCTCCTCGTCACCGATCAGGTCGGCGGCGGGCTCCTCGTGAACGGGAACGTTCTTGAGGATGTCGGCGGCAAGCGTCTCGGACTTGATGTCGATGTGCCAGCCGGTCAGGCGCGCGGCGAGGCGGGCGTTCTGGCCCTCCTTGCCGATGGCGAGGGACAACTGGTCGTCGGGCACGATGACGCCGGCGTAGGCCTTCTCCTCGTCGATGAGGACGCGGGTGACCTTAGCGGGCGACAGGGCGTTGGCGACGTAGACGGCAGGATCGGCATCCCACAGGATGACGTCGACGCGCTCGCCACGGAGCTCGCCCACGACAGCGCGGACACGGCTGCCCTTGGGGCCGACGCAGGCGCCCACGGGATCCAAACGGTCGTCGAGCGAGTGAACGGCGACCTTGGAGCGCTGGCCGGGCTCGCGGGCGATCGACTTGATCTGGACGGTGCCCTCATAGATCTCGGGCACCTCCTGCTCAAACAGACGACGCATGAGCTCGGGGTGGGTACGGGAGATGACAATCGGCGGACGGCTGTGCTCGCCACGAACCGGCTGCAGGTTGGAGTTGGGGTCGCGAACGTCGATGATCACGGCCTTGATGTGCTGGTTGTGCAGGTAGCGCTCGCCCATCGGACGCTCGTTGCGCTCGTTCTCGTAACGGCGCTGGTCGAAGTGCGGAAGCTCGGCCTCGACGCCCTCGCGAATCTTGACGATCGTGAAGTCGGGCGTGGACTGCAGCACGGTACCGCTGATGAGGTCACCGATGCGGCCGGAGAACTCCTCGTAGATCTGCTCGCGGGCGGAGTTGCGCACGATGGCGTTGATCTCGGCCTTGGCGTGCTGGGCGGCGATGCGGCTCGTGTTCTTGGGGGTGACGTCGATCTCCTCGAACTCGGTGAAGTTGCCCTCCTCGTCCATGGAATCGTCGATCGGCTCCAGGCGGTAGACGTAGATCTTGCCGGTGGTGCGGTCGATGGTCACCTTGGCGCCCCACTCAAGATGCAGGATCTCGGCATAGCTCTTGGCGAGCGACTGCTCCAGGCGGTCGATCAGGTAGAGCTGGTCGATGTGCTTCTCCTGGCAAAGCTCCATCAGGGCGGACATCATGTCGGATGCTGCCATCTTACTTTCCTTCCTTCGCGGGCTTGAAGTCGTAGGTGGGCTTCAACTTGCACTTTTTAACATCAGAGAAATCGAGGGTAACGGACTCGCCGCCCTCGAGCTCAAGGGTCACGTTCGTCTCGGTGGCGGCGGCAATCTTGCCGGCGTACTTGCGACGACCCTCGGTGGCGGTGGAGGTGAGCTCGCAGTTCTCGCCCACAAAGCGGGCAAAGTCGCACGGGCGGCGTAGCGGGCGCGCCATGCCCGGGCTCGACACCTCGAGCGTATAACTCGAAGAGATGGGGTCGAGCTCCTCAATCACATCGCCGACCCATTTGGTGTTGGCCGTGACGTCGTTGAGCGACAGGCTCTGACCCTCGGCACCCTCGATACGCACGCGCACGCAGGGGGCCTTGGTGGCACCCACGAGCTCGACGTCGACGATGTCGACATCGTGCTGGGGAGCGACGGCCTCGAGCGCGTCGATGATCGCCTGCTCGGTCTTGGTCTTGACCATTGCGGCACCTCCATCCATACAAAAAAGAAGCGGGGCCGAAACCCCACTTCTTTCAATTACAACTTCATTTGCAAGCAAACTATACCAATAGCTGCGGAAACGTGCAAGCACAGTACGAATCTGCAGGTCAGCGTGCGCACAGCTTCTCCACAAGAATAGGACAATTGACCGCAGACATCAGGGCAGGTACATGAAAAACGAGGGACGACCCAACCGGATCGCCCCTCGTCTTTTATGCGTCAGTTAAGCGCGCAATGCTTACTTGACCACCAGGTTGACCAGCTTGCCAGGCACGCAGATGGCCTTGACGACCGTCTTGCCCTCAAGCCACTTGGCGACGGCGGCCTCGGCGGCAGCCTGCATATCCTCATTAGAGGCATCGCGGGCAACGTCGACACGACCGCGAACCTTACCGAGCACCTGGACCACGATCTGCACCGTGTCCTCAACGGACTCGGCCAGGTCGAACTCGGGCCAGGCGGCGGTGTAGGCGTTGCCCTCGCAGCCGAGGGCCTCGTGCCACAGCTCGTCGGCCCAGAACGGGCAGATGGGCGCCAGGACGCTCACGATATCCTTAGCCACGCCATAGCACAGCGCCTTGTCGCGCGCGGTACCCTCGGTGGCGTTGAGGTAGGCGCTCGCCGCGTTGACGAGCTCCATGACGGCCGAGATCGCGGTGTTAAACTGGCCGCGGTCAAAGTCCTCGGTGCACTTGGCGATGGTGCGGTGACGCTCGCGATAGAGCTTCATCGCAACCTCGTCGAGCGCGGACTTGTCGAAGGCCACGTTGGCGTCGCCGGACTGGACGAGCTGCCAAACGATACGCCAGGCGCGCTTGATGAAGCGGTTGGCGCCCTCAACGGCCTTGGGATCCCAGTCGAAGTCCTTCTCGGGCGGGGCGATAAACAGGATCGCCAAACGCATGGTGTCGGCGCCGTAGGGCTCGATGACCGAGCTCGGGGGCACGACATTGCCCTTGGACTTGGACATGGTGTCGCCGTTCTCGTCCTTGACCATGCCCTGGCACAGCAGGTTGGTGAAGGGCTCGTCCACGCTCAGCAGGCCCAGGTCGCGCAGTGCCTTGGTAAAGAAGCGGCTGTAGAGCAGGTGCAGAATAGCGTGCTCGATGCCGCCGATGTAGTTATCGACGGGCATCCAACGGTCGGCGGTCTCACGGGAGAAGGGCAGCTCGGTGTTGTGCGGATCGGTATAGCGCAGGTAATACCAGCTGGAGCAGGTGAAGGTGTCCATGGTATCGGTCTCGCGCTTGGCCGGGCGACCGCAGACCGGGCAGGTGGTCTCGTAGAACTCCTTGCACTCGGCGAGAGTCTCGCCGGCGCCCAGGTCCAGGTTCTCGGGCAGCGTCACCGGCAGCTGATCCTCGGGCACGGGCACGATACCGCAGTGCTCGCAGTGAATGGCCGGGATGGGGTTGCCCCAATAGCGCTGACGGGAAATGAGCCAGTCGCGCAGACGGAACTCGACCTTGCGACGACCGCAGCCCATGGCCTCGAGGTCGGCCACGATCGCAGCCTCGCCCTCGGAGTGCTTACCGCCGCGCATGCCGGTGTACTTGCCGGACTGGACGAGCGTGCCCTCGGCAGCGTGGGCGCAATCCCAGTCGACGGTCTCGGCATGGAAGGTATCGATGGTCTCGCCGCTGGCCTCGACGGCAGCGCGATCGTCATCGTCCAGGATGATCGGTACGATCGGCAGGTCGTACTTGCGGGCGAACTCAAAATCGCGCTGGTCGCCGCAGGGAACGGCCATGACGGCGCCGGTGCCGTAGTCGGCAACGACATAATCGGCAACCCACACGGGAACCTTCTCGCCGTTGACGGGGTTCACCACGTAGCGGCCCGTAAAGGCACCGTGCTTCTCGAGGGTGCCCTGGGCACGCTCGACAGCAGAGATATGCTTGGAGTCCTCGACGATCTTAGTGACGGCCTCCTCGTACTCCGTGCCCTCGACGAGCTCGTGAAGACGGGCGTACTCAGGAGCCAGGACAAAGAAGGACACACCAAAGAGCGTATCGGCACGCGTGGTGAAGACGGTGATCTTACCCTCGTCGCCCTCGATGGGCTCGCCATCCTGGTCGCAAAGGGTAAAGTCAACCTCGGCGCCCTCGGAGCGACCGATCCAGTTGGCCTGCATCTGCTTGACGCGCTCGGGCCAGCCGGGGAGCTTCTCCAGGTCGTCGAGCAGCTCCTGGGAGTACTCGGTAATCTTGAAGTACCACTGCTCAAGGTCGCGCTTCTCGGGCTCGGTGCCGCAGCGCCAGCACTTGCCCTCGGTGACCTGCTCGTTGGCCAGAACGGTCTTGCAGTTAGGGCACCAGTTGACCGGGTTCTTCTTGCGGTAGACCAGGCCCTTTTCCCACAGCTTCTCAAAGATCCACTGACCCCAACGGTAGTAGTCGGGGCTGCAGGTCTTGACCATGCGATCCAGATCGTAGGAGAAGCCCATGCGCTTCATCGTGGCGAGCGCCTGGTCCATGTTCTTATACGTCCAGGCGGCAGCTTGCGTGTTGTGCTTGATGGCGGCGTTCTCGGCAGGCAGGCCAAAGGCGTCAAAGCCGATGGGGTGCAGCACGTCGTAGCCGCGCATGCGGGCCTGACGGGCCATGGCATCGCCGATGGTATAGTTGCGCGCGTGGCCCATGTGCAGGTCGCCCGACGGATACGGGAACATCTCGAGCACATACTTCTTGGGCTTGCTCTCGTCGGTGTCGACGGCAAAGAGGTTGGAGTCCTCCCAGGCCTTCATCCACTTGGACTCAATGGCCTGCGCGTCGTAGGCAGGGATCTCGTCCTTATGATCTGTGCAATCGCACATATCAGCTCCTTTAATCTTAGCTGGGGTCGGGCGGCTTGGCTTTATTCGCTACTGCGGACAGTCCTGCGCAAGACGAAGAGCACATTAAGTGCTCTTCTTTGCGTGCGGAACTTGTAGCGAACAAAGCCAAGCCGCCCGACCCTAAGGTTAACTTGACTGATGATAGCAAATACGACAAGCGAGATGCCTGCGACTTGCGGGCATCTCGCTTTATCTAAATAACGTGGTTGAAACTCAACCTTTATGTGAGGCTCTTACCTTATCGATAAGATACGGACTGCTGAGAATCCTTCACGACTACATCGTGGGCGCCGCCTTCGACGATCGAGGTCGAGCTCACCAGGGTCAGGCGTGCCTTTTCCTGAAGCTCGGGGATCGAGAGGGCACCGCAGTTGCACATCGTGGACTTGACCTTGTAGAGCGTGCCGCCCACGCCGTCTTTGAGGGAGCCGGCATAGGGAACATAGGAGTCGACGCCCTCGACGAAGCTGAGCTTCGCGGCGCCGCCCAGGTCGTAGCGCTGCCAGTTGCGGGCACGCGCAGAGCCCTCGCCCCAGTACTCCTTCATGTACTGACCGTTCACGTTGACGCGCTCAGTCGGGCTCTCATCAAAGCGGGCGAAGTAGCGGCCCAGCATCATAAAGTCGGCGCCCATGGCAAGGGCGAGCGTCATGTGGTAGTCGTAGACGATGCCGCCGTCGGAGCACACGGGCACGTAGACGCCGGTCTCCTCGTAGTACTCGTCGCGAGCACGGCAGACATCAATCAGCGCGGTGGCCTGGCCACGGCCGATACCCTTGGTCTCACGGGTGATGCAGATGGAGCCGCCGCCGATACCGACCTTGATGAAGTCGGCACCACAGTCGGCCAGGAAGCGGAAGCCCTCGGCGTCGACGACGTTACCGGCACCAACCTTGACGTCCTCGCCGTAGTTGGCGCGGATCCACTCGATAGTGCGCTTCTGCCACTCGCTGAAGCCCTCGGAGGAGTCGATGCACAGAACGTCGGCACCGGCCTCGATGAGCAGCGGCACGCGCTCGGCATAGTCGCGGGTGTTGATACCGGCGCCGACCATGTAGCGCTTGTCGTTATCGAGCAGCTCGTTGGGGTTGCTCTTGTGGCTATCGTAGTCCTTGCGGAAGACGATGCCCATGAGGTGATCGTTATCGTCGACGATGGGCAGGGCGTTGAGCTTGTTGTCCCAGATGACGTCGTTGGCGACCTTGAGGCTGATGTTCTTGTCGCCCACGATGAGCTGCTCACGCGGGGTCATGAACTCGGAGACCTTCGTCTGGTGGTCATCGCGACTGGGACGATAGTCACGGCTGGTGACGATGCCCAGGAGCTTACCCTTGGGAGTGCCGTCGTCGGTAACCGGCATGGTGGAGTGACCGGTCTTCTCCTTGAGCTCGATGACCTGCTCCATGGTCATGTCGGGGGTCAGCGTGGAATCGGACTGAACGAAGCCGGCCTTGTGATCCTTGACGGCCTTGACCATGGCGGCCTCGGACTCGGCGCTCTGGGAACCGTAAATGAAGGACAGGCCACCCTCGGTAGCGAGCGCGACACCCATGTCGACGCCCGAGACGGACTGCATGATGGCGGAAACCATGGGGATGTTCAGGGTGATTGCCGGCTTCTCACCGCGCTTAAAGCGGGTTAGCGGCGTCTTAAGAGAGACGTTGTTGGGAATGCACTGCGAGGACGAGTAACCAGGGACCAGCAGATACTCCGAAAACGTGTGGGACTCACCGGGAAAGAACGTAGCCATGTTTCTCCTTTTTCCATGCGACCGGTCGGCTGCAGGCCTCGTAGGACCCAGCCCAACCTTGGGCGCCCAATACTGGGGAAGTATCTTAACGCACTTTGACTGCTACAATGCATGATTTAAGAAGAGCACACGAGGGTTTGACGCAGGCTTTGCGTTTGCCCAGCAAACACTTTAGCGGGGAGACGTGGAGCGTATGGAGTACAAGACGACGGCAAAGTTGGTCATTCAAGCGTGCGACAAAGATCTGCCGGGCGTGTTTGGACACGGCTGTGTCTTGCTGCTGCAGGGTATCGCCCGCGAGCACTCGCTCAACCGCGCCGCCAAGAGCATGGGCATGGCGTATTCCAAGGCCTGGCGCATTGTAAACGAGGCAGAAGGTCAGCTGGGCTGCAAGCTCATCGAGCGCGACGGCGCCCGCGGATCCACGCTCACGCCCGCCGGAGAGCGAGCCATAGCGGCCTACGAGGAGCTGCAGACCGACATCAACAACGTCATTGCCACCAAAGCAAACGACCTCATCGCCAGCATCAAAGAGTAGCCAATTTGGGACGGGGCTTTTAGCTACCCAACCCCTTCTCATAAGTTGCGGTGAAGTAGGGACTGTTTATGCGGTTAAAGCCGTAAATCAATCCCTATTTCACCGCAACTTATGGAGTCGAGGATGATTTAGCTAGTTGCGGAGGGCGTTATCTAGGGCGGACGCTACGACCAGGGGGTTGTCGGTGCCGGCGAAGAGGCGGATGGTGCTCCCCTGCTTGCCGCGCGTGGCCGAGAGGCGCGTCGTTGCGCCGCCGGCAGGCGATGTGCGAAACTCCCCCGGCAAAGCGTCGAACAGCTCTCCCGCGCTACGCTCGATAAGGTCAAATTCAACTGCCGGGCCAAAACCATGCTCGAGGATTCCCGTTGCAACCGCATGGTCGGGATGAGAGCTCAGCCCGGGATAGCGCACGTTGCGCACCATCTCGTTGGCGGCCAGATACTCGGCCAGCGCACGTGCGCGGTCAAAGTGAGCCTGCATGCGAGCGTCGAGCGAGTCGAACCCGCGCTCCAGCACAGCGGCCTCGTCAGCAGGCAAATCAAGCTTGGCCAAGCCACAGCCCTCAAGCAGGGCATGCGCGCACTCGGCAGCAGCATCCACATGATGGCGTTTGAGCTGCGACCGCGCCACCGAAGCGGCAACGAGTTTGCACGGAGCCTTGCCGGCGCACACGCGATCGAGCGCCTCAAGCGACAGCGCAGCACCCAGCCGCAGCGGATCGCAGCCAAAAGCCGACGCCACGATGTTGTCCACAACCAGCAGCGCGTGGGCCTCACGAGCAGCGCGGCCCAGAGCGCGCAGATCGGGCACACGCAGACCAAAGCCACCGATTGAGTTAACAAACCACCACAGGTGCGACCCCTCGGCATCAAACGAAGCATCAAAGCCCTCGGACGCGGCAGCAAACGCATCGGCGGACCCCGAGCCCACCAGCGCGACATCGCAGCCATCAAAGCCGCGCGCAAACGCATCGACAAAGTCGTCCGCAAAGGCCACCAGGCGGTCACCGGGACGCACAATACCCAGCAGCGACAGAGCCGCCGGCACATGCGGGGCCGCAACAAGACGCGCCTCACGCGCGCCGGTCCTTACAGCCCAGGCCTCTTCTAGCTGCTGTACATCCACAAGGCATCGCCCCTTCATAAGCAAAAACCCACGATGCGGGTGTTCCCCTCATCGTGGGCAACGGCTGCAGTATAGCGCCGATATGCGACGAAACGCCTAGATATTGAGCGTGTGATAGTTCACGCTCGCACCCGGAGCGTCAACGGTCACGCCATAGGCCTCGGGATAGATGCGCGTCGAAAACACGAGCGCGCCATCGTTCACAAACACCTCGACCGACGAGACATCACCAACAATGCGCACATTACGAACCTCGTCGATGGGCTCCCAGCGCATGGTACGACCGCAGCCGGCAGAAGCGCGACCCTCATCGGTAAATCGCATCTCAAAGCGCGAGGGCAGTTCGTCCCCAGCGGGCACAAGCGCCAGCTTTAGCTCGCCATCAACGGTCGCGGTAAACGCGCCGTCGACACCGTCAACAACAACGTCAAAGCAGGTATCGCCGGCAACCTCCAAAGAGCCCTCCCCCACACGCACCGAGGCATAATGGAGCTCGATCTCGCGCGCCGGCTGCTGCAGCACCACGCCGCCGTCACCGGCCGTAAGCTCGCGCGGCACTGTCATGCAGTGCTGCCAGCCGCACGCCACGGTGGGCGCATTGTCATAGGTCGGCTCATCGGGCATGCCCATCCAGCCGATCAAAATGTGGCGACCATCCTCGGACGTAAACTCCTGCGGAGCATAGAAGTCAAAACCGGCGTCCCACAGGCGGAACTCGCCCAGCTCATAAGCGTCATTGCCACCGGTAATGTCGCCCGTTACAGGCATGTAGCCAGCAGCGTATACGTTGCCGCGGTCCCAACGGCCGCCCTCAAGCCCCTGGGGAGAGAAGGACAGCCACTTCGCCGGCACACCACCATCCGCCTCAAGCTCCAGATACCCCGGGCACTCCCACATAAAGCCAAAGCGCTCGGACGTAGAAACACGGCTCTCGAGCTCCCAGCTCAGCATATCGGGCGAGCCATACACCAGGATCTCGCCCACATCGCGCCCGGCACCCTCGCCGTGCATCGCACAAAAACGGCTCTCGACATGCGGCCCGTCCACGCGACGACGCGCGCCCAGCACCATGTGATTACGCCCATCATCATCGCGCCACACCTTGGGGTCACGCACGTGGCAGGTCAAATCCTCGGGATAATCCTCGGACGCCAACACCACGCGCTTTTGGCTGAACTCCCGACCGGCAAGGCCATCAACGCTCTCGACATAAACAGTATCGGCGCGGCGGCCGGTATTGACGTAGTCGTACGTGCCGTCCGCATCGGAAAGCTTCACGTTGCCCGTGTACAGTACGCGAATGCGACCGTCTTCGGCAAGCGCGGAGCCCGAATACACGCCATGGCAATCGAACGGCTCGTCGGGCAGCAGTGGAGCGCCCACGTAATCCCACGTCATAAGGTCGCGACTCGTCGCATGACCCCAAGCCTTAACGCCACCCTCGACATCAAACGGCGCATACTGAAAATAGGCATGGAACACGCCGCCCGCCTGGCAAAGACCGTTGGGGTCGTTGAGCCAGCCAGCCGGCGGCATAATATGGAAGCGCTGGCCATACACGCCATGACCGCACTCAGAGGCGGCGGCGTCAACAGCGGCAACCAACTTTGCAAGGTCGCGGCCAAGTGCATTAGACATATCAAAGTCCTAACGGATCGAAAGTTACAAGGCGCCAGAGATCGGCACCAGATACGGGAAACGCCCGCGAGCATACAACCCGCGGGCACCCCTCAATCAAAAACTCTTAGGCCTGCTCGGAAGCCTTGGGCTCATCCTTGTACAGGACAAACGAGATGGCAAAGGACACGACCGCGGCGACCGCAAACATGATCGCGTACTGCACGGGCTGTGCCAGGCACAGCAGGATACCGAAGATGCCGGTAACGCCGGTGCCGGAAGCGGCAAGCGAGGTGAGAGCGCAGACCAGGGCACCGCAACCGCCGCCGATGCAGCCGGCGATGAAAGGCTTAAAGAAGCGCAGGTTCACACCAAAGATGGCCGGCTCGGTAATGCCCATGAAGGCGGACAGAGCGGAAGGAAGCGCCAGGCCCTTGATCTTGGCATCGCGGGTCTTAAAGGCAACGGCAAGTGCGGCGCCACCCTAGGCGATATTGGCAGCGCTGGCGATGGGCAGCCAATAGGTCACGCCGTACTGGGCGAGCTGGCCCAGGTCGATGGCGGTGTACATCTGGTGGATACCGGTAACGACCGTGGGGGCATAGAACAGGCCGACGATAAAGGAACCGATGCCGAAGGGCAGGGTCAGCAGGGTCTGGATCAGACCGAGGATGGCGTTCTCGGCCCAGACAAAGATGGGGCCGACGGCAACAAGAGTCACGAGCACGGTCACGAACACCGAGACAAGCGGAGTCACAAAGAGATCGAACATCTCGGGAACGATCTTGTGCAGGCGCTTCTCGAGGAAGGCGAGAATGGCACAGGCGATGACGATGGGGATCACATGACCCTGATAGCCGACCCACTCAAAGCTGTACACGCCGGGGATGACGTTGACCATGGTCTGCACGCCCTCGGAGGCAACCGTATAGGCGCTCTGCAGCGAGGAGTTGATGAATGCACCACCGACGACGGCGCCCAGGTACGGGTTGGCGCCAAAGGCCTTAGCCGCGGAGTAACCGATCAGGATCTGCAGAATGCCAAAGGACGTGCCCGAGACCAGGTCGGCAATCTTATAAATAAAGTTATTGGTGTCGAGCGCGATAAAGCCGTTGGAGGCCATAAAGTTGAGGGCGCTCATAATGCCCAGCAGCAGGCCCGAAGCCACGATGGCGGGGATGATGGGGACAAAGACGTCGCCGAGCACCTTAATGGCACGCATAAAGATGTTCTGCTGCTGCGCCGCTGCCTCCTTGACCTCGGCCTTGGTGGCAGCCTCGACGCCGCTGAGCGCAATGAACTCGTCGTAGACCTTGTTGACGGTGCCAGTGCCAAAAATAATCTGGAGCTGGCCCTGGGCCTCAAAGACGCCCTTGGCGCCGTCGATATTCTCGAGGGCCTCCTTGTCGACCTTGGCGTTATCGGCAATCACAAGGCGCAGACGCGTGGCGCAGTGTGCGGCCGAAACAACGTTGCCGGCGCCACCGATGTTGTCGAGCACCTCTTGGGCTGATTTGCGGTAGTCCATGACTTCCCTTTCCTCCAACGGGCGCATCTGCACCCGGCCATCTTTGACACTTACACTGTAATCGTTTTCAGTCTCATATGTCTGTAATCGTTTTCACAGTAGGGTGAACGGTAGAAATAAGCCGGCGAATGGTAGTTTTAGGACAAAAAACAGGGGCTCAAAGGCAGGCAGACGCGTCCAAGGCCTAGACATTCATGAGCTGATGCCCAAGTTTGAGCGTCTTGAGACCGCTCTCCCCCTCCTCGCCATCGAGTGCGTCGAGCAGCATATTGGTCGCCTCGACGCCGCTGGTCAGGTAGCCGTAATGCACGGTGGGAATGCCGCCCGTCAGCGCGCTCAAAAATGCGTTGTCGCCAAAACCGCTCACGCGGTGCACGCCCTCGCCCATACCGCGCACCTCGTCAAGCGCGCGCAAGGCGCCCGCCGCCATGGTGTCGGTCGCGCAGGCGATAAACGAAACATCGGGCACTTCGCCCAGCAGCTCGCGCGACGCACGATAGCCGGAATCGAGGGTAAAGGACCCGCGGCGAATCAGCTCGGGATCGAGCGCAACACCCGCGGCGCGTAAGCCCGCTTCAAAACCACGACGACGGTCGTAACCGGCGGCACGGTCTTCCTCGGTAACACCGATATAGGCAATCTTGCCCTCAACATGCTTCGCGAGCGCCTGGCCCAGCTCAAAGGCGGCCTCGTAATCGTCATGGTAGACGCAAGCCGCGCCCTCGACGTTTTGACCGATCAGCACAATGGGCACACGGCAAGACGCAATGGCCGCACGATGTTCGTCGGTGATCATGGTCGCCACGAGCACGATGCCATCGACCGGGTGGTTCTGGAACAGGTCGAGATACTCGAGCTCACGCTCGGCCACGTTATCAGTATTCGCGAGCAGCATCTGGTAGCCACGGCGACCGAGCACCTGGCCAATACCGGCGGTAATGCGGCTCACGGATTCCGAGTTAATCTTAGGCACGATGACGCCGATGAGCTTGGTGGAACCGGTGCGCAGCGCGCGAGCCTGACTAGATCGCACGTATCCGGTCAGCTCAATCGCCTGCTTAATGCGCTCGGCCTTGTCCGCCGAGATATATCCACCGTTGAGGTAGCGCGAGACCGCGGCGCTCGAAACGCCAGCCAACTCGGCCACATCTTTCATCTTTACCACGAGCACCCCTGTCATTGAAATCGCTTTCACCATGATACCCGTGACGGCGCTTCGGATAAATCAATATCACCCAGGTCGAGCAAACGTCAGCGAGCGGGCAGCTGCCGTGGCGAGGTGCCGCGAAAGAGGAGCGAAGCGTACTTCATGTACGCGAGCGACGGTTTGAGCGGCAGATCGCCCGGCAGATGCCCGCGCAGCGTCGAGCGGTCCGGCGTTCGTTAGAACACCGGAACATAGTTATCCATGATACTCGCCGTTGTACTGGATGAGCGTCAGGTCTTTCACGCCGTCGAGCGCGCGAATGGCGTCGGCATAGGGCATATCCGCACCGTCAGAGAACACCTCGACGGCCATCTCGACCTTGTCGCCGCGCATCGTCTTGGATTTGACGGAAAACTTGGTGCGCCCAAACGCGCGCACGATATCGTCGCCGGTGGTCTGGCCCGTGTAGTGGATGACCATCATGTACACGCGCGACTTGTCCTGGTGGCTCGCAAAGCCGGCGATCATCACCACGATCACCACCGCCGTGAGCCCCACGAGCGCGTACATGCCGGCGCCGGCCGTAATGCCCGTGGTAATGGCCCAAAACAGATACAGCAGGTCGAGCGGGTCCTTGACCGCCGTACGGTAGCGGACGATGGACAAAGCGCCCACCATACCGAGCGAGATGACCACGTTCGTCGAGATCGCAAGCGTAACCATGCAGGTAAGCACGCACATACCCACGAGCGTCACGGCAAAGCTGCGCGAATACACCACGCCGGTAAAAAAGCGCTTGTACACGCAATAGATCAGGATGCCCATGGCGAGCGCAACGAGCAGCGACAGGCCGATCTTGGCAGGGTCGACCTGACCAAACGCCTCCAAGACGGAGTTCTTAAAAAAGTCCCTGGTGCTCATGGTCTAAATATCCCCTCGGTTCTCAAAATCCGATTCCCAGTAGTTAAAACCGCGCAGGTAGGCGGTCTTTTCGTAACACAGGCAGTACTTGGAGACCGCCGTAAGCTCGGCCGCGTCAGGCGGCACCATATCGCGCACCAGCTGCGGGCAAAACTCCGTAAACTTGACCTCCATCACCAGCTTGCCGGGCTCCAAGACCGGCAACGCGGGCAGTGTCGCATCAAAGATGTCAAAGCTCCCCACCGCGGCACGCACGTTACTATCAAAGGTAATGCGCACGGTGCCCTCGTCCATCACCCACGGCTCGCGCTCGTAGTCCACGATGGTCCGCGGGCGCATCATGTTGCAGATGCACTCGATGTAGAACTCGCGGCACAGCTGGTGGGGACTTCTCAACAAAAAGTCGTACTCGCCGGCCAGGATGCGCTCAAACTCGTCGCGCGTAAGCGGCGCGTCCTCCTTGTAGATCCAGCTGCCGTACTTCTTTTTACGCTCGAGCTTAATCACCTTATCGCTGCCGTTATAGATGCGCACGCGATACTTATTTCGCATGAGAATGCCGGCATCTTTTTCCTCGTAAGCAGAGTTGCTGTAGTCATCGAAGTACAGGCTGCGAATGGTGTAACCGCCCGAGCGCGCATGCTTGTCCAGCTTAAACACCGGCGACATGCGGCAGGCAAGCGCAGCGTGCTCACCCTCGTTGATGAGATATTTGAGCTCGTGGCGGTAGCGCTCCTGCGTGCTGCGCTCGGGCGGAGCCGCCAAGCGCTCAAGCAGTGCGCTAGCCCTCCTCATACGTATCCTCCACGACCTTACCGCCGTCCTGCACGTAAAAGCACTTCATGCCGTACTGCTTGCCATCGTCGGTCACATAGTAGTCAAACGCATCCTGCGTATAGCCGTCTGAGTTGGTGGCGCGCACGCGTACAAAATACTGGCCGGCATCGGGTGCATCGCAGGTCACCTCGGGCAGCAGCACGTCCTCGGCCCTAAAAAGCACGTCGCTTATGACATAGTCGTGCGCCAGCTCCACGGTATAGCGAATGTCACGCGCCTTAAAGTCGTAGGACGCATCCCAGTTAATGCGCAGCTTACCGTTATCGATCTGCGGCACGCCAATGTAGAACGGCATGGGCTTTTTATAGCTCTCGCGAAAGCTCTTGTAGTTCTCCTCGATCTCGAAGGGAATCGCCGCGGCAATCTGCTCGTATTCGTCCTTGGTGACAGGCAGATTGTCGATATCGGGCGAAGCAAAGACCAGCGATTCGGTAACCTCGCGATAATGTTTGATCATCTTGCTCAGGCGCGCCTCGGTCATATACGAGCGCAGGTCCTTTACGGCGCGGTCGAGCTCGCTGCGGAACGATTTGCTACGCAGTGCACGATTGAATAGCACGTTGCCCCAGTAGTTGCTTACGCCGCGCTCCCAGCTCGCATAGTCCGAAAACCCCTTCAGGCCCAGCTCAAGCTTACGCAGCATGCCGTCGTTGTCCCAATCCAAAAAGTACCAGGTATTTGAGTTGAGCGGGCTGTACAGATAGCAGTTGCGGTTCTGCTTATCGCAGTTGCCCGTCAGGATCTGAAACGCCATCCAATAGACCAGGTTCTCAGTATCGAAGTAGGTGTCGAGCACATCGTCGATCTTTTGCGTATCGTCGTTGAGCGCATCGAGCATCTCGATTAACTTGGTATGGTCCGAATCGCCCTTAATCTCGAGCATGCCCTCAAACGCCGTCTGGTTATAGTCGGGGTCATCTGTGAGCTTAATAGTGTCCTCAAAGCGATGGAAATCGAAACTGTTCACCTTATAGAGATGCCCGCTCTTATCCAGACCGTGGGCCTTGAGCGCCGTCTTGTTGAGCTGCTCGACCTGCGTAAACAGTCCGTAGTCCTCAAAGGTGTCGTTAGATTTTTCGGTCTGGTCGCACACCCACAAGTGTACAAACTGCGTGCGCAGGCCCATCATCTGGGGAATGCCGCGGATCAGATCGTAAGCCATCTTGTTACGAAAGCGCATGCCCTCGCCCATGTGCTTGTTAAGCGCAATCGCATGTTGCTGGCGCCACGTGCCCTTGCCCTTTTTGAGCTCCACCTTGTAGTTCTTTTGCGTATAGGTACTCGACGTCTGACCGCGCACCTGCACCGTGGCGTTGGGCGCCTTCTCGCCATAGCCCACCTCGCCAGCAACGGGACCCTTATCATCGCCAGGCTGCAGCAGGCCCATAACCTGATAGCGCGTCACGCCCATGTCGGCATAGTCATACACCGAGTAGGTATTGATCTCGGCCCAGCTATGATCGGTATTCTCGGAGCTGTTGCCGCGAGAGACCGTCAGGTACATACATACGATACCCGAGTCGTCGTAGACCTCGTACAGCTCATCCTTGTCGCGAAGATGCTTGGTCTCGCTAGACGCATCGGCCTTTTTAATCTTGCCTTGCTTCTTGGTCTTTTTTGTCGAGGATTCGTCCTGCGAAGAGCAGCCCGAAAGCAGCAATGTGCCGGCAGCCGCCTCAATCAAGCGGCGACGCGATATCATCCTATCGGTCATCAGGACCTCCCCAACGATTGCGATACACGCGAACCACCGTGCGCTCAAACGCACCATGCGGCTCGCCCTCTAGACGCAGTTCCTCGTAGCGCTGTTCGGCACGGTCAAGCAAGCGGCCCAGCTCCGTAAAGCGCCCCTTCTTGTCGGTCGCCACAATGGGCTGCTGGCTCAGAATACGATACGGCAAGTTGGCGGTATAGGTATCGAGCCGCATTAGGGCCACAACAAAAAATACCGCCGCGCCGAGCAAAAAGCCAAAGCCATAAAACTGCTGCGGAAAGAACAGCGAGACGACGGTCGCCAGCCCCGCCACGCCCGCGAACAGCCCGGAGGCAAGCACGGCGCCCTTGTAGTCGGTAAAGTACAGCAAGATCAGCAGAATCGTATTGCCCACGGCATACAGGCCATAGCCCACGCACAGCGTGCGAAAATACCCGTGCATAAGGTTGTTAAAGCCCAGTGGCAGGGCCGAGAGCACCGTGGTCTCGAGCGAAATGACCGCCGCGGTCACAAACAGCTGCTTGAGCGCACAAAAGCGCAGTTCGCTGTTGAGCGTGGAGAGCATCTCCTCCTCGGCCACCACAATATCGCCTACCACGCCGCCGTCATTGAACAGGCTGTAGTAGTCACGGTAGCGCGGATAGAAGTTGACCTCGACCGAGACCACAAAGTTGACGGTCGTGACCAGGATCGTCAAAAACGCGATGAGCGCCGGCACATCGTAGTAGGGCGCACCATAAAACAAGCCCTTGACCTGCACGCCAATGGGACCGGCCCAAATAATCACCAGGTGCGCAAAGAGTCCCAGATTGGTTAACAGGCCCGTGAGCGCCAGCGGCATAAACTGATCGAGCCACCGCAAAAAGGGCCAGGGGCTGCGGTCGCTCTGAGGAAAATACCGGTACAGCAGCACCACGTCCCAGGCGAGCATGACGCCGTAGCCCAGAGCAATTGACGCCAACAGGCCCTCGACCGGCGGCAGTCCCAGCGCCAGCGCGGCCAGGGCGCACAGGCACGCCACGCCAATGGCAGCCGCAAAGCTGCACAGGATGCCGCGGTAGTCCTTGATGGCCGTGAGGTAACTCATGCCGTTCCAGTTGACGATCATAATGTTGAACAGCCACAGGCACAGCAGCCCCCTGCAGCAGCGTGGCACCCGAGAACAGCAAAAAGACGCCGTAGAGCACCGTGCCCGCAACGAGCATGACAGCATTGGAGCCCCAAAACGAAGGCAGAATCTCGTCCTCGCGCTCGGCAAAAAGCATGTCGGCCAAAAAGCGCGTGACCGGCATAGAGAAAAAACTCGTGAGCGTGAGCGACGCCAGCAGCGTATAGGTCACCATGCACACCAGCAGATCTTGGTTGGCACGGCCCACACCCCACAGACCGCACAGCACCAAGATACCCACCTGGAGCAGCACGCCCAGCAGCATGGGGCCCGTGCACACAATGCCAGCGTAGCCATAGGCGCGCATCGTGGCAAACAGACCCTTGCGCCTAAACAGGCGCTTGAGCTCAAAACCGATTCCGGCCACCGGCTACTCCCCCTCTCTGGGCAGGTCAAACGCTTGCGCCGTCTCGTCGTACAGCGCGCGATAGTTGGCGAGCATCTGCTCGTGCAAGAAGTACGTGGCAACGCGACGCTGGCCGCGCTCCCCCATCTCAATGCGACGAGCGCGGCTTGTGCACATGCGTTCCATGGCATCGGCCAAGCCCTTGCGATACATAGGCGGCGTCACAAAACCCGCCACGCCAAAATCATCGCCCGGTGCGCCTTCGAGCAGCTCGCGGCAGCAGCCCACCTCGGTCGTCACGCAGGGACGGCGCGCGGCAAGCGACTCCAGCACGCTGAGCGGCTGGCCCTCGGAGATGCTCGTCAAAATGGTAAAGTCGAGCTTTTCCATGTACTCGACCACGTTGACGCGGCCGGTAAAGATCAGGTCGCGCACGCCCAGGGTTTCGACCAGCGCGTGGCACTCGGCGCCGTACTCCTCGTCGTCCACGCCGCCCATGATGTGCAGGCGCACCTTGGGCAGGCGCTCGTGCAGCTCAAAGAAGGCATAAATCATGGTCTTGACATCCTTGATGGGCGCCAGGCGCACCACCGCGCCAATGTCCACCCAGCCGTCATCTTGCTTTAAGGGAATATCCTCAAAGCGGTCGAACTGGATGCCGTTGGGGATGACTAGGCATTTACCCGCATCGCAGCCCATATCGATCTGCGTCTTGCGGGCGTTATGGAACAAACTGGTCACGCGGAAGGCGCGGCGGTAGATCTCCTCCGAAAGCAGGTAGAAAAAGCGAATCCAGCGGTCCTTAAACGACGGCACCACCCAATCGGCGCGAATGATCTCTTCCTCGCGCTCGCGGGTATAGATGCCATGCTCGGTCAGCAGCACCGGCGCATGGTGAACGCTTGAGCCCAGGCAGGCGAGCAGGCCACCGTAGCCGGTCGAGATGGCATGGTACACATCGGCCACCGGCACCTCGCTGCCCAACAGGTAGAGCACGGGCAGCAACATGGAGCGCATGGTGTGGAATGCATCGGCAAAGGGCGTATAGGGATACTCGGCCAGGCACACGTCGCGAAAGATATCCATAAACGTGCGGCTCTGCAAAAACGAGAGCGGATGCACGCGACGGCGGTGGAAGATATCAAATAACACGTCCCAGTCCGGATTGGAGAGCGACACCAGACGGCGTAGCGCCTCGCGCTCACGGTCGTTAAAACTGGCTTCGTGCTGCTCGCCCGAAAGCCGCAGGGCATCGTCTAGGAACACCTCGTGCACCTCGACCACGTTGCCGGGCAGCTCGTAGACAAACTTGCCGCGGTCGGCAGCATGCGCGCCGATCACCCACAGCACAAACTCGTGCTCGGGCATGGCCTGGATATAGCCATGCATCCAGGTAGATACGCCGCCGTGCACATAGGGGTAGCAACCCTCGAGTACCAAGCAGATTCTCATTTATCGCCACCCTCCTTGCGCTCGATCGTCACGGTCTTATCATTTGCCTTGAGCAGATACAGATTGCCCGTAAGGTGCGTCAGTTCGCCACCCGTGACTGCACCCGGCTCGCCATTATTGGCGCGGAACATGAGCCACGCCTCGTCGTGGAAATTGCCCAGACTGAGCGTCCAGGCATCCGCACTGGTATTCACGCTCACCGTCACGGACGAAAAACGCTGGATGGCACCGGAGCACTCCGAGCCGGTCTGGCGGCGCAGGTCGGGCGCAGACTTGGTAAGCCAGTCCAGGTAGTCGGTCAGGCCGCCCTTGTAGACTTCCCAGCCCTCCTTGGCGCCGCGATCGGGATCCAGCAGGTCATCGGGATGCATAAAGTGAGTACTCACGTAGTGCATGTTGAGCTCGGACACCGCGGCCAGACGCATATAGGTGTCATCGACCATGCCGCCCGAGACGATACGCGGCTGCTCCACAATGCCATCGCTCGCCACGCCAAACTCCTGCACGTAGGGCAGGTCGGTTCCGTCCTCAAAGTACGTGCTTGCAATGGTCTTAATGCGCGGCACATCCTCGCCAATAATCTTGCGGGCGCGGGCCGAAAGGATATTCGACGGCGGCACGTAGACCGAGCCGTGCGCGTTGGGCAGTACCTCGTCCTGGAAGGCGATAAGCTCGTTGAGCGATGCAACAAGCGTCTCTTTGTTCTTCCATGTCTTGTAGTCGTACAGCGTGCCATAGTCGGTATCCCAGAGCGCCAGCGGCTGATGGTTGTAGCCGTGAAAGCCCAGCTCTCCGCCCATCTGCAGCAGCATGCCGCCAAAATAGCGGAACTGCGTGGTATCGGGTTGGCGCGCGGGCTCGGTCTGGTTGACCGCGTCCTCGTAGTTTTCGATCATCACGCCGGTAAAGCGAACGCCATATTTTTGCGCGAGCTTTTGCAGATCGGGCCACCAGACCTTGGCATAAAAGTCGGCGACAGAAAGCCCGTAGTCGCGCTTGATGTAGGTGCCGTCGCCCGAGGGCACGGGGCTGGGAAAGTCGTCCAGGTAGAAAACGGCGCTGTTGATGACCGGATAGGCCGTGACATCGCCCAGCAGGCTGACCGCCGCGGCGTAAAAGCCGCGCATGACCTTGTCATAGATACCGATATTGCATACCACGGTGCGCCCGTTACCGCAGGCATTCGACCAAATGAGCGGGGCACCCGCATCACCGGTCTTAGCCCACACACGAGCCGTCTCGCGCAGCGAAACCGAAAGTGACGAATCAAAGGGGTCCGAGAGCTCGTAGCGCTCTCCCCCGCCCAGCATAAAGTCCTCGCTCGGCACAATGCTTTCGGCTTTTACATAGTCATATCCGGCCGATTCGATCCCAAGCTTGGAAGCAATAGCCTGCAGGCAGTTCGAGTTATCTGGCGTCATGCCCAGCATGAGTGAGCCGCCCACACTCACCCAACTCATCAGATCGGTCAGATGCGTACCCAGTCCGTCAAGCGAGGGCATAAGCACAATCACGCGATCAAACGACGTGAGCGATGGGATCGCGTCCGCACCGTCGGTGGCAATATCAACATCGCGATGGGCGATCTTCATGTCGAGCAGGATCTGGTCGAACTGTTCCTTTACGTCCTCGACGCCAGCTTGATCGGAATCGGTAATGACCAGGCACGTGGGCTTTTGGCCAAAGATTGCCGAGGAGGCCGGCACCGCATCGTTGGCGGCCAGCATCCCCAGCTTATGCTGGCCCGCACTGTACTGCACGCCGGCACGCTCCACCAGCAGCACAGCGGCCATGACAATAAAGACCGCCCACACCACGAGGAGTCCCATCCAACGAAAGCGCCCTGCACGGTCGCGGATATGTTGCGCCACGCTCATCTGGCCTCCTCCCCGTCGCGCCAAAACGCCAACTTTTCGCGGTTGTCGGCGCTCAAATACACATGTTGCTTGTCAATCGCATCGATCACACGGTGGACCTCGTCACCGTCGCGGCGCATCACGGCCAGGCGCAGGCAAAGCATCCAAACCTCCTGCTCCTCGGGCACGTCGAGCACCAGCTGGTCGATCACGGCCTGCGCCTCGTCGATCTGTCCGACATCGGCCAGCGCCGTCGCATATCGAATGCGCAGCTCAAAGGTGTCCTCGCGCTCGCAGCGACGCGCAAGCAGGCGCGCGTACTGTTGACGCTGAATCTGAGCCACACGCCCCTCGGCCAAGCCCGAGCCCAAGTATTCACCAAGAAAATCACAGTATTCGTTGAGGTTTTGCGCGCTCGGATCCGTCTTAAAGGCACGCTCCAACTGCTGCAGTTTAAGGTCGGACTCCTTGGAGATCTGCGCCACCGCCGTCGCGGCATAGTGCGCCACCTCAGCGTCGTCGTTAAGCTTAGCCGCCTGCAGCTGCGCCAGGTACGCGTCGGGCTCCTCGGTGAGCATGGAGAGCATTAGGCGGCGCCGGTATGCCGGGTCGTTGACGATGAGCGCCTCCTCGAGCGGCACTACGCCTGCATCGTCCTCACCACTCGGTACCGACATACTACGATGCAGGTCGTCGTTGAAGCGCAGCGACTCCAGCGCAGACTCTTTCAGCCCCTCGCCAAACACCGCGCTGCGGACCGATAGCAGAACCACCAGCAACGGGCCCCACAGCGGCACCAGCACTATCACGGCCAGCATGTGCCCGCGCACCGGCAGCAGGCCCAGCTTCATGAGCGTCCACAGCATCAGGCAAACCAGCGTATGAATCAGCAGCAAGACGGCAGCAACGACAAGCGAGATCAAGCGGCACCCCCCTCACCGTCACCGGTGTAAGAGATGTGCTGCAGCAACGCCACGATGTCCTCGCCATCGACGGGCTCCACCGCAATCCGCTTTGCGCTCAGGCGCTCGCGGATAATGGGCAGATCGCACGCCTTTGCCTGGCGCATAAGCAGGTAGAGCACGTCGTCGTCGACCAAGCCCGCCGCGTCGCTCTCGCGGATTGCCGACCCAATTGCGCCCACCAGCTCGCCGACAGGCTCCATGCCCGGTACCACGCGCAGGAGCAAAAAACTCCCCATCTTGCTATCTGCCAGCGCCTGCTCCGCCGCGAGCTCTTGGCCAAAGGCAGCCTGCTTGAGCACGCAAGTGCCGTCAACGCAGCGTTTATCCTGCGCCACCGCCTCATAGTCAAAGGCACGGCCCAGCGCGCTTTCGACCAGCCCGCACAAGATGCGGAACAGGTTTTGATAATAGAGGGTCATTTGGTTTTCGGCCGCACTACGCACAAAGATCAACACGGCGGGTGCCCCGTCGCGCTCGATCGTGTATCCAAACATGGGAAGCCCCGGCGTCAGCTCGCGGTTCACCCATAGGTTCGAACGACCCCCGTCGCCCAAAAGAGGTGCAAGCTGCTCGAGCGTGAGCGAGCGTGCGGCATCTTCGGCAATCGCGGGACTTGCTGCCACCAGGCGTGCAAATGCCCCGCCCGAAACATGGTAGATCGCCACCGAATCGTTCTCGAGGATCTCGCCCAAAAGCTCGCAGCACTTGCGATAGATGTCGCGCGGGTTGAGTACGTCGAGCTCCTGCGTCACGGCAAAGATCTTGCCAAAGCTGTCGTGGCGACCCACGATCTGGCGCCTGTACGCGCGCTTGTCCTCGATCGCGTCGTGGTAGAGCTGCGTAAGGAACGTATTGCGGTTGCGCACGAGCTCGTTTTGATCGCGCTCCGCCCTAATGGCTTCGCTGTTGCGCAGCTGAACATAGCCGCACACGGCACCCACAACAAAGTACGCAATAAACGGCAGCCAGTTGGACGGCTCGTAGAACAGGCCCTGGAAGGTATAGCCGTACTGAGTAAAGTAGCTCGCGGCCAAACCCACCGACGCCAGCAGCGCCGCAATCAGGCCAAAGTCCAATCCATACAGCGTGCCGATCAGCACCACGTAGAGCAGGCGATAATCGAGCACGTTGAGCTGGGCCGATTGGGAGAAAAGATGCTCAAGCACCTCGAACAGGACCCAGGCAACGCCCGTCTCTAGGCATTTAATAGGCAGCGTGCGCATTTGGATGCGGTCGATGGCGGCGCGCAAGGGGTTGACCTTCTTTGCGCGGCCAGCATCCCAACGCGCTTGAATGGTCGAAAGATCGCGCAGCAAGTCGTAGCGCTGAAACCAGCCATAGCGCACGCGAGCGACGTCGCTGGCGGGCAGGGCATAGCCGGCAGAATCGCCATAGGCAGCTGAAAGCCCTGGGAACAGCGCCTGAAGAGCCTCGCCCACTTCACCCGCCGTGTGATGGAAGGCATCGGCAACGTCGAGCGTCTCAAAGTTACCATCCCAGCTGTCGAAGATACGGCGCACCAGCACCGCAAGCTCCTCGGCATACAGCAGGGGAAACGCCGCATCCTGCGCGCCCTGCAGAGCGACCGATCCAGTTGAGCACGCATCGAACAACGGCACCAAAAACGGATCTTCCAGCGCGGCGGAGGCAGTGTACAGGAAGGGCACGCGCAGGATCTTGGTCTGAACGCCATCGCGAGCAGCGTAGTAGCGGCACAGGTCGTTGGCTGCGTGCGCGATAATGCCCTTGCCCGTTCGTCCCGCGGCATCGGCGGCACCCTCGGCACCCGCGGGCCCCGCTACATACAGCAGTTGTACGCGGCGACCCGCGCACGCACGAAAGACCGAACGCAGCAGCTCGATATCGCCCACGATATCGGTATGCGGGGTAAGGTAATTGGATAGGTAGACCACGCGGTCGAACTCGTAGGCCTGATCCAGGTGTTGCAGAAGCTCTTTCCACGAGGCATGGGGCGATGACTCGTCGCGGCGCGCTTCCGCGGCAGCGACGACCTGGACATGGTCCCCGGGGAACGCCTTGGCACAAAAGTCATCGTCAACATATGCGGTGTTGCCAACAACCAGCACCTCCATGGCGTACCCCTCCCCTAAAATCCACTTTAGTCATAGTCAAACATGCGTATTTTACGCTGTCAACGCGAGCTGGGGCGCCTTTAAGGCTGTTTTAAGAACTTTTCTAGGGAATGTGGGAGTGGCAACTCGTCCGACCCAGGCTCATTGAAAGGCTGCTATTCGCTCTGAAATGGCACATCGCAATCTGCTGACAGCTCTGCAGGGAGAATGGCAGGCAATGTACATTGCTCTCGCACAGAATAGTTGGATGGAAGAAACGGCAGTTCTTTGGAATAGCTGACGATAACCTGCGGAACGATCTTAATGCCCAGAGCAAGTTCGAACTTTGCAATCGTCTTTAGAGTCATATTAGGTTGAGAATTCAAGAGCTTAGAAAGCGACTGAAGGCTTATGCCCATACGATTTGCCAGCTCACTTTTGCTCAATCCCAAACGTTTCATTTCGCGATGAACAATAAACTCAATATCTAGTGCATGTTCACAAGCGCGCGTTTCGCTACTTTCTGTTTCGGCATAAAAATCAGATAAATCTACTTTATTCATTGTATTCTCCGTTTCAGAAACCAGGCATAAAAGTCAGCGCCCAGGCTCCAGAAGCTGACGCGCTATTCTGGCCGATCATTGTTTGAGCGGTTAATTTCCGCTCATGGTCTGACAACATTTTCTGGAATTGAGAGTTATCGGGAGAAGCCGTCAATTCCCAAAACGGTCGACCCTTGAGGTCTCTATATTCGACAAGTTCATATCCTTCTGCCAAAGGGCACCTCCCATTTCTAGATGAACTTAACTTATAGGTTAAGTTCATCCATTTAAATACATATAACGAGGTCCAGACAAGATTCCTCTGCCCCAATCGATAAACAAACCAGTCGAGCTTATGCAAAATCCGGAAGTGTGTGGCAAATTCTAGACACGTCAACCACACTGGATAGTGACAAAGTTTCTACCTGCGAGTTCTTTTCATAAAAAGGACGATGTGCTCGAGGGTTCCGAAATTTGCCGCATACTTCCGTCGGTCATTTCCGGAAGTGCGGTAAAAAACCGAGATCGACAGACCAGACCCCTGTTTTAGCTTTCCGCGACCTGCGGTTTTGTTGCCGAAATTCGGTTTATGCTCGGAGGTTTCCGATTTTTTCCCCGCACTTCCGAAAAGCACGCTTAAACCGCGCGTCCCGAAGCGGAAAACCGCCGGATATTTGTTTCTCCCCAAATGAGATCCTTGTTTCGCCTGGCCGAATCTTACATCCAAACAAAAAAAGAGGACCGACGCATCAGCCCTCTTCAGGTGTCGCCCGAAGGCTTCCAGCGCAATTGATTTAATTCTAATCGATATCACTTGTTTGACCACGATCACGTCAACCAGTAGAAGCCGCCCATGCTCGATCATTCCATTGCCGGGATGGTGCTTGGCCAGTACGTCACACATTGCATACATGAAAAAAGGGCAACACTCTCAGTTTGAAAGCGTCACCCTTAAAGTTCCCAAAGAGCTTTTGTACTGCGGGAAGATACTCTACACCATCTTCCCTTGATTGGCAGGTCGAAACAGACACCATTGTGATTTCAAGCAGAAAGCGTTATATTAAGAATGCATTTGCACGTGGTGTTCGCACTATACGCTCAGATGCCATAGTTTACAAAGATGGCCTTCTTCATAGACGCTAGGTGGGATTACTCACTAGTAGCCGATATGTCGAAGGCCTTCTTGTACTTAAGGAAATCATACATTCTAATAAGCCGTTTCAGCTCGCTATTACCGTGGATTATCTTACGATCATCCGTGATGAGCGCCCTCAGATACTCGAGCAACTCATTTAAATCGAGCTCATCCTCCTCAAGTAAAACTAACTTTTTAAATGCTTCCTCAAAGCCTTCGTTAGCTATAACAGACTTAACCGAGTATCTAATTCCCGAAAGATGATAGCTACCTTTTGCCTTTCGTAGGCTGTTGTTTAGAAAAGCATCTAAATCCTTCTTCTCATCTATTTCCTTTAGCATCCTTGGATTAAGAACTTCCCCTGAATACGCGCTTAAATACTTATACATGGGCAAACCACCCGAGTTAGAAGCAAGCAGCGCAGGAAGATATTCCTCGACGGCAAGTTTGGGAGCGACATGTTCATCATCAAACACGACATCGCGATATAAAAGCTCGGCTTTGACCATATGACCGTGGCCCAAAGATGCATTTGCGACACCGATGCCCAGCACAAGATGCTGTCCCTCCGGAAGTCTCTCGAGGTCGCTAAAACTCGCTTCGACTACCAGAGAATCATTTGGCTCGCCCTTATCTGCCAGGGCGTAGATACTCCTGCGCAACTCACGAATGATCCTGGGCGAGAAGGAGCATTTGGAATGTCCAATTGCTTCATACACTGCGCCAAAATCATTCGTCCTAATCGCGGTCATGCTTATCTCGCCAATACCCGGAAATGTAATCGAATGTGTCGAGGTTGCGTTTTCGCCCCTAGTTAGGAAAATAAAACGCTCTTTGAGCAATACAAGATTATTTGAACCGAGGCAGCGCGAAATCGACATGAGGATAGCTTGGATATCGGGGTCGTTAAGGGAATAGCCGATAAAAATAATTGGGTATTCCATAAAAATAGTTAGCAACTTGGCTGCCAAGTAATCCTGGGTTTCGGCGAGTTTTGCGTAATCTGCCTCCTCAAGAACCATAGATTCAGGATTATCCATAGACCCGTGGATCTTATAGATTTCACCCATTTCAAAAGTTCTGTGAAAGACAAGATCGTCCTGGCCTACAAAAACTTTAAACTCGGGAAACAGCGACTCCAGTAGACAGTCATAGTTGGTTGTAATGACTCCAGAAATACGCCGCCTGCCGACCTCTCTCAAGATATCAAGTTCATGCGTCATATGGTCAGGTTTGAACGAGGATAACCTCTCGGCCGCCATAATCTTTAAAACAGATTTGCGCTGACGAATGTCCTCTGCATGATCGTCTCTAAAAGAAGCGAAGCGAGGGTCCTCAAGAACAGCTATGCGCATATCCTTATCAAGCATCGTCGCGGCAGAGGGCAAAGCACCATAATCAGGATTATCTGGACAGCGAGCAAGGTAGGAATCGAGTCGAAAAGGATCATCAGAAAGACGGGAGCAGAGGTGCCTTAACAAGCCGTCCCAATCGTCGGTCCCCATATATCTACGGGAAAACCCCGAGCCAACGAATAAATAGGGGCTACGGCCCACCCCATTTATCAGACGGACAACGCTGTCTACAATGTCATCTCTTCCGACTTCCATCTAACGCCTCCAAACAAGTCTACTTCCATAAGTATAGAACATATGTTTGATTATTGCTAGAATTGCAAGACTTCATCGAAGACAAAAGCTGCTCGACAATTGAAAATTCGAACCGCACAGGTGACCCAATATTCAGCAGTGCTCCGACGAGCAAATATTCATTTCGCATCTCAGACAATCTAGCACAGCGGCATCAGTTAGAACGCCATGACTCTCTAGGAGTTCGATAAGTTGAGCGAAAGTCTAAAAATCTATCGCCAAAGTAACTCCTAAAATCAAAGAGCCGTTGCCGGCAACAACCGAACAACGACCCTCCTTTGTCATCGCCTCACTTAGAGTCAACGATGACTGTATCACTATCGACATAGTAACCTGTTTTCGTCGCTATTGCGGAGCATGCAGAACTACATTCAATGTCCGGGCAAATCGATTGGCCTGATTCGGCACGTCAGTCATTATTCTCCCCATCAACAAAATCAGCAAAGGTCAGCTGTTCACATCTTTTCATCGGACGGTAATCTCTAACTTTAGTTATATGGCATGCGGCGGTTCGGACTTTTTGCGTCCTCAAATTAATGACCTCTTTAATGGTCATATCGACACGCATTAGGTCGCCACTATTTAAACGATACTCACCATCTCGCACGCGTTCGAGAAAATCACGGTCGTCTATTTGAACCTTATTGTATGTTCGTTGCTCGTCCTCGTAGCCCGACTCAAATGTATATCCGGAAACATCTCCACCGTAGGAACCAAATAACGGTCGAACCCAGATATTGTGGGACGAATACTCAACCGTCTCTTCTTGCGTTGCCTTTAAAGCTTCTTCTTTATAGCTGTCAAAATAAGTCGCCTCGCTTGAAGAAAAAGAAATAGCATCCTCTGAAGCCTTACTACCGGCAATCTTAATCTCAATCTCCCTCGAAGGCCTCTTGAAAGATTTCATCGGACCAGTGATGACCTTAGAAAATTTCTCAGCGATTTCTGGGGACTGGACTAGCGCGTGGATCTCAACAGGAACAACGACTGCGTCCGAGCCCTCTCCATATACGAAAGTTCCATTGTCAGTTGGCTTATATTTAGAGATATGTCCTTTAACTTTTTTAATTATGTGCGCTATAGCAAATAGAACCTCCACAAGACCGCCGGCATTATTAATTGCAGATATAGCGTCACTGTTTAACGCGTCAATCAATCCGGGCACACAATGGATCACGAATTCCGTAATAAAAGAGCCTTCTTTAAATGGGCGCACTTTTATAGACGTATTTTCTAAGGTGCCCGACTCTTTTGCGACCTCTTTTATCAGTCCGTCAAATTGGCTTAGGAACTTAGAAAGGTCCTTGGCGTCCAGGCCTTCTTCGGGATCTACATCGACAAAGCGATATACGAGCGTTTGATTTTTTGTAGAAGTGTCCATGTTGTCCTCATACCCTTATAAGATCATGGGTCCTATTTCCTGCGACCGAAGCGTTTTATTCGAAAGCGATCGAGCGCAAAATTAAACGAAATAATAAAAACCAACGTAAACGTATAGATAACAAATTGATATATTTCAGATACCGAATCAGGCAAATAGACCGCACAGAACGCTTCCGCGACAAGCACGGTAAGAAGCGTACACAACCCGATAAATACCATTCTTCCCACATCAATGCGAAAGACATTCCGATACTTCCAAAGCAGAAAAACTGCAACACAATAGATAGCAAGAAGTGAGATTAAGCCTGGCATTAGATTCCAACAAAATAGAGAAAGAGCAACGGGAAACGTCCAAATGGCATTCCCCGACGCACCTGAATCCATAAACGTATAGCCTTTATCCCTCATTCCGTTTCTCTCCACGACAAGCTGGAGATAACTTCTCAATATCCATCCTGAAAATGATGCAAAATAGATAATGAACAATCGGTCGACAGACCACAAGGAATTATCCCCAAAGGCAAGCGTAAGGATGCGCGAGGCGACCGGAAGGGCCGCAGAGGTTAAAACCGTGATCAGGACATCGGAGGTTTCAAACCCACCATCCCTGCCCTCTCGGGACTTGTTAACCATCAATCTCCCAACACAAATAGAAATCAGCATAAGCTCAAGCACCATACCACTTCACTGCGTATGGAAAATAGCAGGTCTAGGCATTGTTAAACACTTAAAGGGTAAAACCTACGGATGAAAGTTAGACAAGAAGAAACCCTTCGATCCTATTTACAGAACGAATAAGACCGAAACGAAACCCCGCCCACAGAAAGAAGGCACTCACCATGAAACGAGCCGACGAAGAACCTACACCGAAAGCAATTGAAGACGCTCTTACCCAAGACCCGCTTCACCGCAAGAGAGAAATCGAGGACTTTCTAAAGATGCTCATTGCGGTTGAGCCTCCGTATACCTTTGTCATTGATGCACCTTGGGGCTCTGGCAAGACATTCTTTGTAAAGCAAGTTGCGAGAGTCCTGCAAATGGCAAATCCGGCTCTCGATATCAACCTAGAGACACTTAACGCGACGCTAGGAGAAACCGCGACAGAACTCCCCGCGACGCCATGTCTGCCCATTTATTTCAACGCATGGGAAGACGACCATTTCGAGAATCCGATCTTGCCCATATTGGCCTCCATCGCTAATGCCGCAGACGAACAGAGCGTCAAGGGGGGAAAGGATTTCGGCAAGGGGGTCATTGGCGCCATAGAAGCCGCCGCTTCCCTTATCGGATATGGCGGTGACATCAATGGTGTCATTGAAAATATCAGCGGAACCGATTTTCTCGAACAGTACAAAAATGAGAAAGAACTTCGAGGCAAAATTGACGAACTCATTAAGACCAATCTTCCCGAGGTAGCCGACCGAGCCATCATCTTTATCGACGAACTCGACCGCTGCCGGCCCGAATTCGCAATAAAGGTACTCGAACAAGCAAAAACGCTGTTTCAGCAAGACAACATCGTTGTAGTTTATTCGACCGACATTACGCAGCTTGCACATTCCCTCCAGGGCGTATATGGCCCAAGATTCGACGGCAGAAAATACCTCGAGCGCTTCTACGACAAACGTCTTGAGCTAAATCCGATAAAACCGGCTGATTACCTTCTGTATAAAGGAATCAATACAATGGATGGATATACCTTCATGGATATAACCATCGATTTGCTCGGCTACAAACAAGCCTCACTAAGAGCCTGCAACAGGCTTATCGACTCTATAACAAATCTATCTAGATACATTGCTAACCACTGGGAGCACTTTGGGAATGGAAGGGTTCAGCATTTCCCAGACCAGGGTCTGCTTCCTGTAGTAAACATTCTCGCTTACTATGACCCGTTCGCCTGGCACGAAATGAAGACCAGTACTGGCTACGAAGCTATCTACGAACTTGCGAAACACAGCGATCACTTCATCCAATATCTTGATGAAGTGATTGAATCGGTATGGGGAGCCAATAAAGATGAGCTTCCCTATAAGCAGGATATTGAAAATAGACGCAAGCGTTTTGTAGAAGATCTATCCGCGTTGATATACGGCAACAATGACAGGGACCCGCGGGTCAAAGAACTGGGCAATAGTGAACTTACCAGAATGTCTTTCAATCAGCAGCTATATCAGCGTCTGGCACCGCCATTGTAGAGCACCGAAGATCCATCAAGTGGCCTTGTGCGCAGCTCCATGACGACTGCATCCAGGCCCAAAGTGATAGCGCTCGATCACTTCGTCCGGAAAGATACAACCATCGCGGATAGAGGCGCATAATACGACCTGCATCAACATGAGCGAAGCCAACATGCAACAGCGCTGCCAAGCCAGACGTTAGCAAATAGGCATTGGGGCCCATGTCGGCCACGGCGCCTAGGCTAATGCCACGGTGCTGCTTCACAATATTCAACAGTGGCTAATTAAACAAACACCGCATCCCACCAAAACGCTAGTGCCCAAGCCGTTCTAGCCAAAGAACAGCTTGGGCACACTCCATGAGACCACAGCAAGAGCCGCAACCGGACCTCGCGTCAGTAGCAGACACGCCCCATCCCGCCGACAATCACCCCTCTCCGTCCATGACCGACCAGCTCACAGGTTCAATACCCGGAAGAGACGTTAGGCAAGAGGGGCAAGCAACCTGATAGTTCCCGTTATTTGTCCTGCGCTGCATAGAAGCGGAGACATATACCGCTTTGCGGGCGCGAGTGACGCCGACGTACAGCAGGCCCATTTCCTCAATAAGCCCGTCTGGCATATTCATCGCATCAACGATCCGGCATCCATACGCAGAACGCGAGCATATACCAGCTCTTTCGCACCGAGAGCAAATCACTCCAGGCCAATCGAAACGCGTAACGCCCGGAATGAAAACAGTGTCCCACTCGAGCCCCTTAGCGGAGTGAATGGTCATGATCGAGATATCTGCATCAAGGTAATCGGAGAAACGCCGCAGGGAGCCCTCGGAAAAGATGCTAACGATATAGTCGAAGCGCTCAGACGGATCCATCGCGACGCAGTCTGTTTTAAGGTGTTTCCGCAGCGCTCCAAGAAGCATGGCATAGGACCGCCCATACTCGAATCTCCTGGAGCCAGTCAGCAGTTCATCAGAGACGGAGTCAATTATTTTGTTCGCAGCTGACCGGCTGACGCCCTTTTCTCCAGACGCTGCATCGGTAATCCTGGATAAAGTAAACGCATTGAATTCAATGAACTCTGGGTCTGTATCAGAGAAAAGCCCGTTGAAGTATGGCATCTCCTCCTTAACCAATTCGTTCATAATGAGATCGGCAAGGGCACCACGCTTACGAACAAGAATCGCGATCTTCCCGCCACCGACTTGGATGAGCGCCGCAACCTTAGAAACAATGGCTGTCGCTTCGTCTTGCTGTGCAGCGCCAACAAATATGGGAAGTCGGGGCGTACCGCTGACAATGGCACCCTTCATGTGGGAGCGAATCGCAGCACCAAGCTCCCCAACAATAGATCCCCCAGAAAACCTATGATTATGTTCGAGCTCCAGCGGCGATAGACACAGGTCGGTAGTGGCCTTTGCCTTTAAGCCTTCCATTGCGCCAATAAAACCATAGACACGCTGAATAGGGTCACCGAACATGCAGATTCCTGATTTATCAGAAACCAAGCCGTTTAGAAAGATATAGCACAACGCATTCGTGTCCTGCGCCTCGTCGACGAGCACGACAGGGTACACTGCCGACAGATAGGACCTTAACTTGGGAAAATGAGAGAGCAATTCAATTGCAAGGGAAATCATTGCAGAATATGGCAAAAGACCGTTCGGAACGAACCGATCCCTGACGATCCTATTAAAGGAAAACATCACGCGCCTCAAGTCCATGTCCTGACCGTTTCTCATAAAACGGAGGAAGTCGTCAACGGCATTCTTTTCATTCCAGGTCAGCCTGACACCTCGCGAAATCAGCTCGTCAACGGCTCCGTTGTCATCAACCATAGAAAGCTCGTCGACGTTTACCGGGAGCGAGAGCGATCTCCAATATCTGCGCAGCAGGGCCCAAGCAAAGCCATGGAAATTAGTCGCCATGACGCTGTCCTCAAAATGCTTGGCCACGTGACCAGGAAGCGCCGACATAGTGGCGCTTAAATCAGTACGCATTCTCCGCGCGGCAGCGACGCTGAAGGTTAGGGCCAAAATCCTTTTTGGCGGCTGAACTTCGCCAGATGCCAGTAACCAGCAAGCCCGCCCAGTCATAACTGTGGTTTTCCCGTATCCTGCCGGCGCCTCTACGAATACCCTCTTCGATGGAGAAAAGATCGCGGAGCGCTGCGATGCATCTCCACCACAGCGCGCCTCAATCGCAGCTCTAACACTATCCAGCAAGTCAGTCTGGCTCACTAACATTCGAGCCCCACGGCCTTGCGAATAATGCTTTCGTAACATACGGGAACGCCATCGGCACCAAGAGCTTCTGCAAGGGCGACGCCAGACACGACACCTTTATTCGATGAAAGCCATGCATACATAAGCGCACGCGATTTGGGCGTATCGGCGAATTGCCCGTCAAACTCCGGTCCCTGAAAATCATACTCAGAGTCCGGCAAACAAACATCGTAGATAGTTCGGGCTTTATTTAATGCATTACTATTACCCTTAATGGAAGTTGCCCTCTGAGAATCCGTCGACTCAAGAAGTTCTATGAACGCGCTTTGGTTATCGCCAGCGAAGAACGCGTCAATAACCTCAGCTTCAAAATCCCGTTCAATTGTCGTTATATGGTCCCCAGAAGTTTCCGGCAGCTCGGCATCCCTGTCGACAATGGAATAATTTGGAATCTCGAATTTGCCCAAAAGTTCGCAGATCGGGTTTACGTTCTCTTTCCCGCCAGCCCTGATGGGCACAACTCCATAATCGTCCAGATCCATCCCAAGGTTGCGAGCGAACACCGGAATGGCCCCAGACTCCGTCTGCCCCTCAAAAGTCAAAACAGACCGCGCGAAAAAGGCCTCTCGTATTGACTCAAAGTTCAGCATAAGATGTTTTTCAACCTTGTCGGACAGGTCAATATCTTTGCCGCACGTGACCCTTGGAGAAGCTTCGCCCTGTCCAAATCGCACGATGTTCTTATAGCCTCGAGCCAGAATGTTTGGCGAATGCGTCACCATGATCAGCTGAGCTTTGATTGAATCAATCCCGAAATACTCCTTTAGAAGGGCGTTGAACTTGGCATCCTCCCCTTCGCAAATCCTATGCAAGCTCTTCGAGAGCCGTCTTTGCATATATGGGTGAAGATGAGCTTCGGGTTCGTCATAAACCAGCACGGCATGCAGCACGCGCTTGTCATCGCCATCCGAGCAGAGGCTCTCTTGAAGGCGTTTAGGCGAAAGTCGCATAATGCTCTCGATTATCGAAAGCGAGGCAATGGCAAGGTACTGCAAGCCTACCCCCGCCTTTTTAAAATGAACGCCCCTCTTATCAAGCAAGGTAACCAAACTTCCAAGCGTTCCGCCATCCGATGAGTCGACGCCCGTCCTCACGCCATATGATGACAAGATGGGTACGTCACCGACAATCGTACCGAGATCTGCAACCAGACCTTCGAGCTCATTCCCGTCTAGAAAGTCGGAGACCTCTTTGCCCTCCCTATCTAGGTAAAGAGCGATGCCTTTGGCGAGAACTTTGCCGACGCCGCGCGTACCGTCAAACGCCAAGTCTCCCCTATTGAAAGATGCAGTAGAGTACCTGAACATGTGAACGGATCTCATAAAAGAAGGGGGAATCTTTTCCCCGCTTTCCTCGGCCACAAACTCTATACGAGAATCCGGATCGTCGGCAAAGGCGCAGACGGTAATAGTGTTTCCGGTCGTAGGATCGATATCGGGCCCCGATATTCCGATCTCGTCCTCGTCCATCTTTAAAGTTACTACAGCACCTGAACGCTTTTCGGTGTCTGCGAAATCCTCTTCGCCAATCGTCGCCTGATTGAAGATTGTATTGAGCAAGTCGAGTACATTCGTTTTGCCGAGATTGTTCTCGCCAACAATATAGGTCACGTCCTCGTCAAAACTAATCGCAACACCATCGAGATTCCGATAGTTCTCAATCCTCAGTTTAGAGATCCTCATGCAGCCTCCTGACCGTTAGGGTTTATGGCTACCAATAATTTAGCACGCCTCGTGTTGTGCTAAGCGGACACCAACAGATGTTCGTTATTACTCGCGCAAAGGCCATCACAAGGACATCTTTGCTCGTAAGGCCGCGTTCTATTCCGCTTCAGTTAAGAGGCTAAGCATCCAAGCCAAACAAATCCAAGCTTACAAGCCCAGACGTTTGGCTCAATGTCTCCTTAAAAGAAGTCGAAGTCAAACGTTTCTCTATATAGGCTTCATAGCAACGAAGCAACGTCTCAGTCGAAAGAACCGCAATGTCGTTTTTACGGGCAATGGTAATCTGGGTTTCAGGGAAAGGATCTCGCTCTTCAGGTTTTAATTCAATCTGTGATGCAAAAATTAGGACGCCTTTTAACTTGCTGGTGCTGCCTTCGTCTTCCATCGCGTCCGCTTTTATTTGGACATGATCATATGTCTTCGAAATATGCTGTCGCTTCAATCCACCCTTACTACCTTTAATTTCAATTAAATAGAGAGTGTCATTGTATGAGAACCTAAAATCCTCTTCCTTACAGTCTTCAAAGTCCTCATCCACCTCAACGATCTTTGCCAAAAGATGACGAGTCATTTTTTCAAGTTCAAAATCCTTGGAGCAGAGGACTGATTTAATATCTTGATAATTAGAGAGGACTCCCTCGATTTCTTTCTTTTCCTTGTCCAGAAGAGCCATTTCTTCGTCTATCTCTTTTATTCGCGCTCTTTGGGCCGTTTCATCATGATATTCGACTTCGTCAAGCCAATCTGGAATCAGAACGGACAGAACTACTGCCGGGAATATAGCATCAATAACCGCCGATAAATCCTCATTGGTGTTTATCTCAAGCGTTGTAGCCGCGAGGGTCTCAGATATCAGTACCGTTGAGATCGTAGAAGCGTTCGAAGTTAATAGTGGCTTGAGGGGAGAGGTGATTGGCATACTGAACGAAAAATCAGAATGAAGCTCTTTATTAGAAACAAGAGTTATCGACTTCCCAAAACAAATACGAAGTGAGAAGGAAAACAACTCGCCTATCGGAGAGACAGCGAAATCTTTAATAAAATCCTTTAGAGGCTTCTTTTTCTTATATCCCTCAGAATGAGTCTCTAGATTGTATCCATAAGAATATAAAAACGAATAGTTTTGCGGAAGCACAACAATGCACTTAGCCTTATTTGACTGCAGCATCATTTGCCGAATAGAGGAAATGTCCGCATGATCTTGCAGAATTTTATCGTTGGTGTAATCGCTTTTCCATAAATACTTATCCTGCAAGTCGATAACCGTTAGATCAAAAGCATCGAACGCGAGCGCTTTACAGAATTCCCTTATCGTCAAGTCGATTGTTTCCGTAAAACCGCAATTCGATTTTTTGTAGACCAATATCTGAGTTTTCATCACACAAATCCCTTTGCAACCAGAACGGATTAGCCCTAAGTATTAATATCACTTCAATGTTGAAGTCATCTAGCGCAATGAGTACGCGGCTCCGTATCCATTGCCGATGCAAACACAAGTCCCTATCCCCTTGGCAGGAAGGGGCCTGTGTCCACGAGAAACGTCATGCACCAGGCAGTAAGCGCCTGAAGCAATGGTACTCCCTGGTACTTTTGTAAAGAGCGTTGGTCTAACTCTTTTCGTCAAACGGTAGTCTATAAATCAAACTGCCGAAACACGACTTGGGGGCTGGACTCAATCAGTCCGCCCAGCAGGCGAAGGGAGCGTCGATGCATTGAATCAAACATGCCTATGCGCTGATTTATATATAGCCCCACTGATTAAACCGAATTGCCCATCGTCTAGATACACAATAATGGACACGCGCACACCGAACCATTCAATAATCTGAAGTAGGACCACGACCGACATGGTCGAAATGAGTTAGAACAAAGAAAGGGCACTGGGGCCCGCATTAGCCCCAGTGCCCATAAGCAATACCGACAATACTGCATTCGTTATAGTGCGTCACTCAAATAAACAAATACGCAATGCCAGCTCAAGCGGCCACTCATTCTTTAATCAGCTTGACGCTACTAAGCAAAACCGGAATACCATTACCGGTATATCCCTTAGTGGAGTAAACCCTGAACTCAAGCCAATCGAAATCAGATAGATCAATTTCATTCGACGGAATGTCAGTAGGTGCGGTATTCATCGTAATGTGGTCCTTTTGCCAAATTACTTTTGAATCGGACCCATCGACAGAGCCCCTTAGTTCAAGTCTCGCCTCAAAGTCCTTCAAGATGCTCGTGTCCTCTACGTATTCAACAGCAATTTTGCCATTCAACGAACGGTACTTCTTGCCGATATAAAATGATATAACCGAAGGAGAATCGGCACTAAGAGGGCGACCAACCCAAGTATCGTCGGATGAATAACTATTCCCGGCAGTGTCTTTCTGGGAACCTTCAATCAACTCAAAACGATCGGAAGAAGCAACCGTAAGAGAGGTCAACGCCACTTCGGAAACACCATCAAGTTCATCCAGGAGATCATTGATTCTTGCCGGATCTTTCACAATCTTCGAAGCAGCTTTCAAAACGCTCTTCGCTTCATCATACTTTTTTGATGAGACCAGCTCGTCAGCCTTGGCTAAAACCTCATCGGTGTAAGCAGAAGAGTAGTCAGCAAAAGCAACAGCACAGTCTCCAGATTTCTTAGAAGCCTTTTGCAGCGAAGTCAAAGCTTCCTCATGTTTACCAGAATCCCAGGCAGCACGAGCGTTCGCAAGAACCTGTTTACCCGCTTCCTCATCCTTAAGAGCATTTAGTTCAGCCTCGACATTCGCATAATCTTTATACGCGCTTTCGAGCGCATCATTAAGGCTCATGCTTTCTTCCACGGAATCGAAGCGTTTGGACAACTCATCAACTATCTCAGACTGACCATGCAAGTCGCCAAGATACGCTGTCAGGAGGCACGGAATTATTGCAAACAGGATACCGAAAATGACCGGATGTTTAGCATAAAATCGAGACTCTTTAGAAATGGAATCTTTATCAGCCATTGTCTCCCCTAACGCAAAACAAACAATATGAGTAACGTGTCTCTCAAAGGCACAAGCATGCCGGGCCACCATTTCAAAAGAAAACAGTGTGACAATCTGTGCAATCAATCGGACGAGCCGACAACCAACTTATTACTTCCGGTATTTTGTATAGCTCTATTGTTTAGCGACATGACAACCCCCAATAATCAGTTGACCAAATTCAATGGTCAACAAGTGGATGTTAACGTCATGCACCAGGCAGTGAACGCCTGAAACAATATTACTCCCCGACACTTTAGAAGAGCGCAGCAGTCTATTTATTTCCGTCAAATGGCAGTCTGATGATCGAACAGTTTGGAACACAGCAGTGACGCAAAATTTCTTTCGCAAATTGACAACCGCATTGCGGAACACGGTGTGCGCCCTGTCATATGATTTCTAGCAACCAAACAGCAAATCACCGACAAAGGGACCGCGGACCGTGTCTGCGAACATAATATCGGTCGACGAGGGGTCGCTCGACGCATTGCTCGACGAGGTGACGTCCGAGCTCGTCGGGCAGAGCGCAACGAGAGGACGGTGCGCGACGGGTTCGCCGAGACGCTTGCCTACATGAAATTCCCGCCTGAGCACTGGCGCCGGATCAGGACGAACAACGGGATCGAGCGCATCAACCGCGAGATCAGGAGGAGGGCGAGGGTCGTCGGGACCTTCCCGGACGGCAACTCGGCCCTCATGCTGGTGTCGGCGAGGCTGAAGTACATAGTGGAGCACGAGTGGGGCAAGAGGAGGTACCTGGACATGTCGAAGCTGGAGGAGATGGACGAGCTGAGGGGAAAGGCAGAGGGCTAGAAGAGGACGGGGCCGAGGACGGCTAAATCAATTTGCGAAAGTATATTGACGGTACCTCCCAAAAGAGGTTGCCGGTTTAGCGCGATGGACGCATGGGGCGATCTTTACCCACCGGATTATATCAACCTAGTGGAGCCATCTCTTTCATTACAAAACGGTCATCTACGCTCGTTCGTTCCACTGGACTACGTTCATGCTCCATTCAAAATCATCATGAACGGTTTCCCCACCAAAAACGGAAGCCAAAACGCCTTGTCAACGTGAAAACCCAGAGAAGAACAGAGCGCGGAACCAATGACGTTAATCAGTTCGCACACAATGCAGGACAGTATTTCCCATATTCAAATGAGGTTAGCCGAAGCCTAATTCGAAGAGGAAGGGTCGGCAATCATGGCCTTTCTGCCTACGTATTCCAATTTGGAAACATAGGATCCATCTTCTTCCTTATCGACACTTAAGTCGAAAGTTTGCATATTCCTGTAACCGAAGCAATCATAGTAAGCAATTCCCAGCTCATAGTATCCAACTGGAGAACATTTTTCGGTGTCGATATAAATCCCAAGGTAAAAGCTCTCACCATGATCGAGCGTCATCGCTCTGACTCCTCGCCATTCTTCGCCCTTAGAGTAAACACCGACCCTAACGTTGGTCGCACAACCTGGGCCAGTATTTGTAAATCTCAAAGGAGCATAAATGGTTTGGTTGGGTAATGAAAGTTCAAGGCCGTTCACAACCATACGCATATACTTAGATTTCACGCACTCCCACTGATGCCTGTTAAGTCCATCTTCATACTCAATCTTATTGCCGATTATTACGTAAGTCTCGCGCTCATCAGCCTCACAATACTCATTGGAGATTTCCCTATAGCCAGCATCATTAGTGTGCGATTCGACAGCATCGTCGCTGCCAAAGGGAAGCATAGAAGATAAGCCTTTCCTATTCTTCTGAGCCAAGATCACCATCGAAAAATGCGGCGCGATGCTTTTCCTGCTCTGCACCCGTTGCTGCTCCCAAGCGTCAAATACGCCGTAAACGATACCGAGTAAGGCTATGAAGGCTGCACCCATCGTTCCGCAATACCCAAGCATATCCCCTGCACTCCAGGGAGTTTTTATAACATTTGGCGAGTCGACTGAATACAGCAGCATCACTGCAATTGGAATAAAAACAATGATCGTCAAGCTGACAAAGCACAGCAGAGCCGGGCTACCTTTAAGGCCAGAGTTCGCACCTATTCTTTCCTCGTCAGCTTTCTTCGACACAGTAGTCCAATCCGCCAAAATTAACACGCTTAACGTTATCCCAATTATGGCGCATATAAAGAGCAGCAAACTCCGTCTGCAAAAGAGATACAAAAGGAGGGATGATAACGTGCTGAAGCGTGAACTTAAATGAATCTACATTTACAGAATCACCGTCTATGGGGACAAAATTAATGCCGTAAGTTGAAAGCAATAACACTGCCTCGAGAAGAACGGAAGATGCATTTCTGCATTCTAGATTAATGGCGAAATAGGACCCCTGACACCCAAATAGACGATCACGTCTACCTGGAGCATAAAATGAAGAGGCGGACTTATCGTTGCAAAATATAGGATTGTCACATCTGCAATTTATTAAATTAAAGTACAGAGTGGATGGATCTTCAATAAATCTTTTTAACTCAGCGCCACCACTAAGACCTGACCTTCCAACAATCCACTTCCAATCACTATCATTCGCATCATCGGGATAACGGTAAATAAGCGAAACGTCGATGTTATTAATATTCGCCGAAATGACTTCCGAAACAACAGACTCCATTGAGCCGCATATCTCCCTGAGATACTGATGGACGTTGTAACAGTAAGGAAAATCTCTGGGATGCAGGTGAAGTGAATAAGTGTTTTCCTTTATCAGATCTGTCTTTCGTTCGTTAAGCCTAACCAGCTGCGAAACAACGATCTGCTGGACATTCTGTTTGAAAAGCTTTGACTCCAATTCAAAATTAGCTCGCTTTATCCTTTGTTTCGAAAACTCATGGACAACAATCAGGACCACGGAGCCCGCTACTAAAAGAAAATACAACAAGGCTTTAACGTGAACTTGATTACCGTCTGAAACAAAATGATCGACAGCAATCAATCCCGGCGTTGCCAGAAGCGCAAGCATAACCGAAGAAGCATATGCAATTCTCTTAATAGTATTCAGATTCATCGCGCGCCCCATGCCCAAACACAAACGCGGCGCCAGCATCAAACCAGCGCCGCATCAATAACTAGTCCCTCTTAAACAGATCCCTCGTGTACACCTTGTCCGCCACGTCCGCGAGCTCGTCGCTCCAGCGGTTGGCGACGATCACGTCGCAGCCGGCCTTGAAGGCCTCCAGGTCGTGGGTCACCTCGGAGCCGAAGAACTCCGGCGCGTCCAGCGTGGGCTCGTAGACCACCACGGGCACGCCCTTGGCCTTCACGCGCTTCATGACGCCCTGGATGGAGCTCGCGCGGAAGTTGTCGGAGTTCGACTTCATCGTCAGGCGGTACACGCCCACGACCGGCTTTTCCTTGCCCTCGTACACGCGGTCCCACACCATCTGCAGCACCTCGTCGGCGACGAAGTCCTTGCGGGTGCGGTTGGACTCCACGATGGCTTCGATCAGGTTCTGCGGCACGTCCCTGTAGTTGGCCAGCAGCTGCTTGGTGTCCTTGGGAAGGCAGTAGCCGCCGTAGCCGAAGCTGGGGTTGTTGTAGTGGCTGCCGATGCCGGCTCCAGGCAGACGCCGTCGATGACGTCGCGGGTGTTGAGGCCGCGCACCTCGCAGTAGGTGTCGAGCTCGTTGAAGTAGGCCACGCGCAGCGCCAGGTAGGTGTTGGCGAACAGCTTGACGGCCTCGGCCTCGGTGGTGCCCAGCACGAGCTCCGGGATGCCCACGGTGCCGTCGGCATTCTCGCGCTCCAGCTCGGCGGGGTCGGCGCCCTGTGCGAGCAGGCCGGCGAAGCGCTCGGCGGCGGCCACGGCCTCGGGGTCGTCCTTGGGCGCGCCCACCACGATGCGGCTGGGGTGCAGGTTGTCGTAGAGCGCCTTGCTCTCGCGCAGGAACTCCGGGCTGAAGAAGATCTTGCTGTCGCCCAGCCTCTCGCGCAGGCCCGCGGTGTAGCCCACCGGGATCGTCGACTTGATGACGATCCAGGCGTCCGGGTTCACCGAGCGAACGGCGGCGATGGCGGCCTCGACGGAGGAAGTATCAAAGAAGTTCCTGTCCGAGTCGTAGTTGGTGGGCGTGGCGACCACGACGTATTCGGCGCCTGCATACGCTTCGGTCGCGTCAGCTGTTGCGCTCAGGTTCAAATCCCGCTCCCCGGCCTTGGCCTCGGCCAGGAACCGCTCGATCTCGGCGTCGCGAATGGGCGACTCGTAGTTGTGCAGCTTCTCGACCTTCTCGGGGACGATGTCCAGCGCGCACACCTCGTTGTGCTGCGCCAAGAGCACGGCCAGTGAGAGGCCCACGTACCCGGTGCCTGCAACTGAGATTTTCATATTGCCTCCATATAGCTCTAAATCCGTTGGTTTCATTGCGCTTCGATCGAAAACGTCCTTCTACTTCCAGAAGTCACCGAACCTCTCGATGTCCTCCTCGGTGAGCACGTCGCCGTGCTGGACCTCGATGATGTGGAGGTCGGAGGACGTGGCGCGCACGGCGTGCATGTGGCCGACCTCGATGTTCACAACGCAGCCCGCGCGCACCTGCCGCACGAGCCCGTCGAGCACGACCTCGCCCTCGCCGGCCACGACCGTCCACACCTCTGAGCGGTAGGAGTGGCGCTGGTAGGAGATCTGCCTACCGCTCGCGATGACGAGCTCCTTGGTGAGGGACTTGGCGCCTCCAGGGTAGGCGGAGCTGTCGAGCACGCGGTACTCGCCCCAGCGGCGGCGCTCGTACATGGGGCGGGTCTCGGCGACGGAGCCCACGAGGCCCTTGATGCTGGCAGAGGCCTCCTTGCCGCATGCAAGTATGCCATCGTGCGTGGCAACGACCACTGCATCGGAAAGTCCGGCCACCACCATGGGGAGGCCCGTCTCGTTGATCACGTGGACGTTTGAGCACGTGGCCCCGTCCACGACGACGCGCCCGGCCGCCCGGTCGGTCATCTCCTCGGTGAGGGTGTTCCAGGTGCCCAGGTCCTTCCAGGTGCCCGAATAGGGCACGACGCCGATTGAGGAGGCCTTCTCGACAACCTCATAGTCGAAGGAGTTCTTGGGCAGCTCCGCGTAGCGCGAGCGGAACTCGTCGAAGGAGCCCGACTTCAGGTAGCCATCGGAGATGGCGGTGAGGTAGCCCAGCCTGAACGCGAAGACGCCGCAGTTCCAGAGCGCGCCCTGGGCGATGAGCGCCTTGGCGGCCTCCCCGTCAGGTTTCTCGGTGAAGCGTACCACCCTGCGGGGGCTGCCCTCGGTGTCGCCCGGCACGATGTATCCGTACTTCACGCTCGGGTAGGTGGGTTCTACGCCGAGGAGCACCAGGTCGGCGAAGCCAGACTGGACGGCATCGTCGAGCCCCACGACCCCGTCGTAGTAGGCCTGGTCGGCGTAGGAGTCGATGGGCATCACGATCACGGTGTCGCCGGCATCGGCCCCCTGCTCCATGGCAAGGTGGGTGCAAGCGAGCATGATGGCCGGGGCGGTGTCGCGCCGCTCGGGCTCGAGCACCAGGGCGTAGTCGCCCTCGACCTGCGAGCGGATGGAGAACTCCTGGTCCGCGCAGGTGGCGATGGTCACGTCTAAGTCGGCGTCCACAGATCGTATCTGCGAGAATACGCGCTGCACCATGGATACGTGGTTGCCCTGCGAATCGCGCAGCACCTTCAGGAACTGCTTGGAGCGCGAGGAGTTGGAGAGCGGCCACAGGCGCGTGCCCGAGCCGCCGGAGAGCAGTATAAGGTGGATCACTTCGTTCCCCCTAGGATGGACTCGACTTCGGCTGATATGGATGCAAGAAGGGAGTCGGCCCCCTCCACCGTCGCCTCCGTGGCGTACACGTAGGCCTTGACCTTCGGCTCGGTGCCGGAGGGCCGCACGATCGCGCGGGAGCCGCCGGCCAGGAGCAGCTCCAGGACGTCGGCCCGAGGGAGCTGCTGGGGCTTCGGGTCGGAGGGGTTCACGGCGGGCATCTCGGCGCCAACGGCGTAGTCGACGAATTGGTCGACGGACACGCCGGCGAGCTCCGCGGGCGGGTTAGCGCGAAGGCCGGCCATGATGGCGGCCATGTCCGCGGCGCCCTCCGGGCCCTCGTACGTCTTGGAGAGCAGCGCGCTCGCCCAGAAGCCGTGCTCCGCGTAGAGCCTCTGCATGGCCTCGTAGAGGTCCAGGCCCCTCGCCTTCCAGTGGGCGGCGAGCTCGCAGACCAGCACGGACGACACCACGGCGTCCTTGTCGCGGGCGTAGGTGCCGGCGAGATAGCCGTAGGACTCCTCGAAGCCGAATAGGAAGTCCGCCTCGCGGCCCTGGGACTCGAGCAGGCCTATCTGCTCGCCGACGAACTTGAAGCCGGTGAGCGTGCGACGCAGCTCCAGGCCGTACGCGCGGGCGAGGTCGTCGGCCATGGGGGCAGAGACCACGGTGGTCACGGCGACTCTGCGCGAGAGGTCCTCGCCGCTCCCGGCGGCCCGCTCGGCCAGCATGTCGAGCAGCAGCAGCCCCACCTCGTTGCCGGAGAGGAGCACGCACTCGCCCCCGTGGGGCACGGCGATGCCCAGGCGGTCGCAGTCGGGGTCGGTGGCGAAGAGGAGGTCAGCCTTCGTCTCCTCGCAGAGCTCGAGGCCGAGCTCAAGCGCCTCGCGCACCTCTGGGTTGGGGTACGGGCAGGTCGGGAACGCCCCGTCCTGCACGGCCTGCTCCTCGACCACGCGGATGTCGGTCACGCCGATCTTGGCGAGGGCCCCGGAGACGCACTCCAGGCCCACGCCGTGCAGCGGCGTGTACACGACGCACAGGCCCGAACAGTCCACGCCGGTCGCCTGGGCGGCCGCCAGGTCGACGAACTTCTCGATGACTGCCTCGTCGATGGTGAGCGCAAGGCCGCTTGCCACGGCTTCGTCGTAGGGCATGGCCCTCACGTCTTCGAACGGGTCCACGGCGTCAATGGCCGCCTGGATTGCCTCGGCCGTCGCCACCGTGATCTGGCAACCGTCCGCGCCGTAGACCTTGTAGCCGTTGTAGGCGGCCGGATTGTGGCTCGCGGTGATGTTGACGCCCGCAGAGCACCCCAGCTCGCGCACGGCGAAGCTGAGGGCGGGCGTGGGCTCCACGCGCTCGTACATGTATGTCTTGATTCCGTTGGCCGCCAGCACCGACGCCGCGCGGCGCACGAACTCCTCGCTGCCGTGGCGCGTATCGCGGCACAGGGCAACCGTCGGGCCCTCAAGGTTCGCGTTCAGCCAGTCTGCGAGGCCCTGCGTGGCCTTGCCCACGGTGTAGGAGTTAATGCGGTTGGACCCCAGGCCCAGCTTGCCGCGCAGGCCGCCAGTGCCGAATGCTAGGTCGCGGTAGAACGCGTCCTTGCGCTCGGAGGCGGACATGGCCTCGATAGCGTCCCGCTCCCCCGCAGATACACTCGAAGCCCAATCATCAAAATTGCAGATGGTTGATTTCATCTTTCAATTTCCCTCTCATTATTTGAATTAAAGCGTTCAAGAATTTCGTTCCGAATATTTTTTCCTCAACATCAAAGCAACCGAATACCTTTCGTTGCGATTGAGGGCAGCCAGAATGTAAATAGGAGCACTTAGAACTCCACACAAAAGGACGCACAGAATAAAAGACGCCCAATTCACTGGTGCTGCAAGACAGGAAACGGCAGAGAATGCGAAACTCATGAGGACACAAGCGAGAAAACTCCTAGCGAAAGTGGGATAAAAAGTCATGTGCGAAATCCCGAGAACATGAGTCATGTAAAGTGGATTCGTAACGATAGCGATCAAGCTGGTGACTGCCGTCGTGGTTATCGCGCAGCCGTAGACACCCAAATCCGTAAACTCGAGGAGTACAACTGTTCCGATGACACTTACCACCCCGCCGATAACGGTAATGGCGGTAGGAACCTTGTTTTTCAGCGTCAGTGTATAGATGTAGTAGAGGGGGTTGACTAAACCCTCGAAGAAGGAACCCACAATACCGATCATCGTGAGGCTGTAAACAAGTGAGATGTCTTGACCCGGGATCCAAAGCTCGAAAAAGGGAATACCGAGAGCAAAAAACCCAGCGAAGACCAAGCTGGCAAAATAGCCCGACATCTTGCTTGATAGCTTAAGCCGAGACAGGAGAGCTTCTCTGTTGTCTGAGGAGTAGCTCTCCAAGAACAATGGCTGGAAAGCCTGGGAGACAAGCTGGTAGAGCCTGCTGAAGACACTGCTGAAAGTCCGCGATAGCGAGAGTTGGCCCATCGCGACCGCGCTTAGAAGCACATTCGCAAGCAGAAGGTCAATCCCACTGATAAGCAAATTTCCTAAATTGTTAATCGAGTTCCAGATCCCGTTCACGAACAGGGTCTTCATTGCGCCTAACGAAAATAGGCTTGGACGAAGTTTTATGTCAGGAGTCAGCCGCCTATATATGCACATATTGCCGGCGAAGAGAACGAGACCGGCAGCCAGCAGTCCAAGCCCATAGAAGTAGGCGTGAGCATCGAAAACAGCATAAAGAGCGACGAGGATGGCGGCCTCGACAACGTACGAGGCGACCTGGAACAAGCCGTAAATATCCAATCTATTCTTCGCGTAGGCCGCTGAGGAGAAGGAGTTTGAACCGTTTGTTACAAGGAAGTTGACGAACACGAGCACGAATAAGTACTGAACGTCGGAGACAAGTCTGGCAGGGACATCAAGTACGCCATCAATGTTCGCTATGACCGGCAGCATACAGAGGAAGATAACAAGGCTAACTGCCGCATTAGCAAAGAATAGCGAAGTAAAATAAGTGCTTGCGGCCTTCTTGTCACCCCTCTGGTACTCGACGGCAATGAAACGGGTGGAGAATGAGTTGAGCGCAGTCATGGCAATCATCGCATAGCTCACAAACGTGTTCGCGAGCGTTATGAACCCGTATGCCTCGACGCCGAGCCTCTCGGTAATATAGGGTGTCAGTAGGAAATTGATTGCGAAGGCCAAAAGCGTAGCAACACCTGTCGTCAACATGGTGACAACCAGCCGATGTGCGCGCGAGGGGCTATTTCCAGTCTGCATGGCTACCTCCTAACGCCATGTGTCCATTCCGCAAAGGAGATGCTGGGCGACGCAAGGGAAGATCAGGGACGGCTTCAATTGCCCCCTCGGCTCTCAACTCATCATCGATGAGCATGCTGTCAAAGAGCAGGAGTAGGACCCAAACGATTTTCATGCCAAGTATTTGCTCCAGAAGCATATCTACGAGAAGCGCCAGTATCGCGAGAGTGGTGAAGTCACCGGCTCTCGAAGATCGGCATTTTCTAGAGGAATGCAATATGCAGACAATGGGGGCAGACGAGATCAGCAGGAAAAGCAGGCCACCCTCGACAAGGGATTCCAGAATCTGGTTGTGCGCGTTAGCAAAATCCCATCGGCCATACAGAATCGACGCCGAATCAGGGTCATAGTAGCCCCAGCCAGACAAGGGCCGCTGGGCAATCAGCGCCAATGCTTTTGTCCAAACGTCTGCGCGGCCCGTGAACGTTAAATCTTTCCCGAATGCTTGTTGCACAAAGTCACCGAGAAACCCGACGTTCCCCACAATCATCGCGACGGCAAAAGCCAGGTAGACCCCGGCGAGGACGTAGCCGTTGACTCTGGGCAAAGGAAGGAGCTCCGGCCAGATTCCCATGAGGACGCCACATGACATGATAGAAAGAGCGACAATCGAGGTGCTTGACTCCGAAATTGCCGCACCCATCAGGGAAACGACACACAGGGCGACGAGCCCAAGACGCGAAAAGAAGCTCGGAGAGAGCCTATGGCGCCAGTAAGCCACGGTAACGAGGGCCATGTACCAGTACATGCGGTTGTTTTTGTTGCCAAGAACCCATTCAGAATAATAGTGTTCGTAGCCGACCCCATCGGTAGTGTTCACGCCACAAGAAAGTCCGTCGGGAAACAAGACGAGCGAGATGAAGTCTGCAAAGACCGCTAGGGAGAGCATGAAAAGGAGAAGGCCGAGGGTAGACCTCTTTTCTCGTCGCAGCATGAGGTCGACAAGACAGACAAACACAACAGTCCTGCCCCTCGAAACGACAAAGCTCAAGCCAAAGCCCGGCGAAGAGTGAAGCGCGCTAGCCGTCACGAGAAAGAGGTAGAAGGCTATGGAGCAAATGGCAACACGAGAGGGCTTGTATCGCTGAGCTACGAGATAGATAACCGTAGCCACAAGCGCGAGATTTCCGGTCTGATAAGTCAATGAGGTCGCGAACATGTCGGGCATCATGAAGGAGAAGCCAAAAACAACAAGCAGGACCGTTCCGAAGGTGATCTTGGTGTTAATGAGACTGCTTGTGGAGAAGGAACGAGACATCATATGCCCACCGCCAAAGCAAAGACCCGGTTAGGAAAGGCCTTGGCGTCCGCTTCGAAGGAGAATGATCCGCGCATCAAGCCCCTCGCGGCGCAGCTGACACGGTCGCGAAGGCCGGGGTTATTGGCAAGCGCCGTGATTGAGCTTGAATAGTCCGAAGGCGCCTCGCAATGAAGGTAGCTGACGCCGTTCTCGGCGGGAATGCCCTCGATCCCGATGTCGTTCGTGAGGACGGGAAGCCCTGCGGACATCGCCTCGAGAACCTTGACCTTGATGCCGGCGCCCATGCTCAGCGGAGCAACAAGGCAAAGCGCACGGGCAAAATAGGGCTCGACAGAGTCAACAAAACCGGTGAAGGTCACGCCCTCGCGCACACGAGAGGTTAGCTGCTCAGGAGGGTTGGCACCAACGACGGTGAAACGGTAGCCATCGCCCTCGAGGCTGGGGAAGACCTCGTCGAGGAACCAGAGCGCGGCAGACCAGTTCTCGCGCCTGCGCATGGCACCGTAGAACACAATCTCCCTCCGACCGTCATATGCTCGCTCGCTTCCCAGAAGCGACTGGTAATAGGGGCACCAAACCCAGAAATCGGTCTTGACACCTTCGCCGCGCACGAGTGCAAGGTCCTTGCGGTTGTTGAGGATGACGAGATCCGCGTCACCAAGTGCGGCGAGCTCGGCCTTCTTTAGAGTCGCGGCTCTTCCTCGCAAAAACGAACTCCCAGATATATCGGCGGCGCGTTCGGCGCCCTGGTAGGCGACATCCTCTTCAATGAGGACGAACCTAGCCCCCGGGAAGATCGCTCTCACCTTGTCGACGAGCAGACCCATCTGGGTCCACTGCAGAATGACGATGTCGGGCGCATAGCCAGAGCCAGCGATGGCCCTGATCGCGGAGAGCGCTTTAAACGCCTCGAAGTTATACGTCAAACCTCCGTAGCGGTTCCAAGGGTTCAGTCTGGTCTCCATGTTCAGTCCGGCCCAGAGGGCATGAGCGAGGCCCTCGGTCTTATGCTCGATTATCTCGTGCTCGATCCCGTAGCCGGAGAGATCGTCATTCGCCTCCCGATAGAACAAGGAGTCGGCGAACGTGACCAGCCTTACGTCGAAGCGGGGGTCGGCGTGCAGCGCCTTGAGGTAATAGTTGTGCACCTTGCCGCCCGCATGTGGGACGTTGTCATACGGGGCCGTCTTCGAGACCCATAGGACGTTTATCCTGTCAGCCATATCAGATATCCATTCTGCCGAGAATGAGGGTGATGGCCCCGAAGGCCCGAATGCGCACGAGCGTCACGAGCCCGACAACAGATAGGGGCATGCCCTTCAGCTCCATCCGTTCGAACGTGGGGGCATAGAAGGGGGCGCCAGCGAGGCGACGAGCGGCCTCCACGTGTTGCTGGCTTGTGAGAGGGCTTTCGGGATGGAGGTACTGCCTCTTCAGGCACTTCGCGTACATCTTGACTACCTTGAAGTCGAATTCACCCTCGAACCACGAGTATCCGTTCTCGTCGATGAGGTCCCTTATTGACGAGAGAATGTCGTCGGTTATAGAGTCGAAGTCGGGGAGGTACCTGTTGCAGACAGAGCCCTCGTTGACCCGATAGTGGTAGACGGCCCTCGGGACCCTCCGCAGGTGATTTACGCGGGAGATGGCGTTGAGGTTGAAGAGAACGTCCTGCTCCTTCTTGAGCCCGGGCTTGAAACGCAGCCCGTTTTCGTCGAGGAAGGACCGAAGGTACAGCTTGCCCCAAGGCGACCCGAGGATAACGTCGTTAGCGGACTCGAAGCCCCTGCCGTTGAGGGCGAGCGCCATGAGGCGTTGTCTATCGTTGCTGTCGAAGTCGCGCTGATCGCAGTTGATCATGGGAATCAGTTTGGTCTGCCCGTGTTTTTCCAAGAGGCAGTCACCAACGCAAATCTCGACGCCGTCCCCCATCCCCGAGAGAAGGGTCTCGAGCGAATCGGGCTCAAGCCAGTCGTCGGGGTCAACGAACATGACATAAGGACCAGTCGAGCTGGCGAGCCCGTTGTTCCGGGCGACGGAGACGCCCGCGTTCTCCTGATTGACAAGAGAGATGCGCGCATCCGCCTCGGCCCATCTTCGGCATCGCTCTCCGGAGTCGTCGCTCGATCCATCGTTGACGAGGACCATCTCCCAGTCAGGGAAGGTCTGGCTGAGGACGCTGCGGACGCAGTAGTCGACGTAGCTGCCGACGTTGTAGACGGGAACTACTATGCTTACGGTAGCTGGCAAATTATTCCACCTCAATCGCGCGGATTATCTCATTCGTTTTGGCGTCGAAGGTCTCGACGCAGGGGTGATCCTCGTAAGGTCTCGGGATTGCGGGTCGCCCATCAAGGCGCACCACACGCCCCAGAGCTCGGCTGCCCCGTCCTCGCCCCGAGCGTTTTGACGGTCCCGCCGCTCGGCTTCTGACCTCTTCCTCGTGAGGGAGAAGCAGGACCTCAGTGCGCTGCCGAAGGTCGGGAAGTCGAAGCCCAGTGAATGCTAACCCCGGCATGACCACTCCTCCTCGCGGAGGCTATACCCCCAGTAGGGTCTGAGTCGAAAAGGCCGACTATGCCCGCAATGGGATCGTCCCAAAAATCGCATCCGGGTTGGCGATGTAAACGTAGTCGCAGCCCTTCTCCTCGATGAGCCAGCAAACCTATGTTGATGCCCGCCAAATACCCGCCGTTCACCTAACTCTTGATGTAGTGAATCTTCGGGTTGGAGAAATCCCCAGCGAAGTCGTCCGAAGCAGCATCGTCCACCACGCAGACGTAATCCACGTTCGGGAACGTCGCCGCACGCTCCGCGAGAGCAAGCGTCAAGTCGTGCGATTTGTAGTTCAGGATCACGATTCCGTTGGCGGAGCACGTCATATGCGACCACCTCGGTAATAATCCGAGAACTGCTCGTCATGTTTCGGCACACGGCAATCATGCAGCCCCACCACACGGTTCCTTTGCGGCGGGATCCCGATTGAGAAAACCATGTATGCTGCAGGCAATCCTGTACTCCGCGCTGCCGAGGGCCGTGCAGAGGCGGAGGAGCGCAAGCCCAACCGGCCCAGCAAGCCGGAACCTCTCGAAATAAAGGACGATTGAGCGATGGTCTCTCTCGAAGGTGTCGACACTCGAGAAACGCCCACGAGCGTGATCGTGCACGTATGTCGCATCGCAGACAAGGGCCTCCCTGAGGCCCGCTAGTTCGACCTGCTTGCCGAGGATGCGTTCCTCGCCATAGAGAAATGTACTCTCATCGAGGTACCCATTGTCGACGAGGAAGCTTGAGCGCATCCCGAGGAAAGCGCCGGGGACGGCGTCAACATAGACGAACCCCCCACCAGCGACCTTATCGTTCTGGGCAGCCAGTCTGCGTCGTTCGGCGCGTCTCCGCGATACGGCGAAGCAAAAGCCAATCGCGTCCTGAAGGCTCGGCAGGTCGTACCACTGCATGACTCGTGCCCCGTCATGGCCGAAGCGCCGCGTGGCAGCGACGGCTACACATGGGTCGCTGTGGAGAACCTCGGAGACGGCCGAAATCGCATCGTCTCCGAACTCCACATCCGGATTTGCGATAAAGACATATTCGCAGCAGCGCTCTTCAACGAGCCAACGGAGGCCAATGTTGTTCCCGGCGGAGTAGCCACCGTTCTCTCGGTTCTTTATGTAATGGATATTCGATTCCGAAAACTCTCCATCGAAATGGTCGCCCGACGCATTGTCGACAACGCAAACAAAATCGACGCTCGGCAAGCTAGCAGTACGCTTTGCAAGCGCAAGAGTCAAATCATGCGAGTTGTAGTTCAATATAACTACGCCGACAGTTGGTTTCGACACTCAATCACCACCTTAATAATAGTTAGGAGAGCTGTAAGCCGCTAACAAAGAAGAACGCCGCATGTAAGCGACGAGGCGCTCCTCCCAGTCGGGCATGGAAAAGCCCGTCGCCTCGAGCTTCGCGAGGTCGAGCGCGGAGTGGACCGGGCGCGGGGCGACGGGACCCTCGGCTCCGGCGTAGTACTCGGCGGTGCTGACCGGCACGACCCTGTCCCCGTTGCCGTTGGCGGCCTCGAAGACGGCGCGGGCGATATCGGCCCAGGACTTGACGGCGCCGGAGCCCGTGCAGTCGTAGGTGCCGTAGGGGGCCTTCACATTAAGCACGTGGAAGATGGCCGCGGCCATGTCGCGCGTAAAGGTCAGGCGGCCCAGCTGGTCGTCGACCACGGTGACCTGCTCGAGTTTGTCCTCGGGGTCGGCGACGCGGTCTGAGAGTGCCTTCATGGTCTTGACGAAGTTGCGGCCCTCGCCGATGACCCAGCTGGAGCGCATGATGTAGTGGCGCGGGCACCCGGCCACGGCGATGTCGCCGGCGGCCTTGGTC
>JAGZQO010000036.1 GCA_018382125.1 Collinsella sp.
TTCCAAAGCTTTACAGACAATCAATTCTTCGTGCGTGAATTCTGTAAGTGTTTCTAAATGGTTTGCAAGAATTAGACCATAAATAACGCAAACCTTTGGTATTAAGGGAATTGAGACCGATTACGAGGTGCAGGTCACCACTGCCGCAAAGAATCTCACGAGACGCAAAAAGTTCTTTATGGATGCGTATCTAAAGAAATCTCGCACAGACATTGAATACAACGGTTTTTATCATGACGCGGAAGAAGACCGCGCCATCGATGAGGAGCGCAAGAATGCACTTGCGTCCATGGGGTACGGAATCATCACCGTCAGTCGTTATTCCTTTATGCATGCTAGCTCTTTCGTTAGGGTCATGGAAGCAATCCAGCGGAAAGAGGGCGTACGCCCCTCGCGTCTGCCAAAAGACTTTCAAATCATGCAAGAGGACCTGAGACAGTTTGTGCTCAGAAGGTTTATAGAAGAGAAAAAGCGAATTCAGAAGCAGCTTCGCCAGGATTCCGAAGATCGTCAACGAATCGACCTCGAAAAAGCAACGCTCGAAGGCATCACGCTGGATGACCCGACAATTAATGAAGTTCCGGCAATCGATGACATGCAGACAGTCGAATCCGACAGCCCATCATTTGCCCAAACAAGCAGCCTCGCGCCCGAGGGCAGGATCTTCGGGGCCGGGAGCTAGACCGGCTAACAAGGTGGGCACCTTAGCGACGTGCAAAATTGCGAGTATTCAGCAGAGCCGGGTGTCTATCACCCTCGAGTGGATCCAAATGTGAAGCGAAATCACTCTTGCGTGAGAGCGTTAGGCAACATTTGAGGAAGAACTCATCGGATTAACACCCTAAGATAACTCTTTAGCTGCATTATTTGGCCTGCGATAAATTAACGGACCCCCTATCGTTGCAGAATACTCCAATTTTTGCACGGCTCAAGGGCACCCACCCCGGCATCGGCTATCAAAACCGCTCAGTCCGGGATCTCGTCCAATATTCCCCATCATATTGTGCAACGAATTACCTGAACGTCATTGACATATGAACATACACTCATATAATCGGAAGCAAGTTATATGAGCGCATGTTCATATGAAAGGATATTGCAATGAGCATTCGCGTTGATGAAACGAAACCCGACATCGAGGCCACCGAACCCGCGATCCCCACCACCTGCTCGCCCGAGGACCTTCCCGACGAGGAACTTCTCTACGACCTCGCCGACCTGTTCAAGGTCTTCAGCGACACCACGCGCATCAAGATCCTTTACGCCCTCATGGGCCGCGAGCTCTGCGTGGCAGACATCGCCGAAGCGACCGAAACCTCGCAGTCGGCAGTATCGCACCAGCTGCGCACACTCAAGCAGTCGCACCTGGTTAAATTCCGGCGCGACGGGCGCAATATCCTCTACTCGCTCGCCGACGACCACGTCTACACCATGCTCAACCAGGGCATGAGCCACATCTGCGAATAGCAGCCAACCACGGTACCAGCGCGGCCTGCACCCAAGCCGCAAATACAGGGAAAGGAACCCACCATGAAAAAGCAGTTTAAGCTCGATGAGATCGACTGCGCCAACTGTGCGCGCGAGCTTCAGGACGAGCTGGCCAAGCTCGATGGCGTCAAGTCCGTTTCGGTCAACTTTATGACCCAGAAGCTGACGCTCGAGGCCGATGAAGCCGAGTTCGACGAGGTCCTCGACCGCGTTGTGGAGTTCACCGCCGACGCCGAGCCGGACTGCGAGATCATTCTCTAGCCCAAGTGTACGCCAACCCGCAAGGCCGCGCTTGCCGCGGCCTTTGCTCGCGAAATTATATGAGCGGGTGTTCATACATTCAAATGGGAGGATACGAGTCATGGCCACCGCCGACCCCAAAAAGAAAAAGAAGAAGCGCAAGAAAAAAGAATCACTCGAGCATAAGCGCAACCGCATCCTGGTAGCACTGGGCATTTTTGCGGTGGTGTATGCCCTCGACGAACTCGGTGCCCTTACCGCCGCATTCGGTACCCCGGGTGACATCTACGCCAGCTTCGTGCTGTTCCTGGTGCCGTTCCTAATTGCCGGCTACGACGTGCTCCAGAAGGCGTTCAACAACATCCGCCGCGGCAAGGCCTTCGACGAGAGCTTCCTCATGGCCGTCGCGACCATCGGCGCGTTTGCCATGGTGCTCTTCCCCGATACCGACCCGCACATGGCCGAAGGCGCCGCCGTCATGCTGTTCTACCAGGTCGGCGAGCTGTTTCAGGCGTACGCCGTGGGCAAGAGCCGCAAGTCGATCAGTGCCATGATGGACATCGCGCCCGACTACGCTAACGTCGAGCAGCCCGACGGCACACTCGAGCAGGTCTTCCCCGATGACATCGCGGTCGGCACCGTGATCGTGGTCAAGCCCGGCGAGCGCGTGCCTATCGACGGCGTCATCGTCGAGGGCGAAACCCAGCTCGACACCGCCGCCCTTACCGGTGAGTCGGTCCCCCGCCCGGCCAAAACCGGAGACGATATCATCAGCGGCTGCATCAACATGACGGGGCTCATCCACGTGCGCACCACCAAGCCCTTTGGCGAGTCCACCGTCGCACGCGTCCTGGAGCTCGTGGAGAATGCCAGCGAAAAGAAGGCACGCACCGAGAACTTCATCACGCGCTTTGCCCGCATCTACACGCCCGCCGTCACCGGCGCTGCCGCGGTGCTCGCGCTCGGCGGTGGCCTGGTCACCGGTGCCTGGTCCGACTGGATTCTGCGCGGCCTGACCTTCTTGGTCGTCAGCTGCCCGTGCGCGTTGGTGATCAGCGTGCCGCTCAGTTTCTTTGGCGGCATCGGCGGCGCGTCCAAGCTGGGCGTTCTCATCAAGGGTTCTAACTACCTCGAGACGCTCGCCGACGTGGACACCGTCGTCTTTGACAAGACGGGCACCCTCACCAACGGCACGTTCTCGGTGGTCGCGGTACACCCCGAGGCAGGCTATACCGAGCAATCGCTGCTTGAAGTCGCAGCCCTTGCTGAGTCGTTCTCCGATCACCCCATCGCGCAGTCCGTACGTGTCGCCTACCAGGGCGAGGTCGACCCCAAGCGCGTAAGCGACTCCACCAACGACGCGGGCCATGGCGTGACGGCAACCATCGACGGCAAGCACGTCGTCGTTGGCAACGCAAAGATGCTCGCCGCGGCCGGAGTCGAAGCGCCCGATTGCGAGGTCGTCGGAACGATTCTGCATGTGCTCGTTGACGGCGTGTACGCCGGCCACATCGTGATTGCAGACACCGTCAAGGCCGATGCTGAGCAAACGATTCGCGACCTGCACGCCGCCGGTGTCAAGCGCACCGTCATGCTCACGGGCGACCGCGAGGAGGTTGCGGCGTCTGTGGTCAAGCAACTCAGTCTCGACGAGTTCCACGCGCAGCTGCTGCCGGGCGATAAGGTCGAGCGCGTCGAGGCGCTGCTTGCAACCGAGAGTGGCAAGGGCAAGCTCGCCTTTGTGGGCGACGGCATCAACGATGCGCCCGTGCTTACGCGCGCCGATGTGGGCATTGCCATGGGCGCTATGGGTTCTGACGCTGCGATCGAGGCCGCCGATGTCGTGCTCATGGACGACAAGCCGTCCAACATTTCCCGCGCGATCCGCGTGGCACGCAAGACCATGACGATCGTCTGGCAGAACATCATCTTTGCGCTGGGCGTTAAGCTGCTGATCCTTGTGCTGGCAGCGCTGGGCATCGCCAACATGTGGCTTGCCGTGTTCGGCGACGTAGGCGTGGCGATCATCGCCATCCTGAACGCCATGCGCGCGATGGGTGTCAAGAACTTGTAGCGTTCGTGGGCTGTCCGGCCGGGGCCGGGCTTGGTTTTGAAAACGTCCTCGACCAATGAAGTGCCCCCGTTCTGCTCCTTCGGAGCTACGAACGGGGGCACTTCTGGTCTGCGGAATGTTTTCAAAACCAAGCCCGGCCCCGGCCTGCGGTAACGTTGCTGGCGGTTCTTGGGCATCGCTTGCTGGTGGGGTTCCTTGTCTGAGTTGGACTTAGTTGGTGGGACCACTCATCTCGGTCGCTGTCCCGCGCCGTTCCGGCGCGGGAGGCGCGCCGCTGCGGGAGTGCTAGTCGGTCATTATTGGCGCCGAAGCACCGTCCCGTCCCAGCATCGCCCTCAGCTTCTCGAAGCTTTCCTCGCTTAGGCAGTGCTCCATGTGGCAGCCCTCTTGCGACGCGACCTCAGCCGAAACACCCGCATCCTCCAGCAGCCCCACGAAAAAGCAGTGACGCTCCCACATTTGACGAGCGACCTCCAGACCACGCTCCGTAAGATGAACATCTCGCTTGCCCATTTCGACGTAGCCGTTGTTCTCCAACGTCGCCATAGCTTTTGAAACGCTTGCCTTAGTTACGCCAAGGTACTCTGCAACATCAATCGAGCGCACGATGCCCTGACGTTGCGACAGAACGTAGATCGATTCGAGATAGTCTTCTCCGGATTCACGTAGGGCCATGGGCCGCCTTTCGCAATGATTGCTAGTTAGCCTTTGGATACTTTCCACGGCTAACTTTACCGCAAAAGTTGCCCATGTCTTACTACTTTGCCTAAAAGTTAGCCGCGTTTCACAAAACGTGCGGGACGAAAACAAAATGGGGACGCCCCGCAAGGAATGTCCCCAGGTGCCAGGTGCCGGCCCGCAGCTACACGAGTCCAAAGTGCTTCGCAGCGTTGTAGATGCCGTCGTCGTCCACGGCAGTCGTCACATAGGTCGCTGCAGCTTTCACCGTGTCCTGCGCGTTGCCCATGGCCACACTTGTGCCCACGGCCGAGAACATCGACAGGTCGTTCTCGCCGTCGCCAAAGGCAATCGCCTCGCTCGCGTCGATACCAAGCCGCTCGAGCGTCGCCGCCACGCCCAGGTCCTTGCCGCCGTTAGCGGGAATAATGTCGCAGAACAGGTCGCACCAGCGCGTGGTGAGCGAATGCGACACGGCGTCGGTCACGATATGTTCGTCGGCCGGGTCCACAAAGGCGCAGAACTGGTAGACCGGTGCGTCAAAGGCGTGCTCAAACGGCTCCTCGTGGTAGACGATTCCCGCGTTGCTGCCAGCCGTCACCACGCGCTCGGACAGGCGGTTCACAAACGAGTTCTCGCCCTGCATGCACAGCGAGTCGTAGCGCCCCTGCGCCACCTGGTCCACAATCACCGCGACGTCGTCCGGATCGATCGGACAGCTGCGGTAAACCCCCTCGGCATCAAAGCAGTGCTGACCCGAGAGCGTAATGTACGCATCCCAACCCAGGTCGAACAGCCAGTCCGGTATCTGGTAGGTCGGGCGACCCGTGGCGATCACGCACGCAATCCCCTGCTCGTGAAAGCTATCGAGCACCTGCTGCGCCGACGCCGGAATCCGGTGCGTCTTAAAGCTCAGCAGCGTGCCGTCGATATCGAAAAATGCGGCCTTGATCATCCTCGTCTACTCCTCGCCCTCGAGCTTTTCGCTCGCCTCGAGCCACGCCATCTCCAGCTCGTCCATGGCGGCGTGAGCCTCGTCGATCTTTGCCTGCTGCTCGCCGAGCGCCGTGTAGTTGGTGGGATCGACTTGGGCCATTGCTGCCTCGGCCTCCTCAACGCGGGTGCGCTGCGTCTCCATCTTGCGCTCGAGCGAACTCACCTCGCGGCGGAGCTTCTGGCGCTCGGCGTTGGACAGGCCGTTGGGCTGACCGCTCGACTTGGGCTTTTCGGCCGCAGCTGCCGCGGCACCGGTGTCGAACGTGCCGGTCTTGGCGCTCGGCGCGCCCACGGGCTCGCCCTCAGCGGTAGCGTTGCACAGGCGCAGGTACTGGTCCACGCCACCGGGCATATGCGTCAGGTGGCCGTCGAGCAGCGCCCACTGCTGGTCGGTCACGCGCTCCATCAAAAAGCGGTCGTGCGTCACCAGGATCAGCGTGCCGGGCCAGCCGTCCAGCAGGTCCTCGACAATCGCGAGCATGTCGGTATCCAGGTCGTTGCCCGGCTCGTCCAGGATGAGCACGTTGGGCTCGTCCAGAATCGTCAGCAACAGCGACAGGCGACGGCGCTGGCCGCCCGAAAGATCGCCGATGCGGCTCCAGAGCTGCTGCGTCGTAAAGCCCAGGCGCTCGCAAAGCTTCTCGGGCGAAGTCTCCTTGCCGTCGATGACGTAGTACTTCTTATAGTGGCTGAGCACCTCGCGGATCGTGTCGCCCATGTAGGGCTCGAGCTCCTCGAGCTGCTGCGACAGCACGCCAAAGCGCACTGTCTGGCCAATCTTCACGCGGCCGCGCGTGGGCGCAATTTTGCCCTGGATCACATCAAGCAGCGTCGACTTGCCAGCGCCATTCTCGCCCAAAAGACCATAGCGGTCGCCCGCACCAATGAGCCAGGTCACGTCGGAGAGTACCTGCTTGGGCGCGCCGTCGGTATCGGCATAGCCGGCGTCCACGTCGACCACATCGATAACCTGCTTGCCCAGGCGGCTCACGGCCAGGCGCTTGAGCTCCAGCTCGTCACGCACGGGCGGCACGTCGGCGATCAGCTCACGAGCGGCATCCACGCGAAACTTGGGCTTGGTGGAACGAGCCTGGGCACCGCGGCTCAGCCACGCGAGCTCCTTGCGCGCCATGTTGCGACGGCGCTCCTCGGTAACGGCGGCCATGCGGTCGCGCTCCACGCGCTGCAGGATGTATGCCGAATAGCCGCCCTCGAAGGGATCGACCTGGCCGTCGTGGACCTCCCACATGCTGGTGCAGACCTCGTCCAAGAACCAGCGGTCGTGCGTGACCACGAGCATGGCACCCTGGCCGCGCTGCCAGCGGGCCTTTAAGTGACGCGCGAGCCAGTTGATGGTGCGCATATCCAGGTGGTTGGTGGGCTCGTCGAGCATGAGCACGTCGTAATCGCCGATCAGCAAGCGCGCGAGGTCCACGCGACGGCGCTGACCGCCCGAAAGCTCGCCCACCGTGCCCTCCCAGGGCACATCGCTGATGAGGCCGGCGAGGATCTGGCGCGTGCGGGGGCTCGACGCCCACTCGTACTCGGGGGCGTCGCCCACAACGGCATGATGCACGGTATCAGTATCGACCAGGTTGTCCTTTTGGCCGAGCAGACCGATCGTCGTGCCGCGGCGGTGCGTCACGCGTCCGTCGTCGGGCTCCAGCGTGCCAGCGAGCACGCTCAGCAGCGTCGACTTGCCGTCGCCGTTTTTACCGACAATACCAATGCGGTCGCCCTCGCCCACGCCGAGCGTCACGCTATCGAAAATATGCTTGGTGGGAAACTCTAGGCTGACGGAATCGCATCCCAAAAGAATCGCCATATGCCCTGCTCCTTCGTAGAAATTCAACGTTGTCCATGATAGCAGCGAGCCCCACCCCAAACCACCACGAAGGCGCCTGTCCCCTTTGTGGTGGTCGTTTCGGTCGCAGAGTAAAAGGCGGGCCATCTCCCACAAGAGATGACCCGCTTCTCCAATCAGTCCCGCGGCAACCGTGGCCGCCGCGGGCCTCAAGCATGTCCCGGACTAGGAGAACATGCCGGTGAGGTAATCATTCAGCCGCTTATCCTTGGGCCGTTGGAAAATCTCGTCAGTCTCGTCGTACTCGACCATATCGCCCATGTAGAAGAACGCCGTGCGGTTGGACACGCGCGACGCCTGCTCCATGTTGTGCGTCACGATGACTATGGCGCGGTCGGCAACGATCGACGACATAAGGTCCTCGATCGCCAACGTCGAGATGGGGTCGAGCGCCGAGCAGGGCTCGTCAAACAGGATCACGTCGGGGTTGAGCGCCAGCGTGCGCGCGATGCACAGACGCTGCTGCTGACCGCCCGAAAGCGCATAGGCGCTCTTATCGAGCTTGTCTTTGACCTCGTCCCACAGCGCCGCGCCGCGTAAGCTTTCCTCGACCATGCGGTCGAGCTCGTCACGGTCGGTGATGCCGTGGCGCTTGGGCGCAAACGTGATGTTGTCGCGAATGGACTTGCGGAACGGGTTGGGCTGCTGGAACACCATGCCAATGGAACGGCGCAGCTCGTAGGTGTTTTCGGTCTTGGTGTTCACGTTGCGCCCGCGATAGTTGATCTCGCCCTCCACGCGGCAGCCGCGAATCTCGCGATTCATGAGGTTGAGGCTACGCAAGAAGGTCGACTTACCGCAGCCCGAAGGCCCAATGAGCGCCGTGATCTCGCCCTTGTGGAAGTCGAGCGACGTATTGTGCAGTGCATGGTGGTCGCCATAGTACACGTTGACGTCCTTGGTGGAGAGCACAACCTCGTCGCTCACGGCCTTGCCGCTCACGCGCACGCGCTTCTCGCTCTCCCCCACGCTCGACAGGAAGTCCCGGGTGTCGGACGATGCCGCTTCGGTTGCGGGCGTTACATTCATCTCGCTCATTCGGCCGTCATCTTCCTTGCCAGTTGCTTGCCCACAATGCGGGCGATTACGTTAAACAGCAGCACGCAAATCATCAGCAGTGCCGCGGTACCCCAAACGATCTGCTGGGCCTCGGGGCTGCCTTCGCCATAGATCTTGTAGATATGCACGGCGAGCGACTCACCGGGGCGGAACACGTTCCAGGCGCAAGTAGGGCTCGACAGGTTAAGGCTCAAGAAGTTGAGGCGAACCGGCGAGCTCATGCCCGAGGTAAAGAGCAGCGCCGCGGCCTCGCCAAAGACGCGGCCGGCCGAAAGCACGATGCCGGTCACGATGGCGGGCATGGCCTCGGGAATCAGGATGTGCAGCGTGGCCTCCCAGCGGGTAAGGCCCATGGCCAGGCATGCATCGCGCTGGGCCTGTGGCACGTCCTCGAGCGCCTGCTGAATCACGCGCACCAGAATGGGGATATTGAACATGGTGAGCGCGACGGCGCCGGAGATGATGGAGTACTTCCAGCCCAGCTGCACCGAGAACACCAGGAAGCCAAACATGCCGACGACGATGGAAGGCAGCGAGGACAGCGTCTCGATGGCGGTAGAGGCGATGTCGCGGATAGGGCCGTTCGGCGCGTACTCAACCAGGAAGACCGCTCCGCCTAGGCTGATGGGCACCGAGATGATCAGAGTGATCAGCAGCAGGTAGAACGAGTCGAACAGCTGGTAGAGCACGCCGCCCTGCGTTCCGTTGGCGCGCGACGGCTCTGTGAGAAAGCCCGGCTGGAACAGCGTCGAGATGCCCTCGAACAGGATATAGGCCACCATGGAGATGACGATGAGCATGACGATGGCGACGATCGCCGTCAGCACGCCCGTGGCGATGCGATCCTGCTTTTGGACACGCCCGAGCCTCGCCTCGTCGATGTGGATGCGCGTGCTAGCCACGAGCCTTCGCCCCCTTGCGGCCAATGAGATGGATGATCAGGATGAAGATGAGGCTCATGCCCATCAGCAGCAGACCGAGTGCCCACAGGACGTCGTCCTGGGCCGAGCCCTCGGCGTAGACCGCCATGGACGTGGTGAGCGTGGTGGTGATGGTCGAAGCCGGCGACAGCAGCGACGTCGGCATGGCCTCGATGCCGCCGATGACCATGCGCACGGCGAGCGTCTCGCCAAAGGCGCGGGTCATGCCCAAGATAACCGCGGTCATGAGCGACGGCATGGCGGACTTGAGCACCACGTGCCAGATGGTCTGCCAGCGGGTGTAGCCCAGCGCGAGCGAGCCCTGTCGGTAGCCGTCGGGCACGGCGCGCAGGCCATCGACCGAAAGCGTGGTCATCGTCGGCAGAATCATGACCGCCAGCACGATGGCGCCGGGCAAGATGCCCAGGCCCGTGCTCACGTGGAAAACGCTCTTCATAAGACCGACGACCACGTGAAAACCGATCAGGCCAAAGACGACCGAGGGGATGCCGGTCAAAAGCTCAATGAGCGGCTGAAAGATCTTAGAGCCAAACTTAGGGCTAATCTCGACCGCAAAGATGGCAGAGCCGATGGCGATGGGCAGCGCGATAAGCGTGGAGAGTACCATGACCGCAAACGAGGTGACGATCAGGGGCAGGGCGCCGGTATAGGGCAGGCCGTTTTCGGCTGTGTTGGCCAGGTCCCACTTGGTGCCGGTGAAAAACTCGACGACCGAGACGCCGTCCTTGACAAAAGCCGAGAGGCCCTTTTGGGCGACCATAAAGATGAGCGCGGCAACGACAAGCGTCACGAGCGCTACGCACGCGCCCGTGACGCCCAGGCCCACGTTCTCAAGGTCGCGCTTTGGCAGCTGTTTTGCCATTGCAAACCTTTCCGGGGCGATTACTTATTTAGCAGAGACCTTGCCGCTGGCGTCCTTGACGACCTTCATGGCAGAGACGGGGATAAAGCCCTGCTCCTCGACGAGCTTGCCCTGAACGTCGTCGGAGAGCATAAACTCCAGGAAGGCCTTGGTGGCCTCGTCGGCGTCCTTGGGGCAGTACATGTGCTCGGTAGCCCAGATCTTGAAAGAGTCGTCGGTGACGTTCTTGCTCTTGGGCTCGACGCCCTCGACTTTGATGGCGTTGAACTTGGAGTCATCGAAGTGCGAGAAGTCGAGGTAGGAGATGGCGTTGTCGGTACTGCCCATCTGAGTCTGGACGTCGCCGGACTTGTCGAGCTCGGCATCGCCCTTAAAGTCGACGGCCTCGTCGCCAAAGACGGCGGCCTCGAAGGTGGCGCGGGTGCCGGAGCCGGCCTTGCGGTTGAGGACGACGATGGTGGCGTCGTCGCCGCCGACCTCCTTCCAGTTGGTAATCTGACCGGAGAAGATACCCTTGAGCTGCTCGAGGGACAGGTCGTCGACCGTCACGTTCTTGGAAACGACGGGGCCCATGCCCACGACGGCAACCTCGTGGTCGACGAGGTTCTTGACCTGGTCGGCCTCGAGCTTGGTCTCGGCGAAGACGTCGGAGTTGCCGATGGTGACGGTGCCGGCGGCAACAGCGGTCAGGCCCTTGCCCGAACCGTTACCCGAGCCGGAGACGGAGACATCGGGGTTGGCGTCCATGAACTTCTCGGCAGCGGCCTCGACGAGAGCCTGGAACGAAGAGGCACCGTCGTAAGTCACCTCGCCGGAGACGGACTCGGCAGCAGCGGCGCTACCCTTGTCGGCGGCATCGGATGCGCCGGAGCCGCCGCAACCAACGAGACCGAGACCGACGATGCTGGCAAAACCACCAGCGAGGCCGAGGAACTGACGACGAGAATAAGCCTGATCGAGCATGATCTTCCTTTCATACATGCGACTCGCGGGCACCCCACCCGCTTTGCTGTTTGGAAAGATACGGCCCCGACCGGGCAGCGTCCGCGCCAACTACGGTTTCTTACGGGCATTTGATAGACCCTTACCGCAAGCGCAGCACGGCCTTTACAAACGAATAACAAACCCGCCACCAAGCATGACCCGCCTTTTACACCAATAAAAACAAAGTTGCGGTGAAATAGTTCCTGCTTGGCCATCAAATGGCCCATTCTAGGAACTATTCCACCGCAACTTAGATTGGGAAACCGCGAGACCTTAAAGCTCTAATTCATTCAAACGGAGGATCGCAACAATATAGATCTTGAGCGCCTGCTTGAGCTGTTCCTCGTTGGCGCACTCGTTGGGGCCGTGCATCTGGCCGCCCCACGAGGGCAGCTCCAGGCCGGTCTCCTCGGGGCCAAACGAGACGGCGCGGGCAAAGTTGCGCGCGTACGTGCCGCCGCCCATGGCAAAGGGTTCAGCATGCTTGCCGGTGAACTCGTTATAGGTATCGATAAGCGCCTTCACGGCCGGATCATCGGCAGAGACCGAGAACGGCACCTTCGCGCGACCCAGCTGGCACGTCACGCCGAAACGGCCCACGAGCGGATCGAGCTGCTCGCGGATGGTATCGGCACTCGTGCTGTCGGGGAAGCGCACGTCGATGACCTGCTCGATATGGCCATCCGCCACGCGGATGACGCCAGCGTTGCAGGTAAGCGGGCCAAACGCCGGACTCGTCGCATCGATACCCAGGCCGCGGCCATAGGCGTCCGCATGCACAAAGGCCAAAAACTTGACAAACTCGTGCTCGGCGGGCGTCAACAGGCGCTTGTCACGGGCGCCAAACGCGTCCTCGGCCTCGCGCAGATACGCCACGATCAGGCCGACAGCGTTGATAGTGCCCTCAGGCATCGAGGCATGACCGCCAATGCCGTGGGCAAAAATCTGCGCATGCCCGTTATCGAGTGTCGTGATCTCAAGGCGATCGGCGTTCTCGACCGGCGCCGGCAGCTCATCGGCGGCAATCGCGAGCTCGCAGATGGACTGCGACGGAATGGCATTGCTCGCCTCGGCGCCGCTCCACGACACGATGCGCCCGCCGTCGATCTTGGAGCTCACGAACGTCGCCCCAAACTGGCCCTTCTCGGCATTGCAGACCGGGAACTCGGCATCGGGCGTAAACAAAAAGTCGGGGTCTGCGTGGTTCTCCAGATAATGGTGAACGTCGGACATGCCCACTTCCTCATCGCAGCCCAGCAGCGCGCGGAAAGCATAGCGCGGGGTAATGCCGTGCTTGAGCAGATAAGCGCCGGCGTAGAGCGACAGCACCGCCGGACCCTTGTCGTCAATCACGCCGCGACCGAGCAGCCAGCCCTCGCGGCGCTCCATCGCAAACGGGTCGGTGTTCCAACCGGGGCCAGCGGGAACCACGTCCACGTGGCAGATAGTCGCGAGCTGCTTGTCGCCGCGACCCGGGATATCGGCGATTCCCACATAGCCCCCGTCGTCGCTCGTCTGATAGCCGAGCTTTTGCGCAATGCCGAGCGCGCAATCGAGCGCGTCACGGACCGGGCGGCCAAACGGCGCACCGGGCTCCGCATCGGCAGCAACGGCCACGGACGGATAGCTCACCAGTTGTTCGATATCGGCAACGACATCCTCCCAGACCTCGTCGACATACTCGGCAACGCTCTGCTCCACCTGATTCATGAACGACCTCCTTACCAATGAGCGACGGGTACGCCCGCCCCTCACATTATGTCTATTAGATAGCGAAAAGTTTAGCAAGCTCGGCCACCGAGTGCACCACCGCATCGGCGCCCGCGGCCTCGTGCTCCCCCGGCGCTGCCGCGCCCGAATAGATGCCGATGCACGGCACGCCCATCGCGTGCGCGCCCTCCACATCGTTAAAGCGATCGCCGATCATCACGGCATCGTCGGCCGTCGCGCCGAGCGCCGCCAGGGCATCGCGAACCGAATCGGCCTTGGTCTCGCGTCCCTGCGGCGGATTCATGCCAACCACAGCTTCGAACTGGCAAAGCCCCAGCTCATGAACCATATCGATGCACTTCGCCTCCATGCGAGACGTCGCCACGGCCATACGCTTGCCCTGGGCGGCCAACCCATCCAGCAGCTCGGGGACCCCATCGAACACGGGGTACTCCTCCGGCCCCAGCTCATCAAAAAAGGCGCGGTACTCGTCGGCCACCACAAGCGACTCCTCGCGGGAAAAGCCGTAAAAGTCGTGAAAGCTCTTCCACAGGGGCGGCCCGATCATACGGCGCAGATCACCCATCTGCGCCTCCGAAAACCCGCGCGCAGCCAGCGTCTTGCGCGTCGAGGTCATCACTGCCCGGCCCGTATCTGCCACCGTGCCGTCAAAATCGAACAACACGACCGGCCGTTTGCCTATCTCCAACGCCTCCATCGGCATTCCTCTTCCCCAGTTGACGATTTCCACACCGACACTTCAAACTGTTGACTATTCAACAATTGAACCTAGTAATGTGGAACGACTCTACTATACTTGTCGCACTTTGCTCTCAGAAGGCGGCGCGCAAGCGCCCCAACGAAAGGTGCAATTATGTCTTTTGCCATCATAACCGACTCCACGTCGGACATCTCCCCCGCCCACGCTCAAGAGCTCGGCATTTACGTGATTCCGCTGCATGTGATTATCGAGGGCGAGGACCTGCTCGACCAGGTGCAGATTACCGCCGAGGAATACGTCGCGCGCATGGCCGGCTCCGAGCAACTGCCGCACACCTCGCAGCCGAGCGCCGGCGAGTTCAAGGCACTCTTTGACCGCGTGCTCGCCGACGGCCACGACAGCGCGATCTTTATCTCGCTGTGCAGCGAATGGTCCGCCTGCTATTCCAACGCATGCCTGGTCGCCGAGACCCACGAGCTCGACGTGCGCTGCATCGATTCGCGCACTGGCTCGGGCGCCGAGGGCCTGCTGGTGGAGTACGCGCGGGCCATGCGCGAAGATGGCCGCAGCCTGGACGAGACCGAGGCGCAGATTCGCGCGACGCTGCCCGACGCCCACCTGCTGCTGATTCCCCGCACGCTTGAGAATCTCGTTAAGAACGGCCGCGCGCCCAAGCTCGCCGGCCAGCTCACGCAAATGCTCAACATTCGCCTGGCCGTTTCACCGGAGTGGAAATCGGGCGAGATCAAGGCCATCAAGAAGGGCCGCGGTGCCAAGCGCATCGTTGCCAACACCATGGCCGATTGCCTCGCATTTTTGGACGAGCACCCGGGCTCAAGCGTGCGCGTGCTCACGACCGGCGCCGCCGAGGAGCAGGAACTCGTCAGCCAAGCGCTCGCAGGCCAAGTCTATGTAGACGCCGGCACCGGCCCCATCGGCTGCACCATCGCCACCCATGTAGGCGTCGATGCCATCGCCATCAGCTACTGCCCCCGCTACCAGCCAACTCACTAGGGACGCCCACATCAGTTGCGGTGGAATAGGGACTGTTTTTGGCTCATCAGCCGCAAATCAATCCCTATTCCACCGCAACTTGGAAATCGGCGATCAGCCCTGCGGGCCCTGGAACAGTTCCTCATGCGAGCCCATTCTGACCAGTCGGAGCACAGGATTCGTCTTATGCGGCAAGTACAGAACGACCACATCGACCAAGCCATCGGATAGATGGAAATCGATGTGGCCGTTGTAATTGCCACCCGGGTTTGAAAGCTCATGGGCGCCATATTCCGCGGGAAGCGAGCCGTGAGCTGCAAGCTCTGCGACTGCCGCCTTAAACTCGGTTTTTAGCTGCGGATGGATACGCATCGTCCGTTTGTAATCCGCCTTAAACTGAGCCTCGACTTTAATCTCAAACATCGCTAGTCCTCATCGAGGAACGATATAAGCTCATCAGCGTTATTGAATGACGGGCTGTCGTCTGGCAGAATCCCCAACTCATGAGCCTCGGCAATCACCATGGCGCGCCTCGTCGCCTCGTTGGGCACCTCCGCCCTTCCTACAATCTCAAAAGGAATCTTTCGCTGATTTACAAGCTGCCGAACGGCAAGATTGAGATAGGAATTGAGGCTGAGGCCGACCGAATCCAAGAACTCAGTCGCCTGCTCCTTGAGCCCCTCTTCGATGCGAACCGTCGTAGGCTTAACCGTTGCAGTAGACATACGCGACCTCCTAGCCTCGTCTTTTGCATCAGTATACCCAGTTTAGATGGCAGACTGATGTTAAATAGCATCAATCTGCCGTTCTCATTACTACAACGATAGGCACCTCGCCCTACATCAGCCCGCTGAGCGCAATGTCGACGGCCTCGTTGAGGTCGTCGGTGATGTGCACCAGCTCCGGATCGAGCGGGCTGATCATACCGGCGTCCATCACCGGACCGTTAAGCCAGTCGAATAGGCCCTGCCAGTACTCGCTGCCTACCAGCACAAGCGGCATGCGCTTGACCTTGTGCGTTTGCACCAGCGTGAGCACCTCAAACATCTCGTCGAGCGTGCCAAACCCGCCGGGAAACACAATAGCGCCCGAGCTGTATTTGACGAACATGGTCTTGCGCACAAAGAAGTAGCGGAAGTCCATACCGAGGTTCACGTATTTGTTGAGCCCCTGCTCGTGCGGCAGCTCAATGCCCAAACCAACTGACTTGCCGTTGACGCTCGCCGCTCCCTTGTTGGCCGCTTCCATGATGCCGGGGCCGCCACCGGTGATAACCGCCACGCCGCGCTGGGCAATCTTACGCCCGACGGTGCGCGCCGCCTTGTAGAGCGTATCGGTCTTGGGCGTGCGGGCGCTACCGAAGATGGTCACCGCAGGTCCGAGCTCGGCAAGCGCGCCAAAGCCGTCGACAAACTCGGCCTGGATGCGCAGTACGCGCCACGGATCGGCATGCAACCAGTCGGTCGACTCCTCGGGCGCCAGCAGGTTAGCGTACGTATTGTCCTTAGGAATCATCGGGCCGCGCATGACCACGGGGCCGCGGCGGTACGTCTCGTCGTAGGAAGGCTCGCCCTCGACATTCTCGTTCTTAATCATGGGTACTCCTATCGAGAAAAAGAAAAACGGGCGGGGTCGACGCCATGCGCCAAACACCCGCCCGAACATCAACTATTCGGTATGGTACCCACGATGTATCAAGTGCTTGCAAGCTATCGGTTAGCGGTCGCGCAACCGACGCCGGCGAATGCGATGCCCGGCGACGGCTGCGCGCGGTCGATTGGCACGCGGTCTCGACATCGCGCGAGTGCCTGCAAGCGCCCGCGCCGCCCTTAGTAATCCACCGCGGCAGGGCTATTCATCCAATCGCTCACGAATGCACCATAGCGACCCTCGATAATGGCCTGGCGAGCACGCTGCATAAGGTTGAGCAGGTAGTAGATGTTGTGCATCGACAGCAGAATGCCGCCGAGCATCTCCTTCTGCGTGACCATGTGGCGAATGAGCGCGCGGCTGTAGCCGCCCGTGCACACCGGGCAGGTGCAGGTGGGATCGATGGGACCATCGTCGTGCGCAAAGCGCGCGTTGCGGAAGTTAAGGCGACCTTCACTGGAGAACGCCGTACCCATGCGGCCAGTGCGCGTCGGCAGTACACAGTCGAACATGTCGATGCCCACACCCACACCGCGCACGAGGGTGGTGGGGTTGCCGACGCCCATCAGGTAGCGCGGCTTGTGCTTGGGCATGTACTCGCTTACGAGCGGTGCCAGAGTCTCGAACATGGTCTCGTGGTCCTCGCCCACCGAGTAGCCGCCGATGCCGTAACCAGGGAAGTCGCCGCACTCCTCCAGATGGCGCAGCGAGCGCAGGCGCAGATCTAGGTGCATGCCGCCCTGGACGATGCCAAAGAGTGCCTGGTCATCGCGGGTGTGCGCCTTGTAGCAGCGCTCGGCCCACATGCTCGACAGCTCGACGGCACGCTCAACGTAAGCGCGCGTGGCGGGATAGCCTGGGCACTGGTCCAGCTGCATGCAGATGTCGGAGCCGAGCTTCATGGCGATTTCCATGTTGTCCTCGGGCGTCCAGAACACGTGGCGGCCGTCGTAGTCGCTGACAATAAAGCGCACGCCCTCGTCGGTGAGCTTGACCGCATCGTTGTGGCTGAACACCTGGAAACCGCCCGAGTCGGTGAGGATAGGGCCGTGCCAGTTCATAAACTTGTGCAGTCCGCCCAGCTCGGCGATGGTGTCCTCGCCGGGACGCATGGACAGGTGATAAGTATTGGCAAGCACGATCTGGGCACCGAGCTGTTTGACGGTCTCGGTAGGAATGCCCTTGACGTTTGCCTTGGTGCCCACGGGCATGAAGATCGGCGTCTCGATGTCGCCGTGCGGGGTGTGCAGCACGCCGGCACGCGCATGCGTCGTCGGATCCTCGGCGATCAGGTCGAATTTAAAAAGGCTCTGGTCCATAAACTGGAACTCCTTGGTTGCGGTTCATACGCAAACCATTATACGGGCAACCCGCAAAGAGCACCGACTCGACAGAAACTAGTGCAAAGGAAACCTGCCCCCTGCACCAATGCACCAGGATAAAAATGATCCGTTTTCCTCCGTCCCCAACGGATCATTTCCGACAGACACTATGACCCAATCCGAGGGCACTAAAAAGATAGGAGCCCCCGCTCGTGACCGCGGGTCGGGGCTGCGACAATGATGTCGAAGTGCCATAGGCGCAGCCGCGCCGCAACGAGGTTGGGAGGCTCCCATGCCAAAGTATTCTACCGCGTTCGGGATGGACGTCCACCTGAGGTCGACCACCGTCTGCGCCCTCGACGCGGACACCGGCGAGGCCGTGACGAGGAGGTTCCCCGGCAACCCCTGGGGCGAGATCGCCGGGTGGATGGTGTTAGCGCTAATCTAAAATTGACCACTTTCGCAAACGCATCTCGCCGAATGCGCTAACGCGCTTTCGCCGACCCCGCTAACGTACTTTCACCAACTGCGCTAACGGAACTATGCTCCGATCGGGTATCCGACCCGGGAGGAGCGGGATATGGAGCGAAACGTAATGGGAGAGCTGAACGTCTACAGGGGGTCCGGCGCGAAGCCGAACTTCAGCGAGATCGCGAGGAGGCACGGCATGGACCGGCACACGGTCGCCAAGTACTGGCGGGAGGGCGAGGCCGCCGCCGACGGGAGGTCCGCGAGGGGCAGCGCCTTCGACCCGCTCGAGGAGGTGATCCGCGTGGATTGGCTACACTGATGTGGACAGTTCCGGGAGGGGCGCAGGAGACGGGAGGGCCGTATATGAGGGACCCCAGGCACCCGAGGCATTTCACCGAC
>JAGZQO010000037.1 GCA_018382125.1 Collinsella sp.
GGCGTAGACGCGCGCCTGCAGGGCGTGCTTCTCGAGCAGCTGGTCCGGCGTCTCATCCGGCGTGCCACCCGTCTTGTAATCGATGACCAGTGCGCGTGACGGATCGGCCGGGTCGGTCGCCAAAGCGTCGATGGCGCCTTCGGCATATGCACCGTAGCGGGCGATGTCCTCGTCCTCGCAGCCCAGCGAGAAGAACGGCACCTCGGCACGAACGCACGGCCACGCGAGCAGGCCAGCACGAACAGCCGACTTGAGCCAGCGATTCAGGGCGACATCGAAGCGCTCGCGCTGCTCCGGCGTCAGGCGCCACAGGCGCGCCAGCGCATCGGCGCGCGCAGCGGGCAGCGCATCGGCACCCATCTCGATGAGCCACTGGCAAGCGGCGTGGAACGCCGAGCCCAGCGCCATGGGGTTGCCGGCGGGCTCAACGGCGGCCACGTCTGCATCCGTCATCTCCGAGCCATCCGACTCCGCATCATCGCCGGCCTCGTCCATGGGCACGTGTGCCTCGGCGGCACGATCTTCCGTCTCGGCATGGAGCGCCGCGGCGATTGACGAGTAGCTATACGAATCACGCATCGGATACGGACAGATGCCCATGCGCACGCCCACTGCCTGGGGATACACAAGCTCAAACGAATCGGGCTTGGGGTCGGCAGGACCGGGCACGGTTGAGCGCGCAGCATTATCGGCGGCATCGGCATCGCCGCGAACAAGCCTGCCCTCGACATCCAGCGAAGCGTTGGCCTCAAACGCCTGCTCGCCAAACGTAAAGCCCGCGAGCGAGATAAGCTCGTAGTCGCCCGGCTTGGAGTTGTCGAACACCAAACGGTCGCTATCGAGCTGCGGCATGTCCAGACTGTCGGCCGGCAGGATGCGGCGCAGCACGTCGTAGGTCAGATCGATCTCGACGTCGAAGGTCGGCGCCGTCACCTTGCCACGGCTCACGCCGGCATCCATCGCCAGAATGACCAGCTCGCGTGCTCGCGTCATGGCGACATAGAGCAGGCGGGCCCGCTCCTCGAGCGAGAGCTGCAGGTCGTCGTTGCGCAGACGGGCAAATGCCTCGGCGGGAGAGCCCGTCGCGCATACGTCCTCCATAAGCTCTGGCGGCAACCACAGCGACGTGCCCTTGCCCTTAAACGCGTGTTCAAACTGCTTTTTGACGTCATCGCCCTTCACGAACGTACCGTCCGCGAGTTTAACGCCGTCGAAGCGTGCCGGCAGCGCCACGACCTGCGCTCCGCCCTCGACGCGACCCATCTGCGCCGCACCGGACGGCTTGCGCACGCCAAAACACTCGGCAACCGCCACGACCGGATACTCCAGACCCTTGGACGCATGCACCGTCATGATGCGCACTGCGCCGTCACCCTCCTCGTTGAGGGCACCCGGGGCCTCCTTGCCCGCCAAGAAGCGGTCGAAGGCCAGCGCGATGGAACGCGGCGAGTTGCCGAACTCGGCCTCAGCCTCAGCCACGGCGTCGAGCGCCTTGAGCACGTTGGCGGCAATGGCCTTGCCCTCGGGGCCGCGCTGCGCCAGGCGCACAAACCAGCCGGAGGCGTTGACCACGTCGCGCGCGATGGCGGCGAACGAATCGCGGCCCGCGCGACGAAGCGCATACCGCAGCACCTCGCGGGCGCGCTTCACAAGCGGCAAGTCTTGCAAACCCGGCACGTCGGAATCGCTCATGATGCCCATGTCGATATTCCGGCGCGAGGTCTCCCCTGTCTCGCTATCGAGCTTGGTCGCCAGCGCCAGGAACTCCTGAGCGCCGAGCGCAAACATCGGCGAGGCGAGCAGCGGCATAAGGCCCCGCGCCGTATCGGCCGGATTGGCGAGCGCACATACCAGGGCGCGCACCGTCTGCACCTCGGCTGCCTGGGCAAAGACCGAACCACCCGCGATGACGCAGTCGAGCCCCTGGTCGCGGAAGGCCTGGGCGTAGACGTCGGCGTTGGTCATGCGGCCCAGCAGCAGCACCATGCCGCCCTGGGGCTGGCCGGCATCGGCAAGCGCGCGGAATCGCTCGGCGATCGCACGGGCCTTGGCCTGTGTGCGTTCCTGCGTACTGCCGCCGGCAACAAAGAGGGCCTGGCGACGCGAGGCGTCTGCCACCAGCGTGTCCTTGCGGCCGTCGCTCGCCTCAAGATCCAAAAAGCCCTGCATCAGGCCGCCGTCATCGCCGTCGAAGACGCGTGCCACGTAACGCAGTACCTCGTCATGGCTGCGGAAGTTGCGCACGAGTTTGACGAGTTCGCCGGCAGGGGCGTCGGCCACGGCAGTCGCCTCGGGCGCGGCAGACGAGCCCACCTTGCGCTCCTGACGACGGAACACCTCGACCTCGGCGCCACGGAAGCGATAGATGGACTGCTGCGCATCGCCCACAGTGCACAGCGCGCGCTCCCCCGCACCCGTCAGGTAACGGATCAGATCGACCTGCATCTGGTCGGTATCCTGAAACTCATCGATCATGACCATCTTAAAGCGGCCCTCGTACGCAGCACGGATGGCAGGGTAATCGCGCAACGCCTCGTAAGCCATACGCAGCAGGTCGTTGTTATCGAGCGCGGACTGGCCGGCCTTGAGCGCACGGTACTCCGCCTCTACGGCACGGGCGAGCCCCACCAGCGCATCGAGCGCCGAACCGCCGCAGGCAAGCACGATATTGATAAACGCATCAGCCGCCTCGGCCTTGAGTAGCTCCACCTGCTCCTTAGGAAACGCCTTGCTCGCGCGCGGCATGGTGCACGACATCATAAGTCGCGCCGCATCGGCCATGGTCTTGCCGCTCGCCTCAAACGCATCGATGGCATCGAGCGCCACCTGCGCTTTCTCGGTCGCGGCCTTGCTTGCGCCCAGCGCCGCACGATAGGCATCGGCGAGTGCCGAGGTATCGGCCTGGCCGCGCGCCACGCGCACGTCGTCCATGCCGCCCGGCAACTGGCTCGACAGCTCCAGCAGCTCGCGCACCAGGCCCTTAATGGTCGTGCCGGTACCAAACGGCCCGCCCTCGCCCGCCATGGGATACCAGGCGTAAAGGGCCTTGAGCGAGGCGGCGAGCTCGGGGGCGGCATCGGGTGCCGTCGCGCGGGCCAGCACATGCTCAACAGCCTGGTCCATAAGCTCGTCGGTATCGGTGAGCACCGTGAACTCGGGATCGATGCCCAGCTCCAACGCGTGTGCGCGCAGGATGCGCGAGCACATGCCGTGAATGGTCGAAATCCACGCGTCGTCGACGGTCAGTGCTTCCTCGTCCATGCCCTCGTCGATAAGCGCACGGCGCACGCGGTCGCGAATCTCGGCCGCGGCATCTTTGGTAAAGGTAATGGCGAGCACCTGGTCCAGATGCTCAACGAACGGACCGGATTCGGGCGAGAGCGCATAGACGATGCGGCGCGTGAGGGTAAAGGTCTTACCCGAACCGGCGCCCGCCGAGACAAACAGCGGGCGGTCGAGCGTTTTGACAATCTGCAGCTGTTGCGGCATCAAAGTCGAAAGATCCATGGTCTACACGTCCCTCCTTACAAACGTTCCTTCGTGGTTATACGAGCAGCGCGCATGCGCGGCCTGAGCCGACGCCGGGTCGACGGCGGCAACGTTGCCCGCCTCGAGCTCGCGCAGGCGCTCGGCGATGTCGGCCTCCACGCGATCGAGCAGGGCATCGAAGTCCATGCTGCCGCCCTCGCCCGGGAAGCCCTTCTTGAGGCCCGGGATGCGACCGTCACCGCGCTCTTCCTCGAGCAACTCGGCGCTCGCCGCACCGCGCAGCGCGGGCTTGCCGCCCTTGGTCGAAAAATAGAGCGCTGCACGGGTATCCAAGCCCAGTGCCCGACGCATGGCCTGCGCGTAGATGAGCGTTTGGGTATGGGGCGGCAGCCAGCGCGGGTCGTCGATGGGAGCCTCGCCCGTCTCCTCGTCACGCACCGTGGGGTCGGCAAGCTTAAACTCCTCGACACCCGAACGATGCTTGTAGTCGATTACCACGGCGCGATTCTCGGCATCCACATCTACGCGGTCGATGCGCCCGCCGAGCGGCCAACCGGCATACTCGACCTGGAGCTCGTTGAACGCAAACTCCAGGTAGCGCGGGGCAAAGGGGGCAAGTGCCTCGGACTCGTAGGCAAGCACACCCTCCAGCTGCGGCAAGATCTCGGCCACCTGGCGTTCCTCCACCGCAGAGAGCGGCACCAGCGGGCCCTCCGTGCCGCGCTTGCCGGCGTGCTCGGCCAACGTCTCGTCAAAGACCTCGTGCAGCAGCTCCTGTGCGCGCGGCAGATTCTCGGGCGTCACGCGCTCCATGCCCTCTTGGGGCAGACGGGCATGCAGATGCTCCAGCACGTCGTGGACAAAGTTGCCCTTTTCCATGTTGCCAAAGCCCGCGTCGATCGACTGGGGCTTCACGCGGTACGAGACGAACCAGCATAGCGGGCAGGTCGAATAGGCCTCGATCTGCGAGGCGGACGTCAGACGCGGCACGAGCGGCGCGTCCTCACCCTCGCCATCGCGACGGCGCAGGACCAAATACGGCACGGCCTCGGCACTCAGATGCTGAGGGGCTTCACAGGTCACGCGCTCGCGCTTGAGGCCTTCACCTGCCGCGGGATCAAAGTCGGCGATGATATCGCCCTCGCCCACGCGCATGGGCTTGGCAGCGCCAGCGGCCTCGGCATGTGCCCACAGCTCGGTCCATACGGCTGCCGGGTAGCACTCGCGTGCCTGGCGATCGTGCGTCACACGGGCGTGCGCGACCGGACCGCTCGCCGCCTGCATCGCACGGCCAAAGCGCACGCGCAGCAGGGCAGCGGGCTCCAAAGACACGCCGTCGCGGCGCAGCTCGGCTGTCAACGTGGCAAGCGGGCCCTCTTCGTGCGAAAGCGGATAGCTGTCCAGGTCGACATCGGCAAACAGCACGGCATCGTAGCTGCCAGGGCGAAGAACCGACGCATCGGCAAGCGACGCGAAGCGCACTTGTGCTCGTGGTGTGCGATCGACCTCATAGGTCTCGTAATCGTAGGCGGTACTGCGCTTGTCCACCTTGGTTCGAACGCCGTCGAGAACCGGCACGGTCGCGGCCTGCGACACGTCGAGCGCGCGAGCATCGTTCATAAGGATGTCGATGGCATGGCGCAGCAAAGCCGTCTCTGCCTGGCGACGGGCCTGGCCGTCAAGGCCGCCTAGAGCGCGATCGGGCAACGCCTCGGCAACGGCAAGCATGGCCTTAAGCGCCGTCACGGGCTTGTCACGCCACAGCGCCTGGAACACGTCCGAGACCACACACGGTACGTTCTTAAACCAGTTATCGTCGCTCGTCGCCTTGCGCGCGCCCCTCACCTGGCCCTGAACGCTCTGCAGCAGGCTCTTGACGCCCGCGGTAGTCTTGCTGCGCGAGAGACGCATATTCTTATCGAAGGTACGGGCATTGACGGCATCAGCGCCCGAAAGCGGACTGTAGATCCAGTCGGTAAGCTCCGGCGCGGGCCACCACTCAGTCTTGGAAGCGGTGCCCTCGTCGGCGGCTTTCATACGCTCGATCAGGTTGGCGAGCGCCGTAAACTGCCTGCCCGCGATGGACTGGGAAAACGCCGTGAACTCAGTCGTCTCGGCCGCAATGTGACGCGCCGCCAAACGGGCGGCGAGCTCGCCGAACAGCTGGGGTGCCCGGGCAGAAACGACGAGCACGCGCACGGGGTCGGCGGGCGTTGCAGTAGCTTTATCGGCCTTGGACTCCTTGTGCGCTTTCACCAACTTATCGATGGCGTCCGCATAGACATGAGCACGGGCATGGGGGCCGGCGACCTCAATAAAGGCAGGCTGAGCGGCGGCCCCGCAAGCGACATCAGACGCGACGGCGTCCTCCCCCAGCGGCGCGATCTCAAACAGCACACCGCGGGCATCAAATGCCGTGGCAAGCTCCTCGCGCATCGCCGCCTGCTCGCGGGCAAGCAGCACGACGACCTCTCCCCCATTGTTCGCCACGGCAGACAGCAGCTCGAGTAGACCGTGCGTAAACGACGTGGTACCGCGCACGCATACGGCGCGGGCGCACGCCGGCAGGCTATCGGCCAGGGCACCGGCCATAATGTCAGCTGCCTCGCAGGGCTCAACCATATCTCGACGGTCCAAACCGCCCGCGTAGGCGCGCAAAAGCTCGAACACACGAGCCTCGGCATCGCTTTTTGGCTCAGGCCGGCAGTTGTCGCCACGGCATCGTTCGGCACCCGTCCCCGCAACGCCCGGCAACACGTCGCGGGCCATGCGCGCGAGCATGCGCACTGTGCCCTGGCTGCGCGAAAGCGGCTGCAGAGCGGCGTCGTCGCGGCGGTCGATCATGTCCGAGAACAGCATCTGGCGCTGAAGGTTGTCCACAAAGCTGCGGCCATCGCCCATAAGCTCCCACAGCGAGCTGAGCCACGATGTGGGCGTCTTGTAGTCGACACCCAGTGAAACCCCGGCTTCCGCCGCATCATGGCGGCACAGGTCGAGCTCGGCAAATGTTGGCGCCAACAGAACAGCGCGCCCGTGGCGGGCAACCAGGTCGGCCAGTAGCGCCGCCTCGGCATCGCTCAAATCCGTGCCGGCATTGGTGGTATAGATTCGAACAGGCATGGTCCTCCGCTCAAACTGTTCGCAATAATCAATGCATCCATCCTACCCGCCCAAGCGGACAGATTTGCCCCACGCCAACAGATTTGATCCCTTGAGGACGGAGGAAAATGGATCACAGAGGGGGTCAGTCTAACCCGGTGATTCGTTTTCCTCCGTCCCCAAGGGATCAAAAAACCGCCCCCGGAGGGACGGTTCTTCGTAATTCAATGTTGTCGCTGGCCTACTCGCCATCCTCCAACTTAATGAGGATCTTGCGGTAGCCACCGTACTCGCCGTTCAGCGCCTTTGAAACGCGGCTCACCGTGGTGGACGAAGCGCCGGTACGGGCCTGAACCTCAACATAAGGCTCGCCCTCGTCCAAATAGCGCGCAACCTGCAAACGCTGAGAAAGGTCGCAAATCTCGCGCGGCGTGCAGATATCGGTCAAAAACGCTTGGATATCCTTCTCGTCGTCCAAAAGGCTAAATGCGTGGACCAGCTGCTTGACATCAGGCTTGTCAAACATGTTCTCGATATTCATCGATCACCGCCAAACCCGCCAAAAGGCATCGAAGTTGATACTGACATCGGGCATCGTTCGCCCGTTCTATGCAATAGGGCAACGCCTGTGGCTTTTGCCCGTAGCAGTGTAGCACACCACCAAACTAAAGCGACAAGACTCTCTGCCAGCGGCGCGTTTTTCAGGACGAACGCCGTTTAGAAACCATATGCGCACGTAAGCTCCACGAATATTTGAGACAATGGGCGCCCAAACACCGCGGCGCGCCCGCGCAACCATCCAGGTCGCCGCCGTAAGCCGCTTCACGCGACGCCAGCAATCCCGGCGCAAGAAAGGATTCACGCCATGCGCTTTATGCTTAACTGGCTCTTCACCTCGATCGCCATCGCGATCGCCACGTTCCTCGTCCCCGGTATCCAACCCTTCGGCTTTGCCGAGACCTGGGTCTGCTTTGCCTTTGTGGGACTGTTCCTGAACATTGTCGATTCGTTCGTCAAACCGTTCCTCACGGTCATCTCGCTGCCGCTCACGATCATTACGCTGGGCATTTTCCAGCTTGTCGTCAACAGCTTTATGCTTGAGCTCGCGAGTTACCTGTCGGTCAACCTGCTGGGCGTCGGCATCTCCATCGCCAGCTTTGGATCGGCCTTTATGGGCAGCATCCTGGTGTCCATCACGCGCAGCATCCTCGACAGCATCGCCGAGGACTAAAACGGCCATTCCGGCCGTGCCCGTCTCAACAGCCCAAAACGAAGGCCGCCCATCGCAAAAATGGACGGCCTTCTTATTTTTCAAGTCTCAAAGGGCGAGAGAATCTACCATTTCCACCCCGTCCCCAAATGCAGGTGTGGGTTAGATGACGTAGTCGTAGCCATGGTTGGGAGCGACTAGTTGATCGAGCGTCACACCGTCGAGGTAGTCGTTGATGAGCTTGTCCAGGTTCTTCCACACGTCGAGCGTGGGACACTCATCCGAACGCGAGCAGCCCTTGCAGTCGCCATCCAGGCAGGCGACCGGCGCCAGACTGCCCTCGGTCAGGCGCAAGATCTCGCCCACCGTGTACTGCTCGGGCGGGCGCGTGAGCACATAGCCGCCGCCCTTGCCACGCATACCCGAAAGCATGTTGGCGCGCACGAGCGTAGCCAAGATGTTCTCCAGATATTTCTCGGAAATCCCCTGGCGCGCCGCGATCTCTTTGAGCGGGATGCGACCGGCTGCCTGGTGCTCGGCCAGGTCGCCCATAACGCGCAGGGCATATCTGCCCTTAGTAGAAACCAACATGTATAGTGCTGCCTTTCGGTCATTTAGTCCGTAGAAATTCTAGCCGAAAAATTTGTTTTGAAAATACCCGTTCCGGTCAAGATGGTTAATCGACTCGTAATAATCTTCTATTTCCTATTGCGTTACTAGGCTTTACTGTCTACTATGCTTGCCAACAGCAAAACGAACAACCTATAAGGTTTGTGGGTTTCGTTGCTACACACACCGTAAAACCACACGGTATCCAGTCATTTGAACACTTTGGAGGTTCATCATGAGCAAGGTTTACGCGTCCATCGATCAGCTTATCGGCCACACCCCGCTCCTGGAGCTCACTCACTTTGAGGCCGATGAGGACCTCAAGGCCCGCGTGCTCGTCAAGCTGGAATACTTCAACCCCGCCGGGTCCGTCAAAGACCGCGTCGCCAAGAACATGATCGACGAGGCCGAGAAGGCCGGCAAGCTCGTGCGCGGCGGCGGCTACACCATCATCGAGCCCACGAGCGGCAACACCGGCGTCGGCATCGCCTCGGTGGCGGCGGCTCGCGGCTACAAGGTGATCATTACCATGCCCGAGACCATGTCCGTCGAGCGCCGCAAGCTTATGCAGGCATATGGCGCACAGCTCGTGCTCACCGACGGCTCCAAGGGCATGAAGGGCGCCATCGCCAAGGCCGAGGAACTGCAGAAGGAGACCCCCAACAGCATTATCGCCGGCCAGTTTGTGAACCCCGCCAACCCCGCCATCCACAAGGCCACGACCGGCCCCGAGATCTGGGATGACACCGACGGCAAGGTCGACATCTTCGTCGCCGGCGTCGGCACCGGCGGCACCGTGACCGGCGTGGGCGAGTTCCTCAAGGAACAAAACCCCGAGATTCAGGTCGTCGCCGTCGAGCCCGCCACCTCCCCGGTGCTCTCCAAGGGCCAGGCCGGCCCGCACAAGATCCAGGGTATCGGCGCCGGCTTTGTGCCCGACGTCCTCGACACCCAGGTCTATGACGAGATCATCCCCGTCGAGAACGACGACGCCTTTGCCACCGGCCGCGCCGTGGGCCACAAGGAGGGCGTGCTCGTGGGCATTTCGTCCGGCGCCGCCGTGTGGGCCGCGCTGCAGCTGGCCAAGCGCCCCGAGAACGAGGGCAAGACCATCGTGGCCCTGCTTGCCGACACCGGCGAGCGCTACCTGTCCACGGCGCTCTTCCAGGACTAGGGCCTGTCGCCCATAGGTTGAGCCCACGGACGAGCCGGTCTCCTCTCTCCCGGCAGTCTGAGCCCATCCAATCAGGGTGTCCCACGAGACGCCCGAACTTGCTACAATGTCTGCGGCGCGGAACCAGCCTCCCGCGCCGCTTTTCTTTTTTGGCCACATGCCACCAAGGAGAACCTCCCCATGCACAACAAGCGCGTGCTCGTCGCCATGAGCGGCGGCGTCGATTCCAGCGTGACCGCGTACCTGCTCAAAAGCCAGGGCTACGAATGCGTCGGCGCCACCATGCGCCTCACCTGCCCCGCGCCCGATCCCGCCACGGGCATGAGTAAGGTCGACCGCGACATCGCCGATGCGAAGGCCGTCGCCGAGCGTCTGGGGATACCCCACCATGTGCTCGACTTGCAGCAGACCTTCGACCACAGCGTTATCGAGCGCTTTGTGAACGCCTACCAGGAGGGGCTGACGCCCAACCCGTGCATCATCTGCAACCGCCACATAAAGTTTGGCGCGTTGCTCGGTGCGGCGCTGGACATGGGCTGCGACTACATCGCAACGGGTCATTACGCCAAAACAAGCCAGACAGTAGACGGCACCTGGCAGCTGCATCGCGGCGAAGATCCCAAAAAGGACCAGAGCTACTTTTTATATTCGCTTACGCAGGAGCGCCTGGCGCACACGATCTTTCCGCTGGCAGGCCTAGACAAAGAGCGCGACGTGCGCCGCATAGCCGCCGAGCAAGGCTTTACCAACGCCCAGAAGGCCGAAAGCGAGGACATCTGCTTTATTCCAGACGGCGACTACGCGGGCTATATCGAGCGCCGCTGCGGACATCCCGCTGCACCGGGCGACATTGTGTGGCGCGACGGCAGCGTGGTCGGACGCCATAACGGCGCGTTGCGCTATACCATCGGCCAGCGCAAGGGCTTGGGCGTCGCGATGGCGCATCCCGTGTATGTGACGGGCGTCGATGCCGCCAACAACACCGTGCATCTGGGCGAGGCCGAGGACCTAACGGCCACAGCACTCACGGCCGACGACTGGATCTGGAGCGCCCCTGCCGACCGCATGGAGGCAGAACTCGATGCCGGCGGCATTCGCGTGGGCGCCAAGTACCGTTACCGTCAGAAAGACCAAGCAGCGACCCTTACGCGCGGCGAAGACGGGCAAATGCTGCTGACTTTTGACGAGCCGCAGCGAGCCATCGCCCCCGGCCAGGCCGTTGTAGTCTACCACGGCGACATCGTCCTCGGCGGCGGCACGGTGACCGGCGCACTTAAGTAGCCCCATCCCCTTCATAAATTGCGGTGAAATAGGGACTGTTTAAGCGTTTAAAACCGCCAAACAGTCCCTATTTCACCGCAACTTAGAGAGGACGGCCTCGGTCGGTACCGCCGTATCAGCCGAGGCCGCTGCATCGCTAGCGCTGTACGTAGGCGCGGACGAGCTCGAAGGTGTTGCGCACGCCGTCCATGTGGCTACGCTCGTAGTTGTGGCTCGCATACACGCCGGGGCCGATCAGACCATGGCGAATGTCGTAGCCGGCAGAGAGCGTGGCTTCGACGTCCGAACCGTAATGCGGATACACGTCGATAGCGTAATCGAGCTCAAGCTCGCGCGCGATATTGGACAGCGCCGTCACCAGGTCGTAGTTGTACGGACCGCCCGAATCCTTGGCGCAGATCGACACCATGTGCTCGGTGCAGCCTAGGTCGTCGCCCACGCAGCCCATGTCAACGCTGATCATCTCGCGCGTGTCGGCCGGCACGAAGGCGCCGCCGTGGCCCACCTCCTCGTACACGGTAAAGAGCAGCGAAACCTTACGCGAAAGCGTCACCTCGCCAGCGGCGACGGCACGCGCCAAGCCCAACAAAATGGCGGCCGATAGCTTGTCATCCAGGAAGCGGCTCTTAATGTAGCCGCTCTCCGTCACCGTCGTGCGAGGATCCATAGCGATGATGTCGCCGGTCTGAATACCCAGCTCGAGCACATCGTCCTTGCTGTCGACGTTCTCGTCGAGCAAGATCTCCATGTTCTTCTCGATGGTCTTGACCGGCTCGTCGGCCACGTGCGCCGAAGGCTCGGTGTTAAGAACCACGCCCGTGTAGACATTGCCGTCGCGCGTGTAGACGGTGCAGTTCTCGCCATCGGCCGTAGACCACTGATGCCCACCGAGCGTCGTGGGGCGCAGGCGGCCATTGTCCTTAATGGAACGCACCATGGCGCCTAGGGTATCGACATGGCTCGCCAGTACGAGCGGCTCGCCCTCGCCGCCAAGCTCAACGAGCACGTTACCCTTATTAGAACGCTCAGGCCCAAACCCCATATCGCGCAGGGTCTCCATCAGATAATCAGTCGCCGCACGGGTATAGCCGGTAGGGGAGGCAATAGAAGTCAGCGTCTTAAGCTGTCCTGCGATATAGGAGAGCGTCTCCTCTAGAGAAGCATCAATATTAGAAGTCATATGCATCCTTCCAAGTAAAACTAAGACCGAGTCCCGATTTTAACCGTTCTGCACGTGCAATGCCCCAGGAGCCGAGCCGCCTCCAGACGTCCCCGCACCGGTTTTGTGCACGTGCACGGTTTACAATCTCAATCTTGCATAAATCCTATTGGTATTTGCATAGAAATGAGGCATCTTTTTGCTTCGTCTCAGGGTGCCCCACCTTGGACCGTGCAAAAAACGGAGTATTCAGCACCGTGGGCCCCAACGGCCCCATCGCGAACGACAAAACGACGCGGTTACAGCAGTGTTGCAGGTCGTCGCAAAGCAGAAACTCAGTAACAACCCCCTCCACTCATCGATAGCCCGCCCACAATGGCTGTCGATGGGCGCCTGCGGATCACTACCGCCCATTCACAACGTTATGCATTTTTAAGAGCTTGTTGAATACTCCCAAAAATGCACGCAGGGAAGTGCACCACCTATCCGCAGCGGGCAGTACGCCTTGGTTTTGTCCGTCTCAGGGCATCGACGCAGCACAAAAAGCCCCGCCGTGCGTAGCACGGCGGGGCCAGCGGCACGTCAAAAGACCATACACCTACGGGCGAAGGACCACCAAACTGGGCTAGGCAGCCGGGCAGATCTTCTTGAAGAGCTCGATGACGTCGTCGAGCGTTGCCTCGCGCGGGTTACCCGGGAAGCAGGCGTCGGCCATGGCGTCCTTGGCCAGGACCTCGATCTCGTCAGCCTTCATGGCCTCGCAGACGTGCGGGATGTTCACGTCGGCGGAGAGCTGCTTGACGGCGGCGATGGCGGCATCGGCGGCCTCGTCGGTGCTCATGCCCGTGGTGTCAACGCCCATGGCGACGGCGACCTTGGCCAGGCGCTCGGCGCAAACCGGCTTGTTGAACTCCATGGCGATCGGCAGCAGCATGGCGCAGGCGACGCCGTGCGGGGTGTCGTAGTGAGCGGACAGGGTGTGAGCCATGGCATGGTCGATGCCCAGGCCAACGTTGGAGAAGCCCATGCCGGCGACATACTGGCCAAGAGCCATGCCCTCGCGGCCGGAGCCGGGCTTGCCGGACTTGGCCTCGGCGACGGAGTCGCGCAGGTTCTCGCTAATCAGCTTGATAGCCTCAAAGTGGAACATGTCGGAGAGCTCCCAAGCGCCCTTGGTGGTGTAGCCCTCGATGGCGTGGGTCAGAGCGTCCATGCCGGTGGAAGCGGTCAGACCAGCGGGCATGGAGGCCATCATATCGGGGTCGACGACAGCGACCTCGGGGGCGTCGTTGGTGTCAACGCACACGAACTTGCGGACCTTCTCGGGGTCGGTGATGACGTAGTTGATGGTCACCTCGGCGGCAGTACCGGCGGTCGTCGGCACGGCGATGGTGAACACGGCGTGGTTCTTGGTGGGAGCAACGCCCTCGAGGCTACGGACATCGGCAAACTCGGGGTTGTTGATGATGATGCCGATGGCCTTGGCGGTGTCCATGGAGGAGCCGCCACCGATGGTCACGATAGCGTCAGCCTCGGCGGCCTTAAAGGCCTCGACGCCGTCCTTGACGTTCTGGATAGTGGGGTTGGGCTTGATCTCGGAGTAGAGGCTCCAAGCGATGCCGGCGGCGTCGAGCTCGTCGGTCACCTTAGCGGTAACGCCAAACTTGACCAGATCGGGGTCGGAGCAGACGAAGATCTTCTTGTAGCCACGACGCTGGAGCTCGCCGGGGATCTCCTTGATGGCGCCGGAACCATGATAAGAAATGGTATTGAGAACGAAACGATTAGCCATTGATAGCCTCCCATCGTGTGCGGGGCACCCATTACGTCCCACGCTATGAGTCCCATCCTAACGCTTTTGAAACAAAAAACACGTGAGAACGTCAAAATTGTTAAAGCGTTTCAACAGAAGATGAAAAATATTGCGGCAAAGGGACAACCCCTTTGCCGCATTCGGTTACTTTCGACAGCCCTCTTTCCAAGCCTCGGCCGCAACCTTCCAGCGAAAACGCAAGTCGCGCTCGCGGTCGATGAACATGATGGCAAACGCGACAAACAGCAGCACGCTCGCCACGACGATGGCGTGCAGGCCCATGCGCTCAATACACCAGTTGCCCAACACGGCGCCAAACACAAAGGTAAAGATCACGCCAAAGTACAGCAGGCCGTTTTCCAAAAAGCCGCGCTTGTGGGTGATGATGTAGTCGTCCACGTTTTGCAAGGCATTACGGAGGTTGCCGATACACATGGTCGTGGCGATGCCGTGACCGTGGATCTTGCGGAAGCTCTCGACCTGCATGCCGCAGGCAAACGAGGTGAGGCAGTTGGCGAGCAGGTTGTAACCGCCGCCCGGGATAAAGCTCACGCCCAGCAAGATAACGGCTTCAAAAAACACCGTCACCTGGCGCCAGTGAATCACACTGCCAAACCGCTCGTGAACCAGGTCGGCAAGCATAATGCCCACAGCAAACGACACCACGGGGAAGAAGTAGCGCCCCGCCAGTGCCCAGTTGCCTCCCGAGATGCTCACGCCCACGAGCAGGATGTTGCCCGTCTGCGCGTTGGCGAAAACATGATCGCGCCCAATGTACGAATACACATCCATAAAGCCACCGGCGAGCGCCAAGATGATGCCCAGCTCAATAGACTCCGATATCTGTTTGGCACGCTGCATCGTCGTGCATCCTCCTTGTTGACGACTCTCTCGTGCGTTGGCGGAAACATAGCCGCCGTTCATACTGTAACCCATTGACAACATGGCGTGCGCGCGAGACGACCCCTTCGACACAGGGATACACAGTCTGGAAACAAACGGCACCCGCATCGACACGCCGATCCGCCGGCTCGTGTACTCCACCAGTCTTTTTAGCCCCGTCCCAAAAAGACTGGTTACAATTACGTGCAGCATACAAACACCGGGAGGGATCGTGGCAAAAAAGCCTCAGCACGCTCAGAACAACCAGCGCAGTCAGCAGGGCAAACAGGGCCAGCAGCAAAAGCGCGGTGGCAAGGCCCAGAGCGGCCACACCACTCATGCCCCAGCAGCACCCGTCCGCCCCTGGCGCCCGGGCCGCGATAAGTTCCTCCCCGTCAGCCGCGCCGACATGGATGCGCGTGGCTGGGACCAGTGCGACTTCGTCTACATCTGCGGCGACGCCTACGTGGACCACCCCAGCTTTGGCATGGCCATCGTCAGCCGCGTACTCGACGCGCACGGCTACAAAGTGGGCATCATCTGCCAGCCCGACTGGACCGACCCCGCCAGCATCACCGTGCTCGGCGAGCCGCGCCTGGGCTTTTTGGTCAGCGCCGGCAACATGGACTCCATGGTCAACCACTATTCGGTAACCAAGCACCGCCGCCACACCGACGCCTATACTCCCGGTGGCGAGGAGGGTCGCCGCCCCAACCGTGCCGTTACGGTCTACGGAAACCTCATCCGCCAGACGTTTAAGGATGCCCCCATCATCATCGGCGGCATCGAGGCAAGCCTGCGCCGCCTGGCCCACTACGACTACTGGCAGGACAAGCTTAAGCGCTCGGTACTGCTCGACTCGGGCGCCGACATCCTCATCTACGGCATGGGCGAGCACGCGATTGTCGAGATCGCCGACGCACTCGACGCGGGGCTGCCCGTCGATCAGATCACCTATATCAACGGCACCGTTTACCGCACGGGTTCGCTCGACGAGGTCTACGACTACGACCTGCTGCCCAGCTGGGACGACCTTGCCGCCGACAAGCTCAACTACGCCCGCAGCTTTAACGTGCAGCAGCAGAATATGGACCCCATCACCGGGCATCGCCTGGTAGAGCCATATCCCAACAGCGTGTACGTGGTGCAGAACCCGCCGTCGGCAACACTCACCACCGACGAGATGGACGAGGTGGCCGAACTCCCCTACGCACGCGATTGGCATCCCGACTACGACGCGGCAGGCGGCGTGCCGGCCTTTGCTGAGATCAAGTTTTCCATTAGCTCCAACCGCGGCTGTTTTGGCGAGTGCTCGTTTTGCGCGCTCACCTTCCACCAGGGCCGCATGTTGCAGATGCGCAGCCACGACTCGATCATGCGCGAGGCCGAGCTGCTCACGCGCGATCCCGAGTTTAAGGGCTACATCAACGACGTGGGTGGACCGACGGCCAACTTTAGCCGCCCCGCCTGCGACAAGCAGCTCAAGCACGGCGTGTGCAAGAACAAGCGCTGTCTGTGGCCGAGCGTGTGCAAGAACATGGTCGTCGACGAGAGCGGCTACACGCAGCTGCTGCGCGACCTGCGCCAGCTGCCGGGCGTCAAGAAGGTCTTCGTCCGCAGCGGCATCCGCTTCGACTACACCATGGCCGATGCCTCGGACGAGTTTTTGCGCGAGCTGCTGGAACACCATGTCTCGGGCCAGCTGCGCGTAGCGCCCGAGCACGTGAGCGACGCGGTGCTGTCCGTGATGGGCAAGCCGAGCCGCGCCGTCTACGACGCGTTCTGCCGTAAATTTGAACGCCTGAACCGCGAATACGGACTCAAGCAGTACGTAGTGCCGTACCTAATCTCGAGCCATCCCGGCTCAACGATGAAGGAAGCAGTGGACCTTGCCGAGGCCGTGCGCGACATGGGCTACATGCCCGAACAGGTGCAGGACTTCTACCCCACCCCGTCCACCATGTCAACGTGCATGTACTACACCGGCGTGGATCCGCGCACCATGCAGCCGATCTACGTGGCGCGCGACCCGCACGAGAAGGCCATGCAGCGTGCGCTCATCCAGTATCGCAAGCCCGAGAACTACAAGCTCGTGCGCGAGGCGCTGGAAAAGGCTGGCCGCCGCGACCTGATCGGCTACACCAAGCATTGCCTGATTCGCCCCGTGCCGCCACGCCCGGGCGAGACGTCTGCCGGCGGCGGACACGGCACCGGCAAGAAGGGCGGTAAGGCCCACGGTGGCGCCGCCGGCAAGGGACCCAAAGGCAGCAAGGGCCACGGCGGCATGTCGCGTGCGCAGAACACCGCAGGCCGCAACCGCGCGGCCCAGGGGCGTCAGGGCGCCAACGGCGGCGGCAGGCGCAACTAGGGCAGTGGTGCGCTCGCTGCGTCCATCCCACACGCGTGGCGCAGCGAGCGCATTGCCTCAACGAGGATGGCACCGGCGATAGCGACCGTAATTGCCACGCCGAACGGCGTGTTCACAAACCAGAGCAACGTCATGAGATACGACCCGGCATTAAAGGCAAAGTGCAGCAGGATCGTGTAGCAAAGCTTTCCGGTCGTCACGAGCACCCAACCAAAAATGAGGCCGGCAGCGCCCGCATAGCAACCCTGCACCCAGTTCATGTGCATAAAGCCGAAGATCGCCGCCTGCAGCACAATCGCCGCGGCGATACCCCAGTTACTCGGGGCCGCCCAGGGCACCATGGCGCCGTCTTGCGGTCGCACGAGACGTCGGCGCTTCCAAAGTGGGCGGCACTGCGGGTTAAACGCTCGGAGCGAAAACTCAAAAATAATGCCGCGCACCAGCAACTCCTCGCAAAACGGAGCGCCGAGCACCGTGGTCAGGACAGCAAGAAGGCTGGTATCGCCCACGCCCGTTTCCTCGACGAGCTCGCTATAGTCTGCCGAGACCTCGGGCAACAGCGACAGCACGGCGTCGGTCACGTAGCCAACGACCACCTGCAGGGCCAAGCCGATCACGATAACGCAGGCAATGCGCTTCCACGCGCTACGCAATCCCCCGCCAAGTGGACGCTCACCTTGCCAGCGCGCGATAAACGACCGCGGCCACAAATAACGCCACCACAGCAGCGCCATCAAAAACGATGCCGTCTGAGCGGCAGCCTGGAACCATTGGATATCGAGATTGTCGATCGGATAGCCCGTCAGCACCGACACGGCATCGAGAACTGAAAACAGAACCACGCTCAGGGCTATATCGGCAGCGACAACGCCAAAACAGGCAAGCGCCCACGCCATCGCATTGAGCATGCCAACCTCCTCAAAACCCGGCACTTAGGGACGTTCCTTAA
>JAGZQO010000038.1 GCA_018382125.1 Collinsella sp.
TTGGCATGGTCAACGTCCTGACGCCGGCATATCCTGCCACAGACTCGCCCGCCGACCAGCACGCCGCCGACCTGTACAACGCCTTCTACACCGACTTCATCATGGACGGCGCCTTCCTGGGTCACTACTCCGCGCGCACCCTCTCACTCATCAACGAGATTCTGCGTGCCAACAACGCCACGCTTACGGTTGAGGACAGCGACATGGAGGAGCTCGCCAAGGCGGCGCCCCGCAACGATATGTTCGGCCTCAACTACTATCAGTCGGCGTTTATCGCCGCCTACGATGGCGAGTCCACCAACAGCTTTAACGGCACCGGAGACAAGGGCACCTCGTGCTTTAAGTTTAAGGGCGTCGGGCAGCAGGTCGATATGCCGGGTATCCCCACCACCGACTGGGATTGGCTCATCTACCCGCAAGGCCTCTACGACACGCTCAAGCACATCAGCGCCACCTATCCCAACCTCCCCGTCATCTATATCACCGAAAACGGCCTGGGCCACAAGGACCCCGAGCCCGACGCAAACGGCATCGTCGCCGATCCCGAGCGCATCGACTTTGTCGACCAGCACATGGAGAAGGTGCTCCAGGCGCGCGCCGAGGGCGTCGACGTCCAGGGCTACTTTATCTGGAGCCTGCAGGACCAGTTCTCGTGGGCCAATGGCTATAACAAGCGCTACGGCCTGTTCTACATCGACTTCGACACGCAAAAACGCTACATCAAGCAGTCGGCACTCTGGTACAAGGAGCTCGCCGACACTATGGCGGACGCGCAGTAGCGCATCGCCTCGCTTTCCCCCGAGAAGGGAGCGGCCCTATGCGATACAAACCCAGCCGCTCCCCTCTCTCCCCCTGGGACCGACCCCGCCTGCACCCGGGCTTTTAGCAAGCGGGAGACCATATAGGTTTTCAACGTCCATGCCATTAAGATTTCATGCAAAGAGGAGCGTGAACTATGGAATCGATCGTTAAGTTCTTGGAGAAAGGTCAGCCGTACTTCGACAAGGTCTCTAAGAACATCTACCTTCAGGCCATTAAAGACGGCTTTTTGGCAGCAATGCCCATCATCCTGTCTTCTTCTGTCTTCCTGCTTATTTCGACCCTGCCGGGCGTTGTCGCCACGGTCGGCGGCTTTACGCTGCCCGACTGGTGGAACGTCGACGTCGTGAACTTCTGCAACAAGGTTTACAACTTCACGATGGGCGTCGTGGGCATCATGGTCGCCGGCACCACCGCAAGCGCGCTGACCGGCTCCAAGAACCGCCGCATGCCTGCCGGCAAGGCCATCAACGCCACGAGCACCATGGTCGCCGCCATGTGCGCTATGCTCATCTTGGCCGTTACCCAGACGAGTGCCAAGATCGACGGCGCCGATGTCTCGGTGTTCTTTACCGACAACATGGGCACCAAGGGCCTACTGAGCTCCTTTGTCGCCGCATTTGCCACGGTCAACATCTATGCCTTCTGCATTAAGCGAGACATCACCATCAAGCTGCCCAAAGAAGTCCCCGGCGCCATCGCCCAGAACTTCCGCGACATCTTCGCCTTCAGCTTCTCCATCCTGTTTGTCGCCGTCATCGACGTTATCTGCCGCACCTGCTTGGCCGTCCCGTTTGCCAACGTCATCTCCACGCTGGTGAGCCCGCTGTTCGCCGCTGCCGATTCCTACGCCGGCCTCGCCCTCATCTGGTTCATGATCCCGCTGTTCTGGTTCATGGGCATCCACGGCCCCTCGGTCGTTAAGCCTGCCCTCAACGCCGCGCTGTTTGGCAACATCACCACCAACCTCGCCACGCTGCAGGCCGGCGGTCACCCCGCCCTCGCCCTGACCGAGAACTTCGGTAACTACATCGGCGAACTCGGCGGCACCGGCGCCACGTTCATTGTCCCGATCATCTTCCTGCTCTTTATGCGCTCCAAGCAGCTCAAGGCCGTCGGCAAAGCCTCTGTCGTACCCGTGATGTTCGCCGTCAACGAACCGCTGCTGTTCGCCGCGCCCATCATCCTCAACCCGTACTTCCTGATCCCGTTCCTGTTTGCCCCCGTGGCCAACGTCCTCATTGGTAAGTTCTTCATCGACTTTTTGGGCATGAACGGCTTTATCTATGCCATGCCGTGGGCACTCCCCGGACCGATCGGCACCTTCATCGACACCAACTTCCAGCCGATCTCTCTGGTCCTGGTTGTCGTCCTGCTGGTCGTTGACTTCTTAATCTACTACCCGTTCTGCAAGGCCTACGACAACGTCCTGTGCAAGCAGGAGGCCGAGACCCTGGCCGAAGAAGAGGCCGAGGAGACCAAGGCCGTCAAGACCGCTGCCGCTGCCGCCGTTGAGGCTCCTTTTGTCGAGACCGCTTCTGCCACTGAGGCCTCCGCAGCTCCGTCCGCCCTTAAGGGCAAGGATCTGAGGGTTCTGGTTCTGTGCGCTGGCGCCGGCACCTCTGCACTGCTCGCCAACGCGCTTAAGGAAGGCGCCGACGAGCTGGGTATCGACATTACCGCCAACGCCGGTGCCTACGGCAGCCACTACGCCATCATGGACCAGTACAACGTCATCGTCCTGGCTCCGCAGGTTCGCACCTATTACAACGAGATGAAGGCCGACACCGACCGCCTGGGCATCACGCTGCTGTCGCCCAAGGGCAAACAGTACATCGACCTCACTAAGGATCCCAAGGGTGCCGTCGCCTGGATCGAGGAAAACCTCGAGGCATAAGACGCTGACGCCACCTGCCGCTCGCAGAAAAAAATGGCCCGTGCATCGATGCGTGATGCGCGGGCCATTTTGTTTAGACCGCACCCGTCCTCCTGTTCATCTCAATCTGTAACATCTAGCCGAGTTTTTCGGTCCTAGCTGTTACAGATCGAGATGAACGCACAGGCCAAGCCGAAAATCTCAATCTGTAACATGTGGACCACTTTTGACCGTCTAGTTGTTACAGATCGAGACAAACGGAATAGGCCGAGCACGTCTACGCCCGCAAGTCCTTTACGCTGGAACGCTCGACCAACACGCCCGAGACGAGCGTACGGCTTCTGGAACTCGGAGCTTCTAGGCCTGCGACGACCTCGTTGAGCGCACGGACACCCAGCTCGCGGTGGCGAAACTTCACCGACGTCAGAATCGAGTTGGGAATCGTCTTGTAGAGCTCATCATCGAAGCCGATCACGGACACGTCGTCGGGCACACTGAGCCCTCTGTCACGTAGGGCCATCATCACGCCGTTTGCCATGCAGTCGTTAGCAGCGAGGACCGCCGTGCAATCGGGCTTATCGGCAAGCACAAGGCCCGCGGCATAGCCACTATCCGCATTCCAATCGCCTTGCAGAGGCTCGGGCGGCTCAATGCCACGCGCCTCGAGTGCCGCACGCCAACCTTTCATACGGCACTGGCTCGACAGCGACTCTTTCTTACCAGAGACGAAGTACACGTTCTTGTGTCCGCGATTCAAGAAGTACTCGCATGCCATGCGCGCGCCGCCCTCTTGGTCGTCACTGACGGTAGAGCAGGTAGGATGTTCCATCGACGTGATAATCACCGTCTTGAGGTCTTTCGGCGCCTCAAAGTTATCAAAGTCATCGACCATCTGGCGCAGGTTGAAAATCATGCCGTCGACGGGAAGCTGCGACATCCTACGTGCCGCTTCGGCAAGGGTCATCTTCTCCCCCGCCCGCTTTTTGATCATCGTGAGCGCAAAGCCTCGCTCTTCGGCGGCATCGGCAATACCGTCGATCATGTCCACGGCACCGCCCGACAAGTGAAACAGTACCACGCCGATGCACCCGTAACGGCCCAACTTGAGCGAACGCGCGGCGAAGTTGGTTCGAAACCCGAGCGCCTCCATGGCCGAATGGACCTTATCGCGTGTCGACTCTCGCACGCTATCGGGCTCGTTGATCACGCGCGACACCGTCTTGAGAGAAACGCCTGCGGCAACTGCTACATCGTTCATTGAGACATTTTTCTTGTCCATCGTTGCCACTACTTCTCCAGTCGGTTTTGCATCGCTTGTTTTTTGTGTTCTAGCATACACTACCTGCCCGACTGACAAATCAGCCGTTTATCGAACAATATCGACCGTTCACCCGTAAATCCTTGTTGCTCTTCCAAAAATGTCTTACGTTGTCATTAACGAATTGACAACGTTGTCATTTCGCAATGCCTTCCTTAAGCAGGAAGGTTTCCGGGCAGTCCTGACCATCCATCGACGACCAGTTCCATCCACATGCATCGCGCATCAAGTAGCAAAGGAGCTTTATGGACGCCATCGTAAAGATGCTCGAAAAGCATCAGCCGTTCTTTGAGAAGATCTCGAGGAACATCTACCTCCAGGCTATTAAGGACGGATTCCTTGGGTGCATGCCCATCGTCCTCACCTCTTCGATCTTTCTGCTGATCGCCACGCTTCCCGGCGTGGTCGGCATCACGCTGCCCCAGCCGCTCATCGACTGGTGCAACAAGCTGTACAACTTCACCATGGGTGTCATGGGCATCATGGTTGCCGGCACCACTGCCAAGAACTTCACGGCATCCATGAACCGTCGCATGCCCGCCGGCAAGGTGCTCAACGACGGCTCCACCATGGTGGCCGCCCAGTGCAGCATGCTGCTGCTCGCTGTTACGCAGTTCACCACCAAGTTCAACGGCTCCGAGCTTTCGGTCTTCGATTGCACCAGCATGGGTACGCGCGGTCTGTTCTCGGCCTATATCGCCGCGTTCATTACCGTGTGGGTCTACAAATTCTGCGTCTCGCGCGATCTGACCATTAAGCTGCCCAAGGAGGTTCCGGGCGCCATCGCTCAGAACTTCCGCGACATCATCCCCTTTGGCGGCGCCGTCATCATCTGCGGCATTATCGATGTCGTCGTGCGCAACCTCATGGGCGTTCCGTTCTCCGAGCTGCTTATCAAACTGCTCTCCCCGCTCTTTACCGCTGCAGAAACCTATCCTGGCCTTATCCTTATCCAGGCAGCCACCGCGTTCTTCTGGTTCATCGGCGTCCACGGCCCCTCGATCGTCCAGCCGGGCATCGACCCCATCCGTCTTGCCAACCAGGCCGAGAACCTGCAGGTTCTGCTGGCCGGTGGTCACCCCGCCCATTCCCTCACCTTCAACATGTCGCTCGTGGGTGAGTTCGGCGGCACCGGCGCCACGTTCATCGTGCCGCTTCTGCTGATTCTCTTTATGAAGTCCAAGCAGCTCAAAGCCGTCGGTAAGGCCTCGATTGTTCCTGTTGCCTTCGCTGTCAACGAACCGCTGCTCTTTGGCGCGCCGATGATCCTTAACCCCTACATGCTCATCCCCTTTGTTGCCGCCGGCTGCGTCAACGTGAGTGTTGCCAAGTTCTTTATCGACAACGTGGGCATGAACGGCTTCTCCTTCGTGGTGCCTTGGGCTACCCCTGCCCCCATCGGCATCTTCATCACCACGAACTTCCAGCTTATCGCCCTGGTATTTGTCGCGATCATCATCTTGCTGGACGCCATCATCTACCTACCGTTCTTGAAGGCATACGATAAGCTGCTCTGCGACCAGGAGGCCGAGCGCGCCGCCGAGCTGGGTCTCGAGTCCGATGGTGCTGCCACCATCGCCGCCAACGCCTCTGCGCCCGCTATCGAGCAGGCTACCGTCTCCGTCGAGCCGACCGCCGCTGCCGCCGACAGCAAGCCTGTCGCCGATCAGCCCGAGCCCGCCGCCGACGCATCCGCTAAGAAAGATGTCGACGGTCTGAAGGTCCTCGTCCTGTGCGCCGGCGCCGGCACCTCTGCCATGCTTGCCAATGCCATCAAGGAAGGTGCTGCGCAGACCGGAGAGAACATCGCTTCCTCCGCAGGCGCCTATGGTCAGCACACTGCCATCATGGATCAGTACGACGTCATCGTGCTCGCCCCGCAGGTTCGTAGCTACTACAACGACATGAAGGCCGACACCGATCGCCTGGGCATTAAGCTGCTCGCCCCGCGTGGCAAGGAATATATCGACCTTACCCGCGACCCCGCCGGCGCCATCAAGTGGCTCCGCGAGAACCTCGACTAGTTTCCTCCCTCTGTTGGTGCCCGAATCCCCGTTCGGGCACCTCTCCCTATTCGTATCCCACAGAAAGGATGACTCATGACCAACCCCATGCAGTTCCCCGACGGCTTTGTGTTCGGCGGCGCCACCGCCGCTTACCAGGTTGAGGGCGAGACCCGCACGCACGGCAAGGGCAAAGTGCCCTGGGACGATTTCCTGGCTGCTCAGGGTCGCTTCTCCCCCGACCCCGCAAGCGATTTCTACAACAAGTACCCGGTCGACATCGACCTGTGCCAGCGCTTCGGCATCAACGGTATCCGTGTCTCCATCGCTTGGAGCCGCATCTTCCCCAACGGCACTGGTGAGATCAACCCCGAGGGTGTTGCCTTCTATCACGAGCTCTTTGCCACCTGCAATAAAGCCGGCGTTATCCCCTATGTCACGCTCGATCACTTTGATACGCCCGAGGCCTTTTACCAGAACGGCGGCGAGGGCTTCCTGACGCGCACGACGATCGACGCCTTTGTCGAGTACGCTAAGTTCTGCTTTGCCGAGTTCACCGAGGTCAAGCACTGGTTTACCTTTAACGAGATTCCCGCGACCGCCGAGGGCAGCTTTATCGTCGGCAACTGGCCGCACGGCGAGAAGTATCGCCTGGACAAGGCCTTCCAGCTCATGCACAACATGATGGTGGCCCATGCCAAGGCCGTCGTCGCCTTCCACGAGGGCGGCTTTGAGGGCGAGATCGGCATTGTCCAGAACTTGGAGCCCAAGTATCCCCTCGATCCCAACAGTGCTGCCGACTGCGAGGCCGCCCGCATGGCCGACGTCATCAACAACCGCTGGGTGCTCGACGCCACTTTCCGCGGCCACTATGCAGCCGACACCATAGAAGCCGCAACCAAGCTGGCCCATATCGCCGGCGGCGAGCTCGACGTCCGCGACGAGGACATCGCCGCGCTGACCGCCGCGCTCCCCTACAACGATTGTCTGGGCGTCAATACCTACAAGTGCCAGTTCCTGCGTGCCGCCGAGGGCGAAAACGACATCAACCACAATGGCACCGGCGACAAGGGCTCCTCGCGCTGGTTCCTCAAGGGCGTGGGCGAGTCATGCGTGCGCGAAGGCGTACCCACCACCGATTGGGACTGGATCATCTATCCCGAGGGCCTCTACGACCTGCTGCTCCGCATTAAGAACGATTACCCCAACTACAAGAAGATCTACATCACCGAGAACGGCATGGGCTATAAGGACGACTTCGAGGACGGCTTTATCGACGACGCCCCTCGCATCGACTACATGCGTCAGCATCTCGCATGGGTCCTCAAGGCAATCGACGGCGGCGTGAACGTCGACGGCTACTTTGTGTGGTCGCTGCAGGACCAGTTCTCCTGGACCAACGGCTATAACAAGCGCTATGGCCTGTTCTACATCGACTTCGAGACCCAGGCCCGCTATCCCAAGGCGAGCGCGTACTGGTACAAGAACGTCGCGGAGACCGGCCTGCTCATGGCCTAACTTTTGCCGCATACCCCCTGTCGGCCGCATGCGAATCCCTCCACGGGTTCGCATGCGGCCTTTTTGTTTTGGTTCGGCCCGTGCAGGCCGTTTATCTCGATCTGTAACATCTAGCAGGGATTTTCGGTCCTAATTGTTACAGATTGAGACGAACGCGCAGGCCGGTCCGAATAATCTAAATCTGTAACACCTAGCCCACTTTTGACCATCTACCTGTTACAGATCGAGACAAACGCACAGGTCAATCCGCTCAATCTCGATCTGTAACATCTAGCCGAGCTTTTCGGTCCCAGTTGTTACAGATTGAGACAAACGGAATCGGCCAGGCAGAAAATCTAAATCTGTAACATCTAACGAGCATTTGATCGCCTAGTTGTTACAGATCGAGACAATCAGATGGTCAAATCCTCACTTTCCGGGCAGCTACGAAGCGCTCCTCTTTCTTAATTATTATCGGCATCACGAACACACTTCGGTATCTTTTAATGCCAAAATGATACCAAAAGCGTGTTCGAGAATACGGATAATTCCATGCGTTAGCCCAATCAAGCCCCAGGCTTACAAACTCCGTTATTGTTCAGAATGCCAATGCATTCGCGTTTGCGCGTCATTTCGCGTCACTTTGACGCGCATAATGACACGCAAATTTTTTCGTGTCATAATTTTGACGCGTAAAATGACGTGTAAAATTTTTACGTGTTATTTTTCAAGTCAAATTGAAGCGAAACGGAGCATCACAATGCAAGAATCCAAAGATCTTGAATTCAAGGAATGCGTCACCAATTCGTTCCTTAAAACCGTCTCCGCTTATGCAAATGGCACGGGAGGACGCGTTCTATTTGGAATTAACGACGACGGAGAAGCCGTTGGCCTCGATGACCCCAAGCAGACCTGCCTGGATATCGAAAACAAGATTAACGATTCGATCATCCCCCAGCCCGATTACTCCCTAAAGATCGACGAGCCCGATGCAACCGTGGAGCTTACGGTCTTTCCCGGCAGATCGAAGCCTTACCTATACCGCTCGAAGGCATACAAGCGCAATGACACCGCGACCATTCCAGTTGATACCCTAGGCCTTTCGCGTCTTGTACTCGAGGGTCAAAACCTCTCCTTTGAGCAGCTCCCGGCAAACAAACAAGATTTATCTTTCACCGTTTTAGAGAATCGTCTAACAGCAAAACTTTCGCTTCAGTCATTCACAACCGATACTCTCAAAACCCTTGGCCTGCTTGATGAAACCGGAACCTACAACAACGCGGCAGAACTGCTCGCGGACGAGAATGGCTTCCCGGGTATCGACATCGCAGTGTTTGGTGAAACTATCAACCTCATTAAGCAGCGCAAGACTCTTGAACATGCATCCGTTCTAGCGGAAATTGACGGAGCCCTTGAGCTTTTCGAAGCCCAGTACTGCTACGAAGAGATCCAGGGGATGGAGCGGATCCGCAAGGAGCTCATTCCGCTCGAAGCATTCCGCGAGGCCATTACCAATGCAGTCGTTCATAGGACTTGGGATGCGCCCGCACACATCCGCATCTCGATGTTCGACGACCGTGTGGAAGTCGCTTCGCCCGGCGGCTTGCCGGCAAGCATGACCGTCGATGAATATCTGTCCGACATGCTATCCGTTAGACGCAATCGTATTCTTGCCGAAGTCTTTTTGCGCCTGGGTCTTATCGAAGCCTTTGGAACGGGCATCATGCGAATTCGCGATACCTATAAGGACAGCGTCAGAAAGCCCCGGTTTCAAGTTTCGGATAACGCCATTGTGGTAACACTTCCCCTACTCATGGATAACCCGGGGCTCAAAGGCGACGAACTTATCGTATTCGGACTGCTGAGCGGAGTACACCCTCAATCGACAAGCGAGCTTGCGGCCAAAGTCACCTTTAGTCGCTCGAAGCTTCTTCGCATCCTCAAAAAACTCGTTGAGACAGGCCTGGCGACAGTTGAAGGCACCGGCAGAGGGCAGAAGTATCGCCTGCTACGCTAGTTAGCAAATGACCTGCGCGTGCTCCTCGATGGCGGCGCGGTCTTCGGCGGAGATGCTCGGCTCGCACACTACGGCGTCCAGGCTGTCCAGGCGACAGAAGGTGTAGAAGTCGCGCCTGCCGATCCTGCTGGAGTCGGCAATCAGATAGCGCGTATCGACCTTGCTAAAGGCGAGCTGCTGGATGCGGCCCTCGTCCATGTTGGACGTGGACACGTCGCCGTCCAGAATGCCGTTGGCACCGATAAACGCCGTGTCAATCCCTAGTGCGCGCAGGGCATCCTCGGCCATGGGGCCCACAAAGGCGGCGGTGCGGCGACGGTACATGCCGCCCACCAGGCACAGCTCGCAATCCTCGCGCGCCTCGAGCAGGCTAAAGGCCGAAAGCGAATTGGTCACATAGATGGAAGGCAGTTTGTCGGTGACTCGGAGAGCGCCAATGCGATCTCACGACGGTTGCGCTCATTGTCTCAATTAGATACTCAACGAAATACGGCCCTGCAGCTCAATAAGCTGCAGGGCCGTACTATACACCGACGAATCAACGACGGAGTGCATCCACTATTTGGCCAGCTCCTGAACGATCCAGTCAATTGCACCTTCGGGATCGTTGGTAAGGTCGATATACTCCTTGCCCCTTGTGGTGAGCAGTTTAATTCCAAGGCGATCGGTATCGGCCTTCATAGCGTCATAGTACATGCGTGCCTGGGGTGCCAGAACAATCACGTTGTACTGATCCATCGTCTCATAGTGGCTTCCGTACGCACCGGACTGAGAAACCAGATCGATACCCTTAGCAGCGGCACCTTCGCGAAGAGCATTTGCCAAGAGAGTCGAAGTGCCGGCACCCTGGCAAAGCACAAGCACGCGGATCTGCTCCGCCTTGTCCTTTACCGCCTCGAGAGCTTTTGCGACATTTTCCTGTGCGGCAATAGCATCTGCATCCGAGGTTCCTGCAGTCTCCTTTGCAGACTCTTCCAAACAAAGCTGATGGTCATACGCCTTGCAGAACGGATAGTAAATCACAAAGTCAACGACCAACAGCACTGCCATCAATACGAGAGAACGCAGATCGAGACCCGTGGTGAGGAATGCACCGATTGGGCCGGGAAGCGCCCACGGCATGGTATACATGGGGGCGTTCATTCCAATGACGTCAATGAAAAATTTACCGATAATGGCGTTGACCATAGGAGCCACTAGGAAGGGCACGAACATATAGGGATTGAGAACAATCGGCATACCGAAGATAACGGGCTCGTTAACTCCAAAAATCACCGGGATAATCGATGCCTTGCCCATGGCTTTAAGCTGCTTGGAGCGCATAAACATGATCAGGATAATAGGAACGATGAACGTGCAGCCAGAACCGCCCAGACCGCCGATGAAGCTTGTAAAGTCCTGCGTGAGAGCAATTGACGGGTGTCCACCTGCTTGGAAAACCTCAAGATTGGTAACGGTATTGCCGTAGAGCGCAGCATTAATCGGACTCATGACAACCGAAGCACCGTGGATACCCATAAATTGGAAAAGCGCGACCGCGCCTTCGATAAGCGCCATGCCAGGATAGGTGTCGACCGCGGAGAACAGCGGCGAGATGAGAGCGGATACCAAATTGGCGAACGGCACAGCAAGCAGCTTGCGGCTCGCAAGATCGATAAAAGCGCACGCAAGGATCGAAAACCCAAATGCAAAGATATCGCGAAAACTCTGCGCAATAGAGCCAGGGACCTCTTTGGGAAGCTTGATCGTCACATTATGGCTAATGCACACCTTATAGATATTAACGGTCAAGAATGCGGCTACGAACGCAGCGAGAAAACCCTTGGTTCCCATATAGCCGGTTTCAAAAACAGATGTATCTGCTCCGCCAATCGAGACAACATCGTTCGTCACCGATAGCAAGAGCATGCCGCACATGGCACAAACCATGCACGAGGTGGGGTTGAGAGATTTACCCGAAGGCATGCGACGGTTCATCGACATGGCAAGTGAGCTCGCCGTGGTGCCGGCCACCATAATGCCAAGAAGTCCCATGGTATATGCATAGATTTTAGTGAAGAAATCCAGCACCTCAGACGGAAGCGTGATGCCTACATAGGCAGGGAGCGTCGAAAGAAGAAGGAACAGGCTCGAGAACAGCACAATTGGCATATTCGAGAGAAAGCCATCCTTAATCGCCACCAGATAAATGTTCCTCGAGATTTTGTCGAAGAGGGGCTGGTGTTTTTCAAGGAATTTGACGATAGCGTCCATAACACATCCTTTCATGATTCCCGGGCACACAACGATTTATCCGGACTCAACCGTCGTCGTCCCCGTTTGTATCCACTTATGTAAGTGAATACGTTCTTGTACGAAATGTAATATCATTTGCGCGATTTGTCATAACCAATTCTTTTTCCGCTTTGTCGATATGTCAAGAATTCAAATACTTATTCGGTGAACGGTAGTTGATTAATATAATATTCTCCCAGCTAAAGGCTATTTTTTCCGAGCAATACAATAAGCTTGCAACCGTTCACCGATTGGATATAACATATTGAATATATTGTTGTAACAATATTAGAGACAATGTCACAAGCCTGTCGTTCTAGTCAAAGGAAGTAACAATGCCCAAACGATTACTGAACATGTCCGCATCCGATTTTGCCGCCACGTCACCCATGGATCTAAAACAGGCAATTCTGGCTTCCGAGGGACGTACCATCATGGCGGAAAACGTACCCTCTTCCCAATTTCTCGGCGGCGTTACTAATGCAGAAATCGAACGTGCCGCAGGTGCCGACCTGCTTCTGTTTAACGCGCTCGATGTGTTCGATCCAGTTATTGCCGGTATTCCAGATGATCTCAATGAAAACCCGGTCACTTGGGTGAAGCGAGCATGCGGAAGGCCCATTGGCGTCAATCTGGAGCCAGTTGATAACGAGGCAGAGATGTCTGAATCCCGAACGGAAATCCCCATGGGTCGTCGCGTCTCTCCCAAGACCTTAGAAAAGGCTAACGAACTCGGATTTGATTTTATCTGCCTGACGGGCAACCCTGGAACCGGCGTCTCCAACGATGCAATCGCCCATTCGATTAAACTCTCCAAAGAGCATTTCAATGGCCTGGTCATAGCCGGAAAAATGCATGGAGCGGGCGTTGCGGAACCTGTCATGACGCTCGAAATTGCGCGCAAGTTTGTTGACCTCGGCGTCGATATCCTTCTCGTGCCAGCCCCCTACACCGTCCCTTGCTTCCAAGAAGCAGACCTGCGCGCCATCGTAGACTTTGTACGATCCCACAACGTAGGCAAGTCAATTGAAGAGAAGGTTCTCGTCATGGCGGCGAACGGGACGAGTCAAGACTCCTGCGACAGCGAGACCATTAAGAAAATAGGCCTTGCAGCAAAAGCAGCCGGCGCTGACCTCCAACATATCGGGGACTCCATGAACGGTATTTGCCTGCCCCAGAATATCTTCACGCTCGGACAAGCCCTTCGTGGATACAGGCATCAGATCGTCATGCTGAGCCGCTCTGTGATACGTTAAGGTTACCTTGCCCACGTTACATCCCGACTGAGGCAACCATCAGGTATAACCAACATGCAAACTGAGGCTCTAATGCTCGATACACACGAAAAACGGCCACTCTATTTACAGCTCACCGACGCGCTGCTCAAGCAGATCGTCGATGAATATCAAGCAGACGATAAACTTCCAACAGAAATGGAACTCTGCGACGAATACGCCGTAAGCAGAACAACCGTCCGACTTGCCATGAGTGAGCTGGAGCGTCGTGGAAGTATCTATCGAATCCAAGGTAAGGGGTCGTTTGTTGCACCGAAACGCGTTAGCGAGCTCAATTCACTTTTAGACTTTGACTTTGCAAGCCATTGCGATGGCGTTGATCCAGATGCCATTACCAAACATTTCGGCGGCCTCACATCAGGTCGTCCAATTTCCGTAATGATGCTCCAACAATTTGGATGTCAAAGTCGCGACAAAATTCAGCGTCTTGAATTGACCTACGAACTTGAAGGCAGCTTCATAGGCGCTGATACGTTCTTCATTTCAAAGTCGCGCGTTCCGAATAACCAGTTAGATTTTCAGGCATTTAGCAGAATCATGGACGACTTGTCCAAGTCTATCCAATCTGTTAGGGAAAGCTATAGAGCACGTCAGCTTAGCGATTCCGAAGCCAGTAATTATGGTGTTGCAAAACTTCCGGTCATCGAACTGACTCATTATGCTTACGACTCCGGAGGCAAACTAATCTCAATTGTCTGCCGCACCGTCTTAACTGGGCGAATCCCTTATCAAAACTTTATTTTCAAGTCCTAATGTTCTTTTTTCTTTTGTCTCGATCTGTAACACGTAGCCGAGTTTTTAAGTCCTAACCGTTACAGATCGAGACAAACAAGGTAGGCCCCGCCGAATTGTCTCAATCTGTAACATCTGGTTGGTGGTTTCACCCCTACCTGTTACAGGTTGAGACGATTTGATAGTGGAGTCCTTATTTGCGCGTCATATCGCGTAGCGCTGACGCGCTGGTTTCCACAATGACAGGAGGTAAAAGTCCTCCCGCATCACCCGTTGGCAATCCCGTAGCGATAACTAGCAAATAACCTGCGTGTGTTCCTCGATGGCGGCACGATCCTCGGCGGCGATGCCCGGCTCGCACACCACGGCGTCCAAACTGTCCAGGCGGCAGAAGGTGTAGAAGTCGCGCTTGCCGATCTTGCTGGAGTCGGCGATCAGATAGCGCGAGTCTGCTTTGCTAAAAGCGAGCTGCTGGATACGGCCCTCATCCATGTTGGACGTAGATACGTCACCGTCCAAGATGCCGTTGGCGCCGATAAACGCCGCATCGATGCCCAGCGCACGCAGGGTATCCTCAGCCGTTGGCCCCACAAAAGCGGCGGTGCGGCGACGGTACATACCGCCCACGAGGCACAGGTCGCAATCTTCGCGCGCCTCGAGCAGGTTAAACACCGAAAGCGAATTAGTCACGATGCGCAGGCGAAACGCCGGCAGCATCGAGGCCATCTGCTCAACCGTGGTGCCCGTACCCAAAAAGATGGTCGAGCCCTCCTCGATAAGCTCCACAGCACGGCGTGCGATCTGCAGTTTTTCCTCGGCATGCTTGGTGCGCTTTTCGCTGTGCGAATACTCATGGCGCAACATAGCGTGGGGACGACCCTGCGCACTGCGGGCGCCGCCGTGCACGCGCTCGATCTCACCCAGACTCGCAAGTTCTTCGAGGTCGCGGCGAATCGTCATGTCCGAAACGCCCAGCGCATCCGAAATCTCCTTGACCGAGACCGTGCCCTGCTCCTCGAGCAGCTGACGAACCTTATCCTGTCGCTCTGCCTTAATCACAATGAATCCTCGCCGTTCTTTGCGCGCATATCATTCAAACAATAACGAACAAATTGTATCAGACTCGCGCGCGTCAGAAATGAAAGCCCGCACAGCTCCAATCATCACTTTTTTGAGAAAAATACCCCCTGCTTTAGTGGCGTGTAGTGATAATCTCGCCTGTTCGCGCTACAGTTTGTCCGAAATACCTCGATGTTAGGAACCAAATGATCACTTCCGAGCTTTTCGGCACCGCGCCGTGCGGTACCCCCGTTCATCGCTACACCCTCAACGGGCCCGAGATCTGCGTTCGCATTATGGACTATGGCGCCACCGTGCTGGGCATCGACGTGCCCGACATTCCCGGCAACGTGCGCGATGTGGTGCTGGGCTTCGATAAGCTCGAGGATTACTTTGACAACCCCGCCTGCTTTGGCGCGACCATCGGCCCCGTGGCAAACCGCACCGCGGGCGCCACGATCACCATCGCCGGCACGGACTGGCATATGCCAGCCAACGAAGGCGTCAACAACCTGCACAGCGATCTTGAGCATGGTCTGCACAAGCGCGTGTGGGATGTTGAGCTCGACGAGGTCCATAACGCCGTGCGCATGACCACCTCGCTTGAGGACGGTGAGCTGGGCCTGCCCGGCAACCGCACCTTTACGGCCGTGTTTACCGTGACACGCACCGGCCGCTTCCGTATCGAATACGGCTGCGAGAGCGACCGCGCCACCTACGTGTCCATGACCAACCACACGTACTTTAACCTTGCCGGCCATAACGCCGGCATGGACTGCGAGCACTTCTTTGTTGCCAACGCTGCCCACTACCTGCCCATCAACGAGCAGAACATCCCCACCGGCGAGATTGCTCCGGTCGAGGGCACGCCGTTTGACTTTCGCGAGCTGCGCCCCGTCGCGCCTGGCATGGAGACCGACGATCCGCAGATTAAGCAGGCCCGTGGCTACGATCACTGTCTGTGCATCGATGGCTATCAGTACGGCCGCAATCTGCGCCGCGCCCTGCACGTCGAGGAGATGTGGACCGGTCGTGAGCTGGACTACTACACCACCGCCCCGGGCGTGCAGCTCTACACCGGCAACTGGCTGGGCGACGAGCACGCCAAGGACGATGCTAACTATGGCTGGGGCGCCGGCTTTGCCCTCGAGGCAGAGATGTACCCCGACACGCCGCACCAGCCGCTGTTCCCGCAGGGCATTGTGGGCCCGGGTCACCCCTACAGCAATGTGATCGAATACCACTTTATGAGGCACTAAGCCCACAACGCAACATATCGCACAGCAGCGCCCGCCGGCACCACCGCCGACGGGCGCTTTGCTACCTAGTCATTGGGGACGTTCTTAAATGACTAGTTGGATGGGGTCGGGATTGGAGCTGGGGAGATAGCGGATTTCTAGCTCTATGCCGAGCGCCTGCAGCTCTTTGAGGGCAGCAACGTCTGCGTCGCTCACGGCAACCGCGGGCGTTATGGGACGCTTGCCCTCACCCGCCCGCATATGGCCAATGCTGATCTTGGTAATCGGCACACCACCCTTAACTAGCGCGAGCGCATCGACGGGTGAGGTTACCATGATCAGAATCCATTGACGCGGCGTTGCGGTATGAATGATGTCGATGGTCCTTTGCACCGAGAAAAACCGTGTCCAAACGCCTTCTGGCGCCGCCACCCTCATGGGTGCTCATTGGCGCGAATCCGCCGCGATCTCATCGTTGACGATTAGGACAAGGTTGGAACCAGTCGCCTCGTTCCACAGCTCAATGTCTTGCCCGCAAATAAACCGGTCGTCGATGCGTGTGAGAAGAATCTTGGGTTGAGCCATCGCCACCCCATTCTGTTTGAGACCCGTAAGAGCAAGACATCGCGTCTCCAATATTAGTGCATTTAAAGTGAGAAAAGCCGTCAGAACACTTGCGCGGATGTGCGATGTCCCGTATCATAGACAGCCGTTGACGCCTCAGTTGCGTCATCATATGGCCGCCAGCGTAGCTCAGTTGGTAGAGCACCGCTCTCGTAAAGCGGGGGTCACCGGTTCGAGCCCGGTCGCTGGCTCCATTGCACAAGATAGCCGCCTTTGGGCGGCTTTTTTGTTGCCATTTCGGGCACACATCCGCCAATCCAGGCACAACGCCGCCGGCAACTCCCCTACGCAACAAAAAGCCCCGTCAACCGCAATCCCCAAAGGAACCACGATCAGCGGGGCTTAAACGCGCTCCCCAAGGGGAACCACGCTAGCTCACGAGCAGTGCGCTACTCCTCCCAGTAAGCGTCTGCAAGCAGCTTAAAGCAGATCTTCTTGACCGGCTGCGCGCCATCGCCCGGGAACTCGAGCGTGGGCATGTGAGGC
>JAGZQO010000001.1 GCA_018382125.1 Collinsella sp.
ACTCCAACGACGAATTCTAGGCGGTGTCCCCTCCCTTTCAAGAAAAGAGAAGAGGCGGGGCATGCCCCGCCTCTTACACCACATCTCTGCGCGCTACCGTCAAAATGGCGATGAAAGCACGATTTTGATCCAACTGTTAGTACTTATAATGGACATATGTTGCGTAACTTAAGCAAATACTATCTTTTTATATGTTGCAAACAAAGTAGCAGTACTCATTTTTGCCATTTTATGACCACGGCCTTTGCGATAGATGTGCTGGCGGGTTCGAATCCCTCTGCGATGGGCATGAAAATGGAAAGGCCTCCATCGCTGGAGGCCTATCAAATCAGTGGTGGGCGATGAGGGATGTCGCGTGCGGCTTCGCCGCCCGCTCTCGCTTCGGGCCTACGGCCCTCGCGTGCTGCGCTGGAAAACGCTTGCGCGTTTCCTCAGCTCCGCACCCTGTCGGGTTCGAATCCCTCTGCGATGGGCCCAAAAAAAGAAAGGCTCCCATTGCTGGGAGCCTATCAAATCAGTGGTGGGCGATGAGGGATTCGAACCCCCAGCCTTGTGCGTGTAAAGCACCTGCGCTAACCGTTGCGCCAATCGCCCGTGCGGAGAGAGTATAGCAAAACAATCGCCCCATTCACCTCATATCCATTAAAGGTAACCGGCGCGTGTCACAGCGGAGCTGATTCAGTTGAGATTGCCTGAACATTCCGCCCCTCTTTACGCCCTCGGGTATACTCAAAAGCTACCGATTCGATTTGATGCCCAGCAACAGCAGAGGGGATAGTATATGTGCGGTTTTGTCGGTTTTGTCGGTGGGACGGATAACCAATCCGAGGTGCTCACCAAGATGATGGACCGCATCGTCCATCGCGGTCCCGACATGGGCGGTCAGTTTATCGACGGCCGCGTTGCCCTCGGCTTCCGCCGCCTGTCGATCCTCGACCTGACCGAGGCTGGCGCCCAACCCATGGCCAACGAGGACGGTAGCGTCGTCATTGTCTTCAACGGCGAGATCTACAACTTCCAAGAACTCCGTTCCGAGCTCGAGGCCAAGGGCTACAAGTTCCACTGCGGCGCCGACACCGAGAGCCTCCTGCACGGCTACGAGGAGTGGGGCGAGGCCGTCCTCGATCGCTTACGCGGTATGTACGCCTTCGTCATCTGGGACAAAAAGAAGAACAAGCTTTTTGGCGCCCGCGACATCTTTGGCATCAAGCCGCTTTACTACTATCCCATGGCCGATGCGGGCGACGGCGCTCCGGGCGTGCTCTTTGGTTCCGAGATCAAGAGCTTCCTGGACTACCCGCACTTCCACAAGGCGGTCAACAAAAAGGCCCTGCGTCCGTACATGACGCTGCAGTATTCGGCAACCGAGGAGACCTTCTTCGAGGGTGTCTACAAGCTGCCGCCGGCGCATTACTTTACCGTCGATATCCCGACCGGCAAGATGAACATCGAGCGCTACTGGGATTGCGATTACTCTGCCGTCGAGAAGCCGTTCGAGGAGTACGTCGATGAGCTGGACGAGGTCGTGCACGAGAGTGTCGAGGCCCATCGTATCGCCGACGTCAAGGTCGCGTCGTTCCTCTCCGGTGGCGTCGACTCCAGCTACATCGCCGCTTGCCTTATGCCCGACAAGACCTTCTCGGTGGGCTTTGACTACAAGAACTTTAACGAGACCAACTACGCCAAGGAGCTTTCCGATAAGCTCGGCGTCGAAAACGTTCGCAAGATGATTACCGCCGACGAGTTCTTCGGTGCGCTCGAGGACATCCAGTATCACATGGACGAGCCGCAGTCCAACCTGTCTTCCGTGCCGCTGTGGTTCTTGGCCGAGATGGCCCGCAAGGACGTTACCGTCGTGCTTTCGGGCGAAGGCGCCGACGAACTCTTTGGCGGCTACGCCTACTACGAGGATACGGTCCCGGTGCGCAAGTACAAAAAGATGGTGCCGCTGCCCGTCCGTCGCGCGCTCGGTAACCTGGCGCTGCATATGCCGTACTTCAAGGGACATAACTTCCTGGTCAAGGGTGCCGAGATCCCCGAGAAGTCGTTCCTGGGACAGGCTCTGGTATGGCCGGAGCGCGAGGTCGACGGCGTGCTCAAGCCCGAGTACAACACCGGCGACGGCGCCTTCGAGCTCGCTGCACCCATCTACGCACGCGTGAAGGGTCAGCCCGAACTGGTCAAGAAGCAGTACCTGGACATGAACATGTGGCTCCCGGGCGACATTCTGCTCAAGGCCGACAAGATGTGCATGGCACACTCGCTGGAGCTGCGCGTGCCTTTCCTGGACCGCAAAGTCATGGAGTTCGCCGAGCACATTCCCGACCGCTACCGCATCAACGAGAACGGCAACAAGCAGGTACTCCGCCACGCTGCCAACAAGTCGCTGCCCGATGAGTGGGCCACCCGTCCCAAGGTGGGCTTCCCGGTGCCGATTGTCTACTGGCTGCGCGAGCAAAAGTGGTACGACTATGTCAAGGAGTACTTCACCGCGCCGTGGGCAAGCGAGTTCTTCAATACCGACGAGCTCATGCACCTGCTCGATCTGCACTTTGCGGGCAAGGGCGATTTCCAGCGCAAGATCTATACGCCGCTCGTGTTCTTGGTGTGGTACAAGCGCTTCTTTATCGACGAGGACCAGCCCGCTGTTCAGGCTGCCTAGCCTCGGCTTACGAACGCCTGCGCGTAACGGCTCCTCCGGGAGCCGTTTTTGCGCGAGCACGTTTCAGTTACTATGAAAACCGTCCCTGCCAAATGGCTGAGAAAGGTGAAAGATGCACCATTCGGATTCCGCGACCGTGACCACGGTCGATACGCTTGCCAAGCTTCTCGATGTGTGCGGCGAGCTGCGCGCATCAGAGCAGGTTGACGAGCGTGCCGTGACCGGCTGCTCGTTTGATTCGCGCGCGGTCTCGGCAGGTGACGTATTCTTTTGCAAAGGTGCTGCCTTTAAGCCCGCGTTTTTGAGCATGGCGCTCGATGCGGGCGCCGTCGCATTTGTGTGCGAGGAGTCGCTGGTCGAGTCTCTGGAGCCGCTGGCGAAGGAGAGCAGTGCTGCGATGCTGGTTGTTGATAGCGTTCGCACGGCCATGGCCCTGTTGCCGCCGGAGGTCTACGACCGTCCCGACCACGACGTCAAGATCGTGGGCATCACCGGCACCAAGGGAAAGACCACGGCCGCTTTTATGCTCCAGTCGATTATCAAAACGGCGGGCGAGTCCTGCGGCATGATCGGCTCGGTGAGTACCGACGATGGCATTGAGTGCTACGAGAGCACCAATACTACGCCCGAGGCCCCCGAGATCTGGCGCCATATCGCCAACTGCCGCACGTCCGGTCGCCAGTCCATGGTCATGGAGGTCTCGAGCCAGGCGCTCAAGTACCAACGCGTCGAGAATCTGCCGTTTGACGTGGCGTGCTTCCTCAACATCGGCCGCGACCACATCTCGCCGATCGAACACCCCACGTTTGAGGATTATTTTGAGAGCAAACTCAGGATCTTTGACCAGGCAAAGACCGCCGTAGTGAATCTGGGCACCGAAGAGGTCGACCGTGTGCTGGGGGCAGCGTCGACGGCCGAGCGCTTGGTGACCGTTGGCATCGAGCATCCCGAGGCAAGCCTGTGGGCGAGCGACGTACGCATGGTCGGCTTTAGCATCGAGTTCAACTTGCATGGCCTGTGTGCCGACGAGTCCGAGGCGGGGGAGAAGGTCCTGCTGGGTATCGCGGGAGACTTTAACGTGGAGAACGCGCTGGTCGCTATCGCCGCCGCGCGCGAGATCGGCATCGGTATCGAGGCTATCAAGAAGGGCCTCTCCAAACTGCGTGTGCCGGGCCGTATGGAGGTCGTGGAGTCGAAGGACGGCCGTGTGATCTGCGTCGTTGACTACGCGCACAACCAGCTTTCGTTCCGCTCGCTTTTCTCGTCGGTCAAGCGCGCGTTTCCCGCCAGCCCGGTCATCGCAGTGTTTGGCGCTGCCGGCGGCAAGGCGCAGGAGCGCCGCGAGCAGCTTCCGCGCGAGGCCGCACCGTATTCCGACCTGATGATCTTTGCCAATGAGGACCCGGCTCACGAGGACCCGATGAAGGTCTGTCGCGAGCTTGCCGAACATGTTCCCGACGATACGCCGAACAAGATCATCCTCGATCGCGAAGCCGCTGTGCATGCGGCGTTCAAGGCGGCGCGCGAGGAGTACGTCAACCCCGATGCTCCCACCATTGTCTTGCTGCTGGCAAAGGGTGACGAGGAGCTCATGCACGTGGGTGACGAGTTCGTGCCCATCGAGAGCGACCTTTCGTTGGCCAATCGCCTGATCGATGTTACCCAGTTTGACTAATGAACCATGATGGCGGCGGCGCCCTGAGTGCGCTGTCGCCATAAGCGTGTTCCCTCAATCAAAACATGCCGTCCAAGTCCAAACCCTTCTACGTAAACGGAGTAACCATGTCCCACAATACCCTGCCGACCGTCGCTGAGCTTTCGGGCGAGATGCGCGAGCGCTTGGCCAAGGTCAAGTACGTCTTTACCGACCTGGATGCCACGATGCTCGCACCCGGCTCGTGCGTGCTGCGCGACAACGACGGCAACCCCTCGACCAAACTCGTCGAGGCCGTCGTGGCGCTCGCTCGCGCTGGTATTCAGGTGGTTCCCACCTCGGGCCGCAACCGTACCATGATTCACGAGGACGCGCGCGTGCTCGGTCTCAACTCCTACATCGGCGAGATGGGCGGCCTGGTCATGTACGACCTCAAAGCCAACGATTGGGAGTATCTGACCGGCGACATGCCCTACGACTCCTCTTGCGGCCTCACGCCGCACCAGGTGATCGAGCAGACCGGCGTGTGCGAGAAGATCCTCGCCCGCTGGCCGCACAAGATCGAGTATCACAACGACATGTCGACCGGCTACAAATACCGTGAGGTCACCGTCGGCATGCGCGGTGATGTGCCCGACGATGAGGTTCAGGCCATCCTGGACGAGGCCGGCTGCGGTCTGATCTGGGCTTGCAACGGCCATCTGACTCACCTGTCCAAGCCGACGACGCTCGAGCTCGATCGCGTCGAGGACGGTCGCGCATTCAACATCAACCCCGCGGGTCTCAACAAGGGCGTTGCCATCGCGCGCTTCTGCGAGCACCTGGGGATCGAGCGCGAGGAGACGCTCGCGCTCGGCGATTCCGAGTCCGACTTCTACATGGCCGATCACGTGGGCACGTTCTGCCTGGTCGAGAATGGCCTGACGAGCGCCGGCGCGCCCGAGTTCCTGGCTGCTTGCGAGAACGCTTTCGTTACGCGCGGCAAAATTGTCGACGGTTGGGCGGCGACGGCAGAGCTGCTGGTCGCGGCGCGTTCGTAGCGCGGCGTCGCTGCACTTGGACATGTCTTTTCGAGAGAGACTGGTGAGGTAATGTCCGATATCGAGAATCCGGCAGGCGACACGCGCCCGATTGGCGTGTTCGATTCTGGTTTGGGCGGTCTGACGGTTGCGCGCGCGATTGCGACGGCGCTGCCGCACGAGTCCGTCTACTACTTTGGCGACACCAAGCGCTGCCCCTACGGCACGCGCACCGAGGATGAAGTGCGCTCGTTTGCGCTGCAGGCGGGTCGTTGGCTTTCGAAGCACGACGTCAAGATTATGGTCATCGCCTGCAACACGGCGACCGCTGCGGCCTTGCGTTTGGCCCAGCAGGTGCTCGACGTTCCCGTGATCGGTGTGATCGCGCCGGGTGCCCGTGCGGCAATCAACAGCACGCGTACGCGTCGCGTGGGCGTGCTCGCCACCAACCTCACTATTCGCTCGGGCGCCTACACGCGCGCCATTCAGGACCTGGATGCCGGCGTCGATGTATACGGCTGTCCTGCCTCGAGCTTTGTCGAGGTTGTCGAACACGAGCTCGCCTCGGGTGCACATCTGCAGGAACAGTGGCTTGAGAACGAGGACATCTTCGATACGCCTGCCGTGCGTGCGCTGGTGGGTGCCACGGTTGAGCCGCTGCGCGACCACGGTATCGATACCGTGGTGCTCGGCTGTACGCATTTCCCGCTGTTGGTGGGACCTATCCGCCATGCGCTGGGGCCTGGGGTGCGCGTCGTGAGTTCCGCCGAGGAGACCACACGCGAGCTGACCGATATCCTCACGCGCCGCGAGCAGCTGGCGGGCGACGCCGCCGAGCCGCAGCATCGTTTTGCCACGACGGCCGATAACATTGCCGAGTTTGCGGTGGCGGGCAGCTTTATCTTTGGTCAGCCGCTCAAGAGCATCGAACATATCGATATCGATGAGCTGAAATAGATGTAAGGCAGCCGCCAAAGCCTTCGCCACATCTTTTGCCGAAAGGAAATTTCTATGGAGTACATGCAGGTCAACCGCGCCAACGGTCGCGCCGCCAACGAGTTGCGCCCCGTTAAGCTCACCCGTGGCGTCATGAAGCACGCCCACGGCTCGTGTTTGGCCGAGTTCGGTGACACGCGCGTGCTGTGCGCCGCCACTATCGAGGAGGGCGTGCCGGGCTGGCGAAAGGGAGCTAAGGCCGGCTGGGTGACCGCGGAATACGCCATGCTGCCGGCGTCGACCGGCAAGCGCTGCAAGCGCGAGCACGCCAACCGCAAGGGCCGCTCTATGGAGATCGAGCGCCTCATTGGCCGCAGCCTGCGTACCGTCGTCAACATGAAGGCGCTCGGCGAGTACACCGTCACCGTCGACTGCGATGTGATTCAGGCCGATGGCGGCACGCGTACAGCGAGCATCACCGGCGCCTGGGTGGCGCTGCGCGACGCCCTCGCCATGTGGGTCGAGGCGGGCAAGATCGAGCGCATCCCGCTTATCGGCCAGGTGGCTGCCATCTCCATGGGCGTTGTCGACGGCAATACGCTGCTTGACCTCGATTATTCCGAGGACAGCCATGCCGAGGTCGACATGAACCTCGTCGCCACCGACACCGGTGAGATGATTGAGCTCCAGGGCACCGGCGAGCAGGCGCCCTTCGACCGCAAACGCCTCAACGCCCTGCTCGACCTGGGCGACAAGGGTATCGCCGAGCTCATCGAGCTTCAGCGCCAAGCCATCGCCTAACCTGCCAAATAGGGACAGGTTTATTTTGGTAGGTTTTATCTGGGAAAACGTCGAAGTATAAGACTGCCGTTGATTGAGAGGGGAGAGGGGCCGAGGTCCTCGCCGCCCTCAACACGGCATTGCTATAGAGACAAGGAGGCCAGCTATGGCACTTGAGAAGATTGACATCGACACCCTCGACCCGGCGGCGACCATCGTCGTGGCAACCGGCAACGCCCATAAGCTCACCGAGATCGAGGCCATTTTGGGCAAGGTCATGCCCGAGGTACGCTTTGTGGCGCTCGGCCAGCTGGGCGATTTTGAGGATCCCGAGGAAAACGGCACGACGTTTTTGGAGAACGCCATCATCAAGGCCCAAGCCGCGGTTGAGGAGACGGGCCTTATGGCCATTGCCGACGATTCGGGCTTGGTCGTCGACGCACTGGACGGTGAGCCCGGTGTGTATAGCGCGCGCTATGCGGGCGTGCACGGCGACGATGCCGCCAACAACGCCAAGCTTCTCGTTAACCTGGAAGGCGTGGCAGATGAGGACCGCACCGCGCGCTTTATGAGCGTCGTCGCGCTCATCGACACGGACGGTCTGGTTACCTATGGCGAGGGCGCCTGCGAGGGCGTTATCGCGCACGAGGGCCGCGGCGATCACGGCTTTGGCTACGACCCGCTGTTCCTGCCGGTCGACACGCCGGGCAAGACCATGGCCGAGCTGACGGCGGACGAGAAGAACGCCATCAGCCATCGTTTCCACGCGCTCGAGCATCTGTCCGCCAAGCTGACGGGCGAGGAGTAGGCCATGCGTGCGGTGGTGCAGCGCGTGCTCAACGCCGGCGTGACGGTCGACGGCGAGTGCGTGGGCCGCATTGGACGCGGCTATCTGGTGCTGCTGGGCGTGGGCCACGGCGACACGCGCGCCGAGGCTGATAAGCTGTGGGGCAAGCTCCGCGGCCTGCGCATCAACGAGGATGAGAACGGCAAGACCAACTTGGCGCTTGCCGATATCGACGGCGAGGTGCTCGTGGTGTCGCAGTTCACGCTGTTCGCTGACTGCCGCCACGGTCGCCGTCCGTCGTTTACGGATGCCGGCGCCCCCGATGTCGCCAACGAGCTCTACGAGTACTTCCTGACGCTCGTTCGTCAAGATGTCGAACACGTGGCGCACGGCATCTTTGGCGCCGATATGAAAGTCGATCTCGTCAACGACGGCCCATTCACCATCGTCTTGGACACCGACAACCTTTAGGTTACGCGGTTTTACCAAACCGCGTAACAACTGGTCATGCGAGGTTGTCGTCTGGTACGTATTTGGGACGGGGCTTATTTAGCTACTTGCGTATGGCCACAACAGGGTGCTATAGTATTAGAGTTTTGTCTATCTTAGGGGTATTATCCCCTTTTTGAATTGCACCTTCTGGAGGCCCTGTTCATGGAAGAGATGGAAGTCAATCACGTCGACGACATCCACGAGAAGCTGACCGATATGGTGGGCGATCGCGTCAAGGTGAAGGCCAACATGGGCCGTACCCGCGTCGTCGAGCGCATGGGCACCATCAAGAGCGTCCACCCCGCCGTCTTTATCGTCGAGGTTGACGAGCGTCGCGGCCGCAAGTCGCGTCAGTCCTACCAGTATATCGATGTCCTCACCGGTCAGGTCGAGCTGTTCGACCCCGAGAGCGGCAAGCACATCTTTACCCCGCTCGGCAATCAGCTCGAGGAGCATTAACGGTGACCGATCGGTCCCTGACTCTTTCCGCGCCGGCAAAGATTAACCTCTACCTGGGGGTTCATACCGAGCGCGATGACCGCGGCTACCACAGGGTCGATTCCCTGATGGCAGCCGTCGGTCTTTCCGATACCGTGACGGTCACGCCGGCGCAGGCGCTGACCGTCCAGACGGTTCCAGCATCAGATTTTCCCATGCAAAAGAATACGGCGTATCGGGCTGCGGTTGCTATGGCCGAGCATTATGGTCGCGAGGCAAACATCTGCGTGACGATTGAGAAGCGCATTCCATTGTGCGCTGGCTTGGGCGGCCCCTCGACGGATGCGGCCGCGGTCATTGTCGCCTTGGCGGAGCTCTGGGGCATTGATCGCACCGACCCAGCGCTCGACGATATTGCGCGGGGCATTGGTGCCGACGTCCCGTTCTTTTTGCACGCGAGTCCTGCGTTCTACGTAGGTGGGGGAGACGTGCTGGCAACTGAGTACCCCGCGCTGCCCGCGACGCCCGTCGTGCTGGTCAAGCCGCGCGAGGCAAGCGTTTCGACAATTGAAGCCTATCGACGTTTTGACGAGGCCCCGGTGCCTGCGGACAAGCCCGGCGCGATAGCTTCTGCCTTGCGTGCTGGTGATGCCGAGACGGCATATGCACTCATCCATAACAACCTTGGTGTCATTTCCGCACAGATGGAGTCGCAGATTCAAACGGTCCTCGACTGGCTGCGTAAACAGGACGGAACCGTTGCTGTAGATGTGTGCGGATCGGGTGCCTGCTCGTTTGCCATTTGCGACACCGCTGCCACGGCCGAAAGGCTTGCCGATGCTGTCCAGCAAAATGGCTGGTGGGCCTGCGCGACTGAGCTTATTTCCAACACGGTTCAAATCGACGCGCCAAAGAAATAAAAATTTCTCTAGCACGCGGCGAAAATCTTTGTTACTATAGTCGAGCTAACGGGTTGTGGCTCAGTTTGGTAGAGCACTGCGTTCGGGACGCAGGGGTCGCTGGTTCAAATCCAGTCAACCCGACCAGAGCATGAGGAGGGACCGCTTCTTGCGGTCCCTTTTTTTAGCTAGTGTTGTGATACCGCGATACCCGCGGTATACTCATTCGAGCTTGTCTCGCTGTATTGTGGAGGTCTACATGTTTGGACTGAGGGCTCCTGAGCTCATCATTATTCTCGTCGTTGTCCTGATTATCTTCGGGCCCAAGAACCTGCCGAAGCTCGGCAAGTCCCTCGGCTCTACCGTCAAGAATATCCGTGAGGGTATGGAGGGCGACGATAAGGCCGAGACCAAGCAGGCCGAGGAGGTCGTGGTCGAGCAGTCCGAGGAGGACAAGGAGATCGCTGAGCTCGAGGCCAAGCTCGCTGCTGCCAAGAAGAAGCAGGCAGAGGACAGCGACGCGGACGCAGAGTAGTCCCATCCCTTTGGGGTGAGCACCTGACCGGCTTGCCCGCAGGCTAGCCGGTCTTTTTCGTTTTGTTGACAGTTGATTGTTTGATCAGAGTTGGGGAGATATCCGTATGGACGCAAGCCAGATCGTACTGACCGCTGAGGGCCGCCAGAAGCTCGTCGAGGAGCTCGCTTGGCGTGAGGGCGATTACGCCAAGGAGATCGTCGAGGACATCAAGGAAGCCCGCGCGTTCGGCGACCTTTCGGAGAACTCCGAGTACGACGCCGCTAAGGACAAGCAGGCCCAGAACGCCGCTCGTATTGCCGAGATCCAGGCCATCCTCGCCAACGCTCAGGTTGCTGCCACCACGGGCGACCTGACCGTCTCCATCGGTTCCACCGTTTCGCTGATTGATCCCAACGGCGAGGTCATGGAAGTCACGCTCGTCGGTACCACCGAGACCAACTCGCTCGAGCACAAGATTTCCAACGAGTCTCCGGTCGGTCACGCCATCATCGGTCACGGCGAGGGCGACTCCGTCGAGGTCGTTACGCCTTCCGGCAAGACTCGCGTCTACACCATCGCCAAGATCGCACGCTAGACCACGGTCCCGCGTAAAGGTATGTTTTCGCTCCCTGGGACCGAATCCTGGGGAGCGTTTTAGTTTGAGGAGCTAACTTATGGCAGAGAACCAGAACGCCGCCGATCAGGCATCGACGCTCAACGACGAGCGCGCCACCCGCCTGGCCAAGCGCGCCGCCCTGTTCGAGGCGGGCCAGAACCCCTATCCCGAGCACTCTGAGCTTGAGGACTACGTCGCCGATATCGAGACTAAGTACGCCGAGCTTGCCGATGGCGAGGACACCGAGGACGTCGTGAAGATCGCCGGCCGCGTGGTCGCCAAGCGCGGCCAGGGCAAGATAATGTTCATCGTCGTGCGCGATGCGACTGCCGAGATTCAGCTGTTCTGCCGCATCAACGACATGGACGAGGCTGCCTGGAATACGCTCAAGGCCCTCGACCTGGGCGACATCCTGGGCGTGACCGGCGTGGTCGTGCGCACCCAGCGCGGCCAGCTTTCCGTTGCCCCTAAGAGCGCGACCCTGCTTTCCAAGGCCGTTCGTCCACTGCCCGAGAAGTTCCACGGTCTTTCCGACAAGGAGACCCGCTATCGCCAGCGCTATGTCGACCTGATCGCCAACGACGACGTTCGCGAGACCTTCCGTAAGCGTTCGCAGATTCTCTCCACCTTCCGTCGCTTTATGGAGTCCGACGGTTACATGGAGGTCGAGACCCCCATCCTGCAGACCATCCAGGGCGGCGCTACCGCCAAGCCGTTCATTACCCACTTCAACGCGCTCGATCAGGAGTGCTACCTGCGTATTGCCACCGAGCTCCATCTCAAGCGCTGCATCGTCGGTGGTTTTGAGCGCGTGTTCGAGATCGGCCGCATCTTCCGTAACGAGGGCATGGACCTTACCCACAACCCCGAGTTCACCACGATGGAGGCCTACCGTGCCTTCTCAGACCTCGAGGGCATGAAGGCGCTCGCCCAGGGTGTCATTAAGGCGGCTAACAAGGCCATCGGCAACCCCGAGGTCATCGAGTACCAGGGCCAGACCATCGACCTTTCTGGTGAGTGGGCCAGCCGTCCCATGACCGACATCGTCTCCGACGTGCTCGGCAAGCAGGTCACCATCGACACGCCGGTCGAGGAGCTTGCTGCCGCCGCGCGCGAGAAGGGCCTGGAGATCAAGCCCGAGTGGACTGCCGGCAAGATCATCGCCGAGATTTACGATGAGCTGGGCGAGGACACCATCGTCAACCCGACCTTCGTGTGCGATTACCCCATCGAGGTCAGCCCGCTCGCCAAGCGTTTTGAGGACGACCCGCGTTTGACTCACCGCTTTGAGCTGGTCATCGCCGGCCACGAGTACGCCAACGCATTCTCCGAGCTCAACGACCCGGTCGACCAGGCTGAGCGCTTTGCTGCCCAGATGGCCGAGAAGGCCGGCGGCGACGATGAGGCTATGGAGTATGACGAGGACTACGTGCGCGCCCTCGAGTACGGTATGCCTCCCGCGGGCGGCATTGGCATTGGTATCGACCGCGTGGTCATGCTGCTTACTAACCAGGCTTCTATCCGCGACGTCCTGCTGTTCCCGCACATGAAGCCCGAGAAGGGTTTCCAGTCCGGTGCCGCTGCCGCCAAGGCTGCAGAGGCCGGCAACGCCGCGAGCCCATTCGTTAAGTCGCTTAAGCCCACGCTCGATTACTCCAAGATCGCCGTTGAGCCGCTGTTTGAGGAGTTCGTCGACTTTGATACCTTCTCCAAGAGCGATTTCCGCGCTGTGAAGGTCAAGGCATGCGAGGCCGTCAAGAAGTCCAAGAAGCTGCTGAACTTTACGCTCGACGACGGTACCGGTACCGACCGCACCATCCTCTCCGGTATTCACGCTTATTACGAGCCCGAGGACCTGGTCGGCAAGACCTTGCTCGCCATCACCAACCTGCCTCCGCGCAAGATGATGGGCATCCCCAGCTGCGGCATGCTCATCAGTGCCATCCACGAGGAGGATGGTGAGGAGCGCCTCAACCTGATCCAGCTCGACGCCTCCATCCCCGCCGGCGCAAAGATGTACTAACTAGTTACGCGGTTCTACGAACCGCGTAACGGCTCGACGCTGCGCGGGCCGCATTTGGACGATCTGACGTTCAACTTCAAGGGCGCGACCAAAAGGTCAGCGCCCTTTCGTTTCACGTCACCTTGTCACAAATGCGACCCGCTCGCTGACTTATGCTCAACCTGCGGCACCATTTTTCTTGAAGGCACCTTGCTCGCTCTGGCGGGCTTTCGCTGTCCGTCCTCTATCTGCGGTGTTGCCCTGGTTGGCACTTAGGGACGTTCCTTTTCTGCTGGCACTTGGGGACAGTCCTAGTCGTTGGGGATCTACCGACGCATTGGGGGTTTGCGCCTTCCATGCATGACAGCCGTCTCTTTTATGTTTCCTTTAGCCGTTGCTGCCTAGGATGGGGGTTAGTCGGTAGGAAGGGAGCGTCTATATGGACGACGCGAGCGAGCGTGCAATCGAAGAGGACATGCTCGATCAGTTCAATTACTTTGATGATGAGGATGAGGAGCTAATCGATCGTCGCGAGCCGGCATCGCTTGACTCATTTGATCTGGTCGATGAAGAGCCCGACGAGGACGAGGGCGAATTAACGGAGCCCCCACAGCCTTCGCGCCTTGACTCGCTGCTTTCGAGAGCCCCCATGCACCACGGTGTTCGTGCCGGCGCGCTCCATATGAAAACTGACTGGCACCAGATCGTGACGGCAGGCGATGAGCTTGCCGTCGATGCGCCGCTCACCGATAAATCATCCATCATCTGCCGCACCGGCATGCTTATGCTGGCAAGCGGAACGGGTGCCTGGCGCGTGCGCGATACCATGAATCGTGTTGCCGCCGTACTCGGTGTCACCATCCACGTTGACTTAAGTCTTCTGTCGTTTGAGTGCACCTGCATCGAAGATGGTCACTGCTTTAATGAGGTCGTCAGCTTGCCCACAACGGGCGTCAATACCCATCGCATTTGGATGATGGAGAGTTTCCTCAAGGAAATCGAGACCTATGGTCGTCGCTTCACGGTGCACGAGTATCACGAGATGCTCAAGACCGTTGAGAGTTCAAAACCTGATTACGCGCCTTGGCAACAGGGCCTTGCGGCGGCCTGCGCCTGTGGCGCCTTCGTTTTTTTGCTCGGCGGCGGCCCTATCGAGATGGCCTGCGCGTTCGTGGGCGCGGGTGTCGGCAACTTTGCCCGCTCCCATATTCTCAAGCAAGGCCTTGGTCAGTTCAGCGCGCTGACGACCGGCGTTGCGCTCGCTTGCGTTTCGTATCTGCTGGCATTGCTCGGCCTTGGCCAGGTCATACCGGGGGCAATGTCGCACCAAGAAGGCTATATCGGCGCCATGCTCTTTGTGATTCCCGGCTTTCCACTCATTACGGCAGGCCTCGACATCGCTAAGCTCGACATGCGAAGCGGTATCGAGCGCCTTTCATATGCCGTATCGATTATTGTGATGGCGACCCTCGTAGGTTGGATGGTTGCCGAGTGTGTTGGCCTGGCGCCGGACGACTTTGCCCCACTGGGCCTTTCGCCGCTTGCCCTTACGCTCCTGCGCGTGGTGATGAGCTTCGTTGGCGTATTCGGCTTCTCGGTGATGTTCAACAGCCCGGTAAAGATGGCCGCGGCAGCTGGGTTGATCGGCGCCGTGTCCAATACCCTGCGTCTGACCCTTGTCGATGCGCCGACGATGATTCCCTTCCTGGGCCTCAGCACGGGAATGCCTCCCGAGGCAGCAGCGTTTATCGGCGCGCTGGTATCGGGTCTGCTGGCAAGCTTGGCCGAAGTCAAGCTCACCTACCCGCGCATCGCCCTCACGGTGCCTTCGATTGTCATTATGGTGCCCGGTCTGTATCTCTATCGCTCTATGTATTACATGTGCACCTTCGACACGGTCAACATGCTCGGCTGGTTTGTGCGCGCAGTGCTCATCGTGGCGTTTCTGCCCGTTGGCTTGGGCGTGGCGAGAACCCTCACCGACCCTCGCTGGCGCCATACCAGCTAATTGGTGCAAGGGGGACAGGTTACTTTGCACCAAATGAGTTGCGGTGAAATAGGGACTGAATTGTTGCTTAAAGGGTCAAAACAGTCCGTATTCCACCGCAACTTATGGGGTCGGGGGGTTTGGTGCCCTGCATCTCCACAAACTCAACGCTTACGAAGCGCGCGCCGTTCGTGTTAGGGTAGTTCCACCACATAAGTAGTCGCAGACGCGCGTAACACGGGCGGGCGAGATGAAGTTCCAACAGCTCCATCTTGCCCGCCCGTTTTTGTTGCGTGGTGCCGCGGCGTAACACAGAAAGGAATCTGCCCTTCATGCCTATCAACAAACGAGAGAGCCTGCTGTTCACCTTTATCATGTGCTTTTGCATGGTGCTCTGGATGAGCATCTACAACGTTGCCCTGCAGCACGGGGCCATCAACGGCGAGGTCGTTGCCGCTGCGTGGCTCGGCTTCCCCGTTGCCTATATCTTTGCCGTGTGCTGCGACCGGTTCGTCGCCAGCCCGCTTGCCAAGGGTTTCGCCTTTAAGTACTTGGTCACTCCGGGCAAGAGCTCGCCGCTCGCCATGACGCTCGCCGTCAGCTCCTGCATGGTCGTTCCCATGGTCATCATCATGTCGCTGTACGGTGCCTGCGAGGGTCTGACGCACATGCCCGGCGGCATCCTTGCGAACCTGTATTCCGTGCCCGCGATCTGGATGATCAACATCCCGCATAATTTTGTGATGGCGCTGCCGTGGAACCTTTTGGTAGCCGGTCCGATTTCCCACTTCGTCTTCCGTCGCGCCTTCCCTGTGGGGACGGTTTTCGAGGAGGAGCATGCCGAGCTCTTGGAGCAGGCTATGGCTCCTGAGTGCGAGTAGCTCGCTTAGGGATCTGCTGAGCGCGGGCGACTTGCTTGGTTGGAGCCCTAAGCGTGGATAGCTCTCTCGGCGACATTGCGGGCGTGAGCGGTGCGCATGACCGGAGGGCCCGTGCTGCTCCGTTGCCCGACGTGCTAGCGCGCAGAACAATCTGTTGGTGCATTCGGCGGCTGCTGAAGCGTTTCGGCAGCCGCTTTTTATACGGAGTTTAAATACAACAGTCTGTTGTATTACGTAGAGTGGTATATCTCTAGCAGGAAAAATGCGAGAGACGGAGCATTATGGCATTGCTAGTAGGACTGGACGTAGGGTCGACGACGACCAAAGTTTACGCGATGCACGAGGATATGACCGAGGCGTGGTGGGGATATCGCCGCCACGGGGCGTGTCAGACAGCGAGCGTGCGCGCCATGCTCGGCGAGCTCGCCGAGCGCTTTCCCCATGAGTCGCTGCGCGTTGCGGTGACCGGCTCGGGTGCGCGCGATATCGCGACCGCGCTGGGCGCCTCGTACGTTCAGGAGGTGGTCGCCAACGCGCTCGCGATCAGCAGGTTCTATCCGCAGACGCGCTGCGCCATCGAGCTGGGCGGCCAAGACGCCAAGATGATCTTCTTCCGCACCAACGATAAGGGAGACATCGAGGTTGCCGACATGCGCATGAACGGCTCGTGCGCAGGCGGTACCGGTGCATTTATCGACGAGATGGCAAAGCTCATGGGGGTCGGCACCGAATCGGGCGAGTTCGAGCAGCTCGCAAGCCGGGGAACGACCGTCCACGAGGTCTCGGGCCGCTGCGGCGTGTACGCAAAGACCGATATCCAGCCGCTGCTCAACGAGGGCATTCCTACCACCGACCTGGCGCTTTCGGCGCTTCACGCGGTCGCCCGCCAAACGATCGGCGGTCTGGCCCAGGGTATCGACATCGAGCCGCCGGTAATCTTCGAGGGCGGTACGCTCGCCTACAACCCCACGCTGGTCCGCGTGTTCCGGGAGCAACTGAATCTATCGGACGATCAGGTTATCGTCCCGCGCGATCCGCAGATCATGGTCGCGCGCGGTGCCGCCCTGTCGCTGACCGACATGTTCGCATCGTCCCAACCGATCGACCTTCCCGACGCTTTTGTCCGGCTGGATAAGCTCGAGACGGTCGCGCCCGCAAGCGGGGAGGGACGTCTTGCCCAGCCCTTTTTTGCCACACCTGCCGAGCAGGCGGATTTTACGGCACGCCATGGCAAAGAGACGCCGGCAAAGGGTCCGGATGCGTATGCGCCCGGAGAGACGGTGCGTGTGGCGCTCGGTATCGATTCGGGGAGCACGACGACCAAGTTCGCCCTGGTCGATGAGGCGGGTGAGCTTGTCGATTCGTTCTACGCGTCTAATAACGGCAGACCGCTCGACGTCGCCCAACAGGGTCTTGTCAGCTTGAAGAACCGCTGGGAGACAGCGGGAGTCACGCTTGCGATCGATGCCGTGGGCACCACGGGATACGGCGAGGAGCTTTTCGCGCGCGCGTTCCACGCCGACTACCATACGGTCGAGACGGTCGCGCACGCCCGCGCCGCGTGCGCATGCGTTCCCGATGCGACCTTCGTGCTCGACATCGGCGGACAGGATATGAAGGCCATCTGGCTCAACCACGGCGTGCTGACCGATATCGTCGTCAACGAGGCGTGCTCTGCGGGCTGCGGCTCGTTCCTCGAGGGTTTTGCCAAAAACCTCGGAATAGCCGTTGAGGATATCGCGACCGAGGCATTTTCGTCCAAAGCCCCCGCCGTTCTCGGCAGCCGCTGCACGGTGTTCATGAACAGCAGCGTCGTTTCCGAGCAGCGGCGCGGTAAGGGTCCGGGCGACATCATGGCCGGTCTCTGCCGTTCGATTATCGAGAACGTGTTCACCAAGGTCATTCGCGTTTCAAATCTCAACCGTCTGGGCGACAAAGTCGTCGTCCAGGGCGGCACGTTCCGAAACGACGCGGTGCTGCGCGCATTCGAGCAGTATTTGGGCAAACCCGTCACGCGTGCGCCCCACCCGGGGCTGATGGGCGCTATCGGTATCGCCCTGCTCGCGCGCGAGGAATGCCGCAAGGGCGACGCCGGCACGTCGTTTATCGGGCTCGATGCCGTGGAGCGCTTCGAGCATCGCGAGTTCGGCGGCGTTACCTGCCGTCGGTGCAACAACCGCTGCCAGCGCGCGGTCGTGGCATTTGGCGACGGCTCGCTTTACGTCACGGGCAATCGCTGCCCGCGCGGCGGCGCCATCTCATGGGATGAGCTCGTGCGCGAGGTTCCCGCGGCGGAGGAGCTGCGTCCGCAGGGTGCTTGCGAGGCACAGGCACCCGGCACGGGGCGCGACCGGACCGCGGCTGCCCCCAATCTCTTTGTCGACCGCGAGAAGCTGCTGTTCGAGTCGTGCCCCACGGTTCCCGTCTGCGGGGGGCGCGATGTCACGATCGGCATTCCCCGTGTGCTCGAGTTCTGGGACACCATGCCGTTCTGGTCGACGTTCTTCAGCACGCTCGGCTTTAAGGTGCGCGTCTCGGGACGCAGCACCAAGGCGATGTACGAGCGCGGTCTGGCGCACGTCACATCCGACACCGTGTGCTTCCCGGCCAAGCTCGTCCACGGGCACATCCGCAATCTCGTCGACGCCGGCGTCGACCGCATCTTCATGCCCATCATCACGACGGTGCCCACCGAAAACACCGCCTCTACCAGCGAGTGGATGTGTGCCGTCGTAAAGGGATACCCCTACGTGATGCGCAATTCCGATAACCCGGAGGAGCGTTTCGGCGTTCCGTTCGATACGCCGCTGTTCCACTGGTACGACGAGGGCGACCGAAACCGCCAGCTCAAGGCGTGGTGCAAGGAGACCTTCGATATCGATGCCGACCTGGTTGCCAAGGCGACCGAGCAGGCGGACCGCGCGCAGCAGACGTTTGAGAACCAGCTGCAGCTGCGCGGCAGGCAGGTGCTCGAGAACGTGCGCGAGGACGGCGGCTACGCGGTGGTGATCGCTTCGCGCCCGTACCACAACGACCCGCTGGTCAACCACGGGCTGCCCAAGCTCTTCTCTGAGCGCGGCATCCCCGTGCTGACGCCCGATGCGGTGCCGGGGGTCTGCAACGTCGATCTTTCCAACAGCCGCATCGACATCGTGAACAACTACCATGCGCGCATGCTGTCGTGCGCGGTCATCGTCGCATCGACGCCCGAGCTCGAGCTCGTGCAGATGGGCAGCTTCGGCTGCGGCCACGATGCGTATCTCACCGACGAGATCGCGCGCATGATGGGCGAGATGGGCTCCAAGGTTCCGATGATGATCAAGCTCGATGAGAGCGACGTCGCCGGTCCCATGGGCATTCGCGTGCGTTCGTTTATCGAGTCGGTCAACCGTCGTCGCGCGGAGGAGCGTGCCGAGGGCGCCCGGGTGCACGCGGTCCATCCGCTCGACGACCCGTATAAGGTCAAGTACACCAAGCGCGACCGGCACGACAAGATCGCGCTGGTCCCCAACACCTCCCATGCGTTCTGCAGGCTCATGACCGCGGCGATGCGCAATCAGGGCGTGCGCGCCGAGGCCCTTGATATCGGGCGCGAGGATGCCATCCGCCTGGGCAAACGCTATGTGCACAACGACATCTGCTTCCCCGCGCAAATCGTGATCGGCGAGGCGCTCGCGGCACTCGAGAGCGGTAAGTACGACCCGCACGACGTCGCCGTGGTGACTGGCAAGTATATCGGCGACTGCCGCCTGACGCACTACATGCCCCTGCTGCGCCGCGCGCTCGACGACGCGGGATACGACTATGTCCCGGTGCTCACCAACGACGACGTCGATGCCCACAATGCGCATCCGGGCTTCAAGCTCGGCCTTGGCCCGAGCATCCAGATCGCCTACGGTCTTCCCATGATCGATGCCCTCGAGGCCATGCTTAGGCGCATCCGCCCCTACGAGCTCGAGAAGGGCGCGGCGGACGCTGCGTTCGACCGCGCGCTCGATGAGGTTATCGAGGGCATGGAGCGCTCCGGGCTGAGAGGCCAGGCGACGGGCTTCAAACGCGCGCTTGCGATCATGGACGCCGTTCCGTACGACCGCTCGAACCCGCATCCGACCGTTCTCATCGTGGGCGAGTACCTGCTCAATTTCCATCTCGGCGCCAACCACGAGATCGAGCGCTACCTCGAGGACAACGGGCTCGAGGTCATCGAGGCGCGCATGACCGACGTGATCCGCAAGACCTATTTCTACAAGCATGCGCAGTCGCGCGAGTTCCACGTCGACCTGTCGCTGCCCGAAAAGGCCTGGTACGCCACGGCGGACAACCTGTTCGAGCTCGCGCACGACCGTTGCGACCGCCTGGGCGCGGCGAGCCCGCTCTACGAGCCGCCGACGCGCATGCCCGAGCTCGTGCGCGCGAGCGATAAGATCCTGCACCATACGTTCGATGCGGGCGAGGGCGTGCTGATTCTAGCGGAGATCCTCGAGCACGCCAAGCGCGGCTGCCGCAACTTCGTGATCCTGCAGCCGTTCGGGTGTCTGCCCAACCATGTCGTGGGGCGCGGGCTCATCCATGCGCTCAAGGAGCAGTATCCCACGGCGCAGTTCCTGCCGCTCGACTACGATCCCGACGTGAGCTTCGCCAACGTGGAGAACCGTCTTCAGATGCTCATCATGAACGCCAAGGCGCAGGGGTGCGGTGAGGCGCATGGCGAGACCGCGTAAGGACGCCGATGCGCCCGATGCACGCACCCGTATCATCGAGGCGTTTTGGGAGCTCATCGAGAACAACAGCATCTTCGAGCTGTCGGTTGGCGAGGTGACCCGCGCCGCCCAGTGCAATCGCGGAACGTTTTACTACTATTTTCACGATTTCGATGAACTCGTCGCCATCGCCATAGCCCAGCTGCTGCAGGATAACGAGCTCATCACCGATGCCCTCTGGCATTTTTCGAGCGAGGGTGACCTTTCGGCGTTCGACCGGCGCGACGTCCGCTGCCTGCTGCGGCGCATCGTCATCATCATGAGGGCGGGTGCCGCCGAGCAGGTCGTGCAGGGCATCCATACGATCATCATCGACCGCGTGAGAGAGATCGTCCACCCCGACGGAGAAGAGCTCAAGGCAGATTCGAGCTTTGCGGTGGGCTTTCTGGTCTCGGGCATCATGGGCTTTGTGATGGCGGTCGGCTTTGCCCGGGAGGGCGGCGAGGAGATAGACCTCGAGCAGCTGGGGGACAGCGCGTGCGCGTACCTGAGGGCGGTCGCCATGCAGACGGTGGAAACGGTCGCGCAAGTCGAGGGCGTCGATACATCCGAGCTGCTCGAACGCGTCTCCAAGGAGGCCGATGCCTATCGCGCATCGCGTGCGACGAGTCCCGACGTGGTGAAAGACGCCTAGGGTTTCTCTTGCGGGGCGCCTGTCGCGCATCGCGCGGTGAGTCCCGCGATGCGGTCATAACCTGCATTCATGTGAGCCGGGTTTATAGATATTCCTCCAGCTGTTAACATAGACAACCTGTGGGTAAAGAGACAAAAGCGCCGCCGACGGGCGGGCGTTTTGATTTCGATGAACTCATGTAAGGAAACGAGCATGTTAGATAGATTTACCGATCGCGCGCGTAAGGTCATGTCCATGGCCAAGCAAGAGGCGCTTGATCTTCATTCAAATAAGGTGGGCACCGAGCACCTGCTGCTCGCGCTTGCCAAGGAGGACGAGGGCATTGCCGCCGAGGCACTGCGTTCGCTCGACATCTCCTACGATGACATCATGGATACTCTCAAAGAGGTCCAGACCACGGTTCCCGAGCCCAGCGAGGAGACCGAGGCGGCCAAGCTCGCCTTTACGCCGCTCGTCATTAGCGTGATGGAGCGTTCATTCCGCGTGGCGCGCGAGAACAACCAGACCTACGTGTCGACCGAGCACTTGCTGATCGGCATCGTCGAAGAGGGCAACGGCATGGCCATGGACATCCTCATGCGCCTGGGTGTGTCGTCCGCCTCCATCAAAAAGGCTATCGAGAAACTCACCGCCAAGGACCAGGACAAGAAGCGTCCGCTCGCCGGCGCCGGCGCTGGTCGTCCCGGTGCGGGCCTGCCGTTCTTTAGCGGCTCGGATACCTCTCAGCAAAGGGGGGGTGGCACCGATACGCTTAAGCAGTTCGCGACCAACCTCACGCAGAAGGCGCGCGACGGCGAGCTCGACCCTGTAATTGGTCGCGAAAAGGAAGTCCAGCGTATGATGGAAATTCTTTCGCGCCGCACCAAGAACAACCCGCTCATTCTGGGCGACCCCGGCGTGGGCAAGACGGCCATCGTCGAGGGCCTGGCTCAGCAGATTGCAGCCGGCAACGTGCCCGAGAACCTCATGAACCAGAATATCTGGACGCTCGACCTGCCGGGCCTCGTGGCGGGCGCCAAGTATCGCGGCGAGTTTGAGGAGCGCCTCAAGAACGTGATTCAGGAGGCCACCGAAGCCGACGACGTCATCCTGTTTATCGACGAGATGCACACCATCATCGGTGCCGGTTCTGCCGAGGGCTCCATCGACGCGAGCTCCATGCTCAAACCCGTGCTCGCGCGCGGTGCCTTTCAGATTATCGGTGCCACCACGGCCGAGGAATTCCGCAAGTACCTCACCAAGGACCCGGCCTTCGAGCGTCGCTTCCAGACCATCGATGTCGAGGAGCCGAGCGTCGAGGACACGGTCAAGATCCTGACCGCACTCAAGCCGCGCTACGAGGAGCATCACCATGTGCGCTATACGCAGGGTGCTATCGAGGCCGCCGCGAACCTTTCCAACCGCTACATCCAGGATCGCTTCCTGCCCGATAAGGCCATCGACCTCATCGACGAGGCCGGTGCCCGCGCTCGCATCGCCGCGAATCGCGCGCCCGAGCCGGTGCGCGAGGCCGAGCATCGCATAGAGGAGCTCAAGGCCGCCGCGCAGGAGGCCACCGAGGGCGACGACATGAACAAGGCCGCCGAGATTACCGAGCAGCAGAAGGCCGCCGAGATTGAGCTCGCCGAGGCCAAGGCTGCCTGGACCGCTGAGCTCGACGCCAGCCCGCTCACCATCGATGTGAGTCAGATTGCCGACATCGTGTCCGTGACCTCTGGCGTGCCGGTTTCCTCGCTCACCGAGAGCGAGAGCCGGCGCCTGCTGCAGACCGAAAACGTGCTCAAGACGCGCATCATCGGCCAGGATGAGGCAGTCGAGGCCGTCGCCAAGGCCGTGCGCCGCAGCCGCTCGCCGCTCAAGGACCCGCGTCGTCCCGGCGGCAGCTTTATCTTCCTGGGTCCCACCGGCACAGGCAAGACCGAGCTCGCCAAGACGCTCGCCGAGTACCTCTTTGGCAGCAAGGACGCGCTCATCAGCTTCGACATGTCGGAGTTCGGCAGCGAGTTCGAGGTCTCCAAGCTCATCGGTAGCCCTCCGGGTTACGTGGGCCACGACGAGGGCGGTCAGCTCACCAAGGCCGTTCGCCGTCATCCGTACTCGGTCGTGCTGTTCGACGAGATCGAGAAGGCGCACCCCGACATCTTCAACATTTTGTTGCAGGTGCTGGAGGAGGGCCGCCTGACCGATAGCCAGGGCAAGACGGTCGACTTCCGCAATACCGTGATCATCATGACGTCCAACGTGGGCGCCCGCGAGATCGCGCAGGATGCGAGCGTCGGTTTTGGCACCACCGGTGAGCAGGGTCTCACGTCGAGCGAGATCCGTGGTCGCGCGATGGGCGAGCTCAAGCGCCTGTTCCGCCCCGAGCTGCTCAACCGTATCGACGACATCGTGGTGTTCCAGAAGCTCTCGGGCGAGAATCTCACCAAGATCGCTCACCTGCTGGTGGACGACCTGCGTCAGCGTTTGATTGCCAACGGCATGAACATTAAGCTCACCGATGCGGCCTATGACAAGATCGTGGCCGAGGGCACCGACCTCACCAACGGTGCGCGTCCGCTGCGCCGTGCTATTCAAAAGCTCATCGAGGACCCGCTGTCCGAGGAGCTCCTGGCCGGCGAGTGGGGCGAGGGCGATACCGTCCTGTGCGACGTGGCCGATGGCAAGTTTGTCTTTAGCCACGGCACGGGCGAGATCCCGGCACCGCGTCCGGCGGGCACGCTCGGTGGCGATACCGCCCCGGCGGCACCGCACACCGGCAACGCCGCGCCCGTGAGCGGCGGCGTGACCTCGGGCCCCGGCGGCATGATGCAAGCCGGTTCCGGCGCGCTGTAGGGCGTGGCGACAATTTGATACGCGCAATCGAGGCGCTCCGAAAAGGGCGCCTCGATTTGTAGAGCTGCGGTAGCTGTGACCGTTACGCTATACGGTCCACCGTTAGCCGATGATGCGAGGGCGCTCGGCGTTTTCGACTGGTTTATGCACGCAAAGTCTGGGAATATACAAGTCGCATGTCTTACTGTCTAACCAGTTGCGCCAAGGAGGCACCATGGACTACAAGATTACCGGCTACGAGCCCGCCCAGCTGTTCCATTTCTTTGAGGAGGTCAGCGCGATCCCCCGTGGGTCTGGCAACGAGAAGGGCATCAGCGATTTCCTGGTCGCGTTTGCCAAGGAGCGCGGTCTCGATGTGTATCAGGACGAGGTCTACAACGTCATCATTCGCAAGCCCGCATCTGCTGGCGCCGAGAATGCCCCGACCGTAATGCTGCAGGGCCACATCGATATGGTGTGCGACAAGTTGGGCTCCGTTGAGCACGACTTTACGACCGACGGTATCGACCTGGTCGTCAAGGACGGTGTCCTCACCGCTAACGGTACCACTCTGGGCGCCGACAACGGTATTGCCGTCGCTCTGATGCTCACTGTTCTCGATGACGATTCGATCGTTCACCCCGCCCTCGAGTGCGTATTCACCACCGACGAGGAGACTGGCCTGGTTGGCGCCGAGACGCTCGACAAGTCCCAGATTAGCGCCCGCACCATGATTAACCTTGACTCCGAGGAAGAGGGCGTTGCCACCGTCAGTTGCGCCGGCGGCGTCGTCGTTACCTACACCTGCCCGATCGTGCGCGAGCATAAGACCGGTAGCACCCTCACGCTCGACATCTCCGGCCTGCTGGGTGGTCACTCCGGCAGCGATATCCACCTGGAGCGCGGCAACGGCAACCTCATCATGGCCCGCATCATCGACCGCCTGATGGTTGCCGGCGAGCCCGCCATCGTTAGCTTTAACGGCGGCACCAAGGACAACGCCATCAACCGTGAGTGCAAGGCCGAGCTGGTCTACGCTGATCACGCTGCCGCCGAGGCCGCGGCCCAGATCGCAAAGGGCATCATCGCCGACGTCACTGCCGAGCTCGAGGTCTTCGACCCCGGCTTTACCTGCACCGTCGAGATTGCCGATAACGCTGAGGTCGAGGCTATGGACCAGAAGTCCGCGCTTGCCCTCATCCGCGCCCTGCGTCTTGCCCCTAACGGCGTGATTCGCCGCAACGTCGCCACCGACGGCTCCGTCGAGGTTTCCTCCAACATCGGTGTGGTTGCCACCTCTGACGACCAGGTCAAGATTATGCTGTCCCCGCGCTCCTCGATCACCTCGCTGCAGAACGAGTTCAAGGACCGCCTGCAGACGCTCGCCGATGTCCTGGGCTTCGACGCCAAGTTTGAGTTCGAGTATCCCGGCTGGAGCTATGCCGAGCATTCGCCGGTCCGCGACGTCTTTGTCGAGAGCTATCGCGAGCTCTTTGGCTCCGAGCTGCGCATCGAGTCCATTCACGCCGGCCTTGAGTGCGGCCTGTTTGCCGAGGCCCTGCACGGCCTGGACGCCATCGCCGTGGGCCCGACGCTCTCCGATGTCCACACTCCGGACGAGAGCATGGAGCTTGCTTCTGCCGAGCGCTTCTACGAGCTGCTCATCGACGTCCTCAAGCGCCTCGCTGCGTAAAGGTTGCGCTAGCAGCAGTTCGAGCCACGTGCTAGCGGATTGCAAATGACATTACGAGAGGGGACATCCGAGCTTTTGCGACGGGTGTCCCCTCTCTTTTGTTTGATAATTGCGAAATTAAGGCCACCTAGTCCATTTCTGCCTTGATGAGGTCGAGGGTGCGCTGGCAGTTTTCGCGGACGGGGCCGAGCATATGCTCGCGCAGGTCCGCCATGCCGGGCAGATCGGCGTATTCGTCCATGACCTCTTCCATGCAAATGGGCACTTCGTAGGCGAGGTCCATCATGGTCGCAAAGCAAAACTTCTCGGATAGCCCGGCATCGGTAAGCGCCGCCTCCAGCACGGGGTCGCCCATACCGTGGTATCGGCGGATAGCGCCTGGACCGATGCGCCCCACACGATTTTCGCCGCCAACGCTCATGGCAAGGCGCGCCCGGCGGCGCATGCGCTCATACGCCAAACCCGACGCGACATCGTACATTCGAGCCATCATGGCTGCGCCGTCGTTTCCAAGGAGCAGGGAATAGTTTTTCGCGTGCGCATCCGGTGCGCCGATAATGGCGTTGAAGAACAGTATCTGCGTAAACAGATACAGGTTAAGTTGATGGTGGCTCGTATTTACGAGGAGCTCTTGAATGTCGCGGGTGGTCGGGCCGCCGTCTGCTGTGTACTTTTGGGCGGGCATCACCCCAAGTGCCTGACAGAGGTCTTCTTGATGTAGGCGCCTGATCATTCCGTCTTCGACTTTCACGCGGTCATAGCGCTCAACAATGAGGGCAGGTTCGTCCTCAAACATACGATATTCGACGTTTGCCGTTGCGATACCGGCGCGCTGGGCGCTTTTCATGCAGACAAACTCATTGAGAGCCTCGAGTTTAAATCCGATAACGCCATTTTTGAAAATATGCGTTGTGGGCGAGGAGCCCATGCATTCGCACCAGCGGCCGTTTATGAACGCGAGCGCGAACTTGCCCTGGTTGCCTCCAAGTGACCAACTTTCATCTAGACCCATCCACGATGCATCGCGGTCATCTCTGATCGACTTGAGACGGAGAGCAATTTCGTGGTCGTCTATAGGGCGGTAGTCGCCAGCGCGATGCAGGACGGCGTCGGCATCTTCTTCGGCACAAAACTGCACTCCGCCCGGACAGTCGAGTCCGATATGGCTGAGCAACGCAACGGGATTGTTGGGCCTAACGTTGAATTCGGCGGCAATCGCTTTTCGTTGGTCCTCGCTGTCGGGTAGAAGGCCAAACAAGTACGGATTCATGACCTGTTGGCCGTATGTGCGATTTGATACGGGTATGTTGGTCGATAGGGTTGGCCCGTCATAGTCATGATCGTAGGTAAAGCTGATAAGACCGTTCTCATCTTGCGTGAGCGTTCCCGCAGGTACGCCGCAAATAATGGTCCGAAGTGATGTTCTGGCCATTGGCTATTTCCCTTCGGGCTTGGTTTGGTTAGATGCGTTTGCGGCAATCGAGACTCCGAGATTGGACATGGCGAAATCGGCGAAGGCCCTGTCGTAGAGCTCGGACGTAAAGGGGACATCTGCGAGAGCCGGAACGGCTGCGCTGCGACGGTTGCGATGGTGAAAACGTTGAGCGTGATGGCGCCTGGGGGTACTACGAGGTTGCAAATCAGCATGCGGGGCGTCGACTGGTTGCTCGTTTTTCGATTCGTCGATATCCCCTTGAGCGGCGAGCGCCAGTCCAAGAGCACCGAAAACTGCCAGCAGCTTGTCGAGCCGAATGCCCGTGGCATCTCCCAGCTCGAGCGATGCGAGCAGGCGCTCCGAAACACCGGCTTTTTTAGCGAGGACGGCACGGGTGATCCCTTGCGCCTCGCGTGCCTGACGCACGTAGATGCCAGCTTGGCGCGGTGTGGTGATGGGAAGGATATCCACGGCGATCTCCTAACGTGCAGACTTTTGCATATCAGTATGACATGCAAAAGTCTGCATGAAAAGGCCTCATGCAAAACTCTGCATGAGGCCTCATACGGACGTTTAGTTTTGAAGGGTGTTTTACAGCACCAAAATCCCCAGGTGCTCCAGCAAAATCTTGAGGCCGATGAGGATGAGCACGACGCCGCCCACGATGGTGGCGGGTTTTTCGTAGCGCTCGCCAAAGGTGTGGCCGATCGCTACGCCGGCGACGGAGAAGATAAACGTTGTGACTCCGATAAGCGATACAGCGGGAACGATGTCAACCGAGAGCGCAGCAAATGAGATGCCCACGGCCAGGGCGTCGATTGAGGTGGCGATAGCCAGAATCAGGTACTCACCCAGGTCAATCTTTTCGGCATCCTTGCCGTCGCTCTCGTCCTCATCCTCGTCTTCGGTAAAGGCCTCCCACAGCATTTTGCCGCCGATAAAGGCCAAAAGGATAAAGGCGATCCAATGGTCGATGGGTCCGATGATGCTCATGAATTGACTGCCGAGTGCCCATCCGATTACGGGCATGCCGGCCTGGAAGCCGCCAAAGAACAGGCCGAGCACTACGGCGACCTTAAGGTTGATCTTCTTCATGCCAAGGCCCTTGCAGATGGATACGGCAAAGGCGTCCATCGAAAGGCCGATAGCGAGCAATACGAGCTCTGCGAGTCCCATAGTCTGGCTCCCTTTCTGCTGGCGGGCCCGCGTGTACCTCTTGGGGGAGTAACAAAAAAGACCCGTGGCGTACGCGTTGTGCGCACAGCCACGAGTCTCGTTCATTAAGGCAAGCCAGACCGCATCGGCCAGTATGTTGACTTGCCGCGCCACCGGAGGCGAACCCGGTCACGCGACTACTCCCTCATTTATGCGAATCCCGATGCTACCACATAAGCAGCCCATTTGGGTTGGGCTCTCAGCTGTGTTCGCTCATTCTGTAAGCATCGGATTTTGCGGGCGTCACAGGGGCAAACCGTGAGAAACTTATTGACGTTTATGGAGCGTATACGATGGGAGCGATGCCTTGGATAAGAACGAGCTGCAAAAGCGTATGGAACAGGCCATTCGCCTGACGGCACCTGGCCAGCCGATCCGCACCGCCCTCGACATGATCATTGCCGGTCACCTGGGTGCCCTTATCTGCGTCGGCGACACCGAAAACGTGCTCGCTGCCGGTAACGACGGCTTCCCGCTCAACATTTCGTTTACCTCGAACCGCCTGTTCGAGCTTTCCAAGATGGACGGTGCCATCGTTATCGATGGCGACCTCACCCAGATCCTGCGCGCCAACTTCCACCTCAATCCCGATCCCTCGCTTGCCACGAGTGAGACGGGCATGCGTCACCGTACTGCCGCTCGCATGTCGGTGCTCACCGACGCCATCGTGATCTCGGTTTCGGCTCGTCGCGCCGTCGTTAACGTGTACGTTCACGGCAAGAGCTACGAGATCCAGCCCGTCACCACCATCATGAGCTCGGTCAACCAGCTCGTCGCCACGCTCCAGACTACCCGTCAGTCGCTCGACCGCTCCCTGCTGCGCCTGACGGCCCTCGAGCTCGACGACTACGTCACGCTCGCCGACATTACCGGTATTTTCTCGAGCTTCGAGATCATGCAGCAGGCAAAGACCGAGCTTAAGGATTGCATTGTCAAGCTGGGCAACCAGGGCAAGCTCGTGCAGATGCAGCTCGAGCAGCTCGCGGGCTCCAGCATGGATACCGAATACGACTTGATGATCCGCGACTACGCAAGCGATTCCTCCGAGGCAAACGCCGAGAAGATCCGCGCCGAGCTGAGCCGCATGACGCCTAAGGACCTGTCCGACCCGCAGCACGTGGCGGCAGTTCTGGGTTACGACGACCTGGACGAGGACTCCGTCATGACGCCGCTGGGCCTGCGCACGCTTTCGCGCGTGTCCGTCGTGCGCGACGGCGTGGCCGAGAAGATCGTCGACGAGTACGGCTCGCTGCAGGAGCTCATGGACGACATCAGCGAGGATCCGGAGCGCTTGGGCGACTTTGGCGTCAACAACCCTGCCATTCTTGCGGACTCGCTGTACCGCATGAAGGGCACCAAACAGGGGAACGCATAATGGCGCCCGTATGCGCCGTGGTCGTTGCCGGCGGCAGCGGCCAGCGCTTTGGAAATCCCGGCGGCAAGCAGCTCGTTAATGTGGCGGGCCGTCCGCTCATGAGCTGGTCCATCCGCGCGTTCGATCGTAGCGATAAGGTCGGCCATATCGTCGTGGTTTGCCCTGCCGAGCGCCGTGCCGAGATGCGCCGCCTGGCCATCGACCCGTTTGACTATGACACGCCCATCAGCTTTGCCGATGCCGGCGATACCCGTCAGGATTCCACCCGTGCCGGCGTGCATGCGGTTCCGGCGGGTTTCGAATATGTCGCCATCCACGACGGCGCTCGTCCGCTCATTACGACCGAGGCCATCGACCACGCTATCGACGTGCTCGTGAGCGACCGTGCCCTCGACGGTGTCGTGTGCGGTCAGCCCGCGATCGACACGCTCAAGATCGTTGACGGCGATAATATCGTCGAGACGCCGCCGCGTGAGCTCTACTGGGCAGCGCAGACGCCGCAGATCTTTAGCGTCGATGCTATGAAGCGCGCCCACGCTGCAGCCATTGCCGAGGGCTTTATCGGTACCGATGATTCGTCGCTGGTCGAGCGCATGGGTGGGCGCGTCCGCTGCGTCCAGAGCCCACGCGATAACCTTAAGGTGACGGTGCCCGAGGACCTGCGTCCCGTAACCGCGATTCTGCTTGGCCGCATGGCCGAGGGAGAGGACCTTCCCCATGTTCAGTAACCTGCGCATTGGCCATGGCTACGACGTTCACCGTCTGGTGGAGGGGCGTCGATGTATCATCGGCGGTGTCGACATTCCCTACGAGCGCGGCCTGCTGGGCCACTCGGATGCTGATGTGCTCGCGCACGCCTTGGCCGACGCCATTCTGGGCGCCTGCCGCGGGGGAGACATCGGCAAGCTATTCCCCGATACCGACCCTGCCTACGAGGGCGCCGACTCGATGGTGCTGCTTGCCCGCGTAATGGACTATGCGCGTGAGCTGGGCTTTGAGTTTGTCGATGCCGACTGCACCATTGCCTGCCAGCAGCCTAAGATCACCCCGCATCGCGATGCCATGCGCGCCAACCTTGCCCATGCCCTGGGCGTTGACGTCGAAAACGTGGGCGTCGCCGCCACTACGACCGAAAAGCTCGGTTGGGAAGGCCAGGGCGAGGGAATCGGCGCCTGGGCCGTTTGCCTGCTACAGAAAACCGTTAAGGAGTAACGAATGCGTATCTACAACAGCGCTACCCATAAAAAGGAAGAGTTCCAGCCCATCGAGTCCGGCAAGGTCCGCATGTATGTGTGCGGCCCCACGGTCTACGACAACATCCACATCGGCAATGCCCGCACGTTCATCAGCTTTGACGTGATTCGTCGCTGGCTCATCGCGAGCGGCTACGAGGTCACGTTCGCCCAGAACCTCACCGATGTCGATGACAAGATCATCAAGCGCGCCAACGAGCAGGGCCGCACTGCCGCCGAGGTCGCGACGGAGTTCTCCGACAAGTTCATCGGCGTCATGCGCGCCGCCAACGTGCTCGATCCCGATGTGCGCCCCCGCGCCACCAAGGAGATCGGTCCCATGATCGCCATGATCAAGACGCTCATCGAGCAGGGCCACGCTTACGCCGCCGATAACGGCGACGTGTACTTTGCCGTGCGCAGCGATCCCAACTATGGTCAGGTCTCGGGCCGCAACATCGATGACCTTATGGTGGGTGCGCGCATCGAGGAGAACGAGGACAAGAACGACCCGCTCGACTTTGCCCTGTGGAAGGCCGCCAAGCCCGGCGAGCCCAGCTGGCCGAGCCCCTGGGGCGAGGGCCGTCCCGGTTGGCACACCGAGTGCGCCGCCATGGTACACCGCTACCTGGGCACCCCGATTGACATCCACGGCGGCGGCTCCGACCTTGCCTTCCCGCATCACGAGAACGAGTGCGCCCAGGCCACCTGCGCCTGGCACCAGGGCTTCTCCAACACCTGGATGCACACGGGCATGCTGCTGGTTGACGGCGAGAAGATGTCCAAGTCGCTCGGAAACTTCTTTACGCTGGCCGAGGTGCTCGAGCAGCACTCTGCCGCGGCCCTGCGCCTGTTGATGCTGCAGACGAGCTATCGCTCGCCGCTCGACTTCTCCTGGGAGCGCCTGGAGGGTGCCGAGAACTCACTCACGCGTATTGCCGGTACGGTCGAGAACCTTCGTTGGGCTGCGAACCATGCGACGGCCGATGCCGATGCGGGTGCCGCCGAGGCGTTTTCCGCCAAGGCCGCCGAGACCCGCGCCGCCTTTAAGGAGTGCATGGACGACGACTTTAACACCGCCGGTGCCATGGGTGCTGTCTTTGGCTTTGTCACCGAGTGCAACCAGTATCTGGAGCAGGCGGGCGATGCTGCCGACAAGGCCGCAGCCCTGGCTGCCGCCGATACGCTGGCCGAGCTGCTCGATACGTTTGGCGTTGAGCTTCCCGAGCCCAAGGTCGAGTTGCCGCTGGGCCTGCTGGGCGTTGCCGCCGGTTTGGTTGCCTACACGGGCGACGACGTGGACGAGGCCGCTGCCAAGATTCTCGAGGCTCGTGCCGAGGCTCGTGCCGCCAAGAACTGGGATCTGGCAGATGCCATCCGTGATCAGCTCAAGGACCTGGACCTGACGATTGAAGATACCGCCGCCGGCACTCGTATCAAATCTCTCTAATCCCCGCGGGTTTCCCAAGCACCCGACCTTGCCGTTCAAACCGTCGCTCGCGTACTCAAGTACGCGTCGCTCCTCTTTCACGGCAATCTCGGGCACTTGGAAAACCCGTACCGACCGCCCGAATTAATATTCATGGGCGGTCGTTTATTTTGTTTCGTTTGATAGTTGTATTTAGGAGGTCACTTTATGGCCGACAATCGCAAGCGTGCGCCTCGTGGCGGCAAGCAGGCTGCTTCTGGCTCGCGTCCGATTCGCCGCAATGACCGCGCTGCCGCTCCCAAGGGCCAGCGCGATCGCACCCAGGCCGCACGTCCGCAGCGCGATCGCAACCGCGACGCTGTCCAGGCTCCCAAGGGCGAGTTTATCGAAGGTCGTCGTGCAGCCGCCGAGGCGCTGCGCACTGGTTTTCCCATCAAGTGCGCGCTCATTGCCGAGGGCGGGGAGCGCGATGCCGCCTTGTCGCGCCTGGTCGACGACCTCAACGCCGTGGGTGTCCGCATTAAGTATGTGCCGCGCGCGCAGCTCGACGCACTGTCGAGCCACGGCGCTCACCAGGGCATCGCGCTCGAGGTTGGCAACTTCCCCTATGCCGATGTCGCCGATATTCTCGACCGCGCAGGCGAGGGCCCGGCACTTGTCGTGGTGCTCGACCACGTGACTGACGACGGCAACTTTGGCGCCATCGTGCGCTCCGCCGAGGTTGTGGGCGCGGCGGGCGTCGTCATTGCCAATAAGCGTGCCGCCGGCGTGACCGTGGGCAGCTATAAGACCTCAGCCGGTGCCGTCATGCATCTGCCTATCGCGCAGGTTCCCAATATCGCCCGTGCGCTCGACGATTTTAAGGCCGCTGGTTTTTGGGTGGGCGGTGCTTCCGAGCACGCCGAAGGCAGTTGCTGGGATGCTCCTTTCGAGGGCCGCGTGGCGCTCGTCATGGGCTCCGAGGGCGACGGCATCTCGCGTCTGGTGCTCGAGAAATGCGACTTTTTGACCAAGCTTCCCCAGCGCGGTATGACCGAGAGCCTCAATGTTGCCCAGGCGACCACGGCGCTGTGCTTTGAGTGGCTGCGCCGCAACGCCGGCGAGCTGATGGGGGAGGAGTAGCGCATGTCCAAAAAGAACCGTGCCAAGTCCAAGGCCAAGCGCTTTGGCGAGGGCTCGGCCAAGCCGATTGTTTCGGCCGCGACCTATGGCGTGGGCGGCAATGCGTTTGCGCAGGCTATCGCCGACCCAGTCTCGACGGTGCACTCCAACAAGCCCGAGCTGCTGGTGGTCGACGGTTACAACGTGATCCACTGCACGCCGCGCTACGAAAAGCTCGTGTACGACCATTCCGACGATCCGTATTCCAGCGACGTTCACGATATGGCGCGCACGGCGCTCATTAATGACGTAGCTGCGTTTGCCCAGGGCCGCTACGAGGCCGTGATCGTATTTGACGGCGCGGGCAATATCTCCAGCGAGCGCCCCAACCTACCGGCCCGCGGTGTGCGCATTGAGTTTTCGCCGACGGGTGTTTCGGCCGATACCGTGGTGCAGAAGCTCTGCATCGAGGCGCGCGAGGAAGGCCGCGCGTGTTCTGTAGTGTCGAGCGACGGCACGATCCAGGCCGTCGTCATGGGCAAGGGCGTTACGCGCATCTCGAGCCGTATGCTGGTGGACGAGATCAAACAGATCGACAACGACGTGCACGAGGCCGAGGAAGCTCCACAAATCAAGATGACTCTGGGCAGTCGCCTGAGCCCCGATGCCCTGGCCAAGCTCAAGGCCCTGCGCGGACGGTAGGGGATTATCCATAGAGACCCGTTTCCCAATTGGTCGGCCCGTTGATTTGTAATCAATGGACTGTGGGTTGCCGTCGCCAAAACGAATAGTTTTTGGGTTTGGCGAACGGATAAAACTATTCGTTCTGGCGAATAGTTTTGAGATGTGGTCGGGTGAAGGGCCTGTTGCGCCTCGTCCGCAATTCCTTTATTCTTAACTGGCTTCGCGCGAAAGCGCCAAGTGTGCCAGTGTGGCGCAACGGTAGCGCAACTGATTTGTAATCAGTGGGTTGCAGGTTCGATTCCTGTCACTGGCTCCATGAGAGTTTCGGGCTCTGTTCCCCTGTGGGACAGAGCCCGTTTCTTTTTTGTCGATAAGTCGGCGGGTTTGGCGCAACCTAGCTTCAGGTTTGTCTCGATCTGTAACACGAAGGGGCGGAAAACCGTTCTTGCTGTTATAGATTGAGACGTAAACTGGGGTCTCTGCGAAACATCTCGATCTGTAACAGATAGGGGAGAAAATGTTCTCTAAATGTTACAGATTGAGATAAAGGCGGGAACGAACCCAGCCGTTCACCTTGGGCGTGGATTATCGGACACACGAGCGTGGAAAATCTTCCGCCTAGTGAATGAGCGTGGATAATCTGCCACTTTGGATTCGATGGCACGGCAAAGTGGGAGATTATCCACGCTCGATTTCAAACGGAAGAAAATCCACGCTCGATTTTGCCTGGGAAGAGCAATCTTCTGTCTGGGCAGCCCCGATCTCGACCTATATATAGGTGCAAATAAGCTGGTATCGAAGTTCGATACTAAAGGTGTACTCCACTACAGCAAAGTGTTACCTTGGGAAACGTCACCTCAGTATCCAAAACCACTGTCCTTCATATCCAAACTCAATAAAACCGCAGGTCACGGCTATATAGATACGCCCGGCACCGTGTATCTAGAGGTTTTCGTTGACAGCCCCCAAGGTGGCATCGTATTATCTTCTTCGTTCGCGGGGGCGGCGGTCCAAAAGACCAAAGGACCTGCGGATACTTGAACGATTGGGAGTTTGCCCGAGTGGTTAATGGGGACGGGCTGTAAACCCGTTGGCTCTGCCTACATAGGTTCGAATCCTATAGCTCCCACCCGTCAAGTGCCTGTATAGCTCAGTCGGTAGAGCACTTCGTTGGTAACGAAGAGGTCACCAGTTCAAGTCTGGTTGCAGGCTCCATCCGGCGGTGTAGCTCAGTTGGTTAGAGCACACGGTTCATACCCGTGGCGTCACTGGTTCGAATCCAGTCACCGCTACCATAGGTAACACGGTGGCTTCTCAATAGTATGTTGAGAGGCCACTATGGTATAAAGGCAAAGTCCCGTCCGGGGACGACCTGTTAAGAGGAGGGCTTTATGGCCAAAGAGAAGTTTGAGCGCACTAAGCCGCATGTTAACATCGGCACCATTGGTCACGTCGACCACGGCAAGACCACGCTGACCGCTGCCATCACCAAGGTTCTCTCCGAGACCGAGGGCTGCAAGGCTGACTTCACTGCGTTCGAGAACATCGACAAGGCTCCCGAGGAGCGCGAGCGCGGCATTACGATTTCCGTCTCCCACGTTGAGTACGAGACCGCTGCCCGTCACTACGCTCACGTTGACTGCCCGGGCCACGCTGACTACGTCAAGAACATGATCTCCGGCGCTGCTCAGATGGACGGCGCTATCCTGGTCATCGCTGCTACCGACGGCCCCATGGCTCAGACCCGCGAGCACATCCTGCTCGCCCGTCAGGTCGGCGTTCCCTACATCGTCGTCTTCCTGAACAAGTGCGACATGGTCGACGATGACGAGCTCATCGACCTCGTCGAGATGGAGACCCGTGAGCTCCTCTCCGAGTACGATTTCCCCGGCGACGACATCCCCGTCATCCGTGGCTCCGCTCTGGGCGCTCTCGAGGGCGACGCCAAGTGGATGGACGCCATTCGCGAGCTCATGAAGGCCGTCGACGAGTACATCCCGACGCCTGCTCGTAACAACGACCTCCCGTTCCTGATGGCCGTTGAGGACGTTATGACCATCTCCGGCCGTGGTACCGTTGCTACTGGCCGTGTCGAGCGCGGTGAGCTCAAGCTCAACGAGCCCGTCGAGATCGTCGGCATCAAGGATACCCAGAACACCGTCGTTACCGGTATCGAGATGTTCCGTAAGTCCATGGACTTCTGCGAGGCTGGCGACAACGTCGGTCTGCTGCTCCGCGGCATCAAGCGTGAGGACATCGAGCGCGGCCAGGTTCTCTGCAAGCCCGGTTCGGTTACCCCGCACACCAAGTTCACCGGCGAGATCTACGTTCTGACCAAGGAGGAGGGCGGCCGTCACACCCCGTTCTTCGATGGTTATCGTCCTCAGTTCTACTTCCGTACCACCGACGTTACCGGTACGGTCAAGCTCCCCGAGGGCACCGAGATGGCTATGCCTGGTGACCACATCACCATCGAGGGCGACCTCATCCACCCGATCGCCATGGAGGAGGGCCTGCGCTTCGCTATCCGCGAGGGTGGCCACACCGTCGGTTCGGGCATCGTCTCCACGATCATTGAGTAAATTAGCTCTTTGATATAGCTGACTTAGAGAACCCGGCACTTATATGGGTGCCGGGTTCTTTTCTGCAATGGATATTGAGCCGTTGCTGGTGTCGAGAGGATCGATAATGGTCCTGGATGCACCGTCGATTAGCTCTCGATGGCTTCATTGATGTGTTCCAAATATGAATGGATCCACCGAGAACCAATTGACTCGAGGTTTTCATTGACAGCACTTACGTGGAGCTGATAAAGTAACAACTCGTGCCCGTACGGGGCGGAAATGAAAGGTTCAGGATACATGCGTACTCTAGTTACTCTTGCGTGCACTGAGTGCAAGCGCCGCAACTATACGACCACCAAGAACAAGTCGACCATGCCTGATCGTATGGAGATCAAGAAGTATTGCCCCTGGTGCCGTCACCACACGCTGCACAAAGAGACTCGCTAGTCTCTAGTCACATACGCCAGTAGTTCAATTGGTAGAGCATCGGTCTCCAAAACCGAGTGTTGAGGGTTCGAGTCCTTCCTGGCGTGCCAGTCATTATTCCGTAAGCTCCCACTTGGGGGCTTACGGTTTACTCATGTATAAGCGCATTGCGCGGAGGTAACCCAAATGGCCAACAAGAAGAACAAGAAGAAGGCTCAGCAGCCGGCACCTGCCAACAAAGCTGCCGCCAACTCCAAGGTTGAGGCCAAGAAGGCCGTTGCCAAGAAGAACGAGAAGGCTGCGAAGTCCAAGAAGAACGAGAAGCCTGGTTTCTTCGCCCGCACCAAGAAGTATTTCGCTTCGGTCAAGTCCGAGATGAAGCGTGTCACGTGGCCCGATAAGAAGGAGCTCGTGAACTACTCGGTTGTTGTTTGCGCTTCTCTGATCGTCGTCGGCGTCGTCATCGCTCTGCTCGATGCTGGCTTTGGCGAGGCTCTTGCTCTGTTCTCTGGATTGAGGGGCTAAACCATGTCTAAGCGTTGGTACGTCGTTCACACTTACTCTGGATACGAGAACCGCGTTAAGTCCGATCTCGAGCATCGCATCGAGACTATGGGCATGCAGGACCGTATCTTTGATATCGAGATTCCTATGGAGCGCGTCACCGAGATTAAAGAGGGTGGCAAGCGTGAGACCAAGGATTCCAAGATCTTCCCGGGTTATGTCCTGGTCCGCATGGAGATGGATGACGATGCTTGGACGTGTGTTCGTAACACGCCTGGCGTCACCGGTTTCCTAGGCGGCAACGGCAAGCCCGCTCCGCTTTCCCGCGACGAGTACAACAAGATGACTCGTCGTCCCGGTAAGGGCGATTCGCCCAAGCGCACCTCGGTTGATATTGAGGTCGGTACGTCCGTCCGCGTCACCGATGGCCCGCTTACCGACTTTGATGGCAAGGTCTCCGAGGTTAACACCGAAGCTGGCAAGCTCAAGGTCACGCTGATGATCTTTGGCCGCGAGACGCCGGTCGAGCTCGACTTTAACCAGGTCGCTGTCATCGCTTAAGTTTTCGTCCGTTCGCGCGAGCGTGCTTCTTCTGTGACTGCTCATCTCAGGAGTGCTTCTAACACGTGCGTGCTTACGATATAGCAAGTACTTCACACTCGTGATTCGAAAGGAATGACCATGGCTGAGAAGAAGGTTGCCAACGTCATTAAGCTCCAGATTCCTGCTGGTGCAGCAAACCCCGCTCCTCCCGTCGGCCCCGCCCTGGGCGCTGCTGGCGTGAACATCATGCAGTTCTGCCAGGCCTTTAACGCCGAGACGCAGGACAAGAAGGGTGACATCATCCCCGTTGAGATCTCTGTCTACGAGGACAAGTCCTTCTCCTTCATCACCAAGACCCCGCCGGCGGCTCACCTTATCAAGAAGGAGCTGAACCTCAAGTCTGGTTCCGCTAAGCCCCAGGCTGACAAGGTTGGTCAGCTCTCCCAGGAGCAGCTCACCAAGATCGCCGAGATCAAGATGCCGGACCTCAATGCCAACGACATTGACGCCGCCAAGAAGATCATCGCCGGTACCGCCCGTTCCATGGGCGTCACCATCGCTGAGTAGCGATTTCTTATGGTAACGGCGGGTGCTCCGACCGGGGCGCCCGTTAAATGTGTGCAATAGGGCACACGATACGATGTGGGAGGGCTCACGCCCGTTTAACCACAGGAGGTAATGCACATGGCTAAGCATGGTAAGAGCTATAACGCCGCTGCCGAGAAGATCGACCGCGCCACGCTCTACACCCCCCTTCAGGCTGCCAAGCTCATCAAGGAGCTCGACACCGCCAAGTTCGACGAGACCGTCGAGGCTCACTTCCGTCTGGGCATCGATACTCGTAAGGCTGACCAGAACATCCGTGGTTCCATCTCCCTGCCCCACGGCACCGGCAAGACCGTTCGTGTTGCCGTCTTCGCCGAGGGCGAGAAGGCCCGTGAGGCTGAGGCTGCCGGCGCCGACATCATCGGTTCCGACGAGCTCGTCGCCCAGATTCAGAAGGGCGAGATCAACTTCGACGCCGCTATCGCTACGCCGAACATGATGGCCAAGGTTGGCCGCATCGGTAAGATCCTTGGTCCCCGTGGCCTCATGCCGAACCCCAAGCTCGGCACCGTGACCATGGACGTCGCCAAGATGGTCTCCGAGCTCAAGGCTGGCCGCGTTGAGTACCGCGCCGACCGCTACGGCATCTGCCACGTGCCCCTGGGCAAGAAGTCCTTCTCTGAGCAGCAGCTCGTCGAGAACTACGCTGCCCTGTACACCGAGATTCTGCGCGTCAAGCCCTCTTCTGCTAAGGGCAAGTACGTCAAGTCCATCTCCGTGTCTTCCACCATGGGCCCTGGCGTCAAGGTCGATCCCGCTGTCCAGCGTGACTTCCTGGCTGAGTAACTGCTAGTTACTGCCTGAGTACAGCAAGCATTGCTAAAGAAACCCGGTTCTGCCTTGTGCAGGACCGGGTTTCTTGCTATCGCGTCAAAAGCACCATAAAGGGGACAGTGTCCCCTTTATGGTGGTTACCAGGGTGTTCTGGCTGTTGAAGACTCGATGGCTTCGTGGCGTTTGAGCTCGCGGCGCATGGTTTGTGAGTTGAGCCAAGCTGCTTGCCAGCCGCGGATGGGGTAGTGCGTCTGGTCGAGCTCAAACTGCGTATAGCCGCAGGCGTTGATGATCGTCGTTCCACACACATGCTGACGCTCGCGCTGAAAATCGCAACCGTAGCTTTGGTGCACATGCCCGTGCACCATGTAGTCGGGATTCCAGGATTCGAGTGCTGTGTTAAAACACTCGAATCCTCGATGCGGCAGATCGTCCAGATCACCCATACCGGCGGCGGGTGCATGGGTAAGCAGAATGTCGCACCCGCCGACCATCCTAACCTTACGCGACAGCTTACGCATGCGCTTGGACATCTCGCGTTCGGTGTACATGTTGGCGCCGTCGCGATAACGCATGGACCCGCCAAGGCCCGCAATGCGAATCCCTCGGTACGTATACACGCTGTCCTCTACGCAGATACATCCACCCGGTGCATGACGTGCGTAGCGGTCATCGTGATTGCCGCGCACGTAGATGAGCGGTTTGTTGATGACCGTAACCAAAAACTCAAGATAGTCCGGGTCCAGATCGCCGGCGGACAAAATCAGGTCGACGCCCTCAAAGCGTTCCTTGCGAAAGCACTCCCAAAGGCATCGTTCTTCGGTATCGGCTATGGCAAGGATTTTCATAGGGCAGGGACTTTCGGCTCATCGTCGAGCTGCGGAATGGTGCCTACCACGTTATCCGCCAGCCAATTCATCTCGACAATCTGCGTGCTCGGCAGCGGAGGGAAGCCTTCGATCTGTACCACGCCGTTCTGACTGTGGAGCTCGCCGCCAAAGGGGTTGATGGATCCCTCGACAATGCCGTTGCGGAGCAACTGCACGAGTTTGCGCGTCTGGTAGGGTAGGCCCGGAGCGTAACGGATGTCGATAACGCCGGAGCTCATGCCGTACCAGTAGTTGACGGCGCGCACTTGGTTGTCATCGCTGGTCTCGTCCCACGTGCCGTGCAGAAGGCTGCGAACGATGAGCTCGTAGTAACGGCCCCAGTTCCATACCGGCATGGCGATGCCGGTAACCTTGCCATCGACCAGGCGGTGGAGTCCGTAGGCCGTAGGGTCTTCGAGCGACTTTGACATGTCAGCGCCGGTCATGACGCTCACGCCTTCGCGGCACATGGCCTCGGCGAGACCGCCGGCGGGCACATCGCCCCAGGTGAGGATAATTTGCGCGCGGGGGTCGAGCAGCGAGGCACCGATGGCAAAGGCATTGATCTCGCTGAGCGCGCCGGATGCGAAGACCGACGCGTGGTAGCCGATGCGATGGTTGTCCGCCATGCTGGCGGCAAGGGCGCCCAGGAGGAACTTGGCCTCGTACATCTTGCCAAAGTACGAACGGACGCTTTGGTGGGGAAGGCCGATAGAGCAGTTAAGGAACCGAACCTGGGGATACTCAACGGCAGCTCTGAGCGTGTATTCCATCAGGCGGTGCGAGGTCGAGAAGATGACGTTGTCTCCATGTTTGACAGCCGTTTCCACGGCGGCGTAGAACACGTCCGGATCGTGACAGTCTTCGAACGCCTCGGTGCGCACGATACCGTCAAAGTGCTCATCGAGATACTGACGTCCTTGGTCGTGCAGACTGTCCCAGCTCGACGCCGCACAGGGGAACTCATGGATAAAGGCGATACGCAGGGGGTTGGCCGCCGAATAGACAGTCTTGCCCATAAAGAAGTTGAGCACGCCGGAGGTGGACTTGGCGGGCGACTCCTCCTCATCGACGCTCGGCGCTTCGACAAGATCGACCTTGTCCTCGTCGTTTTTGCCGGCAATGACCAGCTCGCGCCAAATCTTGCACAGGCGGTTTACGACGATATCCGTCGGCGTATCCAGCAGGCGGTCCTGGTTGTACACATTGAGGTAGACGAGCATGGCGTCGGCGGGCGTAATGTCCAGGTGGTCGCCGCCTGCGCGAAGGTAGGCGCGCTTAAAGAGCAGGAAGGTGTGGCGCAGGTAGTCGACCTTTTTCTGCGGCCATTTTTCGATAAGGTTCCGACCGAGCATCTTGGCGAGCGTCTCGTAGCTTCCCTCACGCGAGAACTCGATCTCGTATAGGGGGCAGACGCGCCAAAACGCGCAGAATTCACCGTACAGGCGGCTTTCGACGGAATCCCATGTGCCGGGGTAGAGACGGGTGACCCTGGCCGAAACCGTTGGAGCGTCCAGGAATATGAGCACACTGACGCGTTTGTTGCCTTCCTGGACATAGAACCGATGCATGAACTCGGTGACGATGATGGGATCGCGATAGCCCTCGGTTACCTGGATGTCGTAGAGGTTGGACCACTTGCGGGCGAACTCAGTGTTAAACGGCAGCAGGGGCATAAAGTTGCATGAAAAGGCGGACTGACGGCCTTTGGTGACTGTGCCGACGACCATTTCGAGCGGAATATCCCTTAGGCCGACATTCTCTCGCTGACCTAAGGGGAGCTGGGCAACGAGGCTGTCGAGGTCCGTAAGGTACGGGTGCTCGCTTTGGCTGATGGCGCGACGGCGTCCCTGCTCGCCGCGCTTGCGTGCTTGACGATAGGCCTCTTCCATGATGTTGCTCCCTTAGTCGTTTAAACAACTATATGAACCATGGTACCACGAATGAAAACCACCACAAAGGTGCCTGTCCCTTTTTGGCGGGTTAGGCGATGATGGGGGCGATGGCGCGGATGCAGGCGTCGGCTGCCGTGAAAGTAGTGCTGTCGTCGCTGACGATAAAGATGATCTTGCCCTTGATGCCAAAGTCGCCGATCTCGCTAAAGAGTACGTAGGGCTCCTTGTCAAAGCCCGAGATGGGAAGCACGGCGGCCTTGGTGGCGCTGGTCAGCTCGTCTGCCAGTGCGTCGAGCGAGGCCCACTTGGACGTGTCCTTTACGGCAACGGGCACGGCCACGCGCCCAAAGGGCATCAAATGCACGAGCGTGTTCTTGGAGATGTTGGAGTTGGGCACAATGATGGTCTGTCCACAGGCATCCTCAATCGTTGTATGGCGCCAAGTGATGTCTTGGACCACGCCGGATACGCCGCCGACCTCGATATTGTCGCCGGGTTTGATGATGCCCATAAAGGTCACTTGCATGCCGCCGATAAGGTTTGACAGCGTGTCCTGAAAGCCGAGCGAGATGGCGATGCCGCCGACGCCAAGAGCGGCGACGAGCGCGTTTGCGTTAATGCCAAAGCAGTTGTCGAGGATGAAGCTGCCGCCGATCATCCAGATGACGGCGCGCGCGATGTTGATGAAGATACTCGATGCTGGGAGCGGGTTATCGTCGCGGTTAAGCAGGTGGTGCAGGGTCTTGGACGCGACTTTGGCGGCAACGGCGGTGCCTATCGCCAAGATGACGGCCCAGATGATGTTGTGGACCCATCGTTGTGCAAAGAAATGAAGAATTGGCTCAAACAATTCCATGTAGGGAAACCTCCTAATGATCGTCCAACCATGATACCCACCAAGAAGCCCGTCCGATCAAATTCGGACGGGCTTCTGTGCTCGATATAAGGTTTACGCGGTGGGGCTGCAAGGCCCGGCGGTGTAGCTTAGCGTCGACGCTTCCAGATAATGCCGAGCATGATGACGATGATGCCGCCGATAAGGCACGCGCCAACTACTGCCAGCGTGCGGTCTCCCGTTGCGGCGAGCTTACCGGTCGTCTTCTTGGTGATGACCTTCGTGGTCGTCGTGTCCGTCTTAGGCGAGGGCTTAGGCGAGGGCTTAGGCGTCGGGGCCGGTGTGGGCGTGGGGTCCACGGCAGCGGAGCCGAAGCTGATGGTGCCCGCGAGCGAGGCCATCTTGCTCTCCCAGCCGTTCTGCCCGATCAGCGCCCTTAGCGCTGACTCGCAGGTACCCCACTCGGTGTGCTTGGTGGCGTTTGCGAAGGTGGGGAAGTCGGTCGTGTTGGTGATGATGTAGTTGTTGGTGGCGACGGTATAGGCCTTGGCGGGGTCGAGCGTGCTGCCGTCCTTGGTAAGTGTGGCACTCACAATGCGCTTGCCTTCGGGCTGCGTCCAATCAATCGTCACGTTGATGCCGCCAAAGGAGAGAACGCTGCCAGAGTCATCGCGCCATTTGTACTTGTCTTGTGCCTCCTGCTCGGTATGGCCGGCTGCCACGTAGGCTTGCTGAAGCTCATAGCTGTGATTGCACTCGTCGCTGATCTGCAGCGAGTGCTCGAGCGCTGCGAGGAAGTCCGCGCCGGTCATGGTCCAGGTCTCCACGGTGTTGCCGTAGGGCGAGATGGCGATGACGTTGCCGGCGGTCACGTTGCCCGCCGCGATGCCGCCGCGGATGTCGCCAGCGTTCTCGATGGCAAGGTCCGCGCTCGTCAGGGCAAGATAGGAGCCGCAAATCACATGGCCGATGGTCTGGGCCTTGGTGGTGTCGCCCTCCTTACTGGGGCGGAAATCGGTGGTGCGCACCATTTCCCAACCATGCGTGCCTGCGGCGTCCTCGCCGTAGAAATAGTTGGTGGTGGATGTGCCGAGCACCTTGTTCGATTCGTTTTCAAAGGCCTCGTCGAGCGGCTTGATCTTGTTGCGGACGTCTTCAAGGCGGCTTTGGTAGTCGGAGCCCTTGTCGGGGTCTGCCAAAAGGTCGTTGACGTTCTTGGCGGTGTAGAGCTTCTCGTCGCTGCCGTCTGCAGGGACCGTGACCGTGTCATCGTCGGTCGTCTCGGTGCCATTCGTGTCGTATTTGTACGGAATGGAAAGCAGTCCCACCTCGGCAAAGGCACTGCCCGCCTCGACAACGTGGATTGTCTTGCCGTCGGCTCCCGTCACCTTCTCGTTAAGGTTGATGTGCTCGTGGCCTGCGATAAGGGCATCGACGCCACGGAGCCGCGTGGCAAAGGTCTTTGCGTCGAGCGTGTGCGCGATACACACAACAACATCGCAGCCCTCCTTGCGCAGCTGTTCTGCCTCGGCATTGATGGCGTTCGCGGCACTCGAGAACGACGTACCCGCGACCAGGTCCGCGCGCAGCGAGGATTCCAGCGACTCATCCATGGCACCCACGACACCGACCTTGATTTTGTAGTCGAATGTGGATTGATCCTCGCTATCCTCCCAGGTGCGATCGAGCGTCTTCGTGATGCTCTAGCTCCATACGCCGCTCGTAGACTTTGCGTTCGCGCAGAGCATGGCGAAGGGCGTGTCGGTGGGGCTGTGGCCGGTCATGGTGCGGAGCTTGTCCGCGCCGTAGCTCCAGTCGTGGTTGCCTGGCGTGGTCGCGTCGTAGCCGTCGGCGTAGAAGGTGTCCATGAGCTCGGCGATGCCCTTGCCCTCGCTCATGGTGGCGAAGGACTGTCCGTGGAAGGTGTCGCCCGCATCGAGCAAAAGATCGGGGGCGCTGTTTTGGGCGCTATAGAGAACCGCCAGCCCATCAAAGCCCACAGTGCCGGTGCCCTTGCTTGCGTTGTAGCTGTACTTGTAGCTGCCGTGGATGTCGTTGGTGTGCATGACGGCCACGGAGCCGTCAATAGCGGCGGGCAGGTTCCCCGCGAAAGTGAGGCTTGGGATGCCTGCGAGCGCGCCGGCAAACAACGCGGCGGCTAACGCAAGGCGGGGGAGTCTTTTCATGGCAGTTTCCTTAGTCCTTAGCCAGAATGTCTGGTTGAATATCGGATTATCGACATAATATGCGAAAACCGCCGCAAGGGCGTCTGTCCCTTTGCGGCGGTTTTGACGTTTGCGCAGATAAAACCTACCAAAATAAACCTGTCCCTTTTTGGGCAGGTTTTAGCTCAGCAGCATGCGGTCGTTGGCGAGCTCGCCGCCCGAGACCTCCTCGAACTTCTGCAGCAGGTCGGCTACGGTGAGCGACTTCTTCTCATCGCCCGCCACGTCGTAGATCACGTGGCCTTCGTGCATCATGATCAGACGGTTGCCCAGACGGATGGCGTCGTTCATGTTGTGCGTGACCATGAGCGTGGTCAGGTGGTTCTCGTCGACGATCTCCTCGGTCAGGTTGAGCACCTTAGAGGCCGTCTTGGGGTCGAGGGCCGCGGTGTGCTCGTCGAGCAGCAGCAGGCGCGGCCTGGTGAGCGTGGCCATCAGCAGGGTGAGTGCCTGGCGCTGGCCACCCGAGAGCAGGCCGACCTTGGCGTTGAGACGCGTGTCCAGACCAAGGTCCAGGCGCTTGAGCAGCTCAACGTACTCATCTTTCTCGGCCTTGGTGACGCCCCACGAAAGGCCGCGACGCTGGCCGCGACGCTTGGCGAGGGCCAGGTTCTCGGCAATCTGCATGTCGGCAGCGGTACCGCGCATGGGGTCCTGAAACACGCGGCCCAGGTACTTGGCGCGCTGCGACTCGCTCAGGCGCGAGATGTCGGTGCCGTCGAGCTCGATAACGCCCGAATCGAGCGGGTACACGCCGGCGATCATGTTGAGCAGCGTGGACTTGCCGGCGCCGTTGCCGCCGATCACGGTTACAAAGTCGCCGTCATTCAGGGTGAGGTCGACGCCGGTGAGCGCGCGCTTCTCGGTGACGGTGCCCTTGTTAAAGGTCTTCTTGACATGCGAGAGCTTAAGCATCTGCCTCATCTCCCTTCGTGTAGGAGCTGCGGAGCTTATAGCGCTCCCAAACCACGGGCACGCACAGGGCCACAGCGACAATTACGGCGGAGAGCAGCTTCATGTCGTTGGCGTCCATGCCCAACTGCAGCACGATGGCGCGGATAAGGAAGTACACCACGGAGCCAAAGACGGCGGAGGCAAGACGGACGCTAAACTGCGTGAGGCCGCCGGGCAGCAGACGGCCGAGCACCTCGCCGATAACAATGGCGGCAAGACCGATAACGATGGCACCGGTGCCCATACCAATGTCGGCATACTTTTGGCTCTGGCAGATGAGCGCGCCCGAAAGGCCGATGAGGGCGTTGGAGAGCACGAGGGCGATCATCTTGGTGGAGTTGGTGTTGACGCCCAGAGCGCGGATCATGTACTCGTTGTTGCCGGTGGCTCGCAGCGCCGAGCCGATCTCGGTGCCAAAGAACCAATACAGGATGGCAACGATAGCCACGGCGAGCAGGATGCCCAAGATGATGGCAACGGTGGACTGCGGCAGACCGGTCATATTGCTGACGGCGGAGAACACGGTGCCCTTGGCAAGAATGGGCGTATTGGACTTGCCCATGATGCGCAGGTTGATGGACCACAGGCTGATCTGGGTGAGGATTCCGGCGAGGATCGCAGGAATCTCAAAGACGGTGGTCAAAATGCCCGTGACGGCGCCCGCGATGGCGCCGGCGCACATACCGGCCAGCACGGCGAGCAGCGGGTCGACGTTGTTATTGACGATGAGCACAGCGCAGACGCAGCCGCCGAGGGCAAAGCTGCCGTCGCAGGTCATATCGGGAATGTCGAGCAGGCGGAACGTGATAAACACGCCAAGCACCATAATGCCCCAGAGGACGCCCTGCGAAACGGCGCCCTGCAATGCAATGAGCATGCTTCATACCTCCTAGGATAGGGTGGACACGTGATTCACCATAATAGCGGTAACAATGCATAGAAGAGTTACGGACAGACGTTTTGTTTTACCTGAAACAAGCAGGGCGGACGCCGGTCTACAGCGCCCGCCCCTGTGGCTCAGATATTGAATAACGCGGCTAAAGCGCGAGCACGGGCTCTAGACGCATGCCGCGTATGGCATTACGCGTCCAGGGCGGAAAGGTCGATGCCCAGGGCCTCGGCCATTTCGTCGTTCTTGACGACGACCAGGTCCTTGCTCGAGAGGTGCTTGATCGGCATATCCTCGGGCTTGGCCTCGCCCTTCAGGATCTTAACGGCCATCTCGCCCGCGGCGTAGCCCAGGTCCTCATAGTTGATGGAGAGGGTGAACAGGCCGCCGGCCATGCACATACCCTCCTCGCCAGTCACGAAGGGAAGCTTGTTTTCCTTGCAGATCTGGCCGACCTGCGAGGCACCCGCGGCGATGGTGTTGTCGGTGGGGGAGTACAGCGCGTCGACCTTGCCCACGGCAGACTCGACGACGGACTGAATCTCGTTGGAGCTCGAGACGGTGAAGTCAGTGTACTCGAGGCCCAGCTTGTCGAGCTCCTTCTTGGCGGCCTTGATCTGGACGTCGGAGTTGGACTCGGCGGTGCAGTAGAGCAGGCCGACCTTTTTAACGTCGGGCAGGACCTTCTGCATCATCTCGAGCTGCTCGGCGACCGGGGTGAGGTCGGAAGCGCCCGTGACGTTGGTGCCGGGCTTGTCGTTGTCCTGGACCAGGCCGGAGGCGGCGTAGTCGGTGATGGCGCAGCCCACGATGGGGATATCGGCCGTGGCGCCGGCGGCAGCCTGCGCGGCGGGCGTGGCGATGGCATAAATCAGGTTGACGTTGTCGCCCACAAACTTGTCGGCAATGGACTTACACGTGGACTGGTCGTTCTGGGCGTTCTTCTGGTCGATCTTGACCTTAAGGCCGCTCTCCTTGATGGCCTTGACAAAGCCGTCGTTGGCGGCATCGAGTGCGGAATGCTCGGTGAGTTGCAGAACGCCGATGGTGTAGTCGGAACCGGCGGCAGCAGAGCCGGAACCAGAGTTGCCGCCGCATCCGGCGAGCGGGGCGAGCGCGAGCAGGCCGGCGGAGACCAGAAGGCTCCTGCGACTGATGGTGATGTCCTTCATATCATTACCCCCAGTATAAAATGGCTGGAAACACTGCACTGGGACAAAGTGCAAGTGGAACTATAGTAGCGCTGATGTCCATTTTTACAACAGCCTGGCGGGTTTTTTAATACAGAATCGGATGGGCGGTACGGGTAGTCGAATGGGCGGCGGAGGGTCTTATGCGGCGGAGGAGGCGTCGTCCTCCTCGTCGAGGGCGGCGAAGAGCTTCTTGCCGTCGAGGAGACGTGTGGTGACGTTTCTCATGCGGCCAATCTCTACGGTGCGCAGCGTGTCATCGGCACCTCGGGCGTCATAGACCGTTCCCAGCAAATACGAGATGCCATCGCGCTGCCTGATGGCAAAGGGGCGGAGTGTCATCCGTGCTACTTCGGTTTCGCCACGTGCCGTGACGCTCGAAATATCAAAACTCACCGTGGTTCCATGGTCGATGGCCTGCTCGACGAGCTCGCACGTGTCGATGCGCTTGATGGGCGTGCGTGTTGCCTTGGTAGCCTTGCTGCCTGCGCTCGGAACGGGTTCGGGTGTATCGAGGTAGCCGCGAACGTCGGCACTCGCCATGGCAACTAAGTGCTGCGCCATGCTCTTGCGGATAGCGATAGGCGTGGAGCGGTTGCGCATGACCATACCGTGGAGCCGGATGATCTCTTCATCGGTGAGCGGGCGGGTAAGAAGTTTGTAGCCCACGCCGCGTTTGTACTCAATTTCGTATCCGGCATGGCGAAGCGCGGAGATGGCGGTGTAGATGCTGCGCCGCGCCGCCGAGATGGGCATGCGGGCGGGGTCGTCGGGATGGGAGAGGCGCCGGATCAACTCATCGGAAAGCATGGCCTTGTCCTCGCCGGTGTTTTCGCTTAATAGTTGCAGGATGCGAACGGCGCGATAGGCTGCCATCGAGGCGGCGCCTCTAGTCGTGGTGTCGTAGGTTTCAACAGCGGCTTCGGTCATGGTGCCCACGTCCTTTCCGTTTTGGGTGACGACGGTATGGAGCCTAGGACGTGGGGCTTTCCCAGGGGCGCAGGGCGCTCTGGGCGGTCGGTAGTCGTCGGCAAACGGCGGGTCGAGTTTTCAACAGCCCTGCTCAACTGACCAAAAACTTGCCAAAAGCTTGACGGATGCTGTTGAAAAAAGCGCCTCTCGACCGATGTCGAGAGGCGCTTGTGCGATGAGCGTTGGCGTGTGGCGACGCGAGCTAGCGTCCGACGATTAGAAGTCGGCGTTGCCCACGGTGCGCGGGTGCGGCAGGACGTCGCGGATGTTGCCCACGCCGGTCAGATACATGACCAAGCGCTCGAAGCCCAGACCGTAGCCGGCGTGCTTGCAGGAACCGTAGCGGCGCAGGTCAAGGTAGTACTTGTACTGCTCGGGATTCATGCCCAGGTCCTTGATGCGGGCCTCGAGCAGATCCAGGCGCTCCTCGCGCTGGGAGCCACCGATGATCTCGCCGATGCCCGGAACCAGGCAGTCGGCGGCGGCGACGGTCTTGCCGTCCTCGTTCATGCGCATGTAGAAGGCCTTGATCTCGGCCGGGTAGTCGGTTACGAAGGTCGGGCGCTTAAAGTGCTCCTCGGTCAGGAAGCGCTCGTGCTCGGTCTGCAGGTCGATGCCCCAGCTCACGGGGTAGTCAAACTTGTGACCGGCGGCGACGGCCTGCTCCAGGATCTCGACGGCCTCGGTGTAGGTAACGCGGGCGAAGTCGGAGTTGGCGACATGGTCTAGGCGTTCGAGCAGACCCTTGTCCACAAACTTGTTGAGCATATTGAGCTCGTCGGGGCAGGTGGCCATGACGTCCTTGAGGACATACTTGAGCATGGCCTCAGCGTTATCCATGTAGTCGTTAAGGTCGGCAAAGGCCATCTCGGGCTCGATCATCCAAAACTCGGCGGCGTGGCGCGTGGTGTTGGAGTTTTCGGCGCGGAAGGTGGGGCCAAAGGTGTACACGTCGCCAAAGGCCATGGCAAAGTTCTCGGCATTGAGCTGGCCGGACACGGTGAGGCTTGCATGCTTGCCAAAGAAGTCCTGGCTCCAGTCGACCTCGCCGGACTCGGTGAGGGGCGGATTTTTGGGGTCGAGCGTGGTCACGCGGAACATCTCGCCGGCGCCCTCGCAGTCACTCGTGGTGATGATGGGGGTGTTGACGTAGACAAAGCCCTGCTCCTGGAAGAAGCGGTGGATGGCGGCAGCCGCGACAGAGCGGATGCGGAACACGGCGCGGAACAGGTTGGTGCGCGGGCGCAGGTGCTGCTGGGTGCGCAGGAACTCGACGGTTGCGCGCTTCTTCTGCAGCGGGTAATCCGGGGCGCTCGTGCCCTCGACCTCGATGGAGGTGGCAGAAAGCTCGAAAGGCTGGGGCGCATCGGGGGTCAGCTTGACGGTGCCGGTGCAAATGAGTGCGGCCGAGACGTTTTGATGGGCGATCTCGTCGTAGTTGTCGAGTGCCTCGCGGTTCATGACGACCTGCAGGTCGCGGAAGCAGCTGCCGTCGTTGAGCGTAACAAAGCCAAAGTTCTTCATGTCGCGGACGGACTTGACCCAGCCGGCGACGGTGACGGTTTGGCCGCCGAGCGACTCGGCATCGGCATAGAGCTGCGCGATTTTGGTGCGGTTCACGTATCCTCCCATAACGGTTGAATGATAGTTATCCATACAGTTCGTTATTCTAGCAGCTCGTCTCATTTGGGCTATACAGATAAGGCATTGGCGGGATGGTTTTTCAAACGAAAAGCGCCCGCGGCCAAATGGTCGCGGGCGCTTGACGAGGTGCCTTTTGGCTGTGTGGCGCGGGGCCTGGCTACTTGGTCTTGGCTACCAGCAGCGGGTCGCCAAGCTTGACGAGCGGGTTGCCGCCGATAAGCGTTCCAGACTCGCCGACATGGTCGATGCTCTTAAGACGATCGAGCTCGGAGACGATGACGGTCACGATGTCCTCGTGACCAGCGGCCTTAATGGCCTCGCGGTCGAAGCTGATGAGCGGCTGGCCTGCCTTGACCACATCGCCCATCTCGACAAAGCGGGCAAAACCCTTGCCGTTCATTTCCACGGTGCCCAGGCCGACATGGATGAACACGCGCAGGCCGTCCTCGGTAATCATGCCGATGGAGTGGTTGGTGACAGTGGTGGCACCGATGCGGCCGTTGGCGGGCGCATAGATGGTGCCGGTAATGGGCTCGATGCCATAGCCCTGGCCAAGCATGCCCGAGGCGATCGTCTCGTCGGGAACCTCGTCCAGGTTGACGAGCACGCCGTTGACGGGGGCATAGATGACGCCTTCGCGGGTAGCGAAGCTTGCTGCGGGCGGAACGGACGCCTCGCCGGTCGAGGTGAAGGTGGACTTAAGCGAATCGAGCAGACCCATAGTTGCCTCCAACTTAAATAGGCGCATATCGCGCGTTTGGTTTGCCGGAAACGTTTCACATGTGTTTCGCGGCTTGGTCAACGCCCCTATTCTACGCTGCTCAACGATACCTCTGAACTGGGATTATGTGATATATCAGTTGAAGGGAAACTTATTGCCGGAGAGTTTCTGCGCCACGGGTTCAAGTGGGGTACGCTTGAAGGCGAAAAACAAGGGCGCTTAATTTGCGCGAAGGGAGCACATATGATTGTCGAGAACCATGCGCTGTGGGGCGAGGAGCCGACCGAGGATTATCCGGCGACCTTTACGTATCTGGGTGCCGAGCCGCTGCCCGACAAGCCCAATGGCCGCCGCCCCGCGGTGATCATCTGCGGCGGAGGCGGGTTCACGCATATCGCTCCGCACGAGCAGGACCCGGTGGCGTTTGCATTTTTGGACCGCGGCTACCAGGCCTTTGTGCTCAACTATGTCACGAGTTCTACGGGTGACGTGAGCTTTCCGCACCCCCAGGCAGATCTTGCCAAGATGGTCGCCACGGTGCGCGCCAACGCCGACGAGTGGCATGTCGATCCTAAGCGCGTGTGCGTCGTGGGCTTTTCTGCTGGCGGCATGATTTGCGCCTCGCTGGCAACACAGTGGAAGACCGGCCCCTTTGCGGCACTTGCCGGGGCGCGTCCGGACGACATTCGTCCCGATGCCGTGGTGCTGGGCTATCCATTGCTCGACTTTGCCTATGTGCGCGACATGCAGACGCGCGATCCGCGCATTGACTTGCGCGTGCCCAAGACGGGCGGCAAGACGGGACGCGATTTGCTCAACGACTACCTGTCGATGGTGACGGGCGGCGAGGCAACTGACGAGCATCTGGCCGACATCTGCCCCACCACGCATGTTTCGCGTCAGATGCCACCGACCTTTGTGTGGGGCGTGTCCGACGACAAGACGGCGCCGATCGCGCAGGTCTACCCGTTTGCGCAGCGCATGGCCGAGGAGGGCGTTGCATGCGAGATGCACGTCTTCGACCAGGGTGGTCACGGCCTTTCGCTCGGCAACGCCAACACCGCGGTCGACAACGAGGACAAGCAGGTGGCGGTCCGTCCCTGGATCCGCCTGGCCTTCCGCTTTCTGGAGCGCCATCTGTAAGAGGACGGGCATCCCAGCCCTTCAATAACTTGCGGTGAAATAGCTCCGATCTGGGGCATCAACCAGCCCATCCAGGAACTATTCCACCGCAACTTTGTTTTTGATGTCCCGTCTGGAAACTGCATCCCAGTTTTGCCTTTCAAGGTGGGACGCAGTTTCCCATAGGGCCTCGACTGGGAAAGCGCGTCCCGTTTCGAGCGGGGATTCTGGGATGCATTTTCCGTAAGAGGCCTGTTAGGGAAACCATATCCCGTTTCGAGCCAGAATTCTGGGATGTAGTTTCCCCGAGAGGCTCATCGGGAAACTATGGCCCTGAACTCTCCTGCCTGTCCCCATCGCACCGATCTGTCGATTGAACGTCGTTGTGTGTTCGCGCTATCATGCATGGTTACAATTGGTTAGCCATGGCAAACGGTTAGCCATGGTGAACATAAATACAACGCCCTGTGGGCGCCGGGGGAGGAACACGGACGTGAAGCTCGATACACTCGAGATTGGAAAGGACGCCGTTGTCGCATCGGTGGCATCGGACGATCAGGCACTCCGACAGCATATTTTGGACATGGGTCTAACGCCGGGCACCGAAGTCACCATGATGAAGTACGCCCCCATGGGCGATCCGCTCGAGATCCGCCTGCGTGGCTACGAGTTGACACTGCGCAAGGACGATGCCGCTCGCATCGAGCTCGTGGGTATTCACGACACCGATACGGGTCCGCGCGCTAACGCCGCAATCGGCACGACGGAGCATCCGGCCCTGGGCGAGGGGACGTATTCGCCCCGTGCGGCAAAGACGGCCGTGCCCGAGGGCGCGCCGCTGCACTTTGCCCTCGCCGGCAACCAAAACTGCGGCAAGACCACGTTATTCAACCAGCTGACGGGCTCCAACCAGCACGTCGGTAACTTTCCCGGCGTGACGGTCGACCGCAAAGATGGCACCATCCGCAACCACCCCGAGGCAAGCGTTACCGACCTGCCTGGCATCTATTCGCTGTCGCCGTACACGGGCGAAGAGATCGTGAGCCGTCAATTCATCCTTGACGAAAACCCCGACGCCATCATCGACATCATCGACGCCACCAATATCGAACGCAACCTGTACCTGACGCTACAGCTTATGGAGCTCGACCGCCCCATGGTCATCGCGCTCAACATGATGGACGAGGTGACCGCCAACGGCGGCGCCGTGGACGTCAACCTGCTCGAGAGCCTGTTGGGCGTGCCCGTTGTTCCCATTAGCGCTGCCCGCAACGAGGGTATCGGCGAGTTGGTGGACCACGCCCTGCACGTGGCGCGGTTCCGCGAGCGCCTTGGTCGCCTGGACTTTTGTGCGCCCGACGGCCCGGACGGCGGTGCGCTGCATCGCTGCATCCACGGTATTGCTAACCTGATCGAGGACCATGCCGTGACGGCGCACATCCCGGTGCGCTTTGCGGCGACCAAGCTGGTCGAGGGCGATGAGCTGGTAACCGAGGCGCTTCACCTGGATCGCAATGAGCTCGACGCTATCGAGCACATCATTACCCAGATGGAAGGCGAGGCCGGCACCGACCGCCTATCTGCGCTGGCCGATATGCGTTTTAGCTTTATCGGCGACGTGTGCGGGCGCTGCGTCGTCAAGCCGCACGAGAGCCGCGAGCACGTGCGCTCCGTCAAGATTGACCGCATCCTGACAGGTCGTTACACAGCCATTCCGGCGTTTCTGGTGATCATGGGCCTCGTCTTTTGGCTGACGTTTGGCGTGATCGGCGCGGCGTTGCAGGGACTCATGGAGGACGGTATCGCTGCCATCATCGCCTCGGCCGATGCGGGCCTCAAGGCGTTCGGTACTAACGACGTGGTGCGCTCGCTGGCTGTCGACGGCGTGCTTACGGGTGTGGGCAGCGTGCTGACCTTCCTGCCGATTATCGTCGTGCTCTTTTTGTTCCTCTCCATTCTGGAAGACTCCGGATACATGGCGCGCGTGGCCTTTGTCATGGATAAGGTGTTGCGTCGCTTTGGCTTGTCGGGCCGCAGCTTCGTGCCCATGCTCGTCGGTTTTGGCTGTACCGTGCCGGCTATCATGTCGACCCGTACGCTCCCATCCGAGCACGACCGCAAGATGACGGTCATGCTCACACCGTTTATGAGCTGTTCAGCCAAGTTGCCGGTTTACGGCTTGCTGTGCGGAGCATTCTTCCCGCAGGCGACGGTTCCCGCCATGGTCTCGCTCTATCTGATCGGTATCGTGGTCGGCTGCATCGCGGCTTTGGTGCTCAACCGCACGGCATTTAAGGGCGACCCGGTGCCGTTTATCATGGAGCTTCCCAATTACCGCCTGCCGAGCGTCAAGACGACGGTGATGCTGGCATGGGATAAGGCCAAGGACTTCATCACCAAGGCCTTTACCATTATCTTTGCCGCTACGGTGGTCATCTGGTTCCTTCAGACGTTCGACATCCGCTTTAACGTGGTCGCCGACCAGTCGCAAAGCCTGCTTGCCGGTCTGGGTAGCATCATCGCGCCGGTGTTGGCCCCGCTCGGCTTTGGCGACTGGCGCGCCTCGACGGCGCTCGTCACGGGGCTCATTGCCAAGGAGAGCGTCATCTCGACGCTCACGGTGCTTTTGGGCGCAACGTCGCCCGCGGCGCTGTCGACCATGTTTTCGCCGTTTACCGCCTACGTGTTCTTGGTCTTTACGTTGCTGTACCCGCCTTGTGTGGCGGCAATCGGCGCTGTCAAGAGCGAGTTGGGCGCGCGCTATGCCGTGGCCGTATTCGCGTTTCAGGTCGCCGTTGCCTGGATCGTGGCGTTTGTCGTGCATTCGGCGGGCATATTGCTGGGGTTGGCTTAGTTATGAATTGACGGCGCAACCTCTGTGTATCGAATTGTTTTCGGCCCCGCTTCTGTACTGACGGATGCGGGGCCGTTGCTATATAATCGCCTCCGCTCAAAACGATTGGAGACGTTATATATGACTCAGACAAGGCAAGACGGCATCACGCTCAGGCAGTGGCTCCCACTCGTCGGTCTCACCTGCTGTGCGTTCGTGTTCAACACGTCGGAGTTTATGCCCATCGGCCTTTTGACTGATATCGCCGCGTCGTTCTCGCTCACCGAGGCCCAGGCGGGCATCATGATCTCGGTCTATGCCTGGGGCGTCATGCTGCTGTCGTTGCCGCTCATGGTGTTCGCTTCGCGTTTCGAGTTCAAGCGGATGCTGCTGGGCGTGCTTGCCGTGTTCTCGCTGGGCCAGTTCCTGTCCGCCTTGGCGCCGACCTATCCCATCTTAGTCTGCGCGCGCCTGGTGGTTGCCTGCGCGCACGCCGTGTTCTGGTCGGTCGCCTCGATCATGGCGTCGCGCCTGGTTGACACACGCCACGGGGCGCTCGCTATCAGCATGATCGCCACGGGCTCGTCCATCGCGCAGATCTTTGGCCTGCCTCTCGGTCGCGCCATTGGCTTGGCCGTGGGCTGGCGCATGACGTTTGCCGTGGTCGGGGGCCTCTCAGCCATCGCGGTCGTCTACCAGGCAGCGGTGTTCCCGGCCATGCCGGCGGGTGAGCGCTTTACCGTCAAACAGCTGCCCGAGCTGCTCAAGAACCCGCTCCTCATCGCGCTCTACGCAGTCACGGTCTTCATGGCGACCGGCTATTACGCAAGCTACAGCTATATCGAGCCCTTCCTGGCGCAGGTCGCGCACGTCGATGCGGGCGCCATTACCATGACGTTGACGGCGTTTGGCTGCTCTGGTTTGCTCGGAAGCTGGCTGTTTGGCCGCCTGTTCGATGGGCATCGCTTCCCGTTCTTGGCTATCACGCTCTCCGGCGTGCCGGTGGCTCTGCTGCTCATGGGTCCGGCCGCATCGTCACTCGCTGCGGTTCTCGCTGTGTGCGCACTGTGGGGTTGCTGCGCCACGGCCTTTAACGTGGCGTTTCAGGCCGAGCTCATCAAGCACACGCCGGCAGATTCGTCGGCCGTCGCCATGTCGATCTTCTCGGGCCTGTTCAACCTCGGTATCGGCACGGGTACCGCGATCGGCGGAGCCGTGGTTTCGGGTCCCGGTATCGCCTGGATCGGCTTTGTGGGCGGGGCGATTGCCGTCGTGGGCGTTATCCTCGCCATCACGGTGATGTTCCCAGCCATCCGCCGCGCCAAGCCCGTCGCCTAGCCACGTCCCCTCATCAGTTGCGGTGGAATAGTTCCTGTTTAAGGCCTTTGAAGGCCCAAGCAGGAACTATTCCACCGCAACTTATTTTGGGGGAGGGGATACAAGCTGGGCATACAATGGATGTCGTTGTGTTGAGCTTACCGGGAGGTTGCTATGTGGGCATACGAGACGACGTTCTATCAGATCTATCCGCTGGGCTTTTGCGGAGCTCCGCGCGAAAACGCCGCCCCCGTTGCCGAGGATGAGCTCGCCCAGGCCGCCGATGTCGAACCCAACCCCGATGCTCCTATCATGAAGATTGCCCAATGGGCCGACTGCCTGCAAAAACTCGGCGTTGGCGCTGTGCTCATCAACCCGCCGCTCGAGTCCGATAGTCACGGCTACGACACGCGCAGCCTGCGCCATATAGACCGTCGCCTGGGCGGGGATGCCGACTTTGCCGCCGTATGCGACACGCTGCACGCCCATGGCATCCGCGTGGTGCTCGATGCCGTCTTCAACCACGTCGGTCGCGGCTTTTGGGCCTTCCGCGATGTGCAGGAGCGCAAGTGGGATTCGCCGTACAAGGATTGGTTTCACATCAGTTTTGACGGCGACTCCTGCTATGGCGACGGCTTTTGGTACGAGGGCTGGGAGGGTTATTTTGAGCTTGTGAAGCTCAACCTGCAAAATCCCGCTGTGGTCGATTACCTGCTCGAGTCTGTGCGCCGTTGGGCCGACGTCTTTGGCGTCGACGGCCTGCGCCTGGACGTCGCCTACATGCTCGACCGCGACTTTATGCGCCGCCTACACTCCTTTACCCGTGAGCTCAAGCCCGGCTTTGTGCTCATCGGCGAGACGCTCCACGGCGACTACAATCAGATCGTCAACGACGAGATGCTCGACTCGTGCACTAATTACGAGTGCTACAAGGGCCTGTATTCCAGCTTTAACTCGGTCAACATGTTCGAGATCGCCCATTCGCTGCACCGTCAGTTTGGCGGCGACCCTTGGTGCATCTACCGCGGCAAACATCTGCTTTCGTTTGTCGACAACCACGATGTGCCGCGCCTGGCAAGTATCCTCACCGACAAATCCTGCCTGCGTCCCGCCTACGGCATGCTCTTTGGTATGCCGGGCATTCCGTGCGTCTACTATGGCAGCGAGTGGGGGATTCCTGGCGAAAAGGGCGGCCCCGATGGTGACTGGGCTCTGCGACCTGCGCTCGATGAGCCTGCGCCCAACGAGCTGACGGCGTTCATCACGCAGCTCGCACACCTTCGTTCGGCCGACGACGCGGCTGCCCGTGCTCTCAACTACGGTGCCTATCGCAACGTGGTGATCCAGAACAAGCAGCTGCTGTTCGAGCGCGCCTGCGACGACGCGGCGGTGCTCGTGGCGGTGAATGCCGTGGGTGAGCCTTACACCTTTGGCGCCGGCGAACTCAACGGCTCCTTCGTCGACCTGCTTGCCGACGATGCGCCCACGGTCGAGCTGACGGGTACCCTTGAGCTTGCACCCTACGAGGTGCGCTATCTGTTGAGAGCCTAGCCCATGGCCGTGTCTGACGAGGGCTATCAACATATTGAGCATGGGTTTGAGCCCGTGTTTGACGAGCATTCGCGCGTTTTGGTGCTCGGGTCGTTTCCCTCGGTGCTTTCGCGCGCCAATGCCTTTTATTACGGCAACCCTCAGAATCGCTTTTGGCGTGTGATGGCCACGTGCCTCGGTATGCCTGTGCCGCCCAACGAGGGCGATCCTTTGGCAAGCGGTGAGCCCGCGACGCTCGATGCCTCCATTGCCGCCAAGCGGGCCATGCTGCTGAACGGCGGCGTGGCCCTGTGGGATGTGGTCGAGAGCTGCGACATTAAGGGCTCGAGCGACGCGAGCATCCGCAACGTTGTGCCGGCACATATCGAGCGCATTACCGGCACAGCTCCCATTGGGCGGGTGATATGCAACGGTGGTACAGCTGGCCGGCTCTACAAGCGCTATCTACAAGAACGCACCGGGCTGTCCGCCATCGTCCTGCCCTCGACAAGTCCCGCCAATGCAGCGTGGCGTCTGGAACGTCTTGTTGAGCGTTGGCATGCAGCCGTTGACTGGGCCGCTCTCTAATTTAGATATTGGATTGAGCATGGGTGCTGAGGCGTTTGATGATGGTGCGCCAGATCGGCGCGGGCAGCGCGGGCTCGACACGCACCATGCCGTCGGCGTCGACACTATCGGCATTGCTACCTCCAAGCAGCTGCGCATGTTCAATGGAGCAGCCCATGCGCACGGCGCCCACAAGCTTATCTATCGCTTCCGAAAATGGTCGGCGCAAGAGGCCCATGCGTGGGGAATGGCGAAGCGCCGCGATGCCGCTGCCGGCACAGATGACAACGCCGTCGCACCATGGCAGGTCACGTAGAATACATGCCCGGTACAGGCGGTCGAGGACTTCGTCCGCCTGCTTATTGTTTTTGGACAGGGCCTGGACGACGACATAGATGCGTGTCTCTGTATTCCCAAGGCGATCGAGTATCTGCTTGACAGCGATCATCGCCTCATCATCAAATGCATCATCAACAGCGAGCACCATGCCATCGACTGCGCCGGCATCATCCGCCTCCAAGTCAACCGGGCGGGGGAGCGCGGTGCCGGAAAGCCGGGCATAGGCGGCGATGGCATCCTGCAGGTCCCAAAGCAAAAACTCAAGATCGGCGCTATTGGGAATGCTGATATACGCAATGGTTTGCAGTGTTTTTGGTACATCGCCGTGTGCGGTCGTCTCCATGCCCCGCCTCCTTTCCGGTTGGTTTCCGTTTAGGTTACACCGTCTGGTGGCGCTTCGCCGCGCTATCCTAGTGCAACCCTGACGAAAGGAACGCCATGCGACTGCCCATGAATACCTCGCTTGCCACGCTCAAGCCCTCCGGTATCCGCCGAATCAACGCGCTCGCCGCCCAGCACCCGGGGTGCATCGCGCTTGCGCTTGGCGAGCCCGATTTTCCCACGCCCGATGTGATTAGCGCCGAGGTGACCGCCGCACTGGACCGCGGTGACACGCACTATCCGCCCAACAACGGGCGCCCCGCCCTGCGTGAGGCGTTATCTGCCTACATGGGGGACGCGGGCCTTACGTTTTCCGCCGATGAGGTCATCCTGACCGACGGTGCGACCGAGGCACTGTCGGCAACATTCATGGCTATGCTCAACCCCGGCGACGAGGTCATCATCCCCACGCCTGCCTTTGGCCTGTACGAGAGCATCGTCGTGGCCAACCACGCCAAGGCGGTCTTTTTGGATACGGAGCCTGCGCAATTCCAGATTGACGAGGACGCACTTCGTGCTTGCGTGACGCCGGCGACCAAGGCCATCGTCATCTGCACGCCCAACAATCCTACGGGTTGCATCCTCAACGCGGCTTCGCTCGACGCCGTGGCGCGCGTGGCAGAGCAGGCGGGCATCTACGTGGTCTGCGACGACGTATACAACCGCCTGGTTTATGTGGATGGTTACGAGCGCTTTGCCCAGCGTCACCCGGAGCTGCGTGAACAGACGGTAGTCATCGAGAGCTTCTCCAAGCCCTGGTCCATGACCGGCTGGCGCCTGGGCTGGCTCGCGGCAGCGGCACCCGTCATCGCCGAGATCGCCAAGGCTCACCAATACTTAGTATCGAGTGCCGTCTCCTTCGAAATGGACGCCGCAGCCCGAGCCCTGACCGTCGACCCAACCCCCATGCTCAAAGTCTACCGAGCCCGCCGCGAACGCGTACTCGCAGCCTTAGACGCCATGGGCCTCGACGTAGTAGAGCCCGCAGGAGCCTTCTACACTTTCCCGAGCATCAAAAAGTTCGGCCTAACCAGCGAAGACTTCTGCATCAAAGCCATCAAAGAGGCAAACGTAGCCCTAGTCCCGGGAGACTGCTTCGGAACCGAAGGCCACATCCGCCTAAGCTATTGTGTTTCCGACCAAGATTTGGACGAAGGCCTAAATCGCCTGTCCACCTTCATTTCAACCTTATAGCCCAACGGGACGCAACACATCAGTCCACCGACCCAAGCATTATGAGTGGGGGCGTCAGCCAACGAAAACCCGGGCTGCCCAAAGTCAACGCAGGCACGCGCCGCCGAAGGCCAGGCGCAAGGTTTCCGTAGATTCCGCACGAGCCGGAAAGCACTTAATGTGCTTTCCGAGCGAGCCCAGGACCTGACCGAGCGGAAACCTTGCGCCTGGCCTTCAGCGGAGCGTGCCGGATGGTGGAATTGTGTGCAGCCCGGTTTTCCGTTGACCGACGCCGGGGTCCCCGCCATAATACTTTCGGTTCACGCACGAATCCGCTGCCAGAGACAGCCGGCGCAAACGGGTCTTACCCGCGAGCTTAATGGGATATCCCGCCAGCCGAGGTGGTCGAGTAGATATGTCTTCTCGCCCCCGTCGCTCATGCAGCGCGGGGGCTTTCTTTTTGGACATGCCCCCGTCACGTCCTTGTGGCGGACCGTGCCCGGAAAGAATTCGAGGAGGTGTAATTCATGCCCCAGCAGTACAAAATCGACAAGGTTGCAGAGATCGAGTCCCGTATCGCCGAGAACGCCGGTCTGTTCGTCGTCAACTACAACGGTCTGACGGTTAAGCAGGCTCAGGAGCTGCGTCATCAGCTTCGCGAGTGCGGCGCCGAGATGAAGGTCTACAAGAACAACCTGGTCAAGATCGCCCTCAAGAACCAGGAGCAGCCCGAGCTCGACGAGATTCTCGCCGGTCCCGTCGCTTATGTGTTCTACGAGTCCGAGCCGGTCGAGGCCGCTAAGGCCCTTAAGGACTTCTCCGCTAAGTCCAAGGGCGTCCTTGAGATCAAGGGCGGTATCTCCGACGGCAAGGCCGTTTCCGCTGATGATGTTAAGGCTATCGCCGAGCTGCCCACCAAGGATCAGCTTCTCGGCCAGATCGCCGGTCTCATCTCCGGTTTCGCTCGCGACATCGCTGTCTGCGTCAACGGCGTTTCCTCTGGTCTCGCTCGTTCGATCCAGCAGGTCTCCGAGCAGAAGGCAGCCTAGTTGCTGTTTTCACCCGCGGCGGCAACGCCGCACCCCAGGCGCATTCGCGCTGTGTTTTAACTGATCTCCGTGCATCCGCACGGAAACCGAAAGGACTTAGAAATGGCTAAGCTTACCACCGATGAGATCATCGATGCTCTTAAGGAAATGACCCTTCTCGAGGCTTCCGAGCTCGTCAAGGCTATCGAGGACACCTTCGGCGTTTCCGCCGCTGCTCCTGCCGCTGTTGTCGCCGCTCCCGCTGCTGGCGCTGCTGAGGCCGAGGAGAAGACCGAGTTTGACGTCGTGCTCGAGGGCTTCGGCGACAACAAGATCCAGGTCATCAAGGCCGTCCGTGAGCTCACCAACCTTGGCCTGAAGGAGGCCAAGGAGGTCGTCGAGGGCGCTCCCAAGGCTGTTCTCGAGGGTGCCAAGAAGGAGGACGCCGAGGCTGCCAAGGAGAAGCTCGAGGCTGCTGGCGCTGCTGTCACCCTCAAGTAATCAGGCTTTCTCGCCAGATTTCTTTGCAGACGGGGTTCGCATTGCGAGCCCCGTCTTTTTTGTTTTTCGGTCCCTCGACATCGGTAGCTCAAACTGCCATGTTCTGTGATTTGCGTCGTATCGGGCACCCTGCCGTTGGGCAATAAAATTGCACCATTCGAGCAATAATTTGCGTTGACCTGCTGAAGAATTGTCTCTGCCTTGTAGCGACATATAGTTCCAGCGGTAAGATGCTTAGGTATCGCAATTTGGTCTGCGGCTGTGTGCCGCACGCATGGGGCGCTTTTGCGCCTGCGAAAGGATCTTTGAATAACATGAAGGCAATCATCCCCGCCGCCGGTCTTGGCACGCGTTTTCTGCCTGGCACCAAGTGCACGCCCAAAGAGATGCTGCCGGTGCTCGACAAGCCCGTCATTCAGTACGTCGTCGAGGAGGCGCTCGACCCCGAGGAAGTCGACGACGCCATCATCGTTACTTCTCCCGGTAAGCCCGAGCTACTGAACTACTTCCAGCCCGATCGCTCGCTCGAGAACCTGCTGCGCGAGCGCGGCAAGAACGCCTATGCCGATGCCGTCGCCCACGCTGGCGGTATGCCGGTCGACTTCCGCTATCAGTACGAGCCCAAGGGCCTCGGCCATGCTATTCGCTCTGCTGCCGACGCCGTGGCAGGGGAGAACTTCCTGGTTCTTCTGGGCGACTACGTTGTGCCTAACCGCGACATCTGCGACAAGATGCTCGCCGTTTCCAAGGAGCACGGTGGCGCTTCGGTTATCGCCGTCGCTGCTTGCTCGCCCGAGGAAGTCAGCCGCTACGGCGTTATCGCCGGCGAGCGCGTCGGTTCGCTCGAGGGCGCCGAGGGCGTTGCCGATGCCGAGCCGGGCGCTGTCTGGCGCATCGGCGGTCTGGTCGAGAAGCCCGCTCCCGAGGCTGCTCCGTCCAACCTGTACATCGTCGGCCGCTATCTGCTGAGCCCGCTGGTCATGGACCTGCTGGCAGATCAGCAGGCCGGCAAGGGCGGCGAGATCCAGCTCACTGACGCAATGGCCCGTTCGCTCGATCGCGAGGCCATGTACGCGGTCGTCATCGACCCGCTGTCGGGCTACGACACCGGCACTCCCTCTGGCTGGATGGCCACCAACGCTCTCATGGCTGCAAGCGATCCTCGCTTTGCAAGCGCCTTCTGGGACGCCATCGACGAGCGCGGCGGCTTGATGCGCAAGTAAGCCTTCGGACATCGACATTTACGGGCGCGGACCTCGGTTCGCGCCCGTTTTTTATAAGAGCTGCGATTGCCGGCTCTCTGTTCACAGAAAATATATGAACAGATGTTCGGTATACCACTATCTACCTGCGTGTTTTCTGTCGAAAAACTTTGCTACTCCAAAAACTCAATCGCGTCAAGGCTTTTCTTGCCCAACGGTCGGTACCTGATAAACTATTAGGTTGCGATAACTGGCGAAGCTATGCCTCGCCAACCCACCGAGCATTTCCGTGAAGGAGGAAAAACCTGGTGACCTACGCATACACTGCCACTGAGCGCAAGCGCGTCAGCTTCGGGAAAATCCCGGAGGCCATGGAGCTCCCCAACCTTATCTCTGTTCAAAGGGAATCCTTTGAGCGTTTTAAGGACGAGGGCCTTCGTGAGGCGTTCAAGGAATCCAGCCCCATCCAGAGCCAGAACCATGTTCTCGAGGTTACCTTCGGCGAGCATCAGTTCGGCGACCCCGCGCACACCGTCGAGGAGTGCCGCGAGAAGGATATGACCTATCAGGCTCCGCTTCTGACCGACGTCCGTCTCACCAACAAGGAGACCGGCGAGATCAAGGAGCAGCTCGTCTTTATGGGCGACTTCCCCATGATGACCGATCAGGGCACCTTCATCATCAACGGTACCGAGCGTATCGTCGTCTCGCAGCTCGTCCGCTCCCCGGGCGTGTACTACAGCTCCGAGATGGATTCGGGCAAGCAGATCTACAAGGCCCAGATCATCCCGTCCCGCGGTGCCTGGCTTGAGTTTGAGGTCGACAAGCGCGACCAGCTCATGGTCTCCATTGACCGTAAGCGCAAGCAGAGCGCCACGATGTTCCTGCGCGCCCTTGGCATCGCCGTCACCAACGACGACATCATCGAGCTGCTCGGCAACTCCGATGTGATCAAGCGCACCCTGGAGCGCGACACCGCCCTCACTCGCGAGGACGCCCTCATCGAGATCTACCGTCGCCTGCGCCCGGGCGAGCCTCCCACCGTGGACGCTTCCCGCAGCCTGCTCGAGGGCCTGCTCTTTAACCCGCAGCGCTACGATCTGGCCCGCGTCGGTCGTTACAAGGTTAACAAGAAGCTCAACCTCACCACCGAGGAAGAGGTCACGGTGCTCACCGACGAGGATATCGTCGCTACGCTGCGCTACCTGCTGTCCCTCGCTGCCGGCGAGCAGGGCTTCAAGGTCGACGATATCGACCACTTCGGTAACCGCCGCATCCGTACCGTCGGCGAGCTCGTCGCCAACCAGTTCCGTATCGGCATGAGCCGTATGGAGCGCGTCGTCCGTGAGCGCATGAGCTCCCAGGACATCGACGAGATCACCCCGCAGTCGCTCATCAACATCCGTCCGATCGTGGCCTCCATCAAGGAGTTCTTCGGCTCCTCGCAGCTCTCGCAGTTCATGGACCAGGCGAACCCCCTGACCGGTCTGACCCACAAGCGCCGTCTGTCCGCACTCGGCCCTGGTGGTCTTGCCGGCCACAAGTCCGGCTCCAGCCGCCGCACCAACGTGCCGACGGCCGTCCGCGACGTTCACAACTCGCACTACAGCCGCATGTGCCCGATCGAGACCCCCGAAGGCCCCAACATCGGCCTGATCGGCTCGCTCGCCCTCTACGCCCGCGTCAACGAGTACGGCTTCATCGAGGCCCCGTTCCGCCGCGTCGAGAACGGCGTTGCCACCGACCAGATCGACTGGATGACCGCTGACGAGGAAGAGAAGCACGTCATCGCGCCGGCCAACACGCCGCTCGATCCCAAGACCAACGAGTTCATCACGACCGATGCCGAGGGCAAGATTGTCCGTCCGCATACCGTGATCGCCCGTACCCGCGACTTCGACGGCTCCTTCGGCGCTCCCGCCGACGTGCCTGTCGAGGACGTCGACTACATGGACGTCTCGCCGCGTCAGATGCTCTCCGTCGCAGCCACGCTGATTCCGTTCCTTGAGCACGACGACGCCAAGCGTACGCTGATGGGCGCTAACATGCAGCGTCAGGCCGTGCCGCTGGTTCACCCCGCCGCTCCCTATGTCGGTACCGGCATGGAGCGTCGCGCCGCTCTGGACTCCGGCGAGGTCACCCTGGCCAAGAACGCCGGCGAGGTCATCTTTGCCGACGCCTCCAAGATCATCGTCAAGCATGCCGGCGGCATGGACGAGTATCACCTGGCCAAGTACCAGCGCTCCAACCAGTCCACCTGCATCAACCACCGTCCGCTCGTGCGCGTCGGTGACACCGTTGAGCAGGGCGAGCCTCTGGCCGACGGTCCTTCGACCGATCATGGCGAGCTCGCACTGGGCCAGAACCTCACCGTGGCCTACATGCCGTGGGAAGGCTTCAACTACGAGGACGGTATCGTCGTGTCCGAGCGCCTGGTGGCCGAGGACCTGCTGACGACCATCAATATCACCCGTCACGAGATCGACGCCCGCGACACCAAGCTCGGTCCCGAGGAGATTACTCGCGAGATCCCGAACCTCTCCGAGGACATGCTTGCCAACCTCGACGAGGACGGCATCATCCGCATCGGCGCCGAGGTCGGCCCTGGCGACATCCTGGTCGGCAAGGTCACGCCTAAGGGCGAGAGCGCTCTGACCGCCGAGGAGCGCCTGCTGCGCGCCATCTTCGGTGCCAAGGCTCACGATGTTCGCGACACCTCCCTTAAGATGCCTCACGGCGCTTATGGCCGCGTCATCGACGTCGTCCGCTTTAGCCGCGAGAACGGCGACGACCTGGCCCCCGGTGTCAACGAGCAGGTGCGCGTCTACGTCGCCCAGCGTCGTAAGATCCAGCAGGGCGATAAGATCGCCGGTCGCCACGGCAACAAGGGCGTTATCTGTAACGTTCTGCCGGTCGAGGACATGCCCTACATGGCTGACGGTACCCCGATCGACGTTATCCTCAACCCGCTGGGCGTTCCTTCGCGTATGAACGTCGGCCAGCTGCTCGAGTGCCACCTTGGCTGGGCTGCTGCCTGCGGTTGGGATACCGAGGATGCCGACTCCGACAAGTATGTCCCTGGTCCGTTCTTCGTCTCGACGCCCGTCTTCGACGGCGCCAAGGAGGACGAGATCGCCGAGGTCATCCGTCGCGCCAACAAGAACATGCTCAACAAGGCCACCGCTGCCTTTGGCGATCACATGCGCCCCGAGTTTGTCACCCAGCTTGACGAGCGCGGCAAGACCCGCTTGTTCGACGGCCGCACCGGCGAGGAGTTCCGCGAGCCCATTACCGTGGGTACGTCCTACATCCTCAAGCTCGGCCACATGGTCGATGACAAGATCCATGCCCGTTCGACCGGCCCTTACAGCCTGGTTACCCAGCAGCCGCTGGGCGGCAAGGCTCAGTTCGGCGGCCAGCGCTTCGGCGAGATGGAAGTTTGGGCACTGTACGCATACGGTGCTTCCAACGTCCTGCAGGAGATCCTGACCGTCAAGTCCGACGATACCGTGGGCCGCGTCAAGACCTACGAGTCCATCGTCAAGGGCGAGAACGTTCCTGTCCCGGGTATCCCCGAGTCCTTCAAGGTTCTCGTCAAGGAGATCCGTTCCCTCGCGCTGGACATCGAGCCCATGCACGATGCCGACGAGGACGCCTCCGCCCCTGTGACCGCCGAGGAGACCTCTGCCCTCGATGACCTGGCTGCGCTCGCCGGCGTTGACGCCGACGTCGAGGCCCAGGATGTCGAGACCGCCGAGGCACCCGAGGCTGTCGCCGCCACGACCACTGATAAGGAGTAGTTGACTGTGGCAGATTTCGAAGCTACTGATTTTGACTCGGTAAAGATCTCCCTTGCCTCCGCCGACCAGATCCGTTCCTGGTCGCACGGTGAGGTCAAGAAGCCGGAGACCATCAATTACCGTACCCTCAAGCCCGAGAAGGACGGCCTGTTCTGCGAGAAGATCTTCGGTCCTGCCAAGGACTGGGAGTGCTCCTGCGGCAAGTACAAGGGCATCCGCTTTAAGGGCATCGTCTGCGAGCGCTGCGGCGTCGAGGTCACCTCGGCCAAGGTGCGTCGCGACCGCATGGGCCACATCGAGCTCGCCGCTCCCGTGTCCCACATCTGGTACTTCAAGAGCCCCACGAGCTTCCCGATGAGCCGTATGCTCGACATCAAGTCCAAGGACCTCGAGAAGGTTCTGTACTTTGCCAGCTACATCATCACCGAGGTAGACTACGAGGCTCGCGAGGCCGACGCTGACGACCTGCGCGAGGAGCTCGCCGCCGATCTGGAAGAGATCGATGCCGAGTGCGCCCGCCAGATCGAGTCCCTCAAGGAGCAGGGCAACCCCGAGAACTTTGACGAGTTCTCCGACGAGGAGCCGCTGACCCCCGAGGAGATCGCCTCCGGCATCGTTGACATCGAGGAAGAGTGCAAGGACGAGAAGCAGCTCCGCACGGACGCCTTCAACGCCTTCATGAAGCTCAGCGAGCGCGACCTCATTTCCGATGAGCCGCTGTTCCGCGAGATGACTCGCTACTACTCCATGTACTTCAAGGGTGGCATGGGTGCCGAGGCCGTCCGCGACCTGCTCGCTGCCATCGACCTTCCTTCCGAGGCCGAGAAGCTCAAGGCCATCATCGCTGACGAGGATTCCCAGAAGCAGAAGCGCGAGAAGGCCGTTAAGCGCCTCGAGGTCGTTGACGCCTTCCTGAAGGGCGGCAACAGCCCCGCGAACATGATCTTGGATGTCATCCCGGTCATTCCGCCTGATCTGCGCCCGATGGTCCAGCTCGACGGCGGCCGCTTCGCCGCGTCCGACCTCAACGACCTGTATCGTCGCGTGATCAACCGTAACAACCGACTCAAGCGCCTGCTCGACCTGGACGCCCCTGCGATCATCGTGAACAACGAGAAGCGCATGCTCCAGGAGTCCGTGGACGCCCTGTTCGACAACGGCCGTCGTGGTCGCCCGGTCTCTGGCCGTGGCGGTCGCCCGCTCAAGTCGCTCGCCGAGGCCCTCAAGGGCAAGCAGGGTCGTTTCCGTCAGAACCTGCTGGGCAAGCGTGTCGACTACTCCGGCCGTTCGGTAATCGTTACCGACCCCAAGCTGCTGCTGCACCAGTGCGGTCTGCCCAAGACCATGGCGCTGGAGCTCTTCAAGCCCTTCGTCATGAAGCGCCTGGTCGAGCTTGGCAAGGTCGAGAACATCAAGGGCGCCAAGCGCGCTATCGACCGCGGTGCCACCTTTGTGTGGGATATCCTCGAAGAGGTCATCGACGGCCGCGTCGTGCTGCTCAACCGTGCACCGACCCTGCACCGTCTGTCCATCCAGGCCTTTGAGCCGGTGCTGGTCGAGGGCAAGGCTATCCACCTGCACCCGCTGGTCTGCTCGCCCTTCAACGCCGACTTCGACGGCGACCAGATGTCTGTCCACGTGCCGCTGTCCAGCCAGGCTCAGGCCGAGGCCCGCGTGCTCATGCTCTCTGCGAACAACCTGCGCTCGCCGGCATCCGGCAAGCCGGTCAACATCCCTTCGCAGGACATGATCATCGGTGTGTACTACCTCACCCAGGTTCGCGAGGGTCTGCCGGGCGAGAACCACGTGTTCTCGAGCTTCGACGACGCGCTGCACGCCTATGACTGCCGCTCCGAGGTCGACATGCAGGCCAAGATCCAGGTCCGCGTGTCCGCTGCCGATGCCAACGTCATCAACGAGGACGGCACCCGTATCTTCCGCGTCAAGAACGGCAAGAACGAGTTTGTCGACTACGACGTCACCGGCAACAAGACCGCGCGCTTCGAGACCTCTATCGGCCGCATCATCTTCAACCGCCAGTGCCTGCCCGAAGATTACGAGTTCATGAACTACAAGATGGTCAAGGGCGACGTGGCCAAGCTGGTTGCGGACTGCTGCGATCGCTATCCCGAGGCCAAGGTCGGCCCGATCCTCGACGCCATCAAGTACTCCGGCTTCCACTACGCTACCCGCGCCGGCCTCACCATCTCGGTGTGGGACGCTCTCATCCCTGCCGAGAAGCAGGAGCTGCTCGACCGCGCCCAGGCCAACGTCGACCAGATCAACGAGTACTTCGAGGAGGGCTTCATCAACGAGACGGAGCGCCACATCGAAGTCGTTAACGAGTGGACCGCTTGTACCGATAAGGTTGCAGCGCTCATGCTCGACATGTTCGACGAGGAGAACCCGCTGTACATGATGGCCGACTCCGGCGCCCGTGGTTCTAAGACCCAGCTGCGTCAGCTCGGCGGTATGCGTGGCCTGATGGCAGACATGTCCGGCGAGACGATCGACCTTCCCATTAAGGCGAACTTCCGCGAGGGCCTGCTGCCGCTCGAGTACTTCATTTCGACCTACGGCGCCCGTAAGGGCCTGGTCGATACCGCATCCCACACCTCGGACTCTGGTTACCTGACCCGTCGTCTGGTCGACGTGGCCCAGGACGTCATCGTCCGCGAGGAGGACTGCGGTACGCACGAGGGCGTCACCTACAACCTCATCATCCCCGGCACCACCGACCTCAACACCGACCTCGTCGGCCGTTGCTTCATTGAGGACGTCGTGGCTCCCGATGGCACCGTGCTCTTTGAGCAGGACGGCTACATCGAGAAGGTCGCCGACATCCAGAAGATGGTCGATGCGGGCCTTAAGAAGGTCAAGCTTCGCGCGCTGCTCACCTGCCGCTCCAAGTACGGCGTGTGCCAGAAGTGCTACGGCTGGGATCTTTCCACCCGTCGTCCGGTCGCCATCGGTACCGCGGTCGGCATTATTGCCGCCCAGTCCATCGGCGAGCCCGGTACGCAGCTTACGATGCGTACCATTCACTCCGGCGGCGTCGCTGGCGTCGACGATATTACGCAGGGTCTGCCTACGGTCAGCCGTATGTTCGATATCGTCGGCAACGTCAACGAGAAGATTCTGGGTCGCGAGGCCGAGCTGGCCCCGTACTCCGGCCACCTCTCGATTAAGCCCGAGAAGTCCGAGTACGTGCTGACGCTCACCGACTCCGAGGATCACACCCGTGTCCTCGACGAGCGTCGCGTTCCCGCTTCGGTGCGCTTCATGCCCGAGATCGAGGACGGCTGCGAGGTTCGCGCCGGCGACCAGATCACCAAGGGCTTCGTCAACTTCCGCAACCTGCGCAAGCTGACCGACATCGAGTCGACGATGCACACCTTCGTCGAGAGCGTCAAGGACGTCTACACCAGCCAGGGCGTCGACCTGAACGACAAGCACATCGAGGTGCTCGCACGTCAGATGCTGCGTCGCGTTCAGATCACCAACCCCGGCGACTCCAAGTACCTGCTTGGTCAGTACGTCGACCGCTACGAGTTCGCCGACGAGGTCGAGCGCGTTGCCCGTCTGGGCGGTCAGGCTCCCGTGGCCGAGCCCGTCATCCTGGGTACGCTCAAGGTCGCGTCCAACATCGACTCCTGGCTGTCGAGCGCTTCGTTCATCCGTACTGCCGGCGTCCTTACCGAGGCTGCCATTGAGGGCAAGGTCGACCACCTGCTCGACCTTAAGTCCAACGTCATCGTCGGTAAGAAGATCCCGGCTGGTACCGGCCTCAAGCCGTACGCTAACGCCAAGCTGACGTATCGTACGGCCGACGGCTACGTGGACATCGACGGCCCGGCTTCGCCCAACGCCAAGTCGCTGCCCGAGTGGGCTCCGGTTGAGCTCAAGGACCTGGACGAGCAGCTCCCGCAGCAGCTCGACTGGGCCGGCTACGACGAGTTCGGTGGTGCTGACGGTTCGTTCACCCGCAACGGCCACACCATCTCCGCCGAGAAGGCTCGCCTGTACCTGTTCGACGACCTGGGCGTGTCGCAGCGCTGGACCAACAAGTTCAGCGAGGTCGGCATCGAGACGGTCGGCGACCTGGTTGGCAAGTCCGAGGAGGATCTGCTGCGCATCGATGGCATCGGTGCCAAGGCGATCGAGGAGCTCCGTGACGGCCTCGAGGCCCACGATCTGCTCTACATCCTCGAGAACAACGACGACGTTGCCGACGAGGAAGACCTCTCGCAGCTGCTGCAGATGGTCTTTAGCCCCGACGGTCCGGACGATATCCTGCTGGGTACCTCCGCTCCGACGCATCACGCCGACGCCGACGAGGAGCTCTTGGGCGCCCCGATCGACGACAAGAAGGCTCCCGCCAACGGTGCCATCAACGAGGACATGGCTTCCCTCGACGAGCTGCTCAACCAACTCGTGGACACCGACGACGCCGAAGAGGCCAAGGACAACGACGAGGAGTAATTTCCTAGTACGTTAACCGTCCTTCCAAAGACCCGTTTCCCAACAGGGAAGCGGGTCTTTTTTGTTGAAGAAAACCTGCCAAAAGGGGATAGGTTTATTTTGGTAGGTTTTTCCTGCTTGAATTTGAAACATTTCGTCCGGCAAGAGCGTATCTATGGTGAGGGCCTCATCAAGAATCATTAACGTCACCGGGAGGTGATTATGGAAGAACAAGCTTTTAGACAGGCGGTCGAAGATCACCGGGATGTCGTGTTTCGAATCGCATTGACGTATCTGCGCGATCGCGCCGATGCCGATGATGTTGCCCAAGATGTCTTTCTTAAGCTGCTCAAAAGCGATACGCAATTTGAGAGTTGGGAGCATCTTCGCCGCTGGCTTATCCGGGTCACGATCAATGAATGCAAATCGCTCTTTCGAAAGCCATGGAGGCGCGTGGAGGATATTGAGAACCTAGCCGATTCGCTCTCGACGGCACAGGATGAGACCAAGGCTGTCCTGTCAGACGTTATGCGACTTCCGGAACGATTCCGTATTCCCATCGTGCTCTATTACTATCTGGGCTTTTCGACCTCAGAGATTGGCGAGTTATTGCATGTGCCAGCCGCGACCGTTCGAACGCGTTTGGCTCGCGGCAGATCGAAGCTCAAGTTCATCCTAGAGGAGGGCGACCGTGAAATCCAATCAAATCAAGCAGGCCTTCGAGTCCGTCCAAGCCGATAGCGATCTTGCTGACCGTGTTCTTTATGCCGCTGCTGGTGAGCCGCTTCGCCGAAAGGGTCACGCGAAGCCTCTGTATGTTGCCGTGATCGGATGCCTTGCCGGAGTGCTGGCGACCGGAGGGGTCGCCTACGCCGTCGTCAATTCCAGCTATTTTGCCTCTGCCTGGGGAAACCACGGCAACGGGGATTCCATTACCTGGACCAACGGCGGCTCATCGGGAACTAAATATACCTACACCAGAGAGTTTGGCGATGGCATCGCGCCCCAAAGCCTGGAAGGCGCAGTCCAGGAGGTTAATCTGTCCGTCGAGGGCAACGGCTATACGCTTGATATCCATGAGATGGCAATTGACCAAAACGGCTGCGGAGCCGTGACGTTTACGTTGTCCAATCCAAATGGAGTTAACTACTACAAGCCAGCAGCAGAGATTGGCGAACTTGTTCTCTATGGTGAAGAAGAGCAGGGCATCGGCACGCCCGATATGAAGTTCGGCGAGGAATGGCCTGACACACGCAGCACAATTGATAAGGACACATCAAGCGATACTGTCATTAATGGCACGATGTACTTTGCCGCTATGGATCGCGAGCGAGATTTGCAACATGCTGTCACCTGGAATATCCACTGGACCGAGGGTGAAGGTGAGAGTGCGAGGCGGTTTGAGGCGTCGACACCCGAGTTCAATATTGGAGCGTACGTCGATACAAAGGAACTCCGCTCCGGTGACTCGCCTCTTGAGATTAGCCCGTTTTCCATCCAGACGCACATCGATGATTTGGGCTATGAAGCAGTTGATAATAAGCTGACCGTCAGCTACAAGGATGGATCGGAGCAGATTATCGAAGATGACGACGCAGGGGTGTTCAACTTATATTTTTCTTATGGGCGCAATAGCGGAGAGAACATCTGGGTGCCAACGAAGTTGATTGATGTCGATCAAGTTGTCTCGGTAACCCTTGAAATTGTGAGGTATACATCAACAGGGGAGACCGAAACGAAAGAGCCCTTTACCATCGTCTATTCGTAAGATTTGGGGCCGCTTCTTACTAGGGGAAGCGGCCTCTTTTGCGTTAAATGGAAACGCCGCCGATTTCCATGCGACAGATGAGAGCAGATTACCGCTGGAGCGCGACGTTTCCCCAGATAAAACCGACCAAAATAAACCTGTCCCTTTTTGGCAGGTAGCGTTGCCTCGACGAGCATGTCGGATTCCCGGACCGGGCGGCCTGCGGTTTAAGTTTGTCGCGAGTTCCGCACGAGCCGGAGGCCACTTAATGTGGCCTCCGTGCGAGCCAGGACTGTAGAGCAGCAAACTTAAACCGCAGGCCGCCCGGCCCGGGAATCCGCCCATGCGCACAGGAGGGGATCCCTTTTGTGTAGGCTTTGCGGAAATGTGCCAATTTTGGGATACGCCCGGCGGCGTGGTCTGTTGACGGCACAGCTAACGCCACGTATCCTATCGAACTGCGTGTTTCGTAGGGGGATGCTGACCCCTCGATTCAAGCCGTTGCACTTTACAGAAAGCTGGAATCATTCGAGAAGGAGTACGCTTTGCCTACTATTAACCAGCTGGTTCGCCAGGGCCGTCGTTCCGTGCCCAAGAAGTCCAAGAACGCTGCTCTGCAGCACAACTCCCAGAAGCGCGGCGTGTGCACCCGCGTCTTCACCACGAGCCCCAAGAAGCCGAACTCGGCTCTTCGTAAGGTTGCCCGTGTTCGCCTCGTCAACGGCATCGAAGTTACTGCTTACATCCCGGGTGAGGGCCACAACCTGCAGGAGCACTCCATCGTGCTCGTCCGCGGCGGTCGTGTCCGTGACCTCCCTGGTGTCCGTTATCACGTCATCCGTGGCGCCTACGACGCTGCTCCGGTCCAGAACCGTATGCAGGCCCGTTCCAAGTACGGTGCTAAGCGCCCCAAGGCCAAATAAGCCAGATAACGTTTTGATACTTTCGCCGTGTGCCGCCTAAGCGCCGCACGGTAGACACTTAAGGAGATTTCACATGCCGCGTCGTGCAGCAGCTAATCGTCGTGAGGTTCAGCCTGACGCCGTTTACAACAACCGCCTGGTGACTCAGCTCATCAACAAGGTCCTTCTTGACGGCAAGAAGGCCACCGCTGAGCGCATCGTTTACACCGCTTTCGAGATCGTTGCCGAGAAGTCCGAGGGTGGCGACGCTCTCGCTACCTTCAAGAAGGCTATGGACAACGTCAAGCCCACGCTCGAGGTTAAGCCCAAGCGTGTCGGTGGCGCTACCTATCAGGTCCCGATGGAGGTCAACTCCCGTCGTTCCACCGCTCTGGGTATCCGCTGGATCGTCAACTTCTCCCGCGCTCGCAAGGAGAAGACTATGGCCGAGCGTCTCGCCAACGAGATCCTCGACGCTTCCAACGGCCTGGGCGCTTCCGTCAAGAAGCGTGAGGACGTCTTCAAGATGGCCGAGGCCAACCGCGCGTTCTCTCACTATCGTTGGTAAGTTAAGGTAAGGAACTAACATGGCTAAGCCTAAGTACAAGCTTTCCGATACCCGTAACATCGGCATCATGGCCCACATCGATGCCGGTAAGACCACCACGACCGAGCGTATTCTTTACTACACCGGTAAGACCCACAAGATCGGTGAGGTCCATGAGGGCGCTGCCACCATGGACTGGATGGTTCAGGAGCAGGAGCGCGGCGTAACCATTACCTCCGCTGCTACCACGTGCTTCTGGAACAAGGACGGTAAGGACTACCGCATCCAGATCATCGACACCCCGGGCCACGTTGACTTCACCGCCGAGGTCGAGCGCTGCCTGCGCGTCCTCGATGGCGCTGTCGCCGTCTTCGACGCCGTTGCCGGCGTTCAGCCCCAGTCTGAGACCGTTTGGCGTCAGGCTTCCACCTTCAACGTCCCCCGCATCGCCTTCATCAACAAGTATGACCGCGTGGGCGCTGACTTCTTCAACGCTATCGAGACCATGAAGGATCGTCTCGACGCTAACGCCGTGGCCGCTCAGGTCCCGATGGGCACCGAGGACAACTTCTGGGGCGTCATCGACCTGGTCACCATGACTGCATGGGACTTCAAGGCCGACGAGAAGGGTATGACCTACCCCGAGCCGATGGACGAGATCCCGGCTGAGTTTGCCGACATCGCTGCTACTAAGCGCGAGGAGCTCCTTGACGCTGCTGCCAGCTTTGACGACGAGCTCATGGAGAAGATCCTCATGGAGGAGGACTTCACCGTCGAGGAGCTCAAGGCTGCTCTGCGCAAGGGCGTTCTGGCCAACGAGCTCAACCTCGTCTTCGTGGGTTCCGCCTACAAGAACAAGGGCGTTCAGGAGCTGCTCGACGCTGTCGTCGACTACCTGCCCAGCCCGCTCGACGTCGAGGCCGTCACCGGTACCGATCCGGACACCGGCGAGGAGATTCAGCGTCATCCTTCCTTCGACGAGCCCTTCTCCGGCCTGGTCTTCAAGATCATGACCGACCCGTTCGTCGGTAAGCTCACCTATGTCCGCGTTTACTCCGGCCGCGCCGAGTCCGGCTCTTACGTGGTCAACGCTTCCAACGGTCAGCGCGAGCGCCTCGGCCGCATCCTCGAGATGAACGCCGCCGAGCGTATCGACCGTGACGACGCTGCCGCCGGCGACATCGTCGCTTGCGTCGGCTTCAAGAACTCCACCACCGGTGACACCCTGTGCGCCGAGGGCAAGGAGATCGTCCTCGAGAAGATCGAGTTCGCTAAGCCCGTTATTGACGTTGCCATCGAGCCCAAGACCAAGGCCGAGCAGGACAAGATGTCCCTGGCTCTGACCAAGCTCGCCGAGGAGGACCCGACCTTCCAGGTGTCCACCAACCACGAGACCGGCCAGACCATCATCGCCGGCATGGGCGAGCTGCACCTCGAGATCATCGTCGACCGTCTGCTCCGCGAGTTCAAGGTTGACGCTAACGTCGGTAAGCCCCAGGTTGCCTACCGCGAGACCGCCGGTCACGACGTCGAGAAGGCTGAGGGCAAGTTCGTCCGTCAGTCCGGCGGTCGCGGTCAGTACGGCCACGCCGTCATCAAGCTCGAGAAGATGGAGGAGGGCTTCGGCTACGAGTTCGTCAACGCTATCGTCGGCGGCGTCGTGCCCAAGGAGTACATCCCGTCCATCGACAAGGGCATCCAGGAGGCCCTGAACACCGGTGTTATCGCCGGCTTCCCGGTCCTCGACGTTAAGGTCACCCTGTTCGACGGTTCTTACCACGAGGTCGACTCCTCCGAGGCCGCCTTCAAGATCGCCGGTTCCATGGCTATCAAGGACGCCCTCAAGAAGTCCGATCCGCAGCTGCTCGAGCCGATCATGGCTGTCGAGGTCGAGACCCCCGAGCAGTACATGGGCGACGTTATGGGCAACCTCTCCGGTCGCCGCGGCAAGATCGAGGGCATGGAGGATCGCAAGAACAGCAAGCTCATCCGTGCCAAGGTGCCGCTGGGCGAGATGTTCGGTTACGCTACCGACCTTCGCTCCCAGACCCAGGGCCGTGCATCCTACACGATGCAGTTCGACTCTTATGAGCCCGCGCCCAAGTCCATCGTGGACGAGGTCATGAGCAAGAACGCCTAAGTTCGAGCTCCCTGTTACGTAATCCGCGAGAACATCTCTCGCACTCTTTGGAGGTTTAAGTTGGCTACCCAGAAGATCCGCATTCGCCTCAAGGGCTATGATCACGAGGTCGTCGATCAGTCCGCGAAGCTCATCGTCGAGACCGCTCAGAAGACCGGCGCTCGCGTTTCCGGTCCTGTCCCCCTGCCCACCGAGCGCAACCTGTACACGGTTATCCGCTCGCCGCACGTGAACAAGGACTCCCGTGAGCAGTTCGAGATGCGCACCCACAAGCGCCTCATCGACATCCTCGACCCCACCTCGGGCACTGTTGATTCGCTTATGCGTCTCGACCTCCCCGCTGGCGTCGACATCGACATCAAGCTCTAAGCGATATCGCTCATAGCTTAAAGAGCCCCGCTGCCGTTATGGTAGCGGGGTCCTTTTGTTTTGAGTTTAGATTTTGGGATAGTGAATTCGTCTGCCGAGCCGACGGCTGCGGCGTCCTATTCGCTCAGGGGGCGCAAGGACGCTTCTTCGAAGTGGAAGACGCACAAGCCGCTCTCGGTCTCAATGCTTGCGCGGCCGCAATCGTCGACCGTTCTAAATATGCCTCGCGCCTGCTCGTCTCCAGCGGGGGAGCGGGCGATAACGTGGTCCCCGATCCAATTGAGGTGAGCGACATATTCGCCGTGGACGGGCGCGAGCGGTCCGGTGTTTTCTTCCATGGCGTTGAGGCGTTCTGCCCAGGCATCTACAGCGTCTATAACGGCGTGATAGACCTCATCGAGGAGCATGTCGACGGCGGGAACGTTCTCGTTGAGATCCGAGAGACCGATTGCCGGCAGGCCGCCATCGGGAACCTCCGCGGGCACATAGTTCACGTTGACGCCGATGCCACAGACCGCAAAGGGGTTGCCTTCGTTATCGCGTGCGGCCTCGACTAGAATGCCGCCGAGCTTGCGCCCTCGCGCGACCAGGTCGTTGGGCCATTTGAGGCCAATTTCGTTTGCAAGACCCTGCTTTTCGAGCGCCTCGAGCACCGCTAGGCCGCTGACGGCGGCAAGACCAGAGTACTTTGCAGGATTAACGCATGGACGCAGGACAATCGAAAGCAACAGGTTGCCGGCGGTTGAATCCCACTTGTGGCCGCGCCGGCCGCGTCCTGCTGTCTGAGCCCGGGCGGCAAGTCCCGTGCCGTGCGGCGCACCCTGTTTTCCTGCTTCGAGCAGGTCATCGTTGGTCGATCCGGTTACGTCGACAATCGTTAATTGGGCATCCATAGCGGCTGCTACCTCCTTAATGAAAAAGTGAATGACGCAATGGTGTCGAGAGATAGACACAATGTGAAGCCTTTGTCGCATTTGGACAATTTAATGTTAACACGTCAACAAAGCGAAGAATGCGTTATCCTCTCTTGGTCGATGTAAACACGTCAACAACTCAAAGGAGGTTAGTGATGGGTTTCACGATACTGGGAACGGGCTCGGCACTTCCCGAACGCAGCGTTTCCAACGACGAGCTGTCCGAGTTCCTCGATACCTCGGATGAGTGGATTTTTACCCGCACTGGTATCAAGAGCCGCCACGTTTGCACCACCGAGTCACTTGACGACCTTGCCGTAGCGGCGAGCGAGCGAGCACTCCAGGTGTCCGGAATCGACGCGAGCCAGCTGGATCTGATCGTCTGCTCGACGACGACGGGTGACCACCTTGTTCCCGCCGAGGCGTGTGCCGTTGCTGAGCGACTGGGCGCGACGTGCCCTGCCTTCGATGTTTCGGCGGCCTGCGCCGGCTTCGTATTTGCGCTCGATGTCGCCGAGGGCTATATCGCCCGCGGCCGTGCCGAGCGCGTACTTGTCGTTGCTGCCGAGCAGATGACGCGCGCGCTCGACTGGACCGACCGTACCACGTGCGTGCTCTTTGGCGATGGGGCAGGAGCCGCAGTGATTGGGACTGGGGGAGACAACCCCCTTGCCGTTGAGCTTTCGACGGCGCCCGACGTCGAGACCTTGCGCGTTCCCGGCCTGGTCGGCGCCTCGCCGTTTAAGGCCTCCGTAGATAGCGAGAGTGTGCTGTCCATGAATGGCCGCCGCGTGTTCAAGTTCGGCGTCAACGCCATCTGCGACACGGTCCATAAGCTTGCGAGCGATGCGGGCATTTCGGTCGAAGATATCGATCATTTTGTATTCCATCAGGCTAACGAACGAATCCTGAGCCAGGCGGTCAAGCGCCTGGGTGTGCCGGACGAGCGCGTGGTTCGCACGTTGCGCGAGACCGGCAACATTTCGAGCGCATGCATTCCGCTTGCCCTCGACCGGCTGGCAAACGCCGGTGCACTTCACACGGGCGACACCATCGCCTTGGTTGGATTTGGCGCCGGTCTGGATATAGGTGGCTATCTGCTTCGTTGGAAGTAGTCGCACATAGGAAATAAAAACGCCCCTAGGGCACAAACAAAGGAGAACTACCATGGCAGATCAGAAGACCTTCGAGCGCGTTTGCGACGTTATCCGCGAGACCGCCGGTCTTGACGATGTCGAGATGAAGCCCGAGTCCACGCTCGAGGAGATTGGTCTCGACAGCCTGGGCACCGTCGAGATCCTCGTCGCCGTCGAGGACGAGTTTGGCATCCAGCTCGATACCGAGGAGAACCCCAAGACGGTCGGCGAGTTCGCCGATACGGTCGAGGCGGCATTGGAGAAGTAGAGATGCTCAAGACTCCTCTCTGCGATCTGCTCGGCATCGAAAAGCCCGTGTTCCAGGGCGGTATGGCCTGGATTGCCGATGCCTCGCTGGCGTCCGCAGTGTCCGAGGCGGGCGGCTTAGGGATTATCGCGGCCATGAACGCCGACGCCAACTGGCTGCGCGACCAGATTCATAAGCTGCGCGCCAGGACGGATAAGCCCTTTGGCGTCAACGTTATGCTCATGAGCCCGTTTGCCGACGAGGTCGCGCAGGTCGTGATTGACGAGCGAGTGCCGGTCGTCGTGACGGGCGCCGGCAATCCCGCCAAGTACATGAAGGCGTGGAACGAGGCGGGCATCAAGGTCATCCCGGTCGTTGCCTCGGTGGCGCTGGCGCGCCTCGTGGCACGTCGTGGAGCCACGGCGGTTGTTGCCGAGGGTACCGAATCGGGCGGCCATATTGGCGAGACCTCGACGATGGCACTGGTGCCGCAGGTCGTCGATGCGGTCGACATTCCCGTTGTGGCCGCCGGCGGTATTGCCGACGGCCGCGGCGTGGCGGCCGCCTTTATGCTGGGCGCCAAAGGTGTGCAAGTGGGTACGCGCTTTCTGGTCGCAGACGAGTGCACCGTCTCGGAGCAGTACAAAGAGATGGTCTTGAAGGCCAACGACACCTCGACGCGTGCGACCGGTCGCTCGACGGGACATCCGGTGCGCGCCCTCAAGAGCCCCTTCACCAACGCCTATGCCAAGAGCGAGGGTTCCGGTGCGAGTGCCGAGGAACTCGGTGCTTTGGGAACCGGTGCACTGCGTAAGGCCGCCAAGGACGGCAACTACGAAGAGGGCTCGTTTTTGTGTGGACAGATTGCCGGCATGGTCAACGAGCGCCAGAGCGCACGCGAAATCGTTGACGACCTGGTCGATGGCGCCGAGCACGTCCTGAAGGGTGCGTGCGCATGGGTGGCGTAGCGTTTTTGTTTGCCGGCCAGGGTGCCCAACACCCCGCGATGGGCATCGATCTGATCGAGACATCGCCGGCGGCCGCCGAGGTGTTCGCCATTGCCGACGAGGTGCGCCCGGGGACCAGCGAACAGTGCCGGAGCGCCTCCAAGGAGGAGCTCTCGCAGACCGAGAACACGCAGCCTTGCGTGTTCGTGCACGACCTGGCTGTCGCCGTCGCCCTGCGCGAGCGCGGCGTAGTGCCTGCCGCCTGTGCGGGATTCTCGCTGGGCGAGGTCGCTGCACTCACCTTTGCGGGGGCATTCGATACGCAAGCGGGTTTTGAGCTTGTGTGTGAGCGCGCGGCATTGATGGCCACGGCGGCCGAGCGTCACCCCGGCGGCATGCGCGCCGTCATCAAACTTGATGCTGCGCAAGTCGAGAACCTGGCTGCGCAGGCCGGCGAGGACTGCTGGCCGGTCAACTACAACAGTCCGCAGCAGACGGTTGTGGCCGGAGCGTCCGAGGCGCTGCAGGAGCTCGACGTCCTAGTAAAAGAGGCTGGCGGCCGCGCTATGAAAGTCGCGGTGTCGGGTGCATTCCATAGCCCATATATGGCAGAGGCGACCGAGGGGCTGGCGACGTATATCCAAGCCGGCCACGCGCCGTCTCCGCTGCTGATTCCGGTCATGGCAAACATGACGGCGGCGCCCTATCCGGCGGACCCGCGAGCGGCATCGGATGTCTTGGCCAATCAGGTGAGCCATGCCGTGCGCTGGGTCGATACGCTGCATGCTCTGCAGGATCAAGGCATCGACACATTTATTGAGGTCGGCCCCGGCAAAACGCTGTCCGGCCTGGTCAAGCGTACGTTGAGCGACGTTCGTGTGTATTCGTGCGAGACGGCCGAGCAAGTCGCAGCTATTGCCGACGAGCTCGCATAGTCCACAGGGCTGTAACCCGAAAGGAATGACATGGGCAACTTGAACAATGGCGCGCTCGAGCGCAACGACTCACGTCGCGTGGCACTGGTCACGGGCGGCTCGCGGGGTATCGGCCGCGCCTGCGCTATCGGTCTGGCGGAGGACGGCTTTGATATCGCCGTCGTCTATGCCGGAAGCGTCGATGCGGCGCGCGAGACGTGCGAAGCCTGCGAGGCGGCTGGCGCCGCGGCACGCGCATATCAATGCGACGTGGCCGACCCCGCTGCCGTCAACGCGTGCGTGGAAGCGGTCCTCAACGACTTTGGCTCCATTTGGGCGCTCGTCAACAACGCTGGCATCACCCGCGATAGCCTGCTCATGCGCATGGGCGATGACGCCTTCGATCGCGTGCTCGATGTCAATCTTAAAGGAACGTTTAACACGACGCGCGCACTCACCAAGACCTTTATGCGTCAGCGCGGCGGCTGCGTCGTCAACATGAGCTCGGTCGTGGGCCTGATGGGCAATGCCGGGCAGGCCAACTACGCTGCCTCCAAGGCGGGCGTGATCGGCCTGACCAAGGCGGTGGCGCGCGAGCTTGCGCCCCGCGGCGTACGAGTGAACGCGGTCGCACCCGGGTTTGTCGAGACCGATATGACGGCAAAGCTATCGGATAAGGTGCGTGCGGCGTGCGAGGAGCAGATTCCCCTGAGGCGCATGGCGCGTCCCGAGGAAGTGGCCGGCGTGGTGCGCTTTTTGGCGAGCGACGCGGCTGCCTACATTACGGGCGAGGTCGTGCGCGTCGACGGCGGAATGGCGATGTAGAAACCAGGGCCGAAGAACGGCTTGGATGAGGAGACCATGATGGAACAGAGAGTTGCAATCACCGGTATCGGTGCCGTGTCGCCGCTCGGCAACACCGCGCTTGCCACCTGGGCGGCCATGTGCGCCGGCACGTGCGGCATCGGCCCGATCACGCACTTCGATACCGATGCGTTTGCCGTCAAGGTGGCAGCCGAGGTCAAGGGCTTTGACGGCAACGAGTACTTTGGCAAGCGTGACGCCAAGCATCTCGACCCCTGCGTTCAGTTTGCGATGGCGGCTTCGGACGAAGCCATGCACGATGCGGGCTTTGATGTCGAAGGCGCCATCGATCGCGAGCGCCTGGGCGTCTACGTGGGCTCGGGCGTGGGCGGCATGACGACGCTCGTCGACAACGTCCATACGATTGCCGAACGTGGGCCCCGCCGCGCATCGCCCTATATGATCGCGATGATGATCCCCAACATGGCATCGGGTAATATCGCAATCCGTCACAAGGCAAAGGGCCCGACCCTGCCCGTGGTGACCGCGTGCGCAACCTCGGCCCATGCGGTGGGCGAGGCGTTCCGCGCCATCAAGCACGGCTATGCCGATGCAATCCTGGCCGGCGGCGCCGAGGCCGCAATCATCCCCGATGCCGTTGCGGGCTTTACATCCTGCCGTGCTCTCACCACTAATCCTGACCCGTTGACGGCTTGCCGCCCGTTCGATGCAGACCGCGACGGCTTTGTGATGGGCGAGGGCGCCTGCGTGCTCGTGCTCGAGAGCATGGAACATGCGCAGGCGCGCGGTGCGCACATTTATGCCGAGGTCGTGGGCTACGGCAACACCGATGATGCCTATCACATCACGAGCCCCGATCCCGAGGCTGCCGGCATTGCCCGCGCGATATCGCTGGCGGTTGCCGAGGGTGACGTCAAGCCTTCCGAGGGTCTCTACATCAATGCCCACGGCACCTCGACCAAGCTCAACGATTCGTCCGAGACGGCGGGCATCAAGCGAGCGCTCGGCGAGGACGCGGCGCGCGCCGCGCACGTCTCGTCGACCAAGTCGATGACCGGCCACATGATCGGTGCCACGGGTGCCATCGAGGTCATGGCCTGTGCCATGGCGCTCGAGCAGGGCGTGGTGCCTCCGACCATTAACTACCACACGCCCGATCCCGCCTGCGATCTTGACTACACGCCCAATCGCGCGGTTCGCGCCGACCTTACCTGGGCGCTTTCGACCAACCTAGGCTTTGGCGGGCACAACGCCGCCATCGCGCTGCGTAGATATACGAGGAGCTAGAGCATGGATTCCAAAAGACTTGCCGAGATAGCCGATGTGATGGAGGACCGCGGCCTCACGCGCGTGCGCGTTGAGGAGCCCGATGGCACCGCGGTCGAACTCGAGCGCGCGAGCGCCGCACAGCCGGTTGCCGTGCCCATGCCCATGCCGAGCGCTATGGCCGCTCCAGTTGCAGCTCCCACAGTCGCACCTGCCGCACCGGAGCCCGCCGCGCAGACACCTGCCGCCGCACCGGAGCCCAAGGGCACCGAGGTGACCGCTCCCATGGTCGGCGTTTTCTATGCTGCCCCGGCGCCGGGCGACGAGCCGTTTGTGCACGTGGGCTCCAAGGTCAAGGCCGGCGAGACCCTCTGCATCATCGAGGCCATGAAGGTTCTCAACGAGGTAACGGCAGAGGCGGATGGCGAGGTGCTCGAGATCTGCGTGGCCGACGGCGACCTCGTGGAGTTTGGCAGCTGCCTCATGAGGATCGGATAGGTGATATCCATGAACAAAGAAGAGCTCAAGGAGCTGTTGCCGCATCGCGAGCCGATGCTCTTGCTCGACGAAGCCGAGCTGGTGGGCGACGAGGCCCACGGCAAGATTTCGATTACGGGCGACGAGTACTTTTTGCAGGGGCATTTTCCGGGAAACCCGGTCGTCCCCGGCGTGATTCAGTGCGAGATGCTCGCCCAGAACTGCTGCGTGCTGCTGATGGGCGATGAGGAGGCGCGCGGCGCGACGCCGTTCTATACGAGCCTCGATAAGGTGCGCTTTAAGCGTCCGGTGCGCCCGGGCGACACGGTTGATCTGGTGTGCACCATCACGCGTGCGCGCGGGCCGTTCCGCTTTGCGACGGGTACTGCGAGCGTCAACGGTGAGGTTTGCTGCCGCGCTGATATGTCTTTTGCACTCATGCACGAAAGTTAAGGAAGGCTTCATGTTCGACAAAGTGCTCATCGCCAACCGCGGAGAAGTCGCGGTCCGTGTTATCCGCGCGTGCCGCGATATGGGCATCAAGACCGTCGCCGTTTATTCCACGGCCGATGCGGACGCGCTGCACGTGCAGCTTGCCGACGAGGCGTATTGCATCGGCGGCCCGCGTCTTGCCGAGAGCTACCTCAACGACGATGCCGTGCTCACCTGTGCCGTAAAGTCAGGAGCTAAGGCAATCCATCCCGGCTATGGCTTTTTTTCCGAGAAGGCGAGCTTTGCGCGCGACTGCGACAAGTATGGCTTGGCGTTTGTCGGTCCTTCGGCCAAGGTGATCGACAGCATGGGCGACAAGGACGCCGCACGTCGAACGGCTGCCGCGGCGGGCGTGCCCATCGTGCCGGGCTGCGATTTGCTCAAAAGTCCCGAGGAGGCAACGGCCGAGGCTGAGCGCATTGGCTGCCCCGTGCTTATTAAGGCGCGTGCGGGTGGAGGCGGCCGCGGTATTCGCAAGGTCGAGCGCGTGGAAGATGCGGCAAAGGCGTTCATCGAGGCGCGTGCCGAGGGCGAGGCCGTCTTTGGCGACGGCGAGTGCTACATGGAGAAGTTCGTCGCGCCGGCGCACCACGTTGAGGTGCAGATTATGGCCGATAAGCAGGGCCATGTGTTTTCGCTCGGCGAGCGCGAGTGCTCGGTTCAGCGTCGCAATCAAAAGCTGATCGAGGAGAGCCCCGCGCCGTGCCTCGACGGACACGACGACATTCGTGCTCGCATGCACAAGGCAGCGCGTGACTTGGCTCGTGCCGTCGGCTACGAGGGAGCGGGTACCATCGAGTTTTTGTACTCGGACGACGGCAATTTCTACTTTATGGAAATGAACACGCGCTTGCAGGTGGAGCACCCGGTTACGGAGTTTGTGACCGATACCGACTTGGTCAAGTGGCAGCTGCGCGTGGCAGCCGGCCAGCCTCTGCCCTTTGAGCAGGAGGACATGCCGGTCCGTAACCACGCCATGGAGTGCCGCATCAATGCCGAAACGCCGGACTTTCTGCCGTCATGCGGAACGGTCACCGCGTTGCGTGTGCCGGGTGGTCCGCGCGTACGCTGGGATTCCGCCATGTTTACCGGTGCGAAAGTTCCGCCGTACTACGACTCCATGCTCGGCAAGCTCATCGTGTGCGCGCCCACGCGCGACGGCGCCATTCGCAAGATGCGCTCGGCTCTGGGCGAGCTCGTGATCGAGGGCGTGAGCGAAAACAGCGAGCTTCAGCTCGACGTGCTGGCAAACGACGAGTTCTTGTCGGGTATGTATCACACCGATCTGATGGGGCATCTCTATGCTGATGAATAGAAAAGCGAAGACGGTCAACGTTCTCGAAGGGCCGATGACCGAGTCGTGCGCCGAGTTTCCTGCGCGCCACGTGTTTATCAAGTGCCCGGAGTGCCGCCGTGTGATCGATGAGGCGCGCCTGCACGACAACCTCGAGGTCTGCCCTCGTTGCGGCAAACACTTTCGCGTGAGCGGGCGCGACCGCATGCACATGACGATTGACGAGGGCACGTTTGAGGAATGGGATGCCAGTCTGGCGCCGGAGGACTTCCTTTCGTTTCCCGGCTATGCCGACAAGCTCAAGAGCGTGAGCGAACGTTCGGGCGAGCGCGATGCCGTTGTGTGCGGCAAGGGCAAAATCTGCGGTTGCGATACGGCGCTCTTCTTTATGGACGCCAACTTTATGATGGGCTCGATGGGTTCCGTGGTGGGCGAGAAGATCTGCCGCACATTTGAGCGTGCGACCGAGCTGGGACTGCCGGTCGTTGGCTTTACCGTATCGGGTGGCGCCCGCATGCAGGAGGGCGTGACCTCGCTCATGCAGATGGCCAAGATTTCTGCGGCGGTTAGGCGCCATAGCGAGGCGGGCGGCCTGTATATCACGGTGCTCACTGACCCCACGACCGGAGGCGTAACCGCGAGCTTTGCCATGGAGGGCGATATTATCCTGGCCGAGCCCGATGCCCTGACGGCATTTGCCGGCCCGCGCGTGATCGAGCAGAACATGCACAAGCGCCTGCCCAAGGGATTCCAGCGCTCCGAGTTTTTGCTGGAGCACGGCTTTTGCGATGCCGTTGTTCCGCGTGGCGAGATTGCGCTCACGGTAGGCGAGCTGCTGGCGCTGCACGAAGGGCACGCGCCCGGCCTGGGGGCACCGCATGAGATCGTGCATACGGGTCGCCGTGGCAAAAAGCTGGGACACTTGTTCAAGCGCTCGGCCGCACCAAAAACCGCGCTCGAGATTGTCAAGCAGACCCGCTCGGCAGATCGCGCCACGGCAGGCGAGATGATCTCGCTGGGCCTGGATGGATTTGTGGAGCTGCACGGCGACCGCTACTTTGGCGACGACGCCGCTGTGGTGGCTGGCATTGGCTGGAAAGACGGGCGCCCCGTAACGGTCATCGCCATCGAGCGCGGCACCACGACCAAAGAGCGCATGCGTCGCAACTTTGGCATGGCACATCCCGAGGGCTACCGCAAAGCGCGTCGCCTTATGCGCCAGGCCGAAAAGTTTGGTCGACCGGTTCTGTGCCTGGTCGATACTTCGGGCGCGTTTTGCGGCATCGGTGCCGAGGAACGCGGCCAGGGCGAGGCGATTGCCCAGAATCTCATGGAGATGAGCGGCCTTAAGACGCCGATTGTCTCGGTGGTGACAGGCGAGGGCGGCTCTGGTGGCGCGCTGGCGCTATCCGTGGCCGACCGCATCCTGATGCTCTCGAGCTCGGCCTATTCGGTCGTGAGCCCCGAGGCCTGTGCGTCGATCCTGTGGAAGGATACCGAGCGCGCGGATGAGGCCGCCGAGGCGCTTAAGCTCACGGCCCCCGATCTGTTGGCGCTCGGCATCATCGACGGCATCGTTGACGATAGGGGCCTGTCGCATGAGGAGATTGCCGGTGCCGTCATGTCCTCGGCATTTGATGCCTTCGATACGCTTGGGCAACTCGACGACGCGACCCTCACAAACCTCCGCTACGAAAAGTACCGCGCAATCGGTCGGTACCGCACGATGTGACAAAGGGGCAGCCCGCATGTCACATTGGGAAAGGCGTTCCATGTCGCAAGTTTCTAACACCTCGTTTACAACGACGGTTTCATCAAACGCCACGGCCGTGGTGGACTATCTGTCCAAAAGCATGATGTCGGCGCTGCCGTTTATTGTCTGCGCGGCGTTGTTCCGCACCGTCGCCGTCATTATGGGCGAAGGCATGCTGGGCCTGTGGTCTGCCGATTCCGAAATCTATCGCCTGTTCTACAGTTGGCTCTATAACGCCGGCTACTACTTTTTGCCCATTTATCTTGGTTGGGCGGCCGCCCGCCAGCTCGGTTGCTCGGAGCAGCTGGGCATGATGCTGAGCGGCGTATTGATTGCGCCCGATTTGCTTAAGCTCGTCGATGCCGCATCGACGACGGGGGCATCGATGACTTCCGTGTATGGTCTGCTTCCCGCGCCGGTCAACGATTACACGACGACTGTTATTCCGGTTCTCATCTCGGTGCCCGTGCTATGGCGAGTGGAGTGTTTCTTTCAGCGCGTTATTCCTAAGGCCGTGGCGTTTTCGTTCGTTCCGTTTGCGACCATGCTCGTCATGGTTCCGGTTTCGCTGTGCATTACGGCGCCGGCGGGCAGCTATTTGGGCATGCTGTTGGGCCAGCTTATGTTTATGCTTGGCAATTCCGGTGGCATCGTGTCACTGCTCACGCTCATGGGGCTTGCCGCGGGCTGGGAGTTCCTAAAGATCGCGGGCGTCAGCAACGTTGTCCTATCGCTCGCCTATGCGCAGTTTATGAGTGTGGGAACGGATTCGTGCATTCTGATCGCCGCGACGATGGCAACGTTCGCCGTTTGGGGCATGCCTTTTGGCGCGTCGCTCCGCGTTGCGGATAAGGATGAGAAGGCCCTCATGCTGGGCTATTCGATCTCGGGCGTGCTTGGTGGCGTAAGTGAGCCGGCGCTGTACGGTTGCGGCTTTAAATATGGCAGGTGCCTGACGTGCATGGCCATTGGCGGCGCCGTCGGAGGCCTTGTTGCGGCCGTGGGCCACGTTACGGCCTATACCATCGGTATGACGAATGTCCTCATGATCATTGGTTTTGCCACGGGCGGCATCTCGAACCTGCTATGGTGCTGTGCTGCCGGCGGTGTGGCATTTGCGGTGTCTGCGGCGCTGAGCTACTGCTTTGGCGTGGTGCCGGCGAAGGGGCGGGCGGCAGAAGACGGAGCCGATTTGCCCGAAACCTCGAAGAGCGCGGCCGAAGCAAGCGCATAAATCGATCGACAAAGGGACAGTCCTGCATGTCACATTCCAAGGTCGTGGCCCATGTGGGTTGCGGCCTTTTTGTATCTGGGGGACAAAGTGGCTACACTACAATCCGTTTGAGCAATAGATATATAGATAGCATCGTGGGGGCGGATGTAGATGGTTGAGTGGATTGTTAAGCGTGCGCAGGGCGACCGTGCGCGCGTGGGCACGTTGACGGGCGTGGTGTGTATTCTCGCCAATGTGGCACTATGCGCTGCAAAGGGCGCAATTGGCGTGCTGTCGGGATCGGTTTCGATCGTGGCGGATGCCATGAACAACCTGTCCGATGCCAGCTCGAATATCGTGAGCGTGCTGGGCTTTAAGCTGGCGAGCAAGCCGGCCGACCCCGAGCATCCTTACGGCCACGGTCGCTATGAGTATCTCTCGGGTCTGGTCGTGGCGGCGCTCGTGCTGCTGATTGGCGTTGAGCTGGTGAAGTCCTCGGTCGAGCGCGTCATCCACCCCGAACCTGTCGAGTTCTCGCTTGCCCTGGTGGCAGTTCTAGTGCTTTCGATGGTCGTAAAGCTCTGGATGGCGGCCCTCAACCAAAAGCTCGGCGATCGCATTGAGTCCGAGACGCTGCATGCGACCGCGCAGGATTCCAAGAACGATGTCCTTGCTACGGGCGCCGTGCTGGCGTGCGCAATTGTTTCGCAGGTGACGCACATCAATCTTGATGCATGGGTCGGCCTTGCCGTTGGCGCTTATATTGGCTGGAGCGGCTTTGAACTCATCCAGGATACGGTGAGCCCGCTTTTGGGCCAGTCACCCGATCCTAAGCTGGTCAAGCACATTCGAGACAAGATCATGAGCTATCCCGGCGTTTTGGGCGTTCACGATTTGATGGTTCACGACTACGGCCCGGGCAGGAAGTTTGCAAGTGCGCACGCCGAGATGGCGGCCGAAGCCAGCCCGCTGGAAAGCCACGACACGCTCGATAACATCGAGCAGTCGTTTAGGAACGAAGACGGCATGATTGTCACACTTCACTACGACCCCATCGTGACCGATGACCCCAAGCTGGCGAGCATGCGCCTGCGTATCAACGCAATGGCTCAGGAGATCGATAACCGCCTCTCGATTCATGATCTACGCTGTGTGCCGGGTCCTACGCACACCAACGTGATCTTTGACTGCGTGCGTCCCTCGGATCTGCAGATGAGTGCCGAAGACGTAAAGCACGCGCTGGCACAACGGGTCGAATCGGAATATCCCAAGTCGATTGCCAAGATTACGATCGACGAAGACTACGTAGGGCATACCCACGAGTAAGGCTGTGCCGGCAAAGCAGGTTATGCAGAAGGGGAGAGCATGAAGAAGCTGTATCTACTCCGTCACGGTCAGACGGAGTTCAACGTCAAAAAGCTGGTCCAGGGCCGCTGCGATTCACCGCTCACCGACTTAGGCCGTCAGCAAGCCGGGATGGCAGCCGCATGGCTCAAAGCCCACGGCGTCGTCCCCGATAAAGTGGTCTCCTCCCCTTTGGGCCGAGCCATGGCCACGGCAAGCCTCGTCGCAACCGAGCTTCTCGGCGCAGACGCTGACGTTGAGCCCTGCGAAGGCATTATCGAGCGCTGCTACGGCACCTTCGAAGAGGGCCCGCACGACGCGCTACCCACCGACGTCTGGGATCCAGGCGAGGACTTAATCCCATTCGGAGGAGAAGGAAGCCAGGCGCTGCAAGAGCGCATGGTAGACACCCTCACCAATATCATGGACGCCGATGGTATCGAAACCCTTCTAGCAGTAAGCCACGGCAGCGCCAGCCGCCAATTCATCAAGGCTGCCGTCCCAGAGGACTTTGAGCTCCCAACAAAACTCCCCAACTGCGCCATCATGATCTTCGATTTCGATGAGGAAAAGTCGGGAGAAGAGGGCGATACGCCTCAATCCAAGTTTACCTTGCGGCAAATCATCGATCCCCAGCAAAGTCATTAGCCTGAGCGAGCAGAGTTAAGCAGACATCAGCGTGTCGTCTCCCGAGCACGGCGAGGGCCGGAGAAATATATTAAGGTCATCGCGAGTTCCGCACGCAAAGGAGAGCACTTAATGTGCTCTCCGTCTTGCGCAGGACTGTAGAGCAGGGACCTTAATATATTTCTCCGGCCCTCGCCGTGCTCGGGAGACGTGCCACGCACTTTACCTGCGTAAACAATGTGAGTGAAATATGAATCTCGATGGATACGCCCGCAGCCGTGTATACTAAACAGCTGTGTGAAACCAGGGGAGTATTCTGGCTGGACAAAATGCCTGCTTAATAGGGTTGTCAGGTAGTCCGGGCGAAATACAAGGCTGGGGAGCACGTCGTGTAAGTAGTGGTCCTCTAGGGGCGTACGCTCGGTGGTGTACGCATTGTCCCAAGACCACGCGAGAGTTGGGATCATATCTTGATCAGCATGATTCTCGGCCGCAAGATTGGCATGACCCAGGTTTGGGACGAGGACGACAACGTCGTTCCCGTCACGGTCATCCAGGCTGGCCCCTGCGCTGTCTCGCAGGTTAAAACTCAGGCAACCGACGGCTATGACGCCGTCCAGATCGGTTTCGGCGACATCAAGGCCAAGAACGTGAACAAGCCCATGGCTGGTCACTTCGCCAAGGCTGGCGTCGAGCCTGTCCGCTTCCTTCGTGAGGTCCGCGTCGAGAACGGCGAGGAGCACAAGGTCGGCGAGGTCGTCACCGTCGCTGATTTCGCTGATGTCGAGAAGGTCGACGTCATCGGTACCTCCAAGGGTAAGGGCTTCCAGGGTCGCATCAAGCGCTGGGGTCAGCGCCGCGGTCCTATGACGCATGGTTCTCACTTCCAGCGTCACCCCGGTTCTATCGGTCAGTGCGCCTATCCTGCGCGCGTCCTCAAGGGCGTCAAGATGGCCGGTCACATGGGTAACGAGCGCGTTACCGTCAAGAACCTTTCCGTTGTCCGCATCGATGCCGAGCAGAACCTCATCTTGGTCAAGGGCGCTGTCCCGGGTGCCAAGAATGGTCTCGTCGCCATCCGTATGGCCTAAGGGCCCAGCCCATTTAGCCCAGCGTCATACCAAGGAGAACACTTAAATGGCAAAGTTTGAAGTAAAGAACAGCGAGGGCAAGAAGGTCGCCGAGGCCGAGCTCGCCGCTGAGGTGTACGGCATCGAGCCGAACATCCACGTTATGCACCACATCGTCAAGTGCCAGATGGCCTCTTGGCGTCAGGGCACCCAGTCCGCTAAGGGCCGCTCTGAGGTTTCCGGTGGCGGCAAGAAGCCTTGGCGTCAGAAGGGCACCGGCCGTGCCCGCCAGGGTTCCATCCGTGCTGCCCAGTGGCGTCACGGTGGCGTTGTCTTCGCCCCCAAGCCCCGTTCCTACGCTAAGCGTATGAACAACAAGGAGGTCAAGCTGGCTATGCGCTCTGCGCTGTCCGCCAAGCTGGCCGATGGCGAGCTCGTGCTCGTCGACGACTACGGCTTCGAGAAGCCTTCCACCAAGGCTGCCGTCGCCATGCTCAAGGCTCTCGGCCTTGAGGGCAAGCGTCTGACCATCATCGTTCGCGATGAGGACGTCAACGCCTACCTGTCGTTCCGCAACATTCCCAAGACGTTCATCATCACCGCTGACGAGGCCAACACCTACGATCTCGTCAACAACAACGCTGTGCTGATGCCCGCCGACATCGCCGCTCACTTCGGGGAGGTGCTTGCATAAATGACCGCCCACGAGATTATCATCCGTCCGATCGTGTCCGAGCGTTCCTTCTCCGGCATGGAGCTGAACAAGTACACGTTCGAGGTCGCCAAGGATGCTAACAAGTATCAGATCAAGGACGCTGTCGAGGAGATCTTCGGCGTCAAGGTCGTTCGCGTGAACACCCTGACGGTCAAGCCCAAGACCAAGCGCGTGCGCTATGTCGCCGGCAAGACCCGTTCTTGGAAGAAGGCCATCGTCACGCTGGCCGAGGGCGACACCATCGAGGTCTTTGGCAACCAGGCCTAAGACTCGCTGCTGTTGAGTGAGCTCATGCCTCCCAAATAGGGGAGGCGGGAGCTCAAGGTTTTGGGCGTATAAAATGGACACGCCCGGAACCGTGTATACGTCCGGTGTCATCGCACCCGAGGCAGAACCTCGAATCCCTGTCTGCGATGGCTAACGGATTCCTATTGAAAGGGATTGTAATGGCTGTAAAGCACCTTAAGCCGACCTCCGCTGGTAGGCGTTGGCAGACGATCTCCGACTTCTCCGAGATTACCTGCACCAAGCCCGAGAAGTCTCTTCTCGAGCCCCTGCCCAAGAAGGCCGGTCGTAACAACAACGGCCGCATCACCACCCGCCACCAGGGCGGCGGCGTGAAGCGTCGTTACCGCGTGATCGACTTCAAGCGCAACAAGGACGGCGTGCCCGCCAAGGTTGCCACGATCGAGTACGATCCGAACCGTTCCGCTCGCATCGCTCTGCTGCACTACGCTGACGGTGAGAAGCGCTACATCCTGGCCCCCAAGGGCCTCGAGGTCGGTCAGACCATCATGTCCGGTTCTGACGCCGACATCAAGCCGGGCAACGCTCTGCCCCTCGCCGACATCCCCGTCGGTACGCTCATCCACGCCGTCGAGTTCCAGCCGGGCAAGGGCGCCGCTATCGCCCGTTCCGCCGGTAACTCCTGCCAGCTGATGGGTAAGGAGGGCAAGTACGCTATCGTCCGTATGCCTTCCTCCGAGATGCGCCGCATCCTCGTTACCTGCCGCGCCACCGTCGGTGAGGTCGGCAACGCCGATCACTCCAACATCGTCATCGGCAAGGCCGGCCGTAAGCGTCACATGAACGTGCGCCCGACCGTCCGCGGTACCGTCATGAACCCTGTCGACCACCCGCACGGCGGTGGCGAGGGCAAGAACCACACCTCTGGTCGTCCCTCCGTTACCCCCTGGGGTAAGCCGACGAAGGGCCTTCGTACGCGCAAGAAGAAGAAGGTCTCGAACCAGCACATCATTCGTCGCCGTAAGAAGTAATTTCGGATACCGAGTTTTAGGAGAAAGCACTTATGAGCAGAAGTCTCAAAAAGGGCCCGTTCGTGGAGACTCGCCTTCTCTCGCGTATCACCGCGATGAACGAGGCTGGCAAGAAGGACGTCGTGAAGACCTGGTCCCGCGCGTCCACCATCTTCCCCGAGATGGTTGGTCACACCATCGCCGTCCACGACGGCCGCAAGCATGTGCCCGTGTATGTTACCGAGTCCATGGTTGGTCACAAGCTCGGCGAGTTCGCGCCGACTCGTACGTTCCGTGGCCACAAGGCCAAATAGGGGGTTAACCGTAAATGGCAACTAAGTCTATTGAAACTGAGGCCACCGAGGTTCGCGCCGTCGCTAAGTACGTGCGTGTTTCCCCCAGCAAGGCCCGCCTGGTGGTCGATCTGATCCGCCGCAAGCCTGTCGCTCAGGCCTTCGACATCCTCCACTTCTGCGACCGCGCCGTCGCCGTGGATGTCGAGAAGGTTCTCCGTTCCGCCGTTGCGAACGCCGAGAACAACAACGGTCTGCGTGCCGACAACCTGGTTGTCGCCGCTGCCTATGTTGACGAGGGTCCGACGCTTAAGCGCATCCGTCCCCGCGCCAAGGGTTCCGCTTCTCGCATTCTGAAGCGTACTTCCCACATCACCGTCGTCGTTGCTCCTCGAAAGGAGGCGTAAAGCTGTATGGGTCAGAAAGTCTACCCCACCGGCTTCCGTCTTGGCATCACCGAGAACTGGCGCTCCCGCTGGTTCGCAGAGAAGGATTACGCTAAGACCCTCGGTAACGATCTCGAGATCCGCAAGTACCTCGAGAAGCGTCTTTCCCGCGCAGCTGTCTCCCGCGTCGAGATCGAGCGCGCTGGCGACAAGGTGAAGGTCATTATCCTCACCGCTCGCCCCGGCGTTGTCATCGGTAAGAAGGGTGCCGAGATCGATACCCTCCGCACCGAGCTCGAGAAGGTCGCTGGCGTCTCCAAGGGCCAGCTCTCCGTCGACGTTGTCGAGATCAAGCGCCCCGAGCTCGACGCCAACCTCGTTGCTCAGTCCATTGCTGAGCAGCTCGAGGGCCGCGTTGCCTTCCGTCGCGCTATGCGCAAGGCTGTCCAGTCTGCCCGCAAGGCCGGCGCTAAGGGCATCCGTATCCAGTGCTCCGGTCGTCTCGGCGGTGCCGAGATGGGCCGTCGTGAGTGGTACCGCGAGGGTCGCGTGCCTCTGCACACCCTCCGTGCCAAGATCGACTACGGCACGGCTGTCGCCAGCACCACCATGGGCGCTTGCGGCGTGAAGGTCTGGATCTACCTGGGCGAGAAGCTCCCGGGCCAGCCTGTTCCCAACCCTGCACTCGAGGGCTCTTCCCGTCCTCGTCGTCGTAACTCCGAGAGGAGGGGTCAGTAGTGCTTGCCCCTAAGCGTATTCTTCACCGCAAGGTGCAGCGTGGCTCCATGAAGGGCCAGGCCAAGGGTAATACCGAGCTGCATTTCGGCGAGTTTGGTATCCAGGCTCTCGAGGCCCATTGGATCACCAACCGTCAGATCGAGGCCGCTCGTATTGCCATGACCCGCTACATGAAGCGTGGCGGTCGTGTCTACATCACGATCTTCCCCGATAAGCCCATCACCAAGAAGCCTGCCGAGACTCGCATGGGTTCTGGTAAGGGTAACCCCGAGGAGTGGGTGGCCGTCGTCAAGCCCGGCCGCATCATGTTCGAGGTCAAGGGTGTTCCCGAGGAGGTCGCTCGCGAGGCTCTGCGTCTTGCGCAGCACAAGCTCCCCATCAAGACCAAGATTGTTGCTGCCAAGAACGCTGAGCAGCGCATCGAGAAGGAGATGGCTGAGGAGGCCGCTCTCGAGGCCAAGTGGGCTGCTGAGGACGCCGCCGCCGCCAAGGAGGAGAACTAATGAAGCCCGCAGAGATTCGTGAGCTCTCGGACGCTCAGCTCGTTGAGAAGCTGAAGGAAATGCGCGCCGAGCTCTTTAACCTTCGTTTCCAGATGGCCACCAGCCAGCTGGACAACACCGCTCGCGTCAACACCGTGAAGAAGGACATCGCTCGCGTCCTCACGGAGCAGCGCGCCCGCGAGATCGCAGCGGAGAAGTCCGCTGTCGCCGAGTAGGACCTAAGGAGAGAACATGACTGAATCGCGTAACTCGCGTAAGGTCCGTACGGGTGTCGTTACCTCCGTCTCCGGTGCCAAGACCATTGTTGTCACCATCACCGAGCGCAAGCGTCACCCCAAGTACGGCAAGATGATGACCAGCTCCAAGAAGCTGCACGCTCACGACGAGGAGTGCACGGCTGGCGTGGGCGACACCGTCCGCGTTATGGAGACCCGTCCTATGTCCAAGATGAAGCGTTGGCGCCTCATCGAGGTCGTCGAGCGCGCTAAATAAGCAGTCGCTCTTACGACTTGTACGTTTCCGAAGATGTGCGTATGCCTGGCTTGCATACCACGGGCCGCATAAAGGCTGCGCACCTCTCTTCGGTTCTTAGTTCGGAGGAACATCTACCATGATTCAGATGCAAACCATGCTGAACGTCGCCGACAACTCCGGCGCTCGCAAGATTCGCTGCATCAAGGTGCTTGGCGGTTCCAAGCGTCGTTATGCAGGCATCGGCGATGTGTTCATCGGTGCTGTCCAGGAGGCTACCCCTGGCGCCAACGTCAAGAAGAAGGACGTTGTCCGTTGCGTCGTCGTTCGCACCGTTAAGGAGATCCGCCGCAAGGATGGCTCCTACATTCGCTTTGATGAGAACGCCTGCGTTGTCATCAACAACGATGGTTCGCCCGTCGGTACCCGTATCTTCGGGCCCGTCGCTCGCGAGCTTCGTGACAAGAAGTACATGAAGATCGTCTCGCTCGCTCCCGAGACCCTGTAGTTAGGGGAGATATATGTATATCAAGAAGGGCGATAAGGTCCAGGTTCTCTCTGGTAAGGATCGCGGCAAGCAGGGCGTTGTCCTGCGTGCTCTCCCCGCCGAGAACAAGGTCGTTGTCGAGGGCGTTTCGGTCGTCAAGAAGGCCGTCAAGCCCAACGCTGCCAACCAGCAGGGCGGCATCGTTTCGCAGGAGGCTCCCATCGACGCCTCCAACGTCAATCTCGTTTGCCCCGAGTGCGGTAAGGTTACCCGCGTCGGTCACGAGAAGGACGGCAAGAACAAGCTGCGCGTCTGCAAGAAGTGCGGCCACAAGTTCTAAGCTGCCCGCAACATCAAGTTGCTAGCAAAGGCCCGGATGCCACGGCACCCGGGCCTTTTTCTATTCCTACTCATTGGGGACAGACTTAAATGAGTAGTCGTTGGGGACGTTCTTAAACGACCAGTCGATGGGGACTGTCTTTAGATTTGTTTATCTGGTCATCTGGGATAGGCTTCAACGAAAGCGGCACATAGGGACTGTCTCTAGGTGCCGGCACATAGGGACGTTCCCTTTTTGCCGGCAGTTTGGGACGGTCCTTTGATGTCTGATGCCCTCAGAGGGGTGGAGTATCACGGCCTACTCTGTTCTTTAGGGCTTTGGTGTTCCGCCTCTTTATGCTTCACAAGGATCGTCGCATGCGCATTCATGCGCATAGTTTTGCGCGACAATGCGCATAACTGCGCAAACATCTGCCAACTATGGCTAAATAATGACCGATAAGCAAATAAATACGCAAACACGAGCAGATACGCGCGCAATTGTGCGACTATAGGGTTGTTAGAAATGAAGGACTTCCGATGACTCAGGAGGCACATCATGGCAGATTCCAAACAGGCTCCGCTCGACGCCGAGGCAGCCGCAAAGGCGGCGTTTGCCTCGGTCCAGAATCAGCCGTTCCCAAACGACATCTTTACGGCTCCCGAGCTTCGTTGGGCAGTGATCGGGTGCGGTGTTATCGCGAACCAGATGGCTCAGTCCCTTGCCCTGGCCGGCCGCAAGCTTACGGGCGTTGCCAACCGCACGCTCACCAAGGCTCAGGCTTTTGCCGAGCAGTATGGCGTCGAGAAGGTGTACGAGACGGTCGAGGACCTCTACGCCGATCCGGACATCGACGCCGTCTATATCACCACGCCGCACAACACGCATATCACCTATCTGCGTGCTGCGCTGGCCGCCGGCAAGCACGTGCTCTGCGAGAAGGCCATTACCCTCAATTCCGCCGAGCTTGACGAGGCCCGTGCCATCGCCGACGAGCACAACGTGGTTCTTATGGATGCCACCACGGTGCTCCACATGCCGCTGTATCAGGAGCTGCGCCGTCGCATGGATGCGGGCGACTTTGGCCGTATGAACCTTGCTCAGCTCAACTTTGGTAGCTATAAGGAGTACGGCGACCTGACCAATCGCTTCTACAACCGCAACCTTGCTGGCGGTGCCATGCTCGATATTGGCGTGTATGCCCTGTCCGTCATGCGTCTCTTTATGGCAAGCCAGCCCGCTGAGGTCGTTTCGCTGGGCAACACCTGCGAGACCGGTGTTGACGTTGCGGGCGGCATCGTCTGCCGTAATGCCGAACAGCAGCTGGGCGTGGTGAGCCTTACGCTCCACTCCAAGCAGCCCAAGCGTTCGGTCATCAGCTTCGATAAGTGCTATATCGAGGTCAACGAGTATCCGCGCGCCGATCACGCGACCATCGTGTGGACTGCAGACGGTCACCGCGAGGAAGTCCACGCTGGTATCGAGGCCTATGCCCTGTGCTATGAGATTGCCGATCTGGAGAAGGCCGTTGTCGGTGACAATTCGAAGTGCGAACTTCTGGACTATGCTTCTGATGTTATGGAGCTCATGACCAAGCTCCGCGCCGATTGGGGAGTCGTGTACCCCGAGGAGGAGTAAGCGATGCTTGCGGAAGATAGGCTCAACGCGATCGTGTCGATGGTGCAGCAGGCTGGCTCGGTTACCGTGCCGGAGCTTGCCGAGGCCCTGGGCGTGACGCCGTCCACCATTCGCCGTGACTTGCAGACGCTTGATCGCGCGCACCGCATTGCCAAAGTGCACGGAGGCGCCACGAGCCTTGAGCGCGCGCACGTGACGCGCGACCTGACGATCAGCGAGCGCAGCGACCTCCACAACGACGACAAGGAGCGCATCTGCGCCCGTGCCGCGGCTCTCGTGGAGCCCGATAGCTTCGTGTATATCGATTCGGGCTCGACGACGCTCAGGCTCATCGAGCATCTTCCGCATCTCGAGGGCGTCACCTATGTGACCGATTCTGTGCTCCACGCTCAGCATCTTGCCCTGCGCGGCATGCGCACCGTGGTGCTGGGCGGCGAGCTCAAGCCCGAGACTGAGGCGCTCGTTGGTCCCGATGCCCTGGCAACCCTGGACCGCTACAACTTTAACTGCGGTTTTTGGGGTTCCAACGGCATTGCCGCCGAGCAAGGCTTTACGACGCCCGATATCGAGGAGGCGCAGGTCAAGCGTATCTCGATGCGTCATACCGCTAAGCGCTTCGTAATCTCGGACGCCAGTAAATTTGGCATGGTGGCGCCCGTCAAGTTCGCGGACTTCCGCGATGCAACGATCATCACCGCGGGCGAGGTTCCCGCCAAGTACCAGTCGATGGACAACGTCATCACGGTCTAGCGACAGGGGCAGGACAAGGCTAAAACCACCACAAAGGTGCCTGTCCCCATTGTGGTGGTTCCGATGGCCCCGCCGGGCATGGTTGCCCAGTACCCCTGTTTCCATACGACGTGATCATGTCCGTCGGAGCTATCGGCTCTAATCAAAACGCAAACACAAGGTAATACGCAGGTTTTGGCCCTCTGGAGGCGAGGGGTGGGCCTGCTTGTGCAAAAGGAGGAAACATGTCAGCTACGAACGAGAAAACGGGAGGCGGCGCCTACGACGTCGTCGCCATCACGGCGTGCCCAACGGGTATTGCCCACACGTTTATGGCGGCAAAGGGGCTTGAGGATCAGGCTGCCAAGATGGGCGTGAGCATCAAGGTCGAAACCCAGGGCTCGGGCGGTGCCAAGAACGTGTTGACGGCCGCCGACATCGCGGGTGCCAAGGGTGTCATCATCGCGGCGGACAAGAACGTCGAGCTCGACCGCTTTGACGGCAAGCCGGTCTATTCGTGTGCCGTCACGCGCGGCATCAACGATGCCGAGGAGCTCATCAACATCGCACTGGCAGGCAATGCGCCCATCCATCACGTAGCCGGCGGTGCGTCCGCTCAGCCTGCCGTTGAGGGCGAGTCCGAGGGCCTGGGCCGCAGGGTCTACAAGGACCTTATGAACGGCGTCTCGCACATGCTGCCGTTCGTCGTCGGTGGCGGCATCCTTATGGCGCTCTCGTTCCTGCTCGACCAAGCAGGACTGGGTACGAGCGCCTACGGTCACAGCACGCCGGTCGCGGCTTTCTTTAACCTGGCGGGCAACCAAGCGTTCAACTTTATGCTGCCCATCCTTGCGGGCTACATTGCCATGTCCATCGCCGACCGCCCGGGCCTTGCCGCGGGCTTTGTGGGCGGCTGGATCGCCAAACAGGGCTTTACGCTCGGATATCTGACGACGGCCATGGATGCCGACGCTCAGGCACAGCTGGTCTCCGCAGGCTTTTTGGGTGCGCTGCTGGTCGGTTTTGCCGCCGGTGTCATCGTTAACGCGCTCAAGAAGGCGGCAAGCGTGCTGCCCGAGTCGCTTGACGGCATCAAGCCCATGCTCATCTACCCGGTGTTCGGCATTCTTCTGACCAGCCTGTTTATGATGGCCGTCAACCCCATCATGGGCGTCATCAACACCGCCATCACCGGTGCGCTCAATGGCCTCTCCGGCACGAGCATCGTCCTGCTGGGCATCATCTGCGCCGGCATGCAGGCGACCGACATGGGTGGCCCCATCAACAAGGCCGCGTACGTCTTTGGCACCGCCGCCCTTGCCGAGCAGACCGTTCAGGGCAACATGATCATGGCTGCCGTCATGGCCGGAGGCATGGTTCCGCCACTGGTCATCGCCCTTTCCACGACGTTCTTTAAGAACCGTTGGACCGAGGCCGATCGCAAGGCCGGTCTGGTGAACTACATCATGGGTCTGTCGTTTATTACCGAGGGTGCCATTCCCTTTGCCGCAGCCGATCCGCTGCGCGTGCTGCCCGCCTGCATCCTGGGCTCCGCGACCGCCGGTGGCCTGTCGATGATCTTTGGTTGCGCGAGCCCCGCTCCGCACGGTGGCGCCTGGGTTATCGCGGTCATCACGAACCCGGTGCAGTACCTGCTGGCACTTGCCATCGGCGCCGTGGTTGGTTGCCTGGTTATGAGCTTCCTCAAGAAACCTCTCGACAAGACTGCCGAGTAACGAAAAACCAGATTCATTTCTCAATAGAAAAGCGGCAACGTCCATCACTGGCGTTGCCGCTTTTGTTGTCTGCTGGTTTGTCTAAATCTGTAACAACTAGACTGTCAGAAGCGGATTAGGTGTTACAGATTGAGATGCTTCTGAGCCGCGCCGCCCCTTTGTCTCAATCTGTAACAGCTGTGACCGATTTTGCCGAGTTACTGTTACAGATCGAGATTTTCTCTTGAGGGGAGATTCGAATGTCTCGATCTGTAACAGATAGACCGGGAAATGGGTTCTAACTGTTACAGATTGAGATCTTTTGCGACACGGTAGAACCATCGCGGCCTAAACCACCACAAAGGTGCCTGTCCCCATTGTGGTGGTTTAAGGCTCCCAGGGGCAGGGGGCTTCGATGTGGATGTGCTCGCCGGTTACGGGATGCGTGAAGGACACGCTGTGGGCGTGGAGCATCAGGCCGCAGGGGCGCGGCGTTCCGTACAGGTCGTCGCCAACCAGGGGGTGACGCTCGCTGGCCAGGTGCACGCGAATCTGATGCTTGCGGCCGGTGAGCAGCTCGACATCGATATACGAGCGCGTGGGCAGGCCACGACGGCTCTTAAGACGCTTGAGCACCTTCACGCGCGTCTGAGACGGCTTGCCGCTGGCGCCGACGCGCATCTTTCGGCTGTCGTGACGGTCGCGGGCGATGGGCTTGTCGATGAGCTTCTCGTTCCAGTCGATCTTGCCCTCGGCGAGCGCCAGGTAGTGCTTTTCGAAAGCGTGGTCGATGACCATCTGGTCAAAGGCGGGCTGCGTCTGCTTGTCGAGCGAAAACAGCACTACGCCGGTGGTGTCGCGGTCTAGGCGGTTGAGTGGCTGCATGTCGGTCGCGGCAAAGCCGTCGCCCATCGCCAGCAGCAGGTCGCTGGCGTAGTCGGTGAGCGTGCGCTCGCCGGTGCCGTCGCCGTGGACGATCATGCCAGCGGGCTTGTCGATGGCCATGAGCCAGGCGTCGCAGTAGAGGACTTGAGGTTCTTCGTTCACGTGTAAGCCTTTCGGTTAGCTGATTCCCACAAACATGCAGCCCGAGGTCGTCCCGCGTAGACGGGCGGCGGGTTTGCGGCCGGCCCGCGCTGCTTCGACGGCACGACGGACACGGGCGACGGCACGGCCCACCTCATCCGTCTCGAGCAGCGTTCCGTCCGCCATGAGGCGACGCACGCCGGCATCGAGCAGCTGAGGAACCTGCGGCGTGAGGTCGATGGGGTAGGCGTCGTACAGGCGAGAGCGGCCGTGGATGTCGGTGCGGACGGGCATGACCTTGCCGTCGATATTCTTGAGCGAGAGTTTGCGAGCACGCAGGCGGCAGTTGGCACAATCGTGGATGCAGCCGTTGGCAACCTGCAGAATGCAGTGTTCGCTCGTCATAACGCGCGGACGGCCAAAGACGGTGATGCCCAGAGCCGCGGGCGCGGCGGCGCCGAGCGAGGCAATCTCGTCGAGTGTGATCTCGGGCGAGAGCCAAAATGCGCCGGCTCCGCGCTCGGCAAGCGCCTCCATGCAGGGTATGTTGTGCACCGGCAGGCAAGAGCGAATTTCGGCCGTGGCGCCGGCATGCGCGGCTACGGCGAGCTCGGAGATATTGCCGACGGCGACGGTGACTCCAGCATTGATCCAGGGATCGACGCGCTCGTGGTCGACGGCGCGGCAGACCTCGTCGAGTACGGGTACGATGCCCCGCTCAAGCGCATCGGCGGGGGAGAGCCCGGCCGCATCGAGCGCATCGGTGGTCATGTAGATGCTCGTCGCACCCTCCGCGCGGGCTGCCTCGGCAGCTTCGAGCGAGGTGACGGTGGCGCAGATCTGCGGCTCGTCGCGGTAATGCGTGGGCATGGCGCGCGTACATTTGTCGAGCACCGGCAACTCGAGCGTTTTCGCGCGCTCCTCGTACGGCGCCAGAATGGCCTCCTCCAATGCTTTACAGGCAGCGGCGCGCACCTTGTGCACGGCAGAGAAGCCCATACCGCAGCCGGCGTCGAGCGCCACATCAAAGCTCGCCGCCTCAAAGGGCGAGGAGCCCATGCGGCCCACATGCTCAACTAGGTCTGACGCCTCGACGCCGCGGGTCTTGGCAGCCTCGACGGTAAAGCCTGTGGCGGTGGCGGTGAGCGCGGGGTTGTCGCAGCAGGTGAGTGTGACAGTAAACGGCTCGCCCAGGCGCGCCACGATAGACGCATCAACAGCTCGGCGGCGCAGCACATCGCGCTTGAGCGCGGCACCGGCGGCGTCGATGGCACGCTGACTGCGAATAACGCGGACGCGGCAGCCCTCGGGCATGCTGCGGGGCACGCGGCACTCGATAACATCGCCCGCGGCGGCATCATCGGCGGCAATGGTGGTCAGGAATTGGTCGAACTCATCGTCGTGGCGAAGCTCCAGCAGGTCGCCCTTGCCCACGGGCTCAAACAGCTCAATGCGGGCGATGGCGGCGCGGCGACGGCGGTCGTCGGGCTTGAGGCCGCGCACATCGCGGTTGGCCGGGCGGCTGCCCAGCACCGTGCCCACGATCTGGCCGCGGTTGTTGGAACGCTCATAGCTCATCATCTCGTCGCCCGAGGTGCCGTCCTGATAGGCGTGCGTAAAGTCTCGGTTAAAGCAACGCTTGAGCTGGCGCTGGCGGGCGGCTTCCTCGTCCTTGGCAACGGTGACTCCGGATAGCATGTCGTCAATTTCGTGACGATACACATCAACGATGGAGTACACGTAATCGGGCGCCTTCATGCGGCCCTCGAGCTTGAGCGACGCGGCACCGGCGTCATACAGACGGCGAACAAGCTGTGAGGTGTTGGTGTCACGCGGGCATAGCGCACGCTCGCGGCCGGCGGGGGAGAGCGCGCGACCGTTCTCGTCGATCAGCTCGTAGGGCAGGCGGCAGGGCTGGGCGCACATGCCACGGTTGGCCGATCGTCCCGCCATGGCAAAGCTCGAAAGCAGGCATAGGCCCGAGTAGCAAAAGCAGATGGCGCCATGGCTGAAGACCTCAAGGTCCACATCGGGCGCGGCATCGTGAATGGCGGCAATCTCGTCGATGGAAAGCTCGCGCGACAAGGTCACGCGGTCGGCGCCCTGCTCGCGGCACCAAAGGGTTCCGCGGCCGTCGTGGATGTTTGCTTGGGTCGAGATGTGCGTCTCGATGCCGGGCATCGTGCGCTTGACCTCAAAGAACAGGCCCCAGTCCTGGATGATGAAGGCATCGGCGCCCAGCGTGGAGCAGCGATGGATGAGTTGCAGCGCATCGGCCATCTCGGACTGCTTGATGACGATGTTGACCGTGACGTAGACGCGCGACCCGGCTAGATGTGCGGCTCGGCAGGCTTGCTCAAAGGCCTCGTCGGTAAAGTTGGTGGCCTTGCGGCGGGCGTTGAAGCTGCCCATGCCGCAGTAGATGGCGTCTGCTCCGGCGGCGAGTGCGGCGGCAAAGGGTTCGGGCCCTCCGGCGGGCGCCAAAAGCTCGGGTCTGCGGTTGGTGGTTCGACTGGCGGTTGCGGTCATATCCTGCCTTTCAAAATGCTCAGATACTCAAAAGTATAGTGGCGCCGTCGCGATGGGCGATGCCCGCAGCCTAAGCAGGATAAAGTCTTCAGCAGCCCTTGCAGCAAAAATGATCCGTTTCCCTCCGTCCCCTATGGATTACCTGATCCGATGGGGACGGAGGGAAACGGATCATTTTGAGCTTCACCGTCCGGTCGTGCCGTTCAGCGGCCGACAGGCACCGTTGGCGATAAATTATTCTCGCAACGTGATAATAATCTTGCATCGCGCGGAAACCCTGAGTACTATCCCAAATCAAGCGCGGTGTTCAGACCGAATTGTGCCTCCCGGTGCGAACGCCGCGCTCACGCTCTCTATCTGATCGTAAGGAGAAAAACATGAGCAAGACCGTCGTGTCTTCCGATAACGCACCCGCAGCCATCGGCCCGTATTCCCCCGGTATCCAGACCGGCAACATGGTGTTCCTGTCCGGCCAGCTGGGCATCGACCCCGCAACCGGCAAGCTGCCCGAGGGCGTCGAGGCCCAGGCCAAGCAGTCCCTTGCTAACGTCGAGGCTCTGCTGACCGCTGCCGGCGCCACCTTTGCCGATGTCGTCAAGACCACGGTCTACCTGGCCGACATCGCCGACTTTGCCGCCGTGAACGAGATCTACGCTTCCAAGTTCGAGGCCCCCTTCCCCGCACGCAGCGCTTTCCAGGTTGCCGCTCTTCCGGCTGGCGGTCTGGTCGAGATCGAGGTCGTCGCCGCTCTCTAAGGCGTTGGCAACAACTAAACATGACATGCAAAAAGACCCTGCAGTGCGAGCTGCAGGGTCTTTTGTCAGGCGATGCGGCAAAATGATCCTTTTTTCTCCGTCCCCAAGGGATCAGCGGGTTAGCCCTCCTTGCGGACTTTTTGCAGGTAGCGGTAGACGCTGGGCTCCGAGATGCCCAGCGCGGTGGCGGCGCAGGCCACGGCGCCCTTGAGCATGAACACCCCGTTGCCGTTGAGGTGGCGAATGACGTCCACGCGGTCGCTCTGGCCAAGCGACGCTACATCCAGCCCGCGCGCGCTCAGCAGCTCGGCAATACTGCGGTCGATGAGCTCCTGCGTGGACTCCGAAAGGCTTTCGACCTCGATAGACGCGGGCTCCGTGCGCGTCGGCGCCGCGTCGAAGCATGCCATGAGCTGCTGCGCCATGGCGTTGATGGAGCGCACGGTCGAGAGGTCGGTGTTGACGCAGAGCATACCGACGATCTCGTCACCCTCACGGATAAAGTACGTCGCCGACTCCAGCGTCTTGCCACCGGCACCGCGCCCCTCGTAGCCCGTAATAAACGGCAGGTCGCGATACTTGGCATCGTGCATGATCTTGAGTGCCAGATCGGTGGCGGGGCCGCCGACCTTACGGCCGCTCACGATGCCGTTGCGAATATCGACGATGGCATGGTCGGGATCCGAGAAATCGTGCAGCACGATTTCGCTGTTTTTGCCGAGTATCTGCTCCAGGAAATCGACCATCGGCAAAAAGCGGCGTACGGTCTCGTTCACGGGCAACTCCTTGGGGTGAAATCGAAAATGTTCATAACAATTTTTTCTCATGGTAACACGCTGTTCGTCATCTCGTATATTCGCTGGTACATTGCGTAATACAGACGAGCGGTAGGAATTTGGCGGTAAACGGTCGACCAAAAGAAAAGTTAGATGTTATTTTGACCAGACACTTTCCTGACCTGCGGAAATGCATTGTCTCAGCTCAAGAATAGTATGATAACAAAAAATTATTATTGAGAATGAGAATCATCTTTAATACGATATGCAACGAAGGCACAACCTCAACTCCGCACTGCGTCACAATAGAGCGTTAGATGCGAAAACAACTATTTCGAGGATTGGTGGTCAAATGACCCAGGAGACGGTTACGAACGGCACTGAAGCCCTGTTCACTCGCGAAGGCATGCCTCCCGTTAAGGAAATGATCCCGTGCGCCCTTCAGCATGTACTGGCATCGTTTGCCGGCATCATTACCCCGGCGGTCATCATAGCCGGTGTCTACGGCTTCAGTAGCCAGCAGAAGACTGACATCATTCAGGTCGCGCTCATTCTTTCGGCAATCGATACGGCCCTTCAGGCCTTTGCTCCCTTCCGTCGCATTGGCGGCGGCCTGCCCATCGTCATGGGCGTCTCGTTCGCGTTTCTGCCGGCCCTGCAGGCCATGTGTGGCTCGGGCTTTAGCTTTGGCGCGCTGCTGGGCGGCGAGATCGTCGGCGGCGCCGTCGCGGTCCTCTTTGGTCTGGCTTACAGCAAGATTAAGTGGCTGTTCCCGCCCGTCGTGACCGGTACGGTCATCTTCTCCATTGGCGTCTCTCTCTATCCCACGGCCGTCAAGTATATGGCCGGCGGCATGGGCACGCCGCTGTGGGGCACCCCGCAGGCCTGGTGCGTCGCTCTGATCACCTTCGCCGTGGTCTTTGCGCTCGCCAACTTTGGCAAGGGCACGCTCAAGCTGGGCTCCGTGTTCTTTGGCATGATCGTTGGCATGATCGTTTCGATTCCCTTTGGGATGATCGACTTCTCCAGCGTCGCCACCGCCCAGGTCTTCGCTCTTCCCAAGCTCATGCCCTACGCGCTCGAGTTTGATCCCGAGGTCTGCATTACCCTCGCCGTCGTGTTCCCCATGGTTGCCATCCAGGTTATCGGTGACGTCTCCGCCGCCTGCCTGGGCTCCATCGACCGTATGCCCACCGAGCGCGAGCTCTCCGGCGCCATCGTCTCCCAGGGCCTCACCTCTATGGTAGGCGGTCTGCTGGGCGGTCTTCCCACCAGCGCCCTTGGCCAGAACGTGGGCATCATCTGCTCCAACAAGGTCGTAAACAAGTGGGTATTTGTGATCATTGCGGCCGTCTTTGCCATTACCGGCCTGTTCCCGCAGCTCTCGGCCGTCCTTTCCGCTATCCCGCAGCCCGTCATCGGCGGCGCGACCGTCGGTGTCTTTGGCACCATCACCATGAACGGCGTGCGCATGTTCACCCGCGAGGGCCTCACGCAGCGCACTACCACCATCGTCGGCACCTCGGTCGTCTTTGGCCTGGGTATCTGGATGGCCAGCGGCTGCCTTGTCAGCGAGAGCATGCCTACTTGGGTGTCCACCGTCATCGGCTCCAATGCCGTAACCCCCACCGCCATCATGGCCATTGTCCTTAATCTGATCCTTCCGCAGACGCCGGTCGTGGCTCAGCACGTCGATGCTGCCAAGGACGCTGCCGTGGATCTGGTCTTGCCCGAGAGCAAGAAGTAACCAATTCGGTGCTATTCGTCGGCGGGCGCATCGCCTCGTCCGCCGACGTCATGCGGCGCCAAGCCGCACTTCAAAGGGTTTGCCCCTTTGGTGAAGCGTTGACGGGAGAGGGCCCGTTTCCGGTGTAGGCCGGCGCTTCGCACTCCGCTATGTCAGAGGTGTCAAACCCCGCCCCTGATGTTGAAGGGAGCATTTATGCTTCTGGTCGCTAACGGTTCCGTCTTTACCCGCAACGCTCAGACCCCGTTTATTCCAAACGGTGCGGTCGCCATTGACGGAGATACGATCGTCGAAGTGGGCCCCGAGTGCGAGCTCAAGGCCAAGTACCCGGATGCCGAGTACGTCGACGCCCAGGGCAACCTCATCATGCCCGGACTTATCAACTGCCACACCCACATCTACTCGGGTCTGGCCCGCGGCCTTGCCATTAAGGGCTGCAACCCCACCAACTTCCTGGAGAATCTCGAGCAGCAGTGGTGGAAGATCGACGACAACCTGACGCTCGACGGCACCAAGGCCAGCGCCTATGCCACGATTTTGGATTCCATCCGCGACGGCGTCACCACGATCTTCGATCACCACGCGAGCTTCTGCGAGATTCCGGGCAGCCTCTTTACCATTAAGGACGCCGCTCAGGAGCTGGGCATGCGTTCGTGCCTGTGCTACGAGGTCTCCGATCGCCGCGGCCAGGAAAAATGCGACCAGGCCATTGCCGAGAACGCCGAGTTTGCCCAGTGGGCCGCCAAGGAGCGTCGCGATAACGACAACCACATGATCGCCGCCATGTTTGGCGGTCACGCCACCTTTACGCTTTCGGACGAGACCATGGACAAGATGGCCGAGGCCAACAACGGCCTGACCGGTTTCCACATCCATGTGTGCGAGGGCATGAATGACGTGTGGGATTCCCGCCTCAACCGCGGCGGCATCAGCCCCGTCGAGCGCCTGCTGCAGCACAACCTGCTCGGCCCCGACACCATGCTGGGCCACTGCATCCACGTGACGCCCGCCGAGATGGATATCGTCAAGGAGTCCGGCACCTGGCTGGTCAACAACCCCGAATCCAATATGGGAAACGCCGTGGGCTGCGCCCCCGTGCTCGAGTTCTTCCGCCGCGGCATCCCCGTGTGCATGGGCACCGACGCCTACACCCACGATATGCTCGAGAGCCTTAAGGTCTTCCTGATCATTCAGCGCCACAACGCCGCCATGCCCAACGTGGGCTGGTGCGAGGCCATGACCATGCTGTTCGAGAACAACGCCAAGATGGCGAGCAAGTACTTCGATCGCAAGCTCGGTGTGCTCGAGGCCGGCGCTGCCGCCGACGTCATCGTTATGGACTACAAGCCCTTTACGCCGCTGAGCGAGGAGAACATCGACGGCCACATGCTCTTTGGCATGATGGGCAAAAACTGCCGCACCACCATCATCAACGGCCGCATCCTGTACAAGGATCGCGAGTTCGTTGGCATTGATGAGGACAAGATCAACGCGTGGACCTTGGCTGAGTCCAAGAAGCTCTGGAGCACGCTCAACGATCGCACCTACTAATTCACAAGTAGATTCACGCGCGTCGGGCGTTTCGCCGCATCCGGCGCGCGTATAGGCGGCCTCCGCGGGGTCGCCGGCGCTGTGCTAGCGCTACACCGTATTTGCGCCCGCCGCGCGGTCTCGCCGGGCGTTACAGAGAGGAGCTCATTATGAGCGACATCATGAGGCCGATCCCGTTTTCGCAGCTGATGAACTGGATCATCGAGGAGCACAAGACCCAGGACGCCATCTTTGGCGTGCGCAAGATGGTCACGACCAACCAGGAGGGCGCGCTTCCCATTTTTGACGAGCGCATCGAGACTCCGTTTGGCCCGGCCGCCGGTCCCAACACGCAGCTTGCCCAAAACATCGTGGCATCCTACGTGGCCGGTTCCCGCTTCTTTGAGCTCAAGACCGTCCAGGTTATGGACGGCGAGGAGCTCTCCAAGTGTGTGAACAAGCCCTGCATCGTGGCGCAGGACGAGTGCTACAACTGTGAGTGGTCGACCGAGCTCGAGGTTCCGCAGGCCTTTGCCGAGTACGTGAAGGCATGGTTCGCCTGCCACCTCATCGCTCGCGAGTACGGCCTGGGAAGCCCGGACGGTTTTGTCTTCAACATGTCCGTGGGTTATGACCTGGAGGGCATCAAGAGCCCCAAGGTCGACGCCTACATCGAGGGTATGAAGGACGCCAGCGGCTCCGACGTCTGGAACGAGTGCCGTACGTGGGCGCTCGCCAACCTGGACAAGTTTGAGCATGTTGACGCCGCATTTGTCGAGTCCATCCCGGCACGCGTCTCCAACTCCATCACCGAGTCTACCCTGCACGGCTGCCCGCCGGCCGAGATCGAGCGCATCGCGACCTATCTGATCACCGAGAAGGGCCTCAACACCTACATCAAGTGCAACCCCACGCTGCTGGGCTATGAGTTTGCACGTCAGCGCCTCAACGAGCTGGGCTTTGACTACATCGTCTTCGATGACACGCACTTCCGCGAGGACCTGCAGTGGGCCGATGCCGTGCCTATGTTCGAGCGCCTGATCGCCCTGTGCGCCGAGCGCGGCCTGGAGTTTGGCGTCAAGCTGACCAACACGTTCCCCGTCGACGTGACGAGGAACGAGCTGCCCTCCACCGAGATGTACATGTCGGGCCGTTCGCTGTTCTCGCTGACCATCGAGGCCGCCCGTCGCATTACCGAGCAGTTCGATGGCAAGCTGCGCATCAGCTACTCCGGTGGCGCCACGGTCTACAACATCCGCGCCCTGTACGATGCCGGCATTTGGCCCGTTACCCTGGCGACCGACGTGCTCAAGCCCGGTGGCTACGAGCGCTTTAGCCAGATGGCCGGTGAGTTTGGCGATCTGGACGGCAAGCCGTTTGAGGGCGTCTCTCTCGAGGCCGTGACTGCGATCCAGGCCGACTCGCTCACCAACCCGCTCTACAAGAAGCCGCTGCGTCCGCTGCCCGACCGCAAGGTTGCCGGCAAGAGCCCGCTTTCCGACTGCTTTACCGCGCCGTGCCGCACGAGCTGCCCCATCCAGCAGGATATTCCCGCCTACCTGGCGGCTGTTGACGAGGGCCGCTACGAGGACGCACTCAACATCATCATCGAGCGCAACGCCCTGCCGTTTATCACCGGCACCATCTGCCCGCATCCCTGCGGCCGTGCCTGCGAGCGTGCGTTCTACGAGCCCGAGGGCGCCCAGATCCGCGCCAGCAAGCTCAAGGCCGCCCGCGAGGCCATGACGGCCGTGCTGCCCAAGCTGCGCGCCCAGGCCATCGCCAACGACGGCGAGCGCAACGTTGCCGTTATCGGCGGCGGCCCGGCCGGCCTGGCGACGGCGTTCTTCCTGACGCGTGCCGGCGTGCCCGTCACCATCTTCGAGGCCCGCGATTCGCTCGGCGGCGTGGTCCGTCACGTGATCCCCGAGTTCCGTATCGCCAGTGACGATATCTCTCACGATGCCGAGCTCTGCTTGGCCTTTGGCGCCAAGGTACAGCTCAATGCTCGCGTGGATTCCATTGAAGAGCTCAAGGCCCAGGGCTTTACCAACGTGGTCGTGGCCACCGGTGCCTGGATGCCCGGCTCTGCGGGCTTGGGCGAGGGTGCCGAGCTCGACGTGCTGGAGTTCCTCGAGGCCGCCAAGAAGGGCGAGAAGCTCGAGCTGGGCGAGGATGTCGTAGTCATTGGCGCCGGTAACACCGCTATGGATGCGGCTCGCGTGGCCAAGCGCCTGGCTGGTGTGAAGAACGTGCGTCTGGTGTATCGTCGCACCAAGAAGCAGATGCCCGCCGACGAGGAAGAGCTTGATCTTGCTCTTGCCGACGGCGTTGAGTTCTGCGAGCTGCTGGCGCCCAAGGCACTCAACGGCGCCGTGCTGACCTGCGACGTTATGGGGCTTGGCGAGCCGGATGCAAGCGGCCGCCGCAGCCCCGTCGCCACGGGCGAGACCGTCGAGCTTCCCGCCACCACGGTGATCTGCGCCGTGGGCGAGGGCATCGATGCCAGCCTGTACGACGCCGCGGGCGTCGAGCACGACCGTCGCGGCCGCCTTGCCGCCACCTCCACCGGCGTCGAGGGCGTTTGGGCTGCCGGTGACTGCCGTCGCGGTCCGGCCACCGTGGTCGAGGCTATCGCCGACGCCGCCGAGGTCGCCCGCGCCATCGCCGGCGTGGACTTTAACAAGTACGCCGACTGCAACGAGCAGGCCGGCCGCGAGGACACCTGCTACGAGCGCAAGGGGTCGCTGTGCCGCGACAAGCGCAACTGCACCAAGACCCGCTGCCTGGGCTGCGGCTCGGTGTGCGAGGTCTGCTGCGATGTGTGCCCCAACCGCGCCAACGTGGCAATTAAGGTGCCGGGCCTGGCCAAGCATCAGGTCGTCCATGTCGACGGCATGTGCAACGAATGCGGTAACTGCGCCGTGTTCTGCCCCTACCAGGAGGGTCGTCCCTACAAGGACAAGCTCACCCTGTTCTGGAGCGAGCAGGACATGGAGAACTCCGAGAACGAGGGCTTCCTGGCCGTGGACGAGGACCACTTTAAGGTTCGCGTCGCCGGCACGGTCCGCACCGTCTCGGTCGATGCCGTCAACACCGGTCTTCCCGAGGCCGTCCGCCTGACCATCAGGGCCGTGCGCGACAACTATTCGTACCTTCTTAAGAAATAGGCGAGTCTCTTATGGCCAAATCCATTCAACATAACGTGGCCTACGTTGCCTGCGGAAGTGGTTGCGCTTCCGCAGGCGGCGACGCCCGCTGCAGCGAAGGCTGCATTGGCTGTGGCGCCTGCGTCACGGCCTGCCCCTACGGCGCCATTGCGCTGGTCGATGGCATCGCCCGCGTGGATCGCTCCAAGTGCACGGGCTGTGGCCTGTGCGGCATGGCGTGCCCGCAGCGCGTGATTGCCTTCGTTCCCGGCTACCAGAACATTCTGGTGCGCTGCAACAACACCGATAAGGGCGCCATCGCTCGCAAGATCTGCGACACGAGCTGCATCGGTTGCGGCATGTGCGCTAAAAAGTGCCCTGCCGGCGCTATCCGCATCGAGGACAACTGCGCCCATATCGACGGCGTGGACTGCCTGTCGTGCGGCATGTGCGCCGTCGTCTGCCCGCATGGCGCCATCCACGACCGCACCGGCATCGCCGCCGGCGTGTAGAAGGGAATCACCATGGCACAGGAATTCACTTTTACCGTTAACGGCGTCGAGCGCACGACGACGGAGAATAAACCGCTGCTGCGCTACCTGCGCGACGACCTGCATATCCATTCCGCCAAGGATGGCTGCTCCGAAGGCGCTTGCGGCACCTGCACCATCCATGTGGACGGTGCGGCCGTCAAGGCGTGCGTACTGACCACCGCTCTTGCCGCCGGTCGCAACATCGTGACCGTCGAGGGCCTGCCCGAGGACGTGCGCGAGGCCTTTGTGTACGCCTTTGGTGCCGTGGGCGCCGTGCAGTGCGGTTTTTGCATCCCCGGCATGGTCATGGCGGGCGCGGCGCTCATCGCTGAGGACCCCGAGCCCACCGAGGAGCAGATCAAGTACGCCATTCGCGGTAACGTCTGCCGCTGCACCGGCTACAAGAAGATCATCGAGGGCATTTCGCTGGCAGCTGCGGTGCTCCGCGGCGAAAAGCAGATCGACGAGGACCTGGAGCGCGGCGACGACTACGGTGTGGGCAAGCGCGCCTTCCGCATCGACGTGCGCAAGAAGGTGCTCGGCGAGGGCAAGTATCCCGACGACATCGACGAGCTCGATCAGCCGGGCCTGACCTATGCTAGCGCCGTGCGCTCCAAGTATCCGCGCGCCCGCGTGCTCTCCATTGATACCTCCAAGGCCGAGGCCCTGCCCGGTGTGGTGGGCATCCTGCGCGCCGAGGACGTGCCGGTCAACCAGGTCGGCCACCTTATCCAGGACTGGGATGTCATGATCGCCCAGGGCGATATCACCCGCTGCGTGGGTGACGCCATCGTGCTGGTGGTTGCCGAGGACGAGGCGACGCTCGAGAAGGCTAAGAAGCTCGTAAAGATTGATTACGAGCCGCTGGAGCCCGTGCGCAACATTGTCGAGGCTAGGGCTGCCGACGCCCCGCGCCTGCATGACAGTTTCTTTGTCTTTGGCAACACGGTGGAACTCAAGGACAACGTGTGCCAGAGCCGTCACGTGACGCGCGGCGACGCCGCCAAGGCGCTAGCGGAGAGCGCGTTCACCGTGACGCAGCGCTTTACCACGCCCTTTACCGAGCATGCCTTCTTGGAGCCCGAGTGCGCCGTCGCCTTCCCGTACAAGAACGGCGTCAAGGTGCAGTCGACCGACCAGGGTGCCTACGATACGCGCAAAGAGTGCGCCCACATGTTTGGCTGGGACAACGAGCCCGAGCGTGTGGTTGTCGAGACCATGCTTGTGGGCGGCGGTTTTGGCGGCAAGGAGGACGTTTCGATCCAGCACCTGGCCGCGCTTGCTGCCTATAAGCTCCAGCGTCCTGTGAAGTGCAAGCTCACACGTGCCGAGTCGCTCGCGTTCCATCCCAAGCGCCACGCCATGGACGGCACCTTTACGCTGGGCTGCGACGCCGAGGGCAACTTTACCGGTCTGGACTGCGAGATCAACTTTGACACCGGCGCCTACGCGTCGCTGTGCGGCCCGGTGCTCGAGCGCGCCTGCACGCATGCCGTCGGCCCCTACAAGTACCAGAACACCGACATTCGCGGTTTTGGCTACTACACCAACAACCCGCCCGCCGGCGCGTACCGCGGCTTTGGCGTTTGCCAGTCCGAGTTTGCGCTCGAGAGCCTGATCGACCTGCTGGCAGAGAAGGTCGGCCTGGATCCGTGGGAGATTCGTTACCGTAATGCCATCGAGCCGGGTGAGGTTTTGCCCAACGGCCAGATCGCCGATTGCTCCACGGCGCTGAAGGAGACGCTGCTCGAGGTCAAGGATGCCTACTATGCGCATCCCGGACACGCCGGTATCGCCTGCGCCATGAAGAACGCCGGCGTGGGCGTGGGCCTGCCCGATGCCGGCCGCTGCAAGATCCGCATCGAGAACGGCGTGGCCGTGGTCTATGCCGCCACGTCCGACATCGGCCAGGGCTGCAACACCGTCTTTTTGCAGGACGTTGCCGAGGCATGCGGCCTGCCGCTGAGCTGCATCGCCAACGGCGAGTGCTCCACCGAGAACGCTCCCGACTCCGGCACCACGTCTGGTTCGCGTCAGACGGTCGTGACCGGCGAGGCCGTGCGCGGCGCCGCCTTCCTGCTGCGCGATGCCATGCTTGACATCGAGGCCGGCAAGCCCGCGCCCGATGCTCCCGTGAGTGCGCATGGCGACGGCGTCAAGATCGAGTACGACGACGGTCACGCCTATCAGCTGCGCACGCAGGAGCTCGTCGCCGGCCAGGGTATGCATCCTCAGGATCCCGCGGCCGCCATCAAGGCGCTCGAGGGATGCGAGTTTGGCTACGTGTACCTGGAGCCGACCGACAAGCTGGGTGCGGATGTTCCCAACCCCAAGAGCCACATCTGCTACGGCTTTGCCACGCATGTGGTCATTTTGGACGATGACGGCCGCGTGAGCGAGATCTATGCTGCGCACGATTCCGGCAAGGTGGTCAACCCCATCTCCATCCAGGGTCAGATCGAAGGCGGCGTGCTCATGGGTATGGGCTATGCGCTTACCGAGGACTGGCCGCTCAAGGACTGCGTACCCCAGGCAAGGTACGGTACGCTCGGGCTGTTCCGTGCGCCCGAGATTCCGGATATCCACGCCATCTACGTGGAGAAGGACGAGCTGCTGCCCGTGGCATACGGCGGCAAGGGCATCGGCGAGATCGCAACGATCCCCACGGCGCCCGCCGTACAGAACGCCTATCGCGCATTTGACGGCAAGCTGCGTCCCGATCTGCCCATGGTGGATACGCCCTACAGCCGCGCCCGTCGCCGCGGGTAGGGTAGGGTGCGGACAGCCATTGCTGATGGGCTGTTTGCGCTTAACACCAACTGCACATGCTGCGCCTTTGGCCCCGACTCCATCGCGAGCCGGGGCCTTTTGTTTGGAGCGCCTCCGCATGCGGAAACTGCGTCCCGGAATCCAGCTTCGGAACGGGATGAACTTTCCCAACGGGGCCGCATGCTGAAACTGCGTCCCGGAATCGTGCCTCAGAATGGGATGCGGTTTCCGCTGGCCGGCCGTTTTGAAAGTGCATCCCAGTTTGAGCGTTTATTCCGGGACACGCTTTCCGCTAGGCCCGCCATCCGGAAAGTGCATCCCGTTTTGAGCGTCCAGGCTAGGACGCGCTTTCCGTTGGCGTGGTCGTTGGGAAAACGCGGCCCAAATAGGGGGGTGCGATCCGGCGATGCGTGGCCTAGCAGCTCCTACAGGTCCACCTCGTTGAGCCATGTCGGTAGAGCGGTCTGCCGGATGCCTGCCGTCTGCAGCTTTTTGGCGAGCATTCCTGCCGAGCGGACCTCGTTCATGGTAAAGCGCAGCAGAGGGTGGCCGTAGAGCGATAGGTGCGCCTCGCGCTGTCGTTCGGCAACGAGCGCCTCGGCGGTGGTGCGTCCGGCCAGCATGGTCTGGTCGGTATATTTGATGAGCCCGTCGAGCTCGCCCAGCGTGAGTTCCCGCGCCTGGCGCTCCCAGGCAAAGTCCGTTCGTATGGGCTTGGCCGAATCGAAGGGGTCCGTCAGCTCGTATTGAAGCCAGTCGGGCGCAAAGCCCGTCTCGATCATGACGGCTCGGGCGACCGATTCCCCGCCGCTCTCGGCGCGGGCGTCGGCATATCGAAGTGTCGTGAGGGCGGTGCGAATCGCGCGATCATTGCGGGCGGTCACTCGTTGCTCGACGGCCTCCATCAGCTGTTCCGGCGCAACGCCGAGCTTTGAGATCGCCGAATCGGCAATGGGCATGCCGTCGGCAAAACCAGTTTGCAGCAGGCAATCTGTGGCCGTTTGGATGGGCGGCGTTACCGATATGCCGGCCCTGCGTATTGCTCCGGCCGGCTCAATCTGGTGTCGCTGAATATGTGCGCCCGGACGAGCCGACGGCTTTGTCGAGCTGCAAACATGCACGACGTTCAGGTGTCGCCACGAGACCTCGAGCCCCAGCAGGCAAGCTGCCGAAAACGAGCAGAACGTCCAATCGGGATGGATGATCGCAAGGGCGCGGATAATCTCGCAATGGCGTTGCGCTCGGTTGAGTTCATCCCAGCGCGTTTTTCGCGCAAACAACCCCGGCATGGGCGAGACAACCGTGCCGCCGGTGCGCCGAAGGAGCGCTTTTCGGATCGCCGTGCTCGGGGGAATCAGACAGCGCCCCTCTTGTTCGGCTTGGTTCAACAGCTGGTCGATGAGTTGGTCATTGCAATGGGTCATGAGCTACCGCCTCCTTTTGGGTAGCAAAAACGTATCAGCTGGAACTTGCCGCTCAGCTGACCAAAAGCTGACCAAAATCTAACCATGCAGGTAGATGGCCTGGTTTTGACGTCATTTTTTGAAGCTGAATCGGCGGGCGGTAATCGGCACCCGTGAACGGTAGCTAGATATGAAGCCTTGGTAAGTTTAGGGACGTTTACTTTTCCGAAAAAGAGCAATCTATCTGCTGTTTTGTGTTTCTGGATCGCATATTTGAAGGCATGTGATAAGGGCTGTGGATCGTTGCATTGTATCTGCGGAAGCTGTGTCCCGGAATTGCCACTCGGAATGGGACGCGCTTTCCGGAACAGCCCTCAACCGGAAACTGTGTCCCAGATTTCGGCCCCAGAGCTGGATGCCGTTTCCGAATCGGCTCTCAAGCGGAAATTGCATCCCGGAATGAGTGCTCAGACTGGGACGCACTTTCCGGATCGGCCTTCAAGCGGAAGCTGCGTCCCGGATTCAAGCCTCGGAATGGGATGCATTTTCCGGTAGAAGCTTCAGCGGAAAGTGTATCCCAGAATTCAGGCTCAGAACGGGACACGCTTTCCGGATGGCATGCTTGGCGGAAACTACGGCCCAGTTTTTGGCTCCAGAACGGGATACAGTTTCCGGAACGGTCCACGTGCGGGGGTGTACCGCCCCTTTTCGTGCTCCGCTTGTCGAATTAAGTTATAGCTAGCTATATTATAGGAAGGTATAATATAGCTAGCTATAACGTAAAGGAAGGATGGTCTATGTTTGTCGGAAGAACAGCGGAAATGTCCGAGCTCAATCGACTGTATGGCACGGACTCCTTTGAGATGCCTGTGATTTACGGCCGCCGTCGTGTGGGTAAAACGCGCCTTATCACAGAGTTCATCCAAGGCAAGAAGGCTATTTACTTTCAAGCTCGTCGTACCAATGCGGAGGCAAACCTGCACGGCTTTAGCCAGGCGATACTTGCAGGCTCGGTTGGTGCTGCAGGCGTGTCGTTTCGTAGTTTTGACGAAGCGTTCGATGCATTGGCCACCATGGCTCGCACGGAACGTTTGGTTGTCGTGATTGACGAGTATCCCTATCTCGCCCAATCGAATTCCGAAATCAGCTCGTTGCTGCAAGACAAGATCGACCACTTATACAAAGAGACCAGGCTCATGCTGATTCTATGCGGCTCGTCTCTTTCGTTTATGGAGGAACAGGTGTTGGGCTACGAGAGCCCACTATACGGTAGGCGTACGGCCCAGTTTAAGATTATGCCGCTCGATTTTACGACGACCCTCGGGTTGTGGCAGAGCATGGGTCGCGAAGACGCTGCAGTTTGCTATGGCATGACGGGCGGCATTCCTGCATATATCGAGAAAGTCGATCCTGCCGTATCGCTCAAGGACAACATCAAACGTCTTTTTCTTACTCCTACGGGCTATCTCTTTGAGGAGCCGAGTAACCTGCTGTTGCAAGAGTGCCGCAATCCCGAGCAATATGATGCGATTGTGCAAGCAATTACTCAGGGGCGCTCGAGGATCTCGGAGATTGCGAGCTCTACGGGAATCCCTGCGAGCAACGTAAAGAGCTATGTGGATAAGCTGGCGTCGCTTGGGATTGTCGAGCGCGAGCTGCCCCTAAACGAGACGAGCAATAAGCGAGCCGTGTATCTGCTGAGCGACCAGATGTTTAGGTTCTGGTACAAGTTTGTTCCGCAGAACATCGGGCTGATTCAAAACGACATGGCCGAGATGGCGTATAAGCGCATTGAGCCGCACGTATCGGATTACATGGGTACGGTCTTTGAGCTTATATGCAGACAATACGTGTACGAACTCGCGCGCGCGGGCCGGCTCGACGTGGTTCCGGCGAGCGTCGGGCGCTGGTGGGGGACGGATAATCGCACGCATACGCAGGAAGAAATCGACTTAATTGTTGACGATGGCGAGGGCACTGCTCTGTTTGCGGAGTGCAAATGGCGCAATGAACCGGTGGGCGAAGACGTGCTGCAAAAGCTCGTGCACCGAAGCGAGCTCTTTAGACGGCAACGAAAAAGCTATGCACTATTCTCAAAAAGCGGCTTTACGCAGGGATGTCGGGATGCCGCGGAGAGCAGGGGAGACGTCAAGCTGATCTCGTTTGCCGAGATGTGCGAGCGGAGATAACCAAGCGCGCTCTGATGTGATGCTCGGAATGGGACGCGCTTCCCTTTGGCGGAAAGCGCGTCCCAGATTTCGGCCTCAGAGTGGGACGCATTTTCCGGTAGAGGCCTGGAGCGGAAAGCACGTCCCAGAATCCGGGCAATTCGCTGGTCCGGTGGTTGAGCAAGCGCCGCGCCAAGGATGCCGAGCGTAAAACCTACAATGAAAACGGCGTAAAAACTGCATTGAGAATGGCGTAATTTCGCAGGATGACGTCGCCCGCTGGTGCTGCAGGAGCGGTGACCTGCAAACCTTGGGTTTTCGGACGAGCTTGCGCGAGAGAGCAGGCCAGTATGTGCGCTCGAAGGCCCGCGTTCGCGTGCGCCCCAAGCGCTACTTCTGTGACCCGTCACTTGCGGCGGCGTTGCTGGGGGCTACCCCTGAGCGGCTGCTTGGCGATATGCAAACGCTGCGGATGCTCTTTGAGAATCTCATCCTGCGCGACGTGCGCGTGTTCCTTTCCACCTACGGCGGTGTCGACAACAGTGTTCATTATTTCCGAGATGAGAAGGGCCTTGAGGTCGATCTGATCGTTGAGCACGACGGGCGTTGGGGAGGCGGCGGCGTCGACAGTTCGATAACGCCACCGCTCTGTTTCTAAATCATTGCAATCCCGCGCACGGCACTCAGCAGCTCGTACTCCCTTTGACTCCACTGGCGCAGCTCGGCAGCCTCGACGGCGTCGTGGCACAGATCCAAAAACACCTCGGCGCCCTCGCAGAAGCACTCGCGGGCAAAGGCGCCGGATCCGTCCGCAACGCACACGCTGTCGGCGAAGAGCATCCATCTGGACGGCTCACGAGGGTCATCTCCGAGCAGCTTGATCTGCAGCACGTGCGGGTCGCCGGCGGCGCAGAGCTCTTCCTCGAGCACCTGCACGGTAAAGCGCATCTGGTGGGAGAGGCTGTTCTTGACCATGGCCGAGGCATAGCCGCTCGGCTCGTCCAGAAGATGCATTCGTTTTGGCTTGGCTGCCAGGTTGTGGAAGTTGCGCTCACTGCGCACGGAGAAATTGTCCATACGGACTCCTTTCATCGATGTTGGCAGGGCCACCGTGCCTCTTGGCCGGTTGGCGTCGGGATCGTGGAGCCAACTCTCTACCCCGACTCTGGATAAAACGCGCCCGCTGCTTGCGGGCAAGAGGAAGTCTATCAGCGTGTACGGACGGAAATCAAACGCCGCCTGCGAAATGACGCGTGAACGGCGTTAGTTTCCCAAGTGATTATTCGGCTTTCATCCGGAAAAGTGTCGAAATAGGCACCTTAAAACTTCGGAAAAGTGTCAAATTCGATAGGCAAATTATCCGGAAAAGTGTAGCTGGATGCCAAAACAGCACTTAGAAGCCGGTGCTGGATGCGGGATCCTGTGGTCGCCTTCAGCCCTCGCTACTCGTCGTCCTCGTCGTTGGGGTCGCCCTTGAGGGTGTTGATGTCCAGGTACTGGTTATCGTCCTCTTTTTGCTGGGTTTCCGACTCCGCTTGGGTGGGGCCGCGGAACAGCTGGAATCCCTCAAACGCAATGACACCGAGCAGGGCAATGACAATGGCGATAAAGGCAACCTTGACTGCCTGCGGAAATTCCGAGAAACGCAGCGCCTTTTCCTTGGCGTAATAATCGGCGAAGCGCTCTTCGCCCGTGCTTTTGGTATACGCCGGCGCGGACGCGGCCTCCGGGTCATATTCCGGTGCAGGCGTGGCAGCGTACGGATCGTTGAGATAATCGCTCGATGCGGTGCCATAACCCTCGGTCTCGATGCGACCATTGCCAGCATAGTCATCGGAATAATCGGAATATGCTGCACCGCCCTCATAGTCCACGGCGCTCGTGTTGGTGGCAAAAAGCGGGTTAACTGGAACGTCGAGCGCCGGCATGCCGGTAGAGGTCTCATCCAGATCGGCTGTGGCCCAGGAATCGTAGGCAACCTGATGGGCAACGGGCTCGTCGAGCCTTGCGATCGGAGGCTTGCGTGCCGCAGGAACAGGCAACTGCTGGGCGCTGTACATAACGGTGCTGTCGGCCGATTTGCCCTGCGTCGCTGCAGCGAGAAATGCCGCGGTCTCGGACGGGTCGCTTGCGGGGCGGGGAGCGGTCGTGGGCGCCGAAGTGGGTGCGGGCGTAGGCGCGGGCGTCGAAACAGCCAACTGCGCAGGAGTCGGCGCAGATGCGGTCTTAGGCGCAAGTGCGGGATTGGGGTTTGACGGGCGAGTCCCGCCGCCCATGAGTTCCTCGGCGGTCCAGGGGCGGTCGCTCATCACGTCGTCGAGGCTCAGCGCAAAAAGGCCCGCTTCGCCCTCGTCAAACGCGTGTTTCGCATGCCTGGCGCCAGAAGCGGTGCCTCCGCGGCCGTTGCGTGATGCGTTGCTCGACCCCATCTTGTTCCATCCTTTCGAAATACTCACATTCATCGATTATATGGAACTTACCTTGCGGCCGACTCTCGGATTCGCGCATTCCAGAACTCGCGCCCAAAAGGGGAGGGGCGCAGGCGCGCTGACTATTTGTCGCCGGCGGCAGCCTTTGCCTCGTTAAGGTAGCTATAGAAGCTGTACTTAGAGATGCCAAAGAACTCGCAGGCGCGTTCGCTCGACTTGGAGATGAGGAAGGCGCCGCGACGGTCGAGGTAGCCAATGGCGCGGATGCGCTCGTCTTTGGTCATGAGCGCCGCGGGCTTGCCCACAAACTGTTCGCACTCGCGCAGCAGGTCTTCGAGCAGGTCGCCGATGTTTTTGGTAATGGGCTCGGGCTCGGTGTAGCCCGTGCCGCCGATGCCGGTAAAGGCGTCGAGCGAGCGCTCAAATGCCTTCATGAGCGTAATATCAAAGTTAATGCCCAAAATGCCGACGGGTTTGCCCTCATCGTTGCGGATAAAGATCGTCGAGGACTTGAGCAGCTTGCCATCGGTGGTTTTGGTGAGGTATGGCTCGCGGTCATGCACGTCGGTGGTGCCCTCGTGCATGGACTCAAACACAATATGGCTGGGGCCGTCACCCAGTTTGCGCCCGCTGACGTGGCCGTTTTCGATCACTACGATGGAGTGGTCTACGTCCTCGGTCTCCAGATCGTGGACGACGACTTCGCAGTTGGGGCCAAATTGGAGCGCCAGGCCGTGTGCGAGGCGCTTGTAAAACTCAATCTGTGCGGGGGTCATGGGTACCTTCCTAAAAATTAGTTTGGGCTCACTGTGCCATAAACCACACCTGTTCGCAAATAACGAAAGCGTCGCTGCGTTATGTGACCGTTCGGCGGCGAAAAAGTACCGATTACGGCAACAAACAATTCGTTAGGTATGCCAATCAAAAAGTGTGATAGAACATTACTAACAAACTTTTTGTTTGGCATCCACATAAAAGTTCAGCCGTGTGAATGGGATCGGGCTGAAACGCGTATGCGGGGGCCGGCAAGAGAGAACCTAAGGAGTTCACCGTATGGCCGATAAGATCCAGTGGGCGAGCAACACGATGCCCAAGAGCGATGACAAGCACTTGGGAATCATGAGTCTCGACCACGTGAAGAAGGCCCGCGCCTTCCACCAGTCGTTCCCCCAGTACACCGTCACTCCGCTTGCCCGCCTGGACGGCCAGGCCGCGCGTCTGGGCCTGTCCAACCTGTGCGTTAAGGACGAGAGCTATCGCTTTGGCCTCAACGCCTTTAAGGTCCTGGGCGGCTCGTTTGCCATGGCCAACTACATTGCCGACGAGACCGGCAAGGACGTTGCCGAGTGCACCTTCGATTACCTGACTTCCGATCAGCTTGCCAAGGACTTTGGCCAGGCTACCTTCTTTACCGCCACCGACGGCAACCATGGCCGCGGCGTGGCATGGGCTGCCAACAAGCTGGGCCAGAAGGCTGTCGTGCACATGCCCAAGGGTTCCACCAAGCCCCGCTTCGATAACATCGCCGCCGAGGGCGCCACGGTGACCATCGAAGAGGTCAACTACGACGAGTGCGTGCGCATGGCGGCCGCCGAGGCCGACGCCTGCGAGCGCGGCGTTATCGTTCAGGACACCGCCTGGGAGGGCTACGAGAAGATCCCGTCTTGGATCATGGAGGGCTACGGCACCATGGCTTCCGAGGCTGCCGAGCAGCTGCGCGAGATGGCCATCAACCGCCCGACGCACGTCTTTGTCCAGGCTGGCGTGGGCTCGCTGGCCGGCGCCGTGGTGGGCTACTTCACCAACCTGTATCCCGATAACCCGCCGACCTTTGTTGTGGTCGAGTGCGCGCCTGCCGCCTGCCTGTACAAGGGTGCTGCCGCCGGCGATGGCGATCCGCGTATCGTGGACGGCGACATGCCTTCCATCATGGCCGGCCTGTGCTGCGGCGAGCCCAACATCCTGGGCTGGGATATCCTGCGCAACCACACCACCGCCTTCGTGTCTTGCCCCGACTGGGTCACCGCTCGCGGCATGCGTACCCTGGGCGCTCCCGAGAAGGGCGACCCGCGCGTCATCTCCGGCGAGTCCGGCGCAGTGACCACCGGCCTGGTCGAGACCATCATGCTCGATCCCGAGTACGCCGAGCTCAAGGAGCTCATCGGCCTGGACAAGACGAGCTCCGTGCTCTGCTTCTCCACCGAGGGCGACACCGATCCCGACCAGTATCGCCGCATTGTTTGGGAAGGCGAATATCCCACTTGCTAATCGTTGGGGCGGAGTAAATAGGTATCGCTCCGCCACCTCACAGGTAGATTCCTTCGTTTGAAAGGTTATGAACAATGGCTAAAGAACTCGATTTCGACGCTATCAAGGCTGCTGCTGAGTCCCATCGTGCTGATATGACTCGCTTCCTGCGCGCTATGATCTCCCATCCCTCTGAGTCCTGCGAGGAGGGCGAGGTTGTCGCTTGCATCAAAGCCGAGATGGAGAGCCTTGGCTATGACGAGGTCAAGGTCGACGGCCTGGGCAACGTCATGGGCTTTATGGGCGAGGGCGACAAGATTATCGCCATCGACTCCCACATCGACACCGTCGGCATCGGCAACATCGAGAACTGGGACGCCGATCCCTATGAGGGCTACGAGACCGACGAGATCATCTACGGCCGCGGCGGCTCCGACCAGGAGGGTGGCATGGCTTCTGCTACCTACGCTGCCAAGATGATGAAGGACATGGGCCTTATCCCCGAGGGCTACAAGATCATGGTCGTCGGTACCGTCCAGGAAGAAGACTGCGACGGCATGTGCTGGCAGTACATCTACAACAAGGACGGCATTAAGCCCGAGTTCGTCATTTCCACCGAGCCCACCGACGGCGGCATCTATCGCGGTCACCGCGGCCGTATGGAGATCCGCGTCGACGTTCACGGCACCTCCTGCCACGGCTCCGCTCCCGACCGCGGCGACAACGCCATCTACAAGATGGCCGATATCATCGCCGACGTCCGCGCCCTCAACAACAACGGCTGCGACGAGTCGACCGACATCAAGGGCCTCGTCAAGATGCTCGACCCCAAGTACAACCCCGAGCACTTCGAGGACGCCCGCTTCCTGGGCCGCGGCACCTGCACCGTCAGCCAGATCTTCTACACCAGCCCCAGCCGCTGCGCTGTCGCTGACTCCTGCGCCATCTCCATCGACCGTCGCATGACCGCCGGCGAGACCTGGGAGTCCTGCCTGGACGAGATCCGCAACCTGCCGGCAGCCAAGAAGTACGGCGACGACGTGAAGGTCTCCATGTACATGTACGACCGTCCGTCCTGGACCGGCGAGGTCTACGAGACCGAGGCTTACTTCCCCACGTGGATCAACAAGGAGACCGCTCCGCACGTCAAGGCCCTCGTCGACGCCCATAAGGCTATGTTCGGTGACGAGCGCATCGGCTGCGAGCCCAGCATGGACAAGCGCACCGGTCGTCCGCTGTGCGACAAGTGGACCTTCTCCACGAACTGCGTTTCCATCCAGGGCCGCTATGGCATCCCCTGCGTCGGCTTTGGCCCGGGTGCCGAGTCTCAGGCTCACGCTCCCAACGAGGTCACCTACAAGGACGACCTGGTCACCGCTGCCGCCATGTATGTGGCTGCCCTGAACCTCTACGATCCGAGCCAGGCCGATGGCGATGCCACCGTGTTCCGCGCCGGTCTGACCAACAACAAGATTGACTAGTCCCATTCCTCGATCTTGTTGAGCCGGGGGCAGTTTATGCCCCCGGCGCCTCCTGTTGACTTGGGGCCCGCGGTCGTTATCTCCCATGCTTCCTCGACGGTGGCGGGTCCTCGTCATAGCGCTCTGCATGTTCTAGCCACACGCGCATGCCGGAGCGCATCTACTCATTGCGATCGTTTCACCTTTAGAAAGGACATTTACATGGACGCCAAGTTTACCGAGCTCGTCGAGCAGCTGAACGGCCTCGATTTTAAGGGTATGTACGGCAGCGACTTCCTGCACACCTGGGATAAGACCACCGATGAGCTCAAGGCGCTCTACATCGTCGCCGACGCTCTGCGCGAGCTGCGCGAGAACAACGTTTCGTCCAAGATTTTCGATTCGGGCCTGGCCGTCTCGCTGTTCCGCGACAACTCCACCCGTACGCGTTTCTCCTTCTCTAAGGCCGCCAACCTGCTCGGCCTTGAGCTGCAGGACCTGGACGAGAAGAAGTCCCAGATCGCTCACGGCGAGACCGTCCGCGAGACCGCTACGATGATCTCCTTCATGGCCGACGTCATCGGCATCCGCGACGACATGTACATCGGCAAGGGCGACGCCTACATGGCCGAGGTCTCCGAGTCCGTCCAGCAGGCTTACGAGGACGGCGTTCTGGATCACCGTCCCACGCTCATCTCCCTGCAGTCCGACTCCGATCACCCCACGCAGTCCTCTGCCGACATGCTCTACCTCATCAACGAGTTTGGCGGCCTCGAGAACCTTAAGGGCAAGAAGGTTGCCGTCACCTGGGCCTATTCGCCCTCTTACGGCAAGCCGCTTTCCTGCCCGCAGTCGCTGATCAGCCTGCTGCCCCGCTTTGGCATGGACGTCACCCTGGCTCACCCCGAGGGCTACGACCTCATGCCCGAGGTCGTCGAGCGCGCCCGCGGCTATGCCGCCGAGTCCGGCACCACCTTTAAGCAGGTCAACACCATGGCCGAGGCCTTCGAGGGCGCCGACATCGTGATCCCCAAGAGCTGGGCTCCGTTTGCCGCCATGGAGAAGCGTACCAACCTGTACGCCGAGGGCGACGACGCCGGCATCGCTGCGCTCGAGAAGGAGCTGCTCGCTCAGAACGCTACGCATCAGGACTGGTGCTCCACGACCGAGCTCATGGAGAAGACCGCCAACGGCCAGGACACCATCTTTATGCATCCGCTGCCCGCCGACATCTCCGGTGTCTCCTGCGAGCACGGCGAGGTCAACGCCGACGTCTTCGACATGCACCGCGTGGGCATGTACAAGGAGGCCAGCTACAAGCCGTACGCCATCGCTGCCATGATGTTCCTGCAGAAGGTTGCCGATCCCGCCGCTACCCTCAAGGCCCTCGACGAGCGCAACACCGCCCGTTGGTTCCAGGCCTAAAGCTGGGTTGAGGTAAGTCATGTAAAGGGGGCGCTCTGCCAACCGGCGGGGTGCCCCTTTTTGCATCGCGGGCGTGCGGGATAAGCGCTTTCGATGTGGATGCCCGCGGCGCGAGTTATGGGTACGATGGTTTCAGGGGAGGTATCACCATGAAACTTGGATGCGTCATTATGGCTTCGGGCGAGGGCAAGCGGTTTGGCTCCAACAAGATGCTTGCCGATATCTATGGCAAGCCGCTGATTGCCTGGACTATCGATTCGGTTCCCCGGGGCTTTGACGTCGTGGTTTCGACGCGTTGGCCCGAGGTCGCCCAGATTTGCGAGGACAAGCATTGCCCGTGTGTGCTGCACGATGGCGAGCTGCGCAGCGAAAGCGTCCGTGCGGGCCTTTCGTGGGGAGTCGAACGCAACTGGAAAGGTTGCCTCTATTTGCCGGGCGACCAGCCGCTCGTGAGTTCGGATTCTTTTGAGGCTATGGTTCGTACATTTGACGAGCGTGGCCGCAAGCATCCGGTGCGTCTTGCGTGCAACGGTGAGCCTTCGAGTCCGGTGCTCTTTCCGGCGGAATTGTTCGATGCGCTCATACGTCTTGAGGGCAAGGACGGCGGCGGTTCGATCCTCAAGGACCGTACCGATGTGGTGCTGGTCGAGGCGCGTGCCTACGAGCTGTGGGACGTCGATACCGCCAAGGGGCAGCAACGCATAACGGAGCATATCGCCGCCTGCTCGTATTTTGATCGCGTGGCCAACTGTATTAATCAATAAGGAGCAACATGATCATCATCAAAAACGGCGCGCTCGTGACGCCCCAGGGGCTTCGCCGCGCCGATCTTGCCATGGAGGGCGACAAGATTGTGCGGATTGCCGCGGCGATTGAGCCGGGTGAGGACGATACCGTCCAGGACGCCACGGACTGTTGGGTGTTCCCGGGCTTTATCGATGGGCACACGCACATGCAGTGCTGGACCGGCATGGACTGGACGGCCGATAGCTTTGAGACCGGCACGCGTGCGGCTGCCTGCGGCGGTACGACGACCATCGTGGACTACGCGACGGCTGATCGCGGCGTGACCATGCCCGATGCCTTGGCCGAGTGGCATCGCCGTGCCGACGGAACCTGCACGGCCAACTACGCCTTTCATATGGCACTCGCCGAGTGGAATGAACGCAACCGCGCCGATCTTTCGGCTATGCGCGAGGCGGGCGTATCGTCGTTTAAGACCTACTTTGCCTACGATCATTTGCGCCTGGACGATGCCGAGACGCTCGAGGTGCTCGAGGAGCTCAAGCGTATTGGCGGCATACTGTGCGTGCATTGCGAGAACGGTACGCTGGTGAATGAGCTGCAGAAGCGCGTGTACGAGCAGGGGATTCATGGGCCCGAGGGGCATGCGCTCAGCCGCCCGGACGTGTGTGAGGCCGAAGCCGTGAGCCGCCTGCTGTATCTGGCGCACCTGGCCGGCGACGCCCCAGTCAACGTGGTGCACCTTTCGACCAAGTTGGGGCTCGAGGCCATTCGTGCGGCCAAGGCGCGCGGGCAGAAGAATATCTATGTCGAGACCTGCCCTCAGTATCTGATGCTCGACGACACCTGCTATCTGGAGCAGGGCGAGGACGGCTTTGCGGGCGCCAAGTACGTGATGAGCCCGCCGCTGCGCCATGCCGGCGACCGTGCCGCGCTGCGCGAGGCGCTTGTGGCCGGCGAGATCGATACCATCGCCACCGACCACTGCAGCTTTAACCTGCACGGGCAAAAGGACCGCGGGCGCGACGACTTCCGCGCGATTCCCAACGGCGGGCCCGGTGTGGAGCATCGTCCCGTCGCGATCGCTACGAGCTTTGAGGGGCAGCTGGGCCCCGAGGATCTGTGCCGTCTGATGAGCGAGAACCCGGCGCGCGTCTTTGGCATGTATCCGCGCAAGGGTTGTCTTGCCGAAGGTGCCGATGCCGATGTGTGCGTGTGGGATCCGAGCGCGCGTTGGACCATCAGTGCCGCAACGCAGCATCAGGCTGTGGACTACACGCCGCTCGAGGGCTTTGAGGCGCACGGCCGCGCCAAGGCCGTCTACGTCAACGGCGTGCTGGCAGCGCGCGACGGCGAGCCCACCGGAGCCCAGCCCGGCCGCTACGTCCCCCGCTAGCAGCAAAGATGCCGTGTCCCCTCCTCAGTTGCGGTGAAATACGGACTGTTTGCGGCCGTCGGGCGGCCAAACAGTCCGTATTTCACCGCAACTGAGGAGATGGGGCCGGCTACTTGAGGCTGCTGGCGACGACGGGGTGGTCGAGAGCTGCCTCGAAGCGGTCGGCCATCGTGGGGTCGCTGAGCGTGTCGACTTGGTTGAGCATGATGCGGGCATTGTTGAGGTTCAGCATCCGCAGCTCGGCATTGAGCACCTGGGCGACGCGCTCTGGGGTGGCAGTGTCGGTGAGCTCGCAGCCGCAACGCTCGCAAAAGAGCTCGGGGCGGTGGACAACCTCGGCGACGGGTTTGCCCAGTCCCGAGGCGCCGACGACCCAGACAACGTTTGCCGTGGCGGCGGGAATTACCGGCTCCCAGGCGGCATGCGCCTTGAGCGGGAGTCGCTTGCTACCGTCTGCCTCGGCCAACACATAGTCAAAGCGCTGTGCCAGCTCGCCGAGTGGCTCGGCGGGGGCGGAGAGCTTGCCTGTCTCCGGGTCCAAGATGCCTGCCTGGCAGATGCCTCCGCGTGCAAGCCCCGCGCAGGCCTCGCAGGTGCAGCCTGGGGCGTGTGGGGCACCTGGCTTCCAAGGCGCGGCGTCCAGGCGACGATTCGACCCGTCCCATGGCACGCCGGCAACGGGAAGCATATGCGTGGTGGTGCAGAGGAGCACGCGGCCGCCAGCGCGCATGAGCTCAAGACCCAGCGTTTTGAGCAACGTCGACTTGCCGCCGCTGCCGATAATCGCGGTAATGCCCGGCTCGATCCTGAGCGCCGAGGCAAGATTGCCGCTAACCGTTTCCATCTGTTCACCGCCGTATAATACTGTGATAATAAATAATCATCAGAGTAGCGGTCGAACCGCTTTTGCTCTGCTCAAACCGTAGCACAGGGAGGTGCCCCGGGAATGCTCGTTTATGTTCGCGGCGCCGGCGATATCGCCACGGGTGTCGCCGCTCGCTTGGTGCGCGCCGGCGTGTCGGTCGTTATGGCCGATATCGCGGTTCCCACGTGCATCCGCCGCACAATCAGTTTTTGCGAGGCTATTCGCCTGGGCGAGGTCCAGGTCGAGGGCATTCGCGCTCGCTTGGCGCAGACGCCGGCAGAGGCGCTCGAGATTACCCAAGCGGGGGATGTTGCCGTCGTGGTGGACCCTCAGGCCAAGATGCTCGATGAGCTGAAACCCGCGGCTGTGGTCGACGCGATTTTGGCCAAGCGCAACCTGGGCACCACGCGCGACATGGCGCCTGCCGTCATCGCCGTGGGGCCGGGCTTTACCGCGCCGGTCGATTGCGACGCCGTGGTCGAGACCATGCGCGGTCATTTCCTCGGCCGTGTCATTACCCAGGGCTCACCCCAGCCCAACACGGGCGTGCCGGGCATGATCGGCGGATACGGCAAGGAACGTGTTATCCACAGTCCCGCTGCTGGCGTGTTTAGGTCCGACCATGCGATCGGCGACATCGTGAGCGCCGGAGACGTGATTGGCTACGCGGACGATACGCCCATGTGCACGCAGATCGATGGCTGCCTGCGCGGGCTTTTGGCGAACGGCGTGCAGGTGACTGAGGGCTTTAAATGCGCCGATGTCGATCCGCGTGGCGATGCCAGCTATATCAACTACATTTCGGACAAGGCGACGTCGGTCGGCGGCGGCGTGCTCGAGGCACTCGCTATGCTCACCGATATCTTTAGAGGATAGAAGGCGGCAATGGAAAAGCTCGATGTTGTGAATGCGGCGCTTGTCGCCCTGCGTGCTGGCGAGACGTGCGAGCTCGTGGTCGTAGCCGGCACGGCGGGGTCGTCGCCGCGCGGCGTGGGCGCCTGGATGGCCGTCTTTGCCGACGGTAGCCAGGCGGGCACCATCGGCGGCGGCAAGATCGAGCTCTTTGCGCTGGACGAGGCGCGAGAGCTGCTGGCCGCGGGGCAATCGCGTCTGGTCCGCTACACCATGGGCGGCGAGAACTCCGATACCGGCATGATCTGCGGCGGAGCCATCTGCCTGTGCTACCTACATCTGGATGCGACCCAGGCACCGTTGTTCCAGGAAATTGCCGACGTCTTGGTCTATCGGCGCATCGGCGACTTCGTCATCGACTTTGAACCGTTTATCGCGAGCGCGCTCGAGGGCGATGTGGCCGAGTACCATGGCGAGGCATCGCGCCATACCATTGCGGGCTGCCCCGGGCTTTCACTGGTGGAGGAGGGGAGTAACGTCACCTACACTAACGCCGCCTCCGAGATTCCCGCGGCGCACGTCGAGACGCTCTGCCCCGAGGGCCTGACCTACATCTTTGGCTGCGGACACGTGGGCGCCGCGACGGCGCGCGTGCTCACGGCGGCGGGCTTTGCCGTCGTGGCCTGCGATGACCGCCCCGGCACGTTGACGCCCGAATGGGTGCCCGGTGTCTACGATCGTCGCCTGGTCGATTACAAGAACCTGAGCGAGCTGTGTCCCATCGGTCCGCGCGACTTGGTGGTCGTCGCCACGGCGGGTCACAAGTCCGATATCGACGTGGTGATTCAGGCCATGCGTGCCAAGCCTGCCTACCTGGGCTGTCTGGGTTCGCGCCGCAAGACGGCCTTTGTGCGCGCCCGCCTGGAGCAGGAAGGCTTTACGCAGGACCAGATCGACGAGCTGCACCTTCCGATCGGCGTTGCCATCGAGGCCGAGGACCCCGAGGAGATCGCCATCTCCATCGCCGCCGAGATGATCCACCTGCGCCGCACCAAACTCGTCCCCCGCAAGCGCTAATCGCATCCCCACCAATAAGTTGCGGTGAAATACGGACTGTTTAAGCCTGTTAGGCCGCCAAACAGTCCCTATTTCACCGCAACTGCTTTTTGGGATCCATTTGTGCGGGGGAGTTGTGGAGTTGTGCAGGCAGACGAGGTTTTTCTGGAAATACGCTCCCGATGCGCGTATAGTACCGATTGTTTTGTCGGCTCCTGCTGCGTCGAGTCCAAACCGCAAAATGCCATGAGCGGCGCGGATGCAGCCAGGAGGCACGAGGACAACCCATCGTGGCCACGCCCCGTGCTTAAAACCCCAAGAAGGAGTGAACAATGGCAGAAGAGAAGTATGTGCCGCGTCTGAAGACCAAGTACAACAACGAGGTCAAGCAGCAGCTTCAGGACAAGTTCCAGTACGAGAACGTCATGATGATCCCCAAGTTTGAGAAGATCGTCGTGAACATGGGTGTCGGCGAGGCCGCTACCGATTCCAAGGCCATCGACGGTGCCGTGCGCGACCTGCGCGCCATCACCGGCCAGCAGCCGATGATCACCCGTGCCCGCAAGTCCATCGCTACCTTCCGCCTGCGCGCTGGTATGCCGATCGGCTGCAAGGTTACCCTGCGTGGCGACCGTATGTGGGAGTTCTTCGATCGTCTGACCTCCGTCGCGATCCCCCGTATCCGCGACTTCCGCGGCATCTCCGCCAAGAGCTTCGACGGCCGTGGTAACTTCTCCATGGGCGTCACCGAGCAGCTCATCTTCCCCGAGATCGACTTCGACTCCGTCGATCACCAGCGCGGTATGGACATCACTTTCGTGACCACCGCCAACACCGATGAGGAGGCCAAGGCCCTTCTGGACGCCTTCGGTTTCCCGTTCAAGAAATAGGTTCACCTGCCCTATAAGCGCCGTTCCCACAAGGGGGCGGCGCTTGGGGCGAACAATACTCTATGTGAGGAGGATATAAGTGGCTAAGACATCGATGATCGTCAAGTGCAATCGCAAGCAGAAGTTCTCTACTCGTGAGTACACGCGCTGCCAGCGCTGCGGCCGTCCGCACTCTGTGTACCGCAAGTTCGGCCTGTGCCGTGTCTGCTTCCGCGAGCTTGCACTCAAGGGCGAGCTTCCCGGCGTTAAGAAGGCCAGCTGGTAAGTCACTACCAGCGTTTCAAGCATCAGTTTGGAACAGGGAAAACGCGCTAAAAAGGCTTTGCCGTTAAGGGCGGCGAAGAACCAAGAGCACGTGTTCATCAAGAACGAAGGAGAATCTGTATGAACCTTACAGACCCGATCGCAGATATGCTTACGCGCATCCGTAACGCTAACTCTGTGAACAAGGCCACGGTCTCCATGCCGAGCAGCAAGAAGCTCGTCGAGATCGCTCGTGTTCTGCACGAGGAGGGCTACATCGAGGGCTACGATGTCGAGGACACCGTTCCCCAGAAGACTCTGCACATCACGCTTAAGTATGGTCCCAAGAAGGCTAAGGTCATCAACGGCATCCGCCGCATTTCCAAGCCGGGCCTGCGTAAGTACACCGGCGTTGCCGACATGCCCCGCGTCCGCGGTGGCCTTGGTACCGCCATTATTTCCACCAGCCATGGCGTCATGACCGACCGCGATGCTCGCAAGCACAACGTCGGCGGCGAGATCATCGCTTACGTCTGGTAATTCGCTCGGTAGGTAGAAGGAAAGGAGATCACCGTGTCTCGTATCGGTAATAAGCCTGTCCAGATTCCCGCCGGAGTCGAAGTGGCAGTCAACGGCAACAACGTTGTCGTCAAGGGCCCCAAGGGCCAGCTCGAGCTCGATGTCTTTGAGAAGCTCGCTATCAACGTCGAGGACAACGTCCTCACCGTTTCCCGTCCCGACGACGAGCGTGAGACCCGTGCCCGCCACGGCCTCACCCGCGCCCTCATCCACAACATGGTTGTTGGCGTTTCCGAGGGCTTCGAGAAGAAGCTCGAGCTCGCCGGCGTCGGTTACCGCGTGCAGCAGAAGGGCAAGAACCTCGAGTTCTCCCTGGGCTTCTCGCACCCCGTGATCGTCGAGGCTCCCGAGGGCATCACCTTCGAGGTTCCCGACAACACCCACGTGAACGTCAAGGGTATCAACAAGCAGCAGGTCGGTCAGATCGCCGCTGAGATCCGCGGCCATCGTCCTCCCGAGCCTTACAAGGGCAAGGGTATCCACTACGTTGGCGAGCACATCCGCCGCAAGCTGGGTAAGGCCGCCAAGTAGTCGTAACCGACTCACTCGCATAAGACCAGCACCCCGTCAGGTGCTGGCAAGATCAACCTTTTTAGGAGTTTACGTATGAACAAGCATAAGGCGAAGCTGGAAGGCCTCAAGCGTCGTCAGCGTCGTGTTCGCGGCAAGGTCTCGGGTACCTCCGAGCGTCCGCGTCTTCGCGTGACCCGTACTAACGCCAACATCTATGCCCAGATCATCGACGACAGCAAGGGCTCCAGCCTGACGCTCGTCTCTGCCTCGACCCTCGAGGCCGAGTTCAAGGGCACCCACACCTCGAACAAGGAGGCTGCGGAGAAGGTCGGTCAGATCGTTGGCAAGCGCGCCATCGAGGCCGGCATCACCAAGGTCGCCTTCGATCGCGGTGGCCGTATCTACCATGGCCGCGTCAAGGCCCTCGCCGACGGTGCTCGTGCCGCCGGTCTCGAGTTCTAGGAGGTATGTAGCACATGGCTCGTAATCAGAAGCAGCAGCGCGAGGCCTCCGAGTTCGAGGAGCGCGTCGTTTACATCAACCGCGTGTCGAAGACCGTCAAGGGTGGTCGTCGCATGAGCCTCGTCGCTCTCGTCGTCGTTGGCGACGGCAAGGGCAACGTCGGCGTTGGCATGGGCAAGTCCGCTGAGGTGCCCATGGCCATCTCCAAGGCGTCTCTCGATGCCAAGAAGAACATGTTCCACGTGCCGGTGACCGAGCAGGGCACCATCCCGCACGAGGTTCTCGGCCACTTTGGTGCCGGCCGCATCATCATCAAGCCCGCTGTCGAGGGTACCGGCGTTATCGCCGGCGGCGCTGTGCGTCCCCTCTTTGAGCTTGCTGGCATCAAGAACGTCCTGTCCAAGTCCCTCGGTACCGACAACGGCCTCAACATCATCAAGGCTGCCGTCGAGGGCCTCAAGGAGCTCTCCAGCCCTGAGGACGTCGCGGCTCGCCGTGGCCTGACGGTCTCCGAGATGTTCGTCGGTAAGGAGAACTAAGCATGGCTGACACCATCAAGATCAAGCAGGTCCGCAGCACCAATGGTTGCAAGCAGGACCAGGTCCGTACTGTCCGTGCCCTCGGTCTCCACAGGATCCGCGAGGTTCGCGAGATTGCTGACAACGAGTCCGTCCGCGGCATGATCTTCAAGGTCAAGCACCTTGTCGAGATTGTAGAGGAGTAGCAAATGCAGCTTCACGATCTTACTCCCGCGCCCGGTTCCACCAAGAACCGTAAGCGCGTCGGCCGTGGCAATTCTTCGGGTCACGGCACCACTTCTGGCCGCGGCCAGAAGGGCCAGGGTTCCCGCTCTGGCGGCACCAAGGGTGCCGGCTTCGAGGGTGGCCAGACTCCGCTGGCTATGCGCCTGCCCAAGCTTCCGGGCTTCCGCAACCCCCGTCGTATCGAGTACACCGCCGTTAACGTTGAGCGTCTCGAGCGTAAGTTCGAGGACGGCGCTGTGATCGACGGTGCCGCTCTTAAGGCCGCTCGCATCACCAAGAGCGAGTTCGAGCCCGTCAAGGTGCTCGGCAATGGTGAGCTCACCAAGAAGTTCACGGTCAAGGTCGACAAGGTCAGCGCTTCTGCGCAGGCCAAGATCGAGGCCGCCGGCGGAAAGGTCGAGCTGCCGTGCTAAATGGTCTTAAGAATGCTTTCCGCATCAAAGAATTGCGCGAAAAGATTCTTTTTACCATAGCTATGCTCGTCGTGTACCGCATTGGTGCGCACGTTCCTGTGCCCGGCATTCCCTTCCAGGGGATGCTGGGCCTTTTCTCGACCGATAACAATTCGGTCGCCGCAGGTGCTATGGCCCTCCTGAATCTTTTCTCTGGCGGCGCGTTGAGCTATGTGTCGGTGTTTTCGCTGGGCATCATGCCTTACATCACCAGCTCGATCATCCTCCAGATGCTCCAGGCCGTTGTGCCTTCCCTGCATGAGCTTGCCCGCGAGGGCGAGGTCGGTCAGACCAAGATCACGCAGTATTCGCGTTACCTCACCCTGGCTCTGGCAATCCTCAACTCCGTGGGTTACCTCTTCCTCTTTAAGAGCTTCGGCATCAGCTTCAATGGCGCCGGCGCTCCCGAGATCATCTTCGACCTCATGATCGTCGGTACGCTCACTGCGGGCGCCATGCTGATCATGTGGATTGGTGAGCTCATCACCCAGCGCGGTATCGGCAATGGCATGTCGCTGATCATCTTTGCGAACATCATGGCCGGCCTGCCGCAGGCTATCTTCTCCAGCACCGAGGGCAATGCCGGTGGCATCATCACCATGGTGATCATCTGCGCCATCATTTTGCTGGTTATCCCGCTGATTGTTTTCCTTGAGCGCGGCCAGCGCCGCATCCCGGTCTCCTACGCCAAACGCGTCGTGGGCCGTCGCATGATGGGTGGCCAGACCACCTACCTGCCCATCAAGGTCAACACCGCGGGTGTCGTGCCGATCATCTTCGCTTCGGCGCTGCTGTACTTCCCCGCTCAGATTGCCGTGTTCTTCCCCGGCATCGGCTGGATTCAGGCAGTTGCCTCCGCGCTTTCGACCGGTTGGCTCAACTGGGTGCTTAACGTTGTCCTCATCGTGTTCTTCGCGTACTTCTACACCTCCATGGTGTTCAACCCCGATGACACGGCCGATAACCTTAAGAAGCAGGGCGGCTTTATTCCGGGCGTGCGTCCGGGTAGGGCTACCGCGGCCTACATCAAGAACGCGCTCAACAAGATCACGCTTCCTAGCGCTGTCTTTTTGGCGCTCATCGCCATCGTGCCTTCGATCATCTTCTCCTTCACGGGTAACCATCTGATCCAGGCATTTGGCGGCACGTCCATCCTCATCATGGTCGGCGTCGTGCTCGACACGGTCGATAAGCTCGAAGGCCAGATCAAGATGTATGATTACGATGGATTCTTTAAATAGGCTAGAGGAGGATTGCTCATGAACCTCGTATTGCTCGGAGCTCCGGGTGCCGGTAAGGGCACCGTCGCACAGGAGCTCGTCGCCGAGTTTGGCGTCGCCCATATTTCCACGGGCGACCTGCTGCGTGCTGCCGTCAAGGGTGGCACCGAGCTTGGTATTCAGGCTAAGAAGTACATGGACGCTGGCGAGCTCGTTCCCGACCAGCTCGTGATCGACCTTGTCAAGGAGCGCCTTGCCGCCGATGACGCCCAGCAGGGCTTCATCCTCGACGGCTTCCCGCGCAACACCGCCCAGGCTGTGACGCTCGATTCCGAGCTCTCCGCCATGGGTCGCGAGATCGATTGCGCCCTTCTGGTCGATGTGGCCCCCGAGGTCATTATCGATCGTCTGTCTTCGCGTCGCACCTGCCGCGCCTGCGGTTACACCGGCACTGCTGCCGATGCCACCTGCCCCAAGTGCGGTGGCGAGATGTATCAGCGCGACGACGACAAGCCCGAGACCATCAAGAACCGTCTCGACGTCTACGAGAAGTCCACGAGCCCGCTCGTCGACTACTATCGTGGCCAGGGTCTGCTCAAGTCGGTCAACGGTGACCAGGCTCGCGAGACCGTGTACGGGGATGTCAAAGAGGCTCTCGGTCTATGATCAAGATTAAGTCTGCAACGCAAATCGAGCAGATGAAGAAGGCAGGAGCGCTATCTAAGATGGCGCTCCGCCACGTTGGAGCCATGGTGCGCCCCGGCGTTTCGACTTTTGAGCTCGATCAGCTCGCGGAGCAGATTATCCGCATGCATGGCGGCACCCCTGCCTTTAAGGGTTACGGCGGGTTCCCGGGGACCATTTGCGCATCGATCAACGATGCCGTGGTCCACGGTATTCCCAACCCTGACATGATCCTGCGCGATGGCGATATCATCTCCATCGATACGGGAGCCGTTGTCGACGGTTGGGTCGGCGATAACGCATGGACGTTTTTCGTCGGCACCCCCACGCCCGAAGCCAAGGTTTTGTGTGAGGTCACGCGCGATTGCCTTAAGGCTGCCATCGAGCAGGCTGTTCCCGGTAACCATATCGGGGACGTCGGTTATGCCGTTCAGTCCCTCGCCGAGTCTCACGGTTACGGCGTGCTTCGTGATTATGTTGGCCATGGCATTGGCCGCGTGATGCACGAGGACCCCAACGTTCCTAACTATGGAAAGAAGGGGAGGGGCGTTCGCCTCCAGGCCGGCATGGTCATTGCCATCGAGCCGATGGTTACGATGGGTTCCAACCATGTAAGCACGGGCTCCGACGGTTGGATTGTTACGACCAACGACCACCTGCCCGCCGCGCACTATGAGAACACCGTCGCCATTACCAATGACGGTCCGGTGATTCTCACCACGGATGCCCAAGGTGCTTGGTGTTCGCTCCAAGGCGGAGAAATGTAACAAGTTCCACTTAGTTGTGGAGCCATTACGAAGTTATTACGATGCGTGCATACGTGTTGTAGAATACTCAATCGCTGTCGTTTTCTAGAGAAAGATGATTGCTTGTGAAGAAGGAAGACGCAATTGAGCTCGAGGGTACGGTAAAAGAGCCGCTGCCCAACGCCATGTTTAAGGTTGAGCTCGAGAACGGTCATTCGGTTCTGTGCAACATTTCTGGCAAGATCCGAATGAATTACATCCGCATTCTCCCCGGTGACAGGGTTGTCGTGGAGCTTTCCCCGTACGACCTGACCCGCGGCCGCATCACCTATCGCTATAAATAGCGGCACGCATACACGCACTCCATTTCCGGCTGCAGGCTTAGCTCAACCTACGGTCGGATTGTGTGTGAAGACCAGCCATAGTTTTAAACGCCTGCGGCTGGGCGAGTAGATAGTAGGGAAGTAGTTTGAGCGCTACCGAAAGGAAGAACGATGAAGGTACGTCCTTCGGTCAAGAAGATGTGCGATAAGTGCAAAATCATTAGGCGCCATGGCAAGGTCCTCGTCATTTGCGAGAACCCCCGTCATAAGCAGCGTCAGGGTTAAGAGAGGAGACTACGTTGGCCCGTATTAATGGTGTCGACCTCCCGCGTGAGAAGCGCGTTGAGATCGGTCTGACCTACATTTACGGCATCGGCCGCACCACTGCGACGAAGATCTGCGTCGAGTGCAACGTTAACGTGGATACGCGCGTTAAGGACCTCACCGAGGATGAGGTTAATGCCATCCGCGATTATATCGATAAGAACCTGATCATGGTTGAGGGCGACCTCCGCCGTGAGCGCAACCAGAACGTCAAGCGCCTTATGGACATCGGCTGCAACCGCGGCCTTCGTCACCGCAAGGGCCTCCCGGTCCGCGGCCAGCGCACCCACACTAACGCTCGTACCCGCAAGGGCCCGAAGCGTCAGATCGGTGCTAAGAAGAAGAAATAAGGAGCGCTAGATAGATGGCTACTGCTAAGAAGAACGTTCGCGCTGCCCGTCTGAAGCGCGCGGACCGTAAGAACATTTCCGTGGGCCAGGCTCACATTCGTTCTACGTTCAACAACACGATCGTTTCGATCACCGATCCCCAGGGCAACGTCATTTCCTGGAAGTCGGCTGGCCAGGTGGGCTTCAAGGGCTCCCGTAAGTCCACGCCGTTCGCTGCCCAGATGGCTGCCGAGGCTGCTGCCAAGCAGGCCATGGAGCACGGTATGAAGAAGGTTTCCGTCTTCGTCAAGGGCCCCGGCTCCGGTCGTGAGACCGCCATCCGCTCCCTCCAGGCTGCTGGCCTCGAGGTCTCGAGCATCCAGGACAAGACCCCCATTCCGCACAACGGCTGCCGCCCCAAGAAGCGTCGCCGCGTGTAACTGAAAGGATCGTATCAATATGGCAATCGACAGGACTCCTGTTCTTAAGCGCTGCCGTCAGCTCGGGATCGATCCCGCTGAGCTCGGTTACAGCAGCAAGAAGGAATCTATCCGTCAGCCCAAGCGCCGTCGCAAGGAATCTGAGTACGGCATGCAGCTGCGCGAGAAGCAGAAGGTCAAGTTCATCTATGGCGTTCTGGAGAAGCAGTTCCACGGCTACTTCAACAAGGCCCGTAAGATGAACGGCGTCACCGGTGAGAACCTCATGATCATTCTTGAGTCTCGCCTCGACAACGTCGTCTTCCGTCTTGGCTTCGCCCGCACCCGCAAAGAGGCTCGTCAGTCCGTCCGTCACGGTCACTTCACCGTGAACGGCAAGCGCGTGGACATCCCGTCCTACCGCGTCAAGGCCGGCGACGTCGTCGCTGTCGGCGAGAAGTTCCGTGACCTCCTCCCCATCAAGGAGGCCCTGATTTCCTCCGAGCGCTTTGAGGTCCCTGGCTGGCTCGAGGTCGATATCGAGAAGCTGTCTGGTAACGTGCTCGCTCTGCCGACGCGTGAGCAGATCAGCGGTGATATCAACGAGCAGCTCATCGTCGAGCTCTACTCTAAGTAGTCCATCCGGGCTGCTGAGGCTGGAGGTAATACATGTCAGAATTCATTAGGCCTCAGGTTCAGGTCGAAGAGATCAACGAGACGTCTGCTCGTGTCTCCGTCGAGCCGCTCGAGCGTGGTTACGGCGATACGCTGGGTAACTCCCTTCGTCGCGTTCTTCTGTCCTCGCTCGAGGGTGCCGCCGTCGAGGCTATTCAGATCGATGGTGCGCAGCACGAGTTCATGACCATCCCTAACATGGTCGAGGATGTCACCGACATCGTCCTGAATGTCAAGGGTCTTGTCTTCAGGGCTCTCGGCACGACCGACGAGGCGACCGCCACCATCTCGGTTGACGGCCCCTGCGAGGTCACCGGTGCGGACTTCTTTATTCCGTCCGAGTTTGAGCTGGTCAACCCCGAGCAGCACATTGCTACGCTCACCGAGGGTGGCCATCTCACCATGAGCATGCGCATCGGCTATGGCCGCGGCTATGTTTCTGGCGAGGCCAACAAGCGCGACAACGATCCCATCGGTGTGATCCACGTCGACTCGCTGTACTCGCCGGTTTCCCGTTGCGCCAAGCTCGTTGAGGCTTGCCGTGTCGGTCAGCACACCGACTACGACCGCCTTGTCCTCGAGATCGAGACCAACGGCTCCATCGCCCCGCGCGACGCCGTGGTCCAGGCTGCCAATATCATCAACCAGCATATGGCCGCCTTTATGAACCTTGCCGAGACCCCCGAGGTCGAGGAGGAGGCTTCGATCTTCGCTCCCGAGGTCACCAACGACAACGCCGAGCTGGACAAGCAGATCGAGGATCTGGACCTTTCCGTCCGTTCCTACAACTGCCTTAAGCGCGCCAGCATTCACTCGGTCCGTCAGCTCGTTGAGTTCTCGGAGAACGATCTGCTCAACATCCGTAACTTCGGTGTTAAGTCGATCGAGGAAGTGAAGGACAAGCTTGAGTCCATGGGCCTGAGCCTGAAGGCTTAATGCTTCGCATATTTGAGGAGAAACTAGACCATGCGTCACAACGTTAAGAAGGGCCTGAAGCTCGGCACCGATGCGAGCCACACCAAGGCCATGAAGAAGAGCCTTGCTAAGGCCCTCTTCGAGAACGACCGCATCAAGACCACCGAGACCCGCGCTAAGGCGCTGCGTTCGGTCGTCGATCCGATCATCACTTGGGCCAAGAAGGGCGACCTGCACTCTCGTCGTCTGGCTATCGCCAAGCTCGGCGATAAGCAGCTCGTTGCCGAGATCTTCGACAAGGCTGCCCAGGGTATGTGGCAGGATCGCAACGGCGGTTATACCCGCATCATGAAGCTCGGTAACCGCAAGGGCGACAACGCTCCCATCGTTATCATGGAGCTCGTCACCGAGCCTTGCACGCCTAAGGCCAAGAAGGCTGCTCCGGCCCCCAAGAAGGCCGCTGCTCCCAAGAAGGTCGAGGCTGCCGAGGAGGCTCCTGCTGAGGAGACCGCTGAGTAGACAATCCGTCTGCATAGGCTATATTCGAGGGGTACGTTCGCGTACCCCTCTTTTTTTGTCGAAATGCCATTGCCTGTTTGTTGGGAGCGCCCATGACCGCGCCGTCTGATTTCAATTCGATTCCAGAGCTCGATGCCACGCTCGTTTTCCGCGTGGCATACGATGGCTCGTCCTATAGCGGCTTTGCCGAGCAGCCGGGACAGACGACGGTTGCGGGTGAGCTGCGTCGAGCCATCGAGACGCTGCTTCGCCGTCCGATCGATCTGACGTGCGCGGGTCGCACCGATGCCGGCGTGCATGCCGTGGCTCAGTACATCAGCGTGCCCGTAACGGACGCTGAGCTCGCCCTAACGCGCCGTAGGTGGCTGCGGGCTATGGATGCCCTGCTGCCCAAAGATATCGCCATCAACGAGGTCTACAAGGCCCGTAAAGGCTTTTCTGCACGTTTTGACGCGCGTTCCCGTACGTATACGTACCGTATTGCCGATCGAGATGCGCGCCCCGTGCTGTCCCGCGGTGCGGTGTGGTGGCATCGCTATCCCTTGGATGTTGAGGCTATGTCTGCTGCCTGCCCCGCGCTGCTGGGCGAGCAGGACTTTAAAAGCTTTTGCAAGGTTGCTTCTGCCGTGGGCAAACCTACGCACCGCTGCGTAATGCGCGCCGAGTTTGGCCATGAGGTTGCGTTTGGCGAGGACATCCTGACGTTTACCATCGAGGGCAATGCGTTTCTGCATTCGATGGTCCGTACGATCGTTGGCACGCTTGTCGCGATTGGCATGCATCGCCGTGAACCCGAGTGGATGCGCGAGGTCATCGATGCTTGCGACCGTACCGCTGCGGGCCCCACGGCTCCTGCCTGCGGCCTTACGTTTATGGGCGTGGATTACGATCCCGCCGAGCTCGTCGTGCTCGACTAGGGGAGGGCTCGACGCGTCGTGCGTCGACACCCATTATCTGTGGGCTGCGCGTGTGCAACATCTGTTCTTGGCGTGCAATACAACCGGTGTCTCATTGCTTTTATTGCCGGGGTGTACCATGAACCACGGTTTGATTCATTGCTGTCGAGAGGACGGATAACTTGGTTCGACGTGGCTCGCATCCGCGACTTTCGGTGATCCTTGTGGTAGAAGGTTCGCCCAGCTATGCGATGCGTGCGCTCGAGAGTATCCAGAACCAAGACCTCTACGATTTGCAGATTGTCGTTGTTTGCCGCGATGCTGCGCCCGGTGTGCGCCATTCGCTTCAAGTTGCTGCCGACAGGGACATCCATATTGATTTGATTGACGTCGAGGACGCGAAGCGCGGCGCTTGCCTTCGTGCCGGTTTTGCTGTCTCGCGCGGCTCTCAAATCATCGCTATGAACGCCGATGAGTGGTTTGCTCCGCAGGCCCTTTCCAAGATGGTCGATATCGCGTGCGATACTACGGCAGACATAGTGCTCCCCACGGTGTCGCTCGACCGCTATGATGCACATCGAGAGCGCCATTCGCGCGTCTTGGATGCTGCTCATATTTCCATCGATAGCAAATCCTCGATGGTGACCGGGCTGCCCCAGTTGATTTTAGGCGGCCTTGTCGTTCAGACCTCTGGCGTGATGTACAGCCGCTCGCTGTTTGAGGCATGCCTTTTGTGCGACAAGGTGTTTCGCACAGTTGGGTTTATGGCATGCGCGCTTTCGCAGGCACGATGCGTGTCCGGCTGCGGCGATGCTTGTTTCCACGCGGCGGCACCTAAGCTTACAGATGCCTTTGATCCCACCATGTATGCCAAGGTATCCGATGACACCCGAGCGCTCGACGAGCTTGCTGACTCACTCTCGGAAGCAGATAGCGGTGGTCGGCTCAAGCTGGCAAGCCAAAAGTTCTACTTTGCCGGACTGGTCGCCTGCATCGAGAATTTGTGTCTGAGCCCGCATGGGGTGTCGTCAATCGAGCGTTCCGCCCGCATGCGTGATATGCTCGAGGCACCTCGAACCCGTCAAATGGTCGCCGCGCTCAAGGATAACCATCGGGGGCTCGGTCTGTTGTTTGGGCCGATTGCCAGCGCCAAGCCCGCGCGATGCGTGATGTGTACGCATCTGGCAGCTTTTCTTAACCGGACGGGCGCAAAAACCGCCTAAACGGCTCATTACGAAACAAACTTGCATAGAATTGTTTCGAAATGCGTTCTTATACACAAAAGCCTTCAAATAGCGTTAAACTATTCAATCACTGATTGATTGTCTCCGCCATCTTTTGGAGAGAGGGTTTGTATGGCTAAAAAACGCAATGGGCGCCAGGATGCCATTAGAGATATTGTGCGCAATAAGGACGTCCGCACGCAGCGCGTGCTGGTCGATGAGCTCCGCGCTATGGGCTTTGATTGCACGCAGGCGACTGTCTCTCGCGATATTGCCGATATGGGGCTGCGTAAGCTCCCTGAGGGCATCTATGTTCTGGCAGAGGACCTGCACCTGCAGCGTATGGTTTCCGAGCTCGTAACGGGCGTTCTGCGCACCGATAATCTGGTTATGATCAAGGCTCAGCCTGGTACGGCTTCCGGTATCGCCGCCGCCGTTGATGCGGCAGAGTTGCCCGATGTGCTTGGCTCGCTTGCCGGCAACGATACGATTTTGGTTATTGCCCAGACGGCCGAGGACGGCGAGCGTCTCGAGGCGCTGATCAATAAGCTGAGCAATTCTCGCAAGTAGGCGTGCGGGTCGTGCGCTCGGCACTGTGCGCGCTGACATAGTGGCTTGTAAGGGGTATCGACGTTGGTCGGTACCCCCCTTTTTTGTCTGCCGGTATAAAGACCGCCCATCAGGTCGCATTAAACTAAAAAGGCCCCCGAGCAGTTTAATAAGCTGCTCGGGGGCCTTGTTGCTTATGGCCGGATGATTTCTAGCCGACCGTATCGTCAGGCGTGGGCGAGGGGTCGGGAGTGGGCGTAGGCGTAGGCGTGCCGCCATCGCCGCCGGTCGAACCACCAGTGGAGCCACCCGTCGAGCCACCGGTCGTACCGGTGCCGCCGGTGGTGTCGCCGCCCGTGGTCTCGGTGGTCGTGGTCGTCGTGGTCGTCGTTGTGGTGGTTTCCTCTTCGTCCTCGTTCTCGTCCTTGTCGTCGTTCTCCGTCTTCTTGGTGTTGTTGGTGCCGTAGAACTTCCAGACGCTGTTGTTCTTGTAGGTGGGCGCCGTTCCGGTCGCAAACTCCTCGCGCTCGGTACCGGTCAGAACGGTGTTCATAAACCGCTTAAAGACAGGCAGGTTGGTGCTGTCGCCCAGCAGGTCTGTGCCGTATTTTTGGATAGGGATCTCGCCCGCGGAATAGCCGGTCCACAGGGCGCACGCCAGCTGCGGGGTATAGCCGCAGAACCACAGGTTGGTGGTGTTGTCGGTGGTGCCCGTCTTGCCGGCATAGGGCTGGTTGACGCTCAGGGCACCGGCAGCACCCGTACCGCCGCCCTGCATGACGCCGGACAGAACATCGGTGACCGCGGCGGCCTCGCCCTCGGTAAGCACCTGTGAGGGATTGTCCGTGTGCTGGTACAGCACCGAACCGGTACGAGAGTCAATCTCGGTGATGGCGATCGGCTGGCGATAGTAGCCGCCGTTGGCAAACGTCGCGTAGGCGGCGGCCATCTCGAGCGGCGAGATCGAGCCGGTGCCGAGCGTCATGACGGGAACGTCCTCGATGTTGTCCTTGGCGGGATCGATGCCGAGCTTTTTGACGAGCGAGATGATCTTGCTGTTGCCGACGGCTTCCGCCACCTGGATGTAGCCGGTGTTGGAGGAGTATGCCGTCGCCTGCTTAAGCGTGATGTTGCCATAGCTATGGTTGGCGTAGTTTTGGACCTCGGTCGTGGTGCCCTTGGCCTTGAGCGGCGAGTTGCAGTTGAGGGTGACGTTGGGGTTCATGCCGTTTTGGATGGCAGTTGCCAGTGTAAAGGCCTTGAAGGTGGAGCCGACGGGACGCTTGGCCGTGGCATGGTTTACGTGGTTCTCGTCGGCGTTGTAGTCGTAGCCGCCCACCATGCACTTGATGTAGCCGGTCTTGGGGTCGACGACGACCATGCCCATGTCCAGGCCGTCGAGTGAGAGCGTGTCGAGCTGCTCGCGGACGGCATTCTCTGCCACCTGCTGCATCGTGGGGTCGATGGTGGTCTTGACGGTCAGGCCGCCCTTAAAGAGCACGTCGGTCGAGAACTCCTGCTCCAGCAGCTGCTTAACATAGGCGACAAAGTAGGGCTGCGAGTATACGTCGACGCCGCTGCCCGAAATCTCGGTCACGTTGAGGGTGATGGGCTCGGCCTGTGCGGCATCGTGCTCCTCCTGGGTGATGTGGCCCAGGCGCAGCATGTTGTCGAGGACCTTGTTGCGGCGAGACAGTGCCAGGTCGGGATTGACCGTGGGGTCGTACTGCGAAGGCGAGTTGGGAAGGCCGATGAGCAGCGCGGCTTCGCTCAGGGTGAGGTCGGCGGCGCTCTTGGACAGGTAGGTCTCGGCTGCGGCCTCGATGCCGTAGGCGCCGTGGCCGTAATAGATGGTGTTGAGGTACATCATGAGGATCTCGTCTTTGGAGTACATGTCCTCCATCTTGATGGCGATGTAGGCCTCGCGCACCTTACGCTCGATGGTCGAGTCGAACTGCTCCTCCTGCAGGATGGTGTTGCGCACCAGCTGCTGGGTGATAGTCGAGGCGCCTTCGTGCCCGCCGCCGAGGGTTGCCACCGCAGCACGCGCGATACCCCACAGGTCGATACCGCCGTGCTCGTAGAAGCGCTCGTCCTCGACGTCAACGGTGCCCTGCAGCACGTAGGGGGAGACCTCGTCCTTGGTGATGGACTTGCGGTTTTGCGTGTAGAAGCTCGCGATCTTGTTGCCGTTGCAGTCGACGATCTCGGTGGGCTCGCTCACCAGATACGCGTTGGCGTCGGTGTAGTCGGGCAGATCGGACAGCCAGCGGTTGACGTTGCCGACCATGCCGATGCCAAACGCCACGCCCGCGATAAGCAAAAAGCCCAAAAACGAGAGCAGGATTATGGGCAGGGCATGCGTCTTTGAACGGCTGCGTCCCTGTCGTTGGCGAGGACCCATATATTGACCTCCAGGTATGTCGTGCCGGACGGCGGATGTGCCGTCGGGGCAGGATGGACATAAGTTATTACACGATAAACCAAACGGGGCGCGCGAGGCCTCGTGTATGCTGGAAGACGGCATTTTTCAGAGTGAATGCATACCTTGGTAAGGAGTTTGCCGATGGCGATTCGGACGATGGGGCCGAGCGGACAACACAAGACTGGATTGGATGCTGCCGGTGCGGCGCTGCCCGAGCTGCTGGCGCCGGCGGGCGGGCTCGACCAGATGCTTGCGGCCATCGCCGCGGGCGCCGATGCCATCTATGCGGGGTTGGGCGGCTTTAACGCCCGTGTGAGCGCTCATGGCTTTACGGATGACGAGTTTGCGCGCGGTTGCGCCGTGGCGCATGCCCATGGCGTGCGCGTGTACGTGACGCTCAACGTGTTCGTGTTTGACGATGAGCTGTCCGACGCGGTGGCGTTGGGAGCTCATGCACTGGAGCTGGGCGCCGATGCTCTGATTGTCGCCGATGCCGGGCTGGCCTGCGCGCTGCGCGCGGTGATTCCCGGGGTCGAGATTCACCTGTCCACGCAGGCGGGCGTTCATAGCGAAGGCGCCGTGCGGCTTGCCGCCGATGAGCTGGGAGTCGAGCGCGTGACGACGGCACGCGAGCTGGCGGTCGACGAGATTGCGGCGCTATGTGCCACGGGCGTGCCCATCGAGGTATTCTGCCACGGTGCGATTTGCATCGGCTATTCGGGGGCGTGCGAGTTTTCGGCCCTGCGGCGTGGGCGCTCGGCGATGCGCGGCGACTGCACGCAGCCGTGCCGTCTGGCGTACGACCTGGTGGACGAGGCGGGACAGAGCGTTGTCGCCGTCGAGGGAGATCGCCTGCTGTGCCCGCGCGACTATCTGGGTATTGCACATCTGCCCGAGCTTGTAGATGCCGGCGTGGCGTCGCTCAAGATCGAGGGGCGCATGAAGAACTCCGATTACGTATTCAACGTGGTGCGGGTGTGGCGCCGGGCACTCGATATGCTGCGCGACGGCGCGTGGGACCCCGATGCCGTGGAAGAGCTTGAACGCGAGCTGGGGAGGTCGTTTAACCGTGGGTTTACCGATACGTACCTGCGAGGGCGTTCGGGTGCCGAGCTGATGAGCTTTGAGCGCGCAATTAACCAGGGCGTGCGCGTGGGGCGTTTGGTCGCTGTGGGCCACGAAGAGGTGACCGTTGAGCTCGACGCCGCCGTGGCGGCGGGTGACACGCTCGAGATTCGGTTCTATCCGGGTGTCGACGCGCGTCCCGATGTGTCCAAGCGCTGGCCGCAGGTGCCCTGCCCGGTGGATGCCGCAGCGGGGAAGCGCGTCGTCGTGCATTGCAAGCGTAAGGTGGACGCGGGCTGCGAGGTATACCTGATTCGCAGCGCCGGCGTGTTGGATCAGACGGCGGCGGTGTTGGAGCGCATGCGGGCCGAGGCGGATGCGATTGCGCCCGTTGCGCGTGCCGTTGAGGTGCTGCCCTTTGAGGGCGTTGCGGTGGATGGCGGTGCGTCGACGGAGTTGGTGGAGTGCGCGGTTCCCACTCGCATGGTTTTTGCTTGGCAACTGATGGATGCCGACCCGCGCGGAGAACTCGATTTGTCCGACGCCGTTGTGGTGCTTGACGAGGCGTACCGCACAGGTGACGCTGACCGGACCCGCTCACTGATGCAGCGTGCCGGGCGCGTCGTCTGCCGCAACCTGGGACAGGTGGTGATCGCTCGCGAGCTGGGCGTGACGTTTGACGTGGCGGCGCCGGTGTTCTGCGCGAATCGGGCCACGCTTACCTGGCTGCGCGGACTCGGTGCGGGGCGGGTGTACTTGCCGGCCGAGTTGCTCGGCAATGATGCGGAGCGTATTGCCGAACTGGCTGCTGAACCCGGCGTCTTGGGTCCGGTCGACGCCGACCGTCCCGAGCTTATGGTGTGCGAGCACTGCCTGCTGACCGCCGAGGGCGTCTGCGCCACCGATGCGACGGGACAGGTCCGTTGCCGCGACTGCTTGCGTCGTCGGCAGGTACGCTATCTGGTCGAGCGTGACGGTACGCGTCTGCCAGTTGCCATTGACGCATGCGGCAGGACGAGGATTTTCCTGTCGTAGGTGCCGCGTCGCGTCAGTTTGTTATCATAACAGAGTTTATGGACTTCCAGCACCGCCGTTTTCGGCGAGGGTGCTATAGCAAAAGGAGGATACCCAATGCTGTCTGTCGACGAGCAAATGCGTATCATCACCTCGGGCGCCGCGCAGATCGTCCCCGAGGCCGACCTTCGCAAGAAGCTTGAGAAGGGCGAGCCCCTCAACATCAAGCTCGGCGTCGATCCCACCAGCCCCGACCTGCACTTGGGACATGCCGTGCCCCTGCGCAAGATGCGTCAGTTCCAGGACCTGGGCCACAACGTCACCCTTATCATCGGTAACGGCACCGCGCTGATCGGCGATCCTTCGGGCAAGAACTCCACGCGTCCGCAGCTTTCGCAGGAGCAGATCGAGGCCAACGCCGAGACCTACGTGAGCCAGGCCATGAAGATCCTGGATCCCGAGAAGACCACCATCGTGCACAACGGCGACTGGATCCTTTCGATGGACCTGGCCGGCCTGCTGCAGGTGTGCTCCAAGTTCACCGTCGCCCGCATCCTTGAGCGCGATGACTTTACCAAGCGCTACCAGTCTCAGACGCCGATCGCCCTGCATGAGTTCCTGTATCCCGTGATGCAGGCCTTCGACTCCGTGCAGATCAAGGCCGACGTGGAGATGGGCGGCACCGATCAGCTCTTCAACCTGCTCGCCGGCCGTGAGCTCATGGAGAAGATGGGCATGGAGCCCCAGATCGCGCTCACCATGCCGCTGCTCGAGGGCACCGATGGCGTGCGCAAGATGTCCAAGTCCTACGGCAACTACATCGGCCTGACCGACGCCCCCAAGGATATGTTCGGCAAGACCATGTCCATCCCCGATGAGATGATCGGCAAGTACTATCGTCTGGCCAGCTCGCTCACCCCGGCCGAGGTCGACAAGATCGACGCCGCCCTGGCCGATGGTTCTGCCGACCCCTACGAGCTCAAGCGCGCTCTGGGCCGCGACCTGTGCGACACCTACCACGGCGCCGGCGCCGGAGACGAGGCTCAGGCCGAGTTCGACCGCGTGTTCAAGGAGGGCCAGCTTGCCGACTTCCCCGAGAAGCATGTCGAGCTGACCGTCAACGACGAGGGCCAGATCTACCTCGCCGGCCTGCTCAAGGACTTGGGCCTTTCGGCGAGCGCCGGCCAGGCTCGTCGCGATATCGACGGCGGTGGCGTCAAGATTAACGGCAAGGCCGTGGCTCCCAAGAGCTACAACATCGATCCCAGCGCCCTCAAACTGGGCGACACCCTCTCCGTAGGCAAGCGCAAGGGCTTCAAGTTGGTCTAACGAGCGAGTTGACCTCACAAGTGCAATAAGGCCGCAGCCGGGAATCCCGACTGCGGCCTTTTTGGTTACGACGATCCCATGGGGACGGAGGGATCATTTGGCGGTGCCGTTAAGCGGAGAGGCGTATTGTTGACCCATCGTTTGGGCATACAATGGCTATTGGTTTGCTGCGGTGAAGGTCTGTCCGCTCCGCAGCTTTTTTCTACGGTTAAAGGAGTATGTATGTCCGTTGAGGTCATGAGGTCTGTGATCGAGGCCGCCGAGGGGCGCGTGCCCGTCGACACGCTGTTTACCAATGCGCAGATTGTCGACGTGTATGGCCAGCGTGTGGCGCCCGGTAGCGTTGCTGTCAAGGACGGTGTAATCGTCGGCGTGCTCTACGATGGTCGCGACGATGCCGCTGGCACCTACGAGGCAACTGAGGTCATCGACTGCCAGGGTCGCTATCTCGCTCCCGGTTTTATTGACGGGCATCTGCATATCGAGTCTTCGAACATCCGTCCCGCCGAGTATGCTCGCATGGCCGCGACGCGCGGTACTACCACCGCCATTGCCGACAGCCACGAGATTGCCAATGTTGCCGGTCTCGACGGCTTGCGCTTTATGATCGAGGATGGTCGCCGCGCGCCCATCTCCATCAAGTACATGATGCCTTCGTGCGTGCCCGCGCTGCCCGACGAGCAGGCCGGTGCCGTTATTTCGGCTGCCGATATGCAGGCGTTTTTTGCCGAGCATCCAGGCGATGTCTTTGGTCTGGGCGAAATGATGAACCTGCCGGGCGTCTTTATGGCCGACCCCGAGACCTGTGCTCGCATCGATGCTGCCAACCAGACGCCGTCCAAGCAGGTTGACGGCCACGCGCCGCTCGTTGCCGGTAAGGACCTCAATGCCTATGCCGCAGCGGGCATTATCGCCGACCACGAGTCGACGATTCCCGAGGAGGCACTCGACAAGCTATCTCGCGGCATGTATGTGATGCTGCGTGAAGGCACGTGCAGCCATGACCTGGCCAATCTATCGCCGATGCTGCTGGAGAATCCCGCGCGCGCCCGCCGCTGCTGCTTTGCGACCGACGACCGCGCTCCCTCCGATGCTCTTTCGACCGGCATGATCGACAATGCCTGCCGCGTGGCCATCGAGGTCGGCGTCGACCCGGTGGTCGCCATCTCCATGGCGTCCCTTTCCACGGCTGAGGCATTTGGCCTGGACCACGGCTGCCGCGACCCGCACGAGCTCCGCGGCGCAATCGCCCCGGGCAAGCGCGCCGACCTGCTGTTGCTTGATGACCTGACGTTTGCCAAGGCTCCGCATCGCGTATATGCCGCCGGTGCTCTGGTGGCGCAGGATGGCACCTTTGTGGGCGAGGTCGCACCCGAGACGGCCGATGTCGCCTCTCTTGCCGATGAGCTGCGTGCTTCCGTTAAGCTGCCGAAGCTTTCGCTCGACGTATTCGATTATGCCTTTAAGCCGGGCGAGGCCGTTATCGATGTCATCCCGGGTATGGCTATCACGGGTATGGCCCGCCCCGAGAGCGCCGAGGACTTGCGTCGCATTATGCTTATCGAGCGCCATGGCCGCGGCGTGTCGCTGCAGGCCGAGGGCGTCGACGGCGACGGCCCCGCTGGCCTGGGCCTGGTTGGCAAGCATATCGGTCGCGGCTGGGTGCGTGGCTTTACCATCACCGGTGGTGCCATTGCCTCCACGATCGGCCACGACTCGCACAACGTGTGCGTGGTGGGCGACAACGCCGCCGATATGATGGCTGCCGTTGAGGCCGTGGGCCAGGGCGGCCACGTGCTGGTGCGCAACGGCGAGGTTGTGGCGCGCATTCCGCTGGCGCTCGGTGGCCTGATGAGCGAGGGCACGGCCGAGGACGTTGCCGCGCAGCACGATGACTTTATGGTCAAGGCGCGCGCCATGGGTATTGAGCCGCCGCTCGACCCCATCATGGGCATCATCTTCCTGCCCCTGCCGGTCATCCCGACGCTCCGCATCCGCCCCGAGGGCATGTTCGACGTTACAACCTTCACCTACGCCGACTAGTCATCGGGGACGTTCTTAAACGACTAGTCATTGGGGACGCTCTTTGGCGGGCTGCCTGACGCCGCGACCGTAGGGCCTCTGGCATGTGTGAGCTATTTGCCAGGTCCTTGTAACGTTTACGCCCGCGGAGTCTTATTTGAGCTCCCTTTGGGTACGTTGGAATCGGATACGCGTTCGATTCCAACAAGCCCGAAGGGAGCTTTTCTATGTTTAAACTGATTGCATCCGATATGGACGGCACACTGCTTGACGAAAACGGCCAGGTGCCTCCCGAGACCTACGAACTGATTCTGGCGCTACACGAGCATGGTGTGCATTTCGCTGCATCGTCAGGTCGTCGCTACGATCGCCTGTGCGAGTTCTTTGCGCCCGTTCGCGACAAGATGGACTTTGTCGCCGCTAACGGCGCCCAGGTCTACGCCGACGGTAAGATGGTAGACCGTGAGGTGTATTCCCACCTGGCGATTCGAAGGCTCGCCCAAGCCGTCAGGACGTTTCCCAATCTGCATCTTGCGCTCTTTGACCGAACCAAGTCCTTCCTGCTCGATGACGAGTGCAAGTTCGTGCGTGAGGTCGATAAGGACCTTCCCAATGCCGAGCGCATTTGGGAGCTGCCCGATCCCAGCGTAAATATCATCAAAGCGAGTATCTTTTGCGACGACAGTGCGGTTATGGACAGCGCGTACGTGCTACAGCGCGAACTTGGTCAGCTCTTTACTTTTGCGCCTTCGGGCAACGCGTGGATCGATGCCATGCAGCCTGGTGTGTCGAAGGCCTCGGGTATCGCGCAGCTCGCGGAGCATTACGGCATTGGTCGCGACGAGGTCATGGCGTTTGGCGACTCGATGAACGACTACGAGATCATTCGCTTTGTCGGCACGGGCTGCGCGATGGAAAACGCGCGCCCCGCGCTCAAGGCGGTGGCCGATCGTGTGGTGGGTTGTAACCGCGACCACGCCGTCCAGCAGGAGCTCCGTCGCGTGCTGGAGAGTCTCTCCTAATCCGGCAGATGGGGACGTTCCTTTTCTGCCGACAGTGGGGGACAGTCCTTGCGGCTTTTCGCGAAGAGTGTCCCCAACGACTACTGTGACCAGGGTAGCTAATTTGGGACGGGGCTATTTTAGCTACCCCACAAGCGGGTAGCTAAAATAGCCCCGTCCCAAATTAGCTACCCTGCCGGGTTGATGTTGCTAGGCGAGGGCGGTCATGATGGTGCGGGCGACGCCGTCGTGGTCGTTGTCGTATTCGGTGATGGCGTCGGCGGCCTCGCGATCTTCGGGCTCGGCGTTGATCATGGCCATGCCATGGCCCGCTGCCTGCAGCATGGGGATGTCGTTGATGTTGTCACCGAACGCCCAGGCGTCGGCGAGACGCTCGCCCAGGTGCTCGCATAGCCACGTGAGGGCCGTTCCCTTGGTGGCGCCCTCGCCCATGACCTCGATATTCATGGCGTACGAACGCGTGACCTCAATGCCTCCGAGCGTGTCGAGCTCCGCCGCGATGGCGTCGCGATCGGCCGGGTCGTGCCAGTACATGGCGATGCGTTCGAGCGTCTCGACCTCGTCGATCTTGCTGTCGATATCCATGTCGATCGGTGTTCGTGTGCGCTTGAGCGAAGCTGCGATGTGGGGGTCGCCGCCGCAGAACTCATCCAGGCGCGTGTAGAGCGAGCGGGGGAGGAAGCACTGCCCGTCCGCGAAGATATCGAAGGTCACATCGTGGCCGGCGGCGATGCGGCGGATGCGATGGGCAATGCCGCAATCGAGCGGTCGGCTCAAGATGCGCGTGGCGCGCGAGGCGTCGGTGGGCACATCGTCGTCGAGCTGCCAGACGCTGGCGCCATTGGCGCAGACGGCATAGTGCACGGCGGGATGGGCGAGGATGGGCTCAAAGATGCCCGACAGCGGACGTCCCGTGCAGGGCACAAATTCAATCCCGCGTCGAGCGAGCTCGTCGAGCATCGCCCAGGTGGCATCGCTCATCTGCTTATCGCTCGTCAACAGCGTTCCATCCATATCGGAAAACACAATCATTTGATGCAGCCCTTTCTGCTGGCATAAAAAGCGTGGCCGAGGGCGGTGATGCCCTGGCCACGCTCGGGTTCTATAACGGTCCGCGTCCTAGCGGTCGGCGAGCGGCTTGTATTCCAGCGGCTCGATCACCGGACGGTATGCCGGGCGGATGATGCGATGCGCGCAGAAGAGCTCTTCCATGCGGTGTGCCGACCAGCCGGCCATGCGGGCGACGGCGAAAAGCGGCGTAAAAAGCGTCTCGGGCACGCCGAGCATCTTGTAGATAAAGCCTGTGTACAGGTCGATGTTGGCGCAGATAGGCTTGGTCATGCCGTGGTCGCGCATCACCTGCGGTGCCAGGCGCTCGATGCGCTCGATGAGTGCGAACTCTTCGCCCAAGTCCTTCTTGGCTGCCAGTGAGCGCGCGTAACGGCGGCAGACCTCGGCGCGCGGGTCGCTGAGCGTATAGACGGCGTGGCCCATGCCGTAGATGAGGCCCGTGCCGTCGAAGGCCTGCTTGTCGAGGATCTTGCCCAGGTAGGCCGCGACCTCGTCCTCGTCCTCCCAGTTGGAAACATGCGCGCGGATGTCCTCGTGCATAGACACGACCTTGGCATTGGCACCGCCGTGGCGCGGGCCCTTGAGCGAGCCGATAGCCGCGGCGTAGGCGGAATACGGGTCGGTGGCCGAAGACGACAGCACGCGGCAAGCGAAGGTGGAGTTGTTGCCGCCGCCGTGCTCGGCATGCAGCATGAGCATAACGTCGAGCAGCATCGCCTCATCGCGGGTGAACGCCATGCCGCCGCGCAGGACCTGTAGGATGGTCTCGGCGGTGGAGAGACCGGGCGTGGGGTGCGGCACGTGAACCTCGGAGCCGCGAAGCTTGGCGACCGAGGCCATGTGTGCGAAGGCGGCAATGCGCGGGAGACGTGCGAGCATGGAAATGGCGACGTCGATTTCGTGCTCGGGCGTGATCACGTCTGGTTCGGCATCGAAGGCGTAGAGCAGCAGCACGGCGCGCTGGAGCACGTTCATGATGCTCGACGACACCGTGGTCATAGGGAACTCTTTAACGTACTCGTCGCTTAGATGTCTAAAGGCGCCCAGGCGCTCGCAAAAGCCGTCGAGCTCTTCCTTGTTGGGCAGCGAACCCGTGATAAGCAGATAGGCGACTTCCTCGTAGCCGTAGCGATTCTCGGCCTGGGCATTGTTGACCAGATCCTCGATGCTGTAGCCGCGAAGCGTGAGCTTGCCCTGATCGGGCACGACCTTTCCGTCGACCTTGTTGTAGCCGTGCACATCCGAGATACGAGTGAGGCCCGCGACCACGCCCGAGCCGTCGGCATTGCGCAGGCCGCGCTTGACATTGTGCTCTTCGAACAAGCCCTCGTCATAAGGGTCGGTCGGCAGGCCGTGGTAGAGGCTTTCGCTTTCAGACGAAATCTGGCGGCTTGCTTCGTAATCCAGAACCAGTCGGCTCAAGTGGTCATCGAAGCGGTAATAGATTTTCTTGGCGTCGTAGGCCATGCGCGCTCCTCTCCGGGCCGCATCGGGGTGGCTTGCATGGGCATGCGCGTGTCAGGCAATCCCCGGCGGCTTGTTCGCTACAGGCGGTACATAAAGTTAAAGACGTCCTCGCGCTGGATGGACACGTTGACGCCCGAAAGCTCGCCGGCCTCGGCCAGGGCCTTCTGCAGCTCGGCGAAGTCGAGCTTGGACTCGGCGGTGTCGGCCAGCATGGTCATGGTGAAGATGTCCTCGATAATGGACTGCGTGATGTCGCGGATGTCGACGTTGGCCTCGCCCAGAACACGGGTGACGCCGGCGACGATACCGGGGCGGTTCTTGCCAAGGACGGTGATGACGATACGGGAGGACGAGATCTCGGCCATGGGAAACCCTTTCGCGTGATTGCGGCGCGCGCGGGGCGCTCCGCTACGGTACAGTGTTCATCATTGTACCTGTCTGGCGCAAAAAAGGCGCGCTCGCTGCGGCGTTACATGCCTGCAACATGAGCGTAAGGGGGAAGGCCGTACGGGGAAGAGCCGTCTGGCGCGTGTCCGGCTCGTGTTGGGTTGATTTCCGATCTCAGCCGAACACATTGAGCGGACAGGCCGTTCCCGCAGTCAGCCGAACGCCTCCGACGGCTGATTCCGAACTGGAAGCGGAGGGCATCCCCGCCCTTCGGTAGGGGATACCGCTCCGCGGCGCATGCCGCGGGCGGCGCCCCTATCGGACCACCGTGACCTCAGTTGGGATGGGCCCAGCACTGCCGCGTACTCGGTGAGCTAGAGCCAACTGTTCGTCTTCACGTCGCGTATGGCGATATTTCGGTCGTCCGGCTCGGTGATGCCGTAGCCGAACGCCTGGAGCGTCTCGATGGACTCCTGGATCCTCTGTTGGAACATGGGACCCGGATCGACCCTCGGCCCGAGGTGCCCGCGCCAAAGGCACGGCGTGGCGCGCAGCATGTTATGGATTTTGGAGATGGGCTCGATGTCGGCGTAGACGTTGAGCGTCGCCATGGCGTCCTTGTGGCCGAGGATCGATTGGAGCGCCTTGATATCGCCGCCTTGGCGGATCCACTGCGTTGCGAACGTGTGGCGAAGGCCGTGGAACGTGATCAGCTCGTCGTTGGTGCCCATGAGGCCGTTGGTCTCCGAGAACGTCTTGAACGCCCTGCGGATATAGCTTGTCGTCGCGAAGGTCGCGCCCGGCTCCGACAGGATGTAGCAGTCCCCGATCTCGACCGCCCCGGTAAGGCCGCGCAAGCGCAGCTTTCCGCAGTCGATCTCGTGGGTCTCCTTCAGGAAGGGGAGTAGGCCGACCGGGTCGATGGGGATACCCCTGGCGTCATGAGTCTTGGTGTCCTTGATGAACGAACCCATTCCCTTCGCGTACGCCACCGAGTGTCTGATCGAGATCAGGCCCGTCTCGAAATCCACATCGCACCACCGAAGGCCGCAGACCTCGCCGATTCGCATCCCCGTGTGCAGGGCGAGTACGACCGCCCTCTAATCCTCGGCGGACCAATCGAGTCCGAACTCCTTTCGGGCATCCTCCTCGCTCATGACTTCGAGAAGGTCTCCGGGTTGGCAACGAAGGGCGAGGCATAGCTGCTCGAGTGTGTTGAAGCGAATGCCGCGAATATGCCCTTTTTTAATACGGGACAGGTTCACGGGCGTGGTTCCAATCCTTTCGGCAAGTTCGTTCGAGGAAATCTTTCGCTCGGCCATGATCTTGTCGAGGCGAACAATTACGGGCATGGCGTTTCCTTACGCAATCTCGTCGGAGTCGAGGTACAGCTCTCGGGCGTACAAGAAGAGCTGGGAAAGCATGAACAGGACGATGCCGAGAACCAGAGAGGTCCAATCGAATGATGAAGCGATCTCTTGGGCGCCGACGGCCCCCTCGCCGCCAAACATCGAAACGGAGGTTTTGAGTGAGCCGGCGTAGAGGCTGGTGGCAGCTTGAACAACGAAGAGAATGCCGAGCACCTTCAAGCATGTCGCAGACCCTTTCTTGAAGGGGTCTCCGCTCTTGATCGTCCACACGAGAACGGCGCTGAGGATGGTCGTAGCGATACCGATGACGGCAGGGACCAATGTCGAGATCGCAAGGGCTGGATACGCGGGGGAGTCTGCAATTACAGGGTTGTCGAGCACTTCGATTGCTGGCTTTAAGGAGAACGCCACTTGTGCGATGGCGGTGGCGCAAAGGGTCGCAGAGGCTATCGCACATGCGATGCGGAAGGAATGAAGCCGGGGAGTGCGATTGTCGGAACTCATAATAACCTCCGAAGAATTTAAAAAACTCAGGTTACTTTTTAACAGTTTATGTTAAATTGACTTTGCCGGCAAGTAATAAGGGCCGAGCATTTTGTTCGGCCCCTCTGTTCCGACTGGATGAGGTTAAGGTTGGCGATGAATATGCTCAAAATCTCGAAGGCGATCTTTAGGTCGCTTCTCTCCTCCAGGTCGCTCTGTGTTGTCGTTGTTGCGTTGATGGTTCTTTGTGCTCTGCCCGTCTTCAGGAGCGCGGCTGGCATCGACGGACGGGTCGAATACCTCGAGTCGGGAATAACCCGTGTTGAGCAGGAATTGTCAGCATCCTATGCGGATGCGCTTGTGAATGCGGGGGAGGACGGTGTCTATACCTCTTCATCAAGCATGCCCGCGCTTCTGTACCCTCTTGCCGCGGGACGTCTTATCTTGGCACCGCTCTCTCCCCTACTTCCGTTTCTGCAGATATCGGATGGAGAGTACACCTATTATGACGGATCGAAGGAGTACTTGCTATGGGTCGCAACGGCCGTTGCCGTCTCGTTCCTTGCCGCGCGTCTTAACAAACGTGAAAAGCTCATCATCCAGGCACCGATGGGCGAGCTGGGTAGACTTGTTGCATCGAGCGTATGGGCGAGTGTTTTTGCAATGCTTGCCGTCCTCGCCATCAATCTTCCAGGGATAATCGCCGCGCTTGTGAAGAATGGCCCGGGCTCGCCGTTCTATCCGATAGGCTACATTCAATATGCGACTCCGGTTATCAAACCGGCTTGGCTGGTGTTCGCGCAGACGGCCATCTTGCAATTCTTGGTGGCAGCGTTCATCTCGCTTGTCGTTCACCTTGCCGTGAAGATTGCCAATAACCCTACGCTTGGAATCGTGTTCGTATGTGCCCTGATGGGGGTGACGATGGTTCCCGGGTATTACGGAAGATCCATCGCTTTACGTGAGTTCGCCCTGTTAAATCCCCTTACGTATGCGAACACTGAGTTGACCGTCGGCGCCTATAGCCCGTACCCGACAACGCAGATAGTGAATCTGCCTGGACTTTGCTTCGAGCGTGGCGCGATTACCCTCGTATGCGCAATCGGGATCGAGGTGCTGGCAATTAGCCTGCTTTGCGTTGCTGGAAAGAGCGGCTGCGCGCGCCCGATGTCCCCGATTTGTCTTGAGAGAGGTTCCTTCACCGCATCGAGAACGACAGCCCGTTCGAGCGCTTGTGCCTCCGCCGTTGCATACGTAAGAACGATGGGGAAGCTGCTCCTGCATTCTCCTGCCCTCGCCGTATGCGCGATTGCAATGTCGACGGCGATGCTGGCCCCGGCTCTGGTCGAGGTGTTTCCTGACGCTGGTGACGTTTCCGCTGTTCGGTATAGGGATGGGGAGCTCCGTTCAATAGATCGGTATCTAGAGCAGGACGCTGCGAATATGGACGTCGAGGGCAAAGCGGCCCTGGAAGGCATGCGAGATGCTCTTTCGGGTTTCGTGTACGCGCCCACGCCTGCGGAGGGGTTTCGAAGCCTTGCGACGTACGAGCGCGCTCGAGGCGAGCTGGGCGCGGCAGATGCGACCCTCCTGCAATCGATCGGAATCGAGCCGGAGACTCCTTCTCGTGCGGAGGCGCGCGCCCTTCTGCTCGAGTCGATCGCGAGCTTGCCGGACCCCAAGGTTTACGAGTTAAGTACGAAGATGCCCCCATTAATCCTCCTTTCCTATCTCCAGGCAGCGCTTCCTTCCTTTTTTTGGCTGTTGCCCGTGGTTGTCACATCGCTTGCGTGCACCTACCTGCGGTGCCGTTCCCTTCTGGTTTTCCAAGTCCCCGCAACAGCGCATGTGCGTTTTCTGACGGCTGTTGCGCTGTCTCTCCTGCTTGGCTTGGCGCTGCTTTTGGTGTCGATGGTTCCCGCTGCGGTTGTGTCCTTGATTAAGAACGGTGCGGGTGGATCGGAGTATCCCGTCGCTCTCATTCGGGCGGGAGCTTCGACAACGTCCATGGTGGGGGAGGCGGTGTTGTGCAGTATTCCGTTGCTGGTCATGGCATACGGCGTGATTTCCGTCGTCGCTGCGTTGACAGCAGCGATTAGCCGCAACCCCGTTGTCACCGGAGTGGTTTGCGCGGTTCTCCTGGTGTTGGGTTCGTTGAGCGCTCATGTTGAAAGCGCGGGCATGGGCGTCGCGCTGCTGGCTTCATTCGCCTCGTTTGATCCCGCTTCCCAGGTGGGGACGATTGGGTTCCTTGGGCGAGGGACGAACGCGATGCCTTTTGGAGAGGTCGTCGGCGCATCGGGCGCTCTGCTGGTGGTTTTGGGCGCCGTATCTCCGTTGATGGTGCGCCTGAGTGTTCCAAAGATCGAAAGGGGATGATCTCGATGATTGGCCTTCAAACGCTGACGATCTCTTATGGAAAGAAGGTGCTCGTAGATTCGGTGGACGCTGAGTTTGCCCCGGGTACGGTCTACGGTCTCGTCGCTCCGAACGGGCATGGAAAGACGACGTTGCTACGTGCGATGGCAGGTTTGCCTGGTCCTCGCGTGGACGGGAGCATCGTTCTGGATGAGGTGCAGGGTACGGGTGCGAGAGAGGTCCGTTCTATGATCTTCTATGCACCTGGTGAGGGGACGCTGCTGTATCCCGGATTGCGTGCGGAAGATCACCTCAAGATGGTTTGCGATATGTGGCCGCATGCTCGCGATATCGAAGAGATAGTGGAACAAACGCAGATAGGCGAGTTCGCGAAGATGAGGATCCGCACTCTGAGCCAGGGTATGAAGCAGCAGCTTACCTTGGCGATTGCGTATGCGACGGGTGCGCGGTACCTCCTGTTGGATGAACCCATGAACGCGCTCGATCCCAGCAGGGTGGACTTGCATTCCGGGATTCTCAGGAAGCTGGCCGATTCTGGTACGTGCATCATCATGTCATCCCACATCTTGGATTCGGTCGATAGACTGTGCGATGAGATTCTGTTTTTGAAGGATGGGAGGCTCATTAGAAGCATTCCGCAAGATGATGCTGCGCCGAAGTCTCCTGGATCCCATTTCGCAAAGCCTGCCGGACGCGCCGAGGGTGCGCTAAGCACGTATCGGCGACTCTACGAAAAGGGCGGGTAGAAATGCAAGTTAAAAATCTATGTGGTCAATATGATGCCGTTGAACCCGCGTATCGATACCGCCCAGCCATTCGCCTCGCCCCCATCGCACGCATCTTCATTCGGTCTGTCATTATAAATCTATCGATGACTTGAGAAATGTAGGTGCTTCTAAATGTACTGTCGACTTCTTCTCAAACTAATCCTAAGAGACAGGGCCGTATGGATCTCTACGCTCGTTCTTGCCGCAGCCTTCTCCATCCCCATTGCGTTCAATTCACCCATTTACGGACCCTTCTTTATGAAGCAGGGCATGCAGGGCTTTGTCGACGCATTCAATACGCGCGCACCCCAAGCCAACGGCATAGACCTATCGCCAGAGCAGCAAGTCGACGCGGAGCTTGCAAGATACGCGAACGCCGCTCTTGCCGCCCAAACCGACGCCGCCTTTCTCGATTCTGCCGAGAGCTACTACGCGCTCATGGACGAAGGCTTCCAATCCGGATCCATCGTGGGAGACCGAGAGACCAATGCCGCGGAGCTCGCATATTGCCGTGCTCTGAGCAGTTCCGGCATCACGCACATTCCAGCCTCCGCAAGCGATCTGCCGTTCCTCTCCTTCCTGCCCTACGCCATTGCCCAGGCGCCGTCCTTCCTTCCCTTCATCCCCTTCCTTCTCTCGTCGATACTCGTGCTCGGCGCCACAAGGCCCGGGACCCTGGCGGCAAAGGCGCCCGTGCCCAAATTCCGGCGCCTTATCCAGACCGTGTTTTCGATAATCGGCGCGGGGACCGCGATGCTCCTCGCCGGCCTTGCACCCGGGGGCATTTACGCTTTGGCCCTAAACGGCTTCGGGCAGATCGGGTACCCGATCGCCTTCTTCCATGACGGCGCGCTCACTACCACGACCGCGGGAAACGTCTTCACGACCATACTTCTCGCGCTGCTCGCGGGTGGAACCTTGATATCCGTTTGTTCCGTCGTCCTATCGACCGCAACGAGGCGCGTCTTCGCGGGCCCCCTTACCTCCGCGCTGCTTGTCGCGGCCCCGGCATTCCCGTTATTGTCCGATTCGGCGCTGGAGCATAACGCCGTGCTCGGGCTCCTGCCGCTGGCCGTGTTCTCGCCTATCGAGGCAACGGGTTACGTAGGATGCTTCCCGACAGAATTCATTGGCTCCGGTTCAAGCGGTGCATCGATGCTTGCCGTGGCCCTGGCATACGTCGCGGTCTTTTTTGCGGTCGGCGCCGTTGCGGCACGTTCCCCCAAACAGCCTGGACCCGCGAAAAAGCACCATGGGCTCGAGCTTCTAGACGCGAGCGTGGGATACGGGAGCACGACGATACTTTCAATCGGATCGTTTTTCTTGAGCCCGGGAACGGCGGCGGGCCTCATTGCTCCCAACGGCTCGGGGAAAACCACCTTTCTTGAAGCGCTGTCGGGCCAATTTCCCACCCGTATCCACTCGGGAAGCCTGGTGGCAGACGGAATCAGCCAACGTCAATCAGCCGAATTTGCAGAACTCGTCTACCTGAGCTCTTCGGGCGGCGCGGATCTCTATCCCACGCTATCGGCCCGCGAGCACCTTGCTTTCGTTGGGGAGGCGTGGAAATCGGCCGCCGACATCGACTCGCTCTGCGACTCCCTCGGAATCTCCTCATATCTCGACAAGCCGACCCGTAAACTCTCGACAGGAATGAAGCAGCAGGTAAAGCTTGCCATGGCGATATCGACCGGTTGCCCGTACCTTATCCTCGATGAACCGCTGAACGGCCTCGATCCGGGAAAACGGAAAACCTCCTGCGACGCGATGCGCAGCGAGGTGGCGCGGGGACGCAGCGTGCTCATTTCAAGCCATCTGCTCGACGACCTGGCAGACCTCACCAACTCGTTCTACTTCATCGAAGCCGGCACGCTCGTGGAAAAGATCAAGTCGTCCTCGCAGACGCTCAAGCAGGAATACCTCGATACATACGAGGGAGGTGAATGACATGAAACTATTTGAACAGCTGAAGTCCAATGCGTCGCGCATGGCTGTCTACGCCATCCTCGTGGCAACGGCTTTATGCGGAATCGCGGCACCCGTCTATGCGCTCAACGGAGAGAAAGGCGATGTCGAACCCGCGTACATGGCTTCGACGGTTAAGGACCGGTACAAAGCCTTCTCTGGAGACGCGTTTTACGTAGCAGAGTACGACACGACCTACCGTGAGCTTCGCTACAACAAGAGATACGAATATCTAGGCGCAAAAGTAATCAGCTATACATCGGGTTGGTACGGCCCCAACTATGGACACATAACCCAGTTCAAGTGTAACTACCGTGTGTACAACTAAAGCAACCCGGCCGGGACGAGGGGTGACGCAAAAGCGTCGCCCCTCGTTTTTAACCATGTCAACTGAACCTGGTTCAGTTTGGTTGATTTCCGATCTCAGCCGAACACATTGAGCGGAAAGGCCGTTCCCGCAGTCAGTCGAACGTCCCCGGGGCCCTTCTCAGGCCCCGGGGACGGCATTTTCCCAGTTGAAGGAACGGTGGAGATGTGTTTCGATGGGTCAGATTCGTGTCGTTCCGAAAAGACCGTGAACCTTTTGTGGGACGCGCGGTGCCGTGGTACCATAGCCGAGTTTGTTGTCTTGGTCGGAAACCAAGACGCCTTATGCGCTGATCGGTAACCAGCGCCTGACTAATAAGGAGTCCTACCATGAAGCAGGGTATCCATCCCCAGTATGTCGAGTGCACGGTGACGTGCTCCTGCGGCAACACCTTCAAGACGCACGCTACCGTGTCCGAGATGAAGGTCGAGCTTTGCAACGAGTGCCACCCGTTCTACACCGGCCAGCAGAAGTTCGTCGACACCGGTGGACGCGTCCAGCGCTTCGCCGACAAGTTCGGTGGCGCCGCTGCCGCCCAGCTCAAGAAGGCTGAGGAGGCCAAGGCTGCCAAGGCCGCCAAGGCTGCTGAGGCCGAGGCCGCTCGCAAGGCCGCCGCTGAGGCTAAGGCTGCCGAGAAGGCTAAGCGTGCCGCTAAGTTCGCCGAGGAGGCTGCTAAGCAGGCCGCCGAGGCTCCCGTCGAGGAGGCCGCTGCCGAGGCCGAGACCACCGAGGCTGCTGAGTAAATAGCTCGCTGAGCAAACACTCGCATTCATGGCTAAAGGGCCGCGTATCCATTTGGGTGCGCGGCCCTTTTCCTTTATTGGTGCAAACAACCTGTCTCCATGGCACCAGATTGGTACGAAGGGGACGGATTGGTTTGCGCCAAATGGCAGAGAGACAGCGTTTTCCCAGATAAAAGCTGTCAAATTAAACCAGTCCCTTTTTGGCAGGTCGGTCGGGTCGTAGTTATTACGTGGCGGTCGAGGTCGACCGTATAGGCCGCGTCCTGTTTGGCTAAAGTACATTTATCTGTGTTTAACTCGCCCGAGGCTGCATGGCGTGGGCGATGGCCAAAAAGGAAAACCACATGGGATTCATGTCAAAGCTGCTGTCCTTTGGATCCGATAAGGACCTTAAGCGCTACTACAAGATCGTTGACCAGATCAACGGTCTTGAGCCCCAGTTTGAGAAGATGACCGAGGAGGAACTCCGCGCCCAGACCGATAAGTTCCGCGAGCGTTACGCCAACGGCGAGTCGCTCGACGACATGCTCCCCGAGGCCTTTGCCACCGTGCGTGAGGCTTCCAAGCGCATCACGGGCATGCGTCACTTTGACGTACAGCTCATCGGCGCCATGGCGCTGCACGAGGGGCATATCGCCGAGATGAAGACCGGCGAAGGCAAGACCCTTGTCTCCACTTTGGCCGGCTATCTCAACGCTATTGCCGGCAAGGGCGTGCACGTCGTTACCGTCAACGATTACCTGGCAAAGCGCGACTCCGAGTGGATGGGCCGCATCTATAAGTACCTGGGCATGACCGTCGGTCTGCTCCAGAACAACATGCCGCTCGAGTTCAAGCGCCCGGCCTACCAGGCCGACGTCACCTACGGCACCAACTCCGAGTTCGGCTTTGATTACCTGCGCGACAACATGGTTACCCGTCCCGAGCAGCGCGTGCAGCGCGGCCACAACTACGCCATCGTCGACGAGGTTGACTCCATCCTGATCGATGAGGCCAGGACGCCGCTGATCATCTCGGGCGCTGGCACTAAGTCCGCCAGTACCTACAAGGACTTCGCGCGTGCCGTGCGTGGCCTTGAGCGCGGCGAGGACGTGTCGCACGACATGCTCACCGCCACCGAGGATGTTGAACCCACGGGCGACTATGTCATGGACGAGGCCAAGCACACCATCGCCGCCACCGAGCGCGGCCTTAAGAAGATTGAGCGCCGCCTGGGTATCGATGACATCTATGCCGATCTCTCCGGCCAGCTGGTCAACCACCTGCAGCAGGCGCTGAAGGCCCAGTACATGTTCCACCGCGATAAGCAGTACGTGGTCACCAACGGCGAGGTCAAGATCGTCGACGAGTTCACCGGCCGCATTATGGAAGGCCGCCGTTACTCCGAGGGCCTGCACCAGGCCATTGAGGCCAAAGAGGGCGTGCTCGTACGCGAGGAGAACCAGACCCTGGCCACCATCACCCTGCAGAACTACTTCCGTCTGTATGATAAGCTCTCCGGCATGACCGGCACGGCACTTACCGAGGATGCTGAGTTCCGAGAGATCTACAAGCTGCCTGTCGAGGTCATCCCCTCCAACAAGCCCGTGCAGCGCGTGGACCACGAGGACCTGGTGTACCGCACCATTCAGGCTAAATACAACGCCGTCGCCGACGACGTTGAGCGTCGTCACGCCAAGGGCCAACCGGTCCTGGTGGGCACCGTCTCCATCGAAAGCTCCGAGAAGCTGTCCGCCGCCCTTACCAAGCGCGGCATCGCGCACGAGGTCCTCAACGCCAAGCATCACGAGCGCGAGGCCCACATCGTTGCCCAGGCCGGACGCTACGGCGCCGTGACCATCGCTACTAACATGGCCGGTCGTGGTACCGACATCCTGCTGGGCGGCAACCCCGACGAGCTGGTGCGCGAGCGCCTTGAGTACGAGGGCCTGACCATGGAGGACGTGACGCCCGAGCAGCTCGAGCAGTTTAACGCCGAGGCAAAGGAGACTTGCAAGGCCGAGCGCGAGCGCGTGCTTGCCGCCGGCGGCCTGACCGTCATCGGCACCGAGCGCCATGAGTCCCGTCGTATCGACAACCAGCTGCGCGGCCGTTCCGGCCGTCAGGGCGATCCGGGCGAGACCCAGTTCTACCTGTCGCTCGAGGACGACCTCATGCGCCTGTTCGGCGGCGACAAGATGGACCGCGTCTCCAAGATGATGGTCACGGCCGACATGGGCGACGACATGCCCATCCAGCACAAGATCATCTCCAAGGCCGTCGAGAGCGCCCAGCACAAGGTCGAGAGCATCAACTTCTCCATGCGTAAGAGCGTCCTTGAGTACGACGACGTCATGAACAAGCAGCGCCAGGTCATCTACGCCGAGCGCAATAAGATTCTGGACGGCAAGGACCTGACCGACCACATCACCGAGGTCATGCACGATACCGTCTACCGTTGCGTGCAGGAGTTCTGCACCAAGGACAGCCACGATGGCGAGCGCGACCTGGAGGGCCTGCGCAAGTGGGTTGTGGAGCTCACCGGCCACATCGATACGCCGAAGTTCCCCGACGAGGATTATGAGGCCCTGGCTGCCGATGTCCTGGCTTACGTAGAGAAGTGCTACAACATGAAGGCCGAGCGCTTGGGCGAGGACCTGATGCGCGAGCTCAACACCCAGGTCATGCTGCGCGTCATCGATACCCGCTGGATGAACTACCTGCAGGAGATGGACTACCTCAAGACCGGCATCGGCCTGCGCGGCTTTGGCCAGCGCGACCCGCTGGTCGAGTACAAGACCGAGGCCTACGGCGCGTTCCAGATACTCGTCGATACCATGTATGAGGATTACCTGCGCACGGTTCTGCGCATCGAGATCAAGGCTGCCCCGCGTGCCGTGGAGCACAAGGAGGAGCCCGCGCTCGAGGGCGCGCGCTTCTCCGGTCCTGCCGAGGTCGATGGTGACAACGGCGACTCGGTGCTGCGCAAGCAGGCGCAGGTGCAGGCCCGCACGGCTGTCCAAGGCGGACCGGCTGCCGTCAACAACGGTGGCAAGGTGACCACCTATCGCAAGTCCGAGAGCGACGATCCGTACGTCAACGTGGGCCGCAACGACCCGTGCCCCTGCGGTAGCGGCAAGAAGTTTAAGTACTGCCACGGCAGGAATCGTTAATGGCTGAGGCTTTAGAGGTAACGCCCGCCGAGCTGGACGCGTTCGCGGACCGGCTCGGCGAGGTCGAGTCGTATCTCCATTTGGACGAAAAGCGCACACGCGTGACCGAGCTCGAGGCCAAAAGTGTTGCCCCTGGCTTTTGGGATGACGCCGACGCCGCCCGTGCCACCATGGAGGAGATCGCGCGTACCAAGGAAGATATCGCTGCCGTGGACACCGCGCGCGGCGAGCTTTCCGATGCCCGCGCCGCGCTGGAGCTTGCCGAGGAGATGGGGGATGACCCCGACGCCGTCGCCCTTCGCGAGGAGGCTACAGCCACGGCTGAGCGCCTGGCTCGGGCCATCGATGAGCTTGAGCTTTCGAGCTGGTTTACCGGTGAGTTCGATCACGGCGATGCCATTGTGACCATCAAGCCCGGACAGGGTGGTCTGGAGGCCCAGGACTGGACCTTCATGCTCTTTAAGATGTACATGAAGTACTGCCAGCGTCGCGGCTGGAAGGTCACCATCAACGACTGTCCCGCGGCCGAGGTCATCGGCATCGACCGCGCGACCTTTACCGTCGAGGGCAAGGACGCATTTGGCATGCTGCGCGCCGAGGCCGGCGTCCACCGCTTGGTTCGCATTAGCCCCACCGACGACAAGAAGCGCCGCCAGACCACGTTTGCCGGCGTCGAGGTCATCCCCGTGCTACCCGATGATATCGACATCGAGATCAGTCCCGATGACATCCGCGTGGACGTGTACCACGCGAGCGGCCCGGGCGGTCAGGGCGTCAACACCACCGACTCCGCCGTGCGCGTGACGCATTTTCCCAGCGGCATTGTGGTCACCTGCCAAAACGAGCGCAGCCAGATCCAGAACAAGGCCGCGTGCATGCAGATCCTCAAGGCTCGCCTGTACGAGATTGAGCTCGAGAAGCGCGCCGAGGCGCTCGATGAGATCCGCGGACCCAAGACCACGATTGGTTTTGGCAACCAGATTCGCAGCTACGTGCTCTACCCGTACCAGATGGTCAAGGACCTACGCACGGGCGTGGAGACCAGCAATGTCGAGGCCGTCCTTGACGATGGCGACCTGGACCCGTTTGTTATTGGCTACCATCGCTGGGCCACCGGCAACGCCGACGCGGAGACCCCGTCTGCATAAACCGCCCGGTTTATGTGGAAATGGATTAAAACCCTCCCAGCAGGGTGGTTTTGTATCCAGAGCAAACCCTGCGCAGGGGTGGTTTTTGTCCGGCGAATCGGTAGAATCGAATACAAGAAGAAGTTCAAAGCGCATCCGATGGGGTGCGCTTTTTTGAGGGAGGCAACATGGCATATCGTCTGGACATCAAGCGCATTCTTTCGATGAACTTTTTTCACGACCTGCCCCAGATTATGTTGGGGTGCGCTCTGGCCGCTATTGCGACCGACCTGTTTTTGATTCCCAACGGCCTTGCTGCCGGTGGCGTTACGGGCCTTGCCACCATTATCCAGGCGGTCGGCGCATCGCGCGGTCTATCGCTTCCCGTTGGTATTCAGACGATCGTGATGAACGCCTTGCTGCTGCTGGTCGTTATGCGCGAGGGCGGCATGTTCTACGTGGTGCAGACCGCGACGGGCTTTGTGCTGCTGGGCTTCTTTACCGATCTGTTCGCCCCGTTTGTAGCACCTCTGGCGGATGCGGACCTGATGCTCCCTGCCATGTGGGGCGGCATTATTACGGGCATCGGTTACGGCATGGTGTTGCGCGCCGGCGCCAACACCGGCGGCTCGGACACGATTGGCCAAATCATCTCGCGTAATACCTCACTGCCCGTGGGCTCGACCGTCATGGCGATCGATGTTGCCGTATGTGCGCTGTCGGCTCCGGTCTTTTCAATCGAAAACGCACTATATGCAGGCCTTTCGATGGTCATTAGCGGCTACGTGATCGATGCCGTGGTCGATGGTGGCAACAATCGCCGTATGGTACTCATCATCTCGGATAAGTTCCCTGATATCGCTGCCGATATCATGTATGGCCTGGGTCGCGGGTGTACCAAGTTTAAGGCGACTGGCATGTATTCGGGTGCCGAGAAGCCGGTGATTATGGTCATCGTGAGCCGTCGAGAGCTCAATACCCTCAAGACGATCGTGCGCGAGCGCGATCCTCGCGCCATCGTGACGGTCGCTGACGTTACGGAAGCCTTCGGCGAGGGATTCAAGGACATTAGCGCGTAGGGTCGACCGCGTTCCATCCAAAAGACGTTCACATTGATAAACCGTTTCATCAGCGGTTCTGCCTGCTAAATTGTTCAAATAATGATAAAAACTCTGGTAAAGCCATCAGTTTCCAGCATAATGAATGACGTACGTGCATTGCGGCTGTGTTGGGATTACCTTCCCGTGCCGTGCGCATTTTGTCTAATGAGGATGAAAGGAAGGCACAATGAGCGACGAAGAGCTCAAAAAGGTTGCCAACGAGGTAAGGAAGGGCATCGTCACCGGCGTGCACGCTGCCAAGTCCGGCCATCCGGGCGGTTCGCTCGGCGCTGCCGACATCATGACCTATCTGTACTTTGAGGAAATGAACGTCGACCCGGCCGATCCCCGCAAGGCCGATCGCGACCGTTTTGTGCTCTCCAAGGGCCATTGCGCTCCGGGCCTGTACGCCGTGCTCGCCGAGCGCGGGTTCTTCCCCAAGGAGGACCTCGAGACGCTGCGCCATATCGGCAGCCACCTGCAGGGTCATCCCAACATGAACGACACCCCGGGCGTCGACATGTCCACCGGCTCGCTCGGCCAGGGCATCTCCGCCGCCGTGGGCATGGCGGTTGCCGCCAAGCACTGGGGCGATACTTACCGCACCTACGCCCTGTTGGGCGATGGCGAGAGCGAGGAGGGCCAGGTCTGGGAGGCCGCCATGTTTGCCGGCAACCAGCAGCTCGACAACCTCTGCGTGATCGTTGACCACAACGGCCTGCAGATCGATGGCCCCGTCGAGGAGGTCAACGATCCCATGCCGCTGGCAGACAAGTTCCGCGCCTTTAAGTTCCACGTGGTGGAGCTCGCCGACGGCAACGATTTCGATCAGATCCGCGCCGCCTTTGCCGAGGCTCGCGCTACTAAGGGCCAGCCGACCGCCATTATCGCCGAGACCATGAAGGGCAAGGGCGTCTCCTTTATGGAGAACCAGGTGGGTTGGCACGGTAAGGCCCCCAACGATGAACAGTTTGAGCAGGCCATGGCAGAGCTCACGGCCGCCGGAGAGGAGCTCTAGGATGGCAGACGTCAAGAAAATCGCCACGCGCGTAAGCTACGGCGAGGCCCTCGTCGAGCTCGCCAACGAGCACGATGACTTTGTGGTCCTCGACGCCGACCTTGCCGCCGCCACGCAGACCGGCAAGTTCAAGGCAGCCTGCCCCGACCGCTTCTTCGATGTGGGCATCGCCGAGAGCAACCTGATGGGTGTTGCCGCCGGTATCGCAACCACCGGCCGCGTCGCCTTCGCGAGCAGCTTTGCCATGTTTGCCGCCGGCCGCGCCTTTGAGCAGGTCCGCAACTCCATCGGTTATCCGCACCTTAACGTTAAGATCGGTGCCACGCACGCCGGTATCTCGGTGGGCGAGGATGGCGCCACGCACCAGTGCTGCGAGGATATCGCCCTGATGCGTGTCATCCCCGGCATGACCGTGATCGTTCCCGCCGACGACATCGAGGCCCGTGCCGTGACGCGCGCCGCCTACGAGTGTGACGGCCCCGTGTACATGCGCTTCGCCCGTCTGGCCTCGCCGGTTATCAACGACCCCGAGACTTACAAGTTCGAGGTGGGCAAGGGCATAGTCATGCGCGAGGGCACCGACGTCACCATCATCGCCTGCGGCCTGATGGTCGGCGAGGCGCTCGAGGCCGCTGAGCAGCTTGCTGCCGAGGGCATCGATGCCGAGGTCATCAACATGCACACCATCAAGCCCATCGACGCCGACCTGATCGTTAAGAGCGCCACCAAGACCGGCCACGTCGTGACCGTCGAGGAGCACTCCGTGATCGGTGGCTTGGGCAGCGCCGTCGCCGACGTCCTGTGCGAGCAGTGCCCGACGCCGCTCAAGAAGATCGGCGTCAACGACACCTTCGGTGAGTCTGGCCCGGGCGCCGAGCTCCTGCACAAGTACGGCCTGGACGCCGCCAACATCATTGCGACCACCAAGGAGTTCTTGGCCTAGGACAAGACGAGGCAAAGTATCGCCTCAGCAACCGTATGCAATCCAAAACAGGGGCGTCCTCAAAGAGGACGCCCCTGTTTTTGTCGGCAACAAACAAATTAGGCCCGCACCAAGCAAGGGCTTTCTCCGGGAAACGGGCCCAGACCAGCAAAGTGCAATTCAGCCCCCAAGCATAGCGCTGCTGCACCCAAGTAAAACGCAGCGACCCCTTAGTTACCGCAGGCCGGGCACAGGGTTACTCTCCAAATCTTTCCGCAGGACGGAGGAGCCCCCGCCGCGCGAAGCGCGCAGCGGGGGCTCCGACAAGTCCGAGGACGATTTGGAGAGTAACCCTGTGCCCGGCCGACGGGATCCCTAAGCACGCCATGCTTCTTATGTGCAGCAAAGCTAATGCTGCTAAAATATTAAGCGCTCATGTAGTTTAAACGCACGACGATAAGGAGCACCAGTGGGTAACCACTTCCGTACCTCCGGTGCGGGCGATGATGCCCCCAAGACGCAGACAGGCGTCCAGGGCAGTCGTTTCGCCACTCCGGATTCAGAGGGCCAGCCTGTTGCTCAGGCCCCCGCTCAGCCGGCAGATCAGGCACAGCCGGCATCCGATCCCTTTGCCTACAATCCCACCAGCGATGTCGCGCTTTCCGGCACGGCGGGTTTTGAGCCCGTTCAGGCCGTGACCGCTCGCGTGGAGCAGCCTCAGGCTGGCGCCGCCACGCCGCAGCCTACCATGGCCGGCATTCCCGACCCCTTGGCCCCTGCGACGCCGGCTCCTCAGCCTGCGCAGTCCGGTCTCTTTGCTGCTATTCCCGACCCCACGCAGCCTGCTGCCCCGGTGGTCGAGAGCGATCAGGCCGCCGAGGTCGCAAGCCTCGATAACGTGCTCAACAACCCCGATTTTACGTCGGTGTTTGCGCCTATCGATCCGCAGGCCAGCCGCAAGAAGATGGCCAAGCAGGCCGGTGTCGAGCCCGTCATCCTTATGGAGCATGTCACCAAGATCTATCCGGCACAGCCCAACAAGCCTGCACTCGACGACATCAACATCGAGATCTATCCGGGCGAGTTCGTCTTCCTGGTCGGTCACTCCGGCTCGGGTAAGACCACGCTGCTGTCTACGCTCAACCGCGACGTCAAGCCGACGAGCGGTCGTATCCTGGTTGCCGGTCAGGACCTCATGAAGATCAAGAACCGCAAGGTTCCGTTCCTGCGCCGCCAGATTGGCGCCGTGTTCCAGGACTTTAAGCTTCTGCCGCAAAAGACCGCCTACGAAAACGTGGCGTTTGCCCTGCAGTGCATCGGCAAGCCCAAGGGCGTCATTCGCAGCCAGGTGCCCGAGGTGCTGCGTCTGGTCGGTCTGGCCGATCAGATGGACTCGCTGCCCGACCAGCTTTCCGGTGGCGAGCAACAGCGCGTTGCCGTCGCCCGCGCTATGGTTAACCGTCCGCCGCTGCTGATCTGCGACGAGCCCACGGGTAACCTCGACCCGGCGATCTCGCTGGGCATCATGAAGCTGCTCGAGCGTATTAACCGTACCGGCACCACCGTGATCGTCGCCACGCACGACCGCGAGATGGTCGATAGCATGCACCGTCGCGTGATCGCCCTCGAGGGCGGCCACGTTATTCGCGACCAGGAGAGGGGAGGTTACGGCAACTATGGCACCAACTAACGTGGGCTACTCCTTCAAAGAGGCAATCAGCCACTTCTTCCGTAACTGGACTACCTCGCTCGGCGCCGCCATCACGATCTTCCTTTCGCTGTTTATCATCGGCCTGTTCATTATGGGTTCCGCGATGCTGAACTCCGTGATCGGTACCGTCGAGGATCAGGTTGTCATTAATGCCTTTATTAGCGATGACGCCGATCAGGCAGACATCCAGGCCTTTGAGGCCGAGCTCAAGACGTGGAATAACGTCAAGTCCGTGACCTATAAGGATAAGGACGACGCGCTGGCCGAGTACACGAGCAAGATGTCGGGCAACGCCGACGCCACCATGAGCGCGCTCGACGGCCAGAACCCGCTGCCCGCCTCGTTTGCGATTGAGATGGACGATCCGTCTCAGGTCGAGAGCACGGCCAAGAAGCTCAAGAAGGATGCCGATTTCCAGAAGATCGCGGATGACGGCGACGTCAACGCGAGCGTGCTGTACGGCCAGGAGGAAGTGAGCCGCCTGTTCCAGGTGACCAACTACATCCGCATCGCCGCCGTGGTGCTCGTTGGCCTTCTGACCTTTATCGCATTCATCTTCATCAACAACACGATTCGCCTGTCCATTACGGCGCGTCGTCGTGAGATTGCGATTATGCGTCTGGTCGGCGCCAGCAACGGCTTCATTCGTGGCCCGTTTATCACCGAGGGCGTACTGCAGGCCATTTTGGGCTCGCTGCTTTCCATCGGCGTTCTGGAGCTGCTGCGCAATCTGATGATTCCGCGTTTGCAGGAGAGCATCGGCTGGATGTCGTTTGCCCTGCCGATGCAGTACTACCTGGTGACCTATGCTGCGCTGATTCTGGTCGGCGTGATTATCGGCCTCTTTGGTTCTGCCATCGCCATGCGTCGCTACCTGCGCGTGTAGGCATGCCTGGAATTCATCCCTTCCAACGGGTCGTCTCTTATGGGGCGGCCCGTTTTTTGATCCCTAGGGGACGGCAGGAAAGCGAATCATTTGGGTAGACTCTTTGGAGTTCGCAATCGATAGTTAGGAGGCGCCATGGGGCGCAATAACAAGCATAAGCGTGGAGCTCGCAATAAGCGCGGGCCGGTGCGCAGCGAACGCCGTCCGAGCCTGACCGGGCGCGTGCAGCTCCATGAGCACAGTGCCTATGTCATAACCGAGAATGGCGACTACAAGGTCATGGGTCGCGGCAAGCGTGAGATCATGGACGGCGATACCGTTGCCGTGAGCATTAAGAATAGCCCGCATGGCGAGCGTCGCGCCGTGATCGAGGGCGTAGTTGAGCGCGCAGCCATAAGCGTGGTGGGTACGTACCAGACCGCCGGTCCGCTCGGTGTGATCGAGCCGCTCGATTCGCGCTTGAAGGCCGACTTCTTCATTTTGCCCGAGGATACCTCGGCGGATCGTCTGGGTGTCCACCCGGGTGATGCCGTTGTCGCGCGCATTTTGACCTACCCGACGCGCCTGGAATCGGGCACCGTGACGATCGAACGCCGCATTGGCGGAGATGACGCGCCCGATTTGGGCGTTCAATATGTGATGGCGCGTTACGGCTATACCGATAGCTATCCCGAGACCGCGCTAGACGAGGCCGAGGGGCTTTCGCTCGATGTGTCCGCGGCGCTTAAGGACCCGCTCCGCCGCGATCTGCGCGACCGCTTTGTCATCACGATCGACCCGGTCGACGCGCGCGACTTTGACGATGCCATTTCGCTGGAGCGCACGCCCGAGGGTGGCTACAAGCTGGGTGTGCATATCGCCGACGTTTCACACTATGTGGCTTGGGACGGGCATATCGATCTTGAGGCTCGCCATCGTACGACATCGGTGTATCTGGCCGATCGCGTGCTTCCCATGCTGCCCGAACGCTTGTCCTGTGACCTGTGCTCGCTTCGCCCTGACGAGGACCGTCTTGCGTTTACCGTCGATATCGAGCTCGATGAGCGGGGTCGCGTGCGGCATTACGATCCGTACCCCAGCGTGATTCGCTCGCGTGTGCGTATGGACTATGACGGCGCCGAGGCGCTGCTGGTGCGTGCCGGTGCGGTTGAGTATTCGGTGCTGGAGGGTGCGGCCGAGGATGTTGCGGCTGCCGAGGCCTCGCGCGAGGAAGCGCTTGAGCGCGGTCTCGCGTGCGAGGAGACCGCCCGCGGCTACAACATCGACCTCGGCGATTTCCTTGTCGCCGCCAACGAACTCGCCGAACTTCGCCGTCGTATTCGTCGCGCCCGCGGCTCAGTCGATTTTGACACGGCCGAGATTCGCGCTCTATTGGATGAGGACGGAGTGCCCGTGCAGATTGTGGCGCGTGAGCGTTCGTGTGCCACGTCGCTTATCGAGGAAGCCATGCTGCTCGCCAACGAGTGCGTTGCAGAGTGGCTGGCAGACCGTGATATCGAGGCCTGCTATCGCGTGCATGAGGATCCGAGCCCCGATAGCCTGCACGGTGCTGCCGTTGCGTTGGCGCAGCTAGGCATCATCGACGATCGCCGTGCTGCCGGTATTGCCCTGGGGAGCCCCGATGAGCTGCAGGCTGCAGTTGATGCTGCCGCCGGTTCGGCCAACGCACCGCTCGTTAACACGCTGCTTCTGCGCAGCATGCAGCGCGCGCTGTACAAGCCGCGCAACGAGGGCCACTTTGCGCTCGCCGCGCCGTGCTACTGTCACTTTACGAGTCCCATCCGTCGCTACCCCGATCTGGTGGTGCACCGCGTGCTCAAACTGCAGTTGGCCTATGAGCAGCTCGGCGGCAAGGACGCCTTGGTCCGTACGCCGTGGCTGATCGGCAAGGGGCGCGAGTCGCTGCCGCGCATTCTGCCGCAGATCTGCCGCGCATGTAGCGATGCCGAGCGCGCGGCAGATGCCGCCAGCCATGCGACGCAAAAGATCAAGATTGCCCAGTACTATGAGGATCGCCTGGGCGAGCGCTATGCCGGAACCGTCTCGTGGGTTAGCAGCATGGGCCTCTTTGTGCGCTTGGACCTGACGCAGGTCGAAGGCTTGGTTTCGATTAAGAGCCTGGGCAACGAGTGGTTCGAGTTCGACGAGGACGCGCTTACTCTGACGGGCGCCGACACAGGCACCCGTTACGAGCTGGGGCAGCGCGTGATTATCGAGGTCTCACGTGTCAATACCACGCGTGGGCACTTGGACTTCAAGCTTATCCATTAGCCAAATCCCGACTCATGGTGGAGGAGCGGAGGGCGGCCTTTCGGGACCGCCCTCCGCATTTGAATTGTGGCCACCTTACCGTCTGCCTGGCTGCCCGCTTGCCTGCTATTTGGGAGGTAAAACCTACCAAAATAAACCTGTCCCTTTTTGGCAGGTTTACAAGAAAGCGGGGATGAGATGGCGACGGTGTACGGTTATGCGCGGGTGAGTTCGCGCGATCAAAATCTTAATCGGCAGCTGGATGCGCTGGGCGCCTATGGTGTGGGCTCGGCGAATATTTATGCCGACCATGCGAGCGGCAAGGACTTCGATCGGCCGCATTATCGCGAGCTGCTACACGTCCTGGGAGACGGGGACGTGCTGGTGGTGCTTTCTATCGACCGACTTGGCCGTAATTACTCCGAGATTCTTGAGGAATGGCGACGCATTACCAAGGAGCTCGGGGTTGCCATTGTGGTGTTGGACATGCCATTGCTTGACACGCGCGCCAGGGCCAGCGGCGCGCCGGATGTGACCAACGCCCTGATTGCCGATATTGTGCTGCAACTGCTGAGCTACGTGGCGCAGGTGGAGCGCGAGAATATCCATCGGCGCCAGGCGGAGGGGATTGCAGCGGCGCGAGCGCGAGGGGTCCGTTTCGGTCGACCTCGCAAGCCGTGCCCTCCTCAGTTTGAGCTGGTGCGCGATAGCTATGAGGCAGGCGATATTACCCGCAGCCAGGCAGCAAAATGCCTGGGCGTGTGCGTGGGGACGTTCGATCGCTGGATGCGCGAGGCGGGGTAGGGGTTTGCGTCGCTTTGTCGCTTCCTGTTGCGATTCAAATTTTGATACGGTGACGATGCCATTTGTGGCTACACTCGCTGATATTCAAAAAAGGAGGTTGGCCCTTGGCTCGCGTAAAACAAATAATCGGATGGACCGCGATCGTTCTGTTCGCTGCAACGCTGGCGGGCATCTGGGTGCTGACGGAGCAAAACGCGGTGCAGACGTCGTTGCTGAGCGAGTCCACCGCGCGTGTGGTGGAGGGTCAGGCTACGGGCGTTCAGGCTGCCGATGCCACGGGTGAAGCCCAGACGGAGAACGGAATGACCGGAGGCGCCGATTCGGCTGCCTCGAATGTCCGGTCTGGCCGACTTGCTTCCATTCGCATGCGGGTGGGCACAAACGTCCGTCGCGTTGCCCATACCGTAGAGTTTTTCTTCGTCGGATTATTCGCCTCCGTGGTCGTGGTTTGCTTTTCCAGGCGTCCGTGGAGCGTATGCTCCCGTTGCGTGCCCGTATTGCTCTTTTGCGCCGCCTGCTCCGTTGGCGATCAGGTACATAAGATCTTTGTTCCCGGCAGGCATTTCGACGTTATCGATTTAGGATTCGATGCTGCGAGCTATGTCACCGCCATGCTGTTGGTATTGCTGGCAGCGGCGTTGGTGCGCCATGTGACTCGGCCGATCGGCGCCCATGCGAGGCGCTAGCCTTAAGACGAGACATCGCGACTGCCTATGCTTCGACATTGACTACAATAACGGCTGCAATCGCGAGTGGTCGTCGATGTGCAGTTTTCCAGACACCTGTTTTCTCTAAGAAAGGAAATCCCATGGCGGTATTGTTTGTTGAATATCCCAAGTGCTCGACCTGTAAGAAGGCCAAGGCATGGCTGGACGAACATGGGGTAGAGTATATCGATCGCGATATCGTTTTGGACAATCCCACGGCTGATGAGCTTGCGACCTGGATTGCTCGTTCGGGGCTGCCGGTGCGGCGCTTCTTTAATTCGTCGGGCATGAAATATCGAGAGCTGGGCCTGAAGGCGCGTCTGGATGCGGGCATGACGGATCAGGAGTGCTACGAGCTGCTGGCGACCGACGGCATGCTGGTCAAGCGTCCGCTGCTGGTGGGCGACGACTTTGCGATTCCTGGGTTTAAGGAAGCGACCTGGACCGAGGTGCTGCTGTAGTGGCTGCGGAAAGTGCGTCCCGTTTTGAGCTCGGATTCCGGGACGCAGTTTCCGGTTGAAGGGGCTAGCGGAAACCGTATCCCAGTTTGAGCGCGAAATCTGGGATACGGTTTCCGTTTGGGGCCTCTAGGGGAAAGCGCGTCCCGTTCTGGACGTAAATTCCGGGATGAGCTTTCCGGTTGGCGGGCATGCGCACTATCCCGGCTGGCGGGCATATGCGCTAATCCTCGAGCTGTGCCCATTCGTGCGGATCGTAGACCTTTACGTGCTTGTTGGGCTTGCCGCTCCAGTACTCCTCGTCCATAAAGGGCAGATATGCCTGAACGCCGGGGCAGATAAAGGGAATCCGCTGCTGTTGCAGTCGCTCGCGCTGGCGCTGCTCCAGGTGCGCCTCGGATATGACGGTCGGCATACCGGACAGCTCGACGAGGCTTGCCTGGATTCGCTTAAGGTCGGGGAGTCCCGCGTGCCATGACACCCGCATGATCAAAAAGGATGCACGGCGGTATTTTGCCTGCATCACCGTGATGGCGGGGCGCAGTGTGGGATGGATTTTGTCCCGTTCGGGCCAAAGGTCAGCAGTGATCTCAAGGCCCAGGGTCTCCCATAGGTAATCAAGCTCTTCGTCCATGGTGCCTCGATATCTACGTGATCATTGATACTTCGATTGTGTTGCCTGGTGCTATCGTTTTCGCGGTAGAATCTGCCAACGGTTGACGGCTACCGCTCGCGGCGTTTTGCCCTTCGTGTACAGCGGTCGGCTTCACAGGTCCTTCACGGGTTGGACGAAATTAGGCCAATTTGGCCGAATTTCAAAAAAGTCAAAATAGGGGCTTGCGTCATGGCGGGACTTCCCGTATATTTCTTTCTTGCGCAAAGGCACAGCCGAGCGCAGCAATGCAGTCATTGGGATGTCGTCTAATGGCAGGACAGCGGATTCTGGTTCCGTCAATGGGGGTTCGACTCCCTCCATCCCAGCCATTGCATTTGCTACATATGGCCCGTTCGTCTAGCGGTTTAGGACGCCGCCCTCTCAAGGCGGAGATCACCAGTTCGAATCTGGTACGGGCTACCACAAAATGAACGCCCGGGCCTCGAAAGAGACCCGGGTTTTGTGTATCGACCGTATATGCGGCATCTGCCGTGTTTCGCCCAGATCGAGGAGTAGCCATGGATCTGCCCATCAGCTTGCAAGACATCACGTATGCCGAGAACTATCTGGCGCAGGGCGACCTGGCTACGGCGACACCGCTGTTGGAGCGCCTGGTGGAACTCGCCGAGGAGTATATCGACGCCGAGTGCAAGACGGAGGAGAAGCGCCAATACTTTAGCTTCGATAGCAAGTTTGAGCGCTTGGCCTATCGCCGCGTGGAGAAGGATCCGCGCGAGCTCGTGCAGGTCGAGGTGCCGTTTGACCGCCTGTACTCTGACATGGCGTTTGCCTACATTCGCCAGCAGGATTATGTGAGCGCTCGTAATGCCCTGATGCAGGCTGTGCGTTGGGACCCCATGAACTGCAACTATCGCTTGGACTTGGCCGAGCTGTTCCGCGCGCTCGAGGACAAGCAGGAATGGGCATCGCTCTCGTTCTCGGTGCTGGAGCGTGCGAGCGACGGTAAGTGCGCCGCCCGCGCCTACGCCAACTTGGGCCAGTATTTCCTTGAGCCCGAGACCGAGAATGTCTCGGCCGCCGTGGGTTGTGCGCGTCTGGCACTGCGCTTAGCGTCCAACGATGCGCACACGACACGCCTGCTCAACAAGATCCATACCGCCTATCCGGATGCCGCCGATGAGAGCGACGAGCACGTGATGGGTGAACTGGCCCTGCAAGGCGTGCCGACCTCGCCTTCGGCCGAGATTGCCATCTGCCTGATTATGTGCGCGACCGATGCTGCAAGCGACGGCGACAAGCAGGAGGCGACGCGCCTGACGGTGCGTGCTCGCGACTTGGTGGGCGAGGAGGCCTGCGCGGCGATTATCAAACTGGTGCGCGAGAGCGACGCCGAGTTCAATGCTGAGCGCAAGGCAAAGCGCGACGCTGCGGGCTCAAATGCCGATGGAGCCAAGGAGGCCGGCGATGCCCAGTAAGCGCGAGCGCAAGCTCATCTCCAAGAATCGCTCGGCACACCACGAGTACTTTATCGATGAGACCTTTGAGTGCGGCATTGAGCTGAGTGGCACCGAGGTCAAGTCGATTCGCGAGCGCGCGTGCCAGATCACCGACACCTTTGCACTGATTCGTGGCGGCGAGTGCTGGCTCGTGGGCCTGCATATTCACCCTTATAGCCATGGTGGCGTGTGGAACCGCGACCCTGATCGCCGTCGTCGTCTGCTGCTGCACCGCAAGGAGATTGACTTTCTCGACGGTAAGCTACGCAATCGCGGCTATGCCCTGGTGCCGCTGGAGCTCTACTTTAATACCGACGGCCGCGTAAAACTGCTGCTGGGCCTAGGCCGCGGCAAGAAACTTTACGACAAGCGCGAGGATATGGCCAAGCGCGATGTCCAGCGCGAGATTGACCGCGCGCTTAAGGAGCGCAACCGCTAGGCGCTCTGTACAAGTTGCGGTGGAATACGGACTGTTTTGCCTGTTTGAGGGGCTATTCAGTCCCTATTTCACCGCAACTGCGGGCGTCTCATCTTGCTTGCTGTTCTGACACATATGTCTCAAAGGCGGCGTCCGTTATGGGCGCCGCCTTTTTTGTGGGTACATACATCTATAAGGTACCAACCCGGGTTAGGGGAGTGATCGTTATGGACAAAACTGCGTTCTTTACCATGCCGAGTGGTCTGTACGTGGCGAGCGCTGCGGCAGACGGGCTGCGCGCCGGCTGCGTCATCAACACTGCGGTGCAGGTGACGTCCATGCCGCCGCGCATTTCGGTTGCCGTGAACAAGGACAACGTCACCTCGGGCGTCATCGCATCGGCCAAAGCGTTCGCGCTGACCGTGATCGATCAGACCGCCGACATGCTCTACATCGGTAACTTTGGGTTCCGCACCAGCAGCGATTATGACAAGTTTGCCAAATACGAGACCCGCGAGACGGCACTGGGCATGCCCTATGTGCCCGAGCACGCGGCGGCCCTGTTTAGCTGCCGTTTGATCGACACTGTAGATGTGGGCACGCATCTGCTGTTTATCGGCGAGGTCGAGGATGCCGAGCGCCTGAGCGACGAGACGCCGCTCACCTACGACTACTACCACAAGGTCCTGAAGGGCAAGACGCCTCCGAAGGCCTCGTCCTATCAAGGCTAGAATTGTTGTAAAAACACTTGCATTATTTTATTGAGAACATATACTAATAAGCGAAGTACATCACCAGTCACGTTCGAGAGGAGAACATCATGGCTGAGGAGAAGAAGACGTATAAGTTCGTGTGCGTCGTTTGCGGTTACGAGGTTGAGGTCGATACGCCCGAGCTGCCCGAGGACTACGTGTGCCCGGTGTGCGGCGTCGGTCCCGATCAGTTTGAGCTCGTCGAGGAGTAACTCGCAGGCACACGGCGAAAGCCGAACATAGCTCTATCCAAGGGCCCCGGTCGGTCATCCCGGCCGGGGCCCTTTTCTTCCGTCTCCAAGGAATCACGGCTGCTGTTAGCCGATCCTGTCTGTTGTGAGTCCGGCCGACCTTTTATCTCAATCTGTAACATCTAGATATCAAAAGCGGGTCTAGATGTTACAGATCGAGACGTTTGCCTGGGTGGGTGTTCCGTCCCATTACATCCCTGTCAACAACACGACATCGAGAATCGTCACGACGACACCGATCCCTACGAGCAACACGTTGAGCGGGCGCGAGTTGGCGTATTTGCCCATGACGCGGGGCGAACTGGTGAGTCGTATGAGCGCAAAGACCGTAATCGGCAGCTGAAGCGACAGCAGTGCCTGACTCCAGATGAGACCTTCAAAAGGATTCGGGACGACCAGGCACGCCGCCACTGCACCGACGAAACAGGCTGCCACCCCGATCGAGGAATGTCGGTCGTGGATGTCGTATTCCTCGTCGAACATGCCCGCGGTGATGGTTCCCGCCGCCATGCCCGCTGTCACGCTGCTCGATAGTCCCGCGAACAGCAGCGCTACCGCAAAGATGGTCGAGCTCGCCGGGCCTAAGATGGGGGAGAGCGTGGCCGCTGCGACGGCGAGGTCGTCTACGACAATGCCGTGCGCAAAGAAGGTCGTTGCGGCCAGGATGACCATGGCCGAGTTGATTGCCCACCCCACGCCCATCGAAAAGAGCGTGTCGAAGAGCTCGTAGCGCAGGCGTTCTTCGATAACCTGCTCGCCTTGGCCTTCGAAGTGCATGGATTGGATGACCTCAGAGTGCAGGAAGAGGTTGTGGGGCATAACGACCGCGCCTAGGACACTTACGATAATCGCGGCCGAGCCGGTGGGCATACTGGGTGTGATCCAGCTTGCGGCGGCCTGCGGCCAGTCGACCTTGACCAGCGCAAGCTCGGCCAAAAACGAGAGTCCTACCACGCCTACGAAGGCGATGATCCATCGCTCGGCGCGCTTGTAGGAGTTCGTCATGAGCATCGCCATCGATACTGCCGCCACGATGACGCAGCCCGCACGCACGGGCAGCCCAAAGAGCATTTGAAGGGCAATCGCACCACCCAGGACCTCGGCCATGGCGGTGGCGATCGTGGCTAGATATGCGCTGCCGAGTATCGCACGCCCGACGAGGCGGGGGAGGTAACGTGTCGTGGCCTCGGCAAGACAGGCGCCCGTGGCGATGCCCAGGTGTGCCGCGTTGTGCTGCAGCGCGATGAGCATAATCGTGGACAGCGTGACGATCCACAGCAGCGCGTAGCCAAACTGCGAGCCCGCGGCCATATTGGAGGCCCAGTTGCCCGGGTCGATAAAGCCGACGGTCACGAGCAGCCCGGGGCCGATATGCCGCGCAATGTCTAGGCCTCCGTGACCACCAGTGCGTCGGGAGCCAAAGTGTTGTTTGAGATGGTTGAGCATGGTGCGCTCCTGCGTGCCGTTTGTTTGACGACGCAAAGGATACCCGTTTTAGGCTAAAAAGTTAACCAAGACTAACAAAATTGTTGTATTTGAATAGGATGGTGAAAGGGGATTGCCGAAATGTCTTGATCTGTAACAGCTAGGGATGGAAATTGGGTCTTACTGTTACAGATTGAGATGTTTGAAGAGGTGAGTTTGCAGGCCGAACTTGGGGCCTATGTTGTCGCCCTTGAGGTCGGCGGTGTCCACTCGTAGGGCGTGCGTTACGCGATTGTTTCGAAACGGGCGGGAAACACAACGGACCGGTGATGCTTCTAGTATGCCTAGTCAACTGACTGTCTAACACCTAGGGGAGGATCGCGATGCAGGCAGATTCCGCTCAGCAGCAGGGCCTTTATCGCCCCGAATTCGACCACGATGCATGTGGCATCGGCGCGCTTGCCGATATCAACGGTGAGCGCCATCACCAGATTCTGGACGATGCACTGTCCATTCTGGTTAACTTGGAGCACCGCGGTGGTACGGGACTCGAGAAGAACACCGGCGACGGCGCTGGCATCCTGTTCCAAGTTCCGCATCACTTTTTCCGTAAAGAGGCTCAAAAGTGCGGTCAGATTCTGCCGGCAGAGGGCGACTATGGCGTGGCCATGCTGTTCTTCCCGCAGGACGACAAGGGTGTAGAGGATGCCCGCCGCGTGTTTGAGGAGGGCTGCGCCGAAGCCGGCGTGCCGCTGCTCTTCTGGCGCGAGGTGCCGGTCGACCCGCACGACCTGGGCGAGACGGCCCGCGCCTGCATGCCTACTATCCTGCAGGCTTTCCTGGGCCGTCCGGACGACACGCCCGCCGGCGATGCCTTTGAGCGTCGCCTGTACGTGTGCCGCCGCACCATCGAAAAGAAGGCCGACGCTGAGTTCGCCCTGCGCGACAAGATCTTCTATGTGTGCTCCATGAGCTCGCGCACCATCGTGTATAAGGGCATGCTTGTGGCCACGCAGATGCGCCGTTTCTTCATCGACCTCAACGACGCCGCCGTCAAAACGGCCGTGGCGCTCGTCCACTCGCGCTACTCCACCAACACCACGCCCAGCTGGGAGCGCGCACATCCCAACCGCTTTATCATCCACAACGGCGAGATCAACACCCTCAAGGGCAACGTCAACTGGATTCGCGCCCGCGAACCCAACCTGTACAGCCCCGTGCTGCAGCACGATCTTGAGCGCGTGATGCCCATCATCAACCGCGAGGGCTCCGACTCCGCGATTCTGGACAATGTGCTTGAGTTTTTGGTCATGAACGGCCGTCCGCTCACGCGTGCCGCGTCCATGCTGCTGCCCGAGCCGTGGGACCACAACGACAGCCTGAGCGAGGAGCGCCGCGCCTACGACGCCTACCAGTCCATGCTCATGGAGCCCTGGGACGGCCCGGCCGCCATCGCCTTTACCGACGGCCGTACCCTGGGTGCTGCCCTCGACCGCAACGGCCTGCGTCCCGCCCGCTACTATGTGACGCGCGACGGTCGTTTTATGCTGGCAAGCGAGGTGGGCACCATCGAGGTGAGCCCCGAGAACATCCTGACGAGCGGCTGTCTGGGGCCGGGCCAGATGCTCGAGGTCGACTTTGCCCGCGGTCGCGTCATCTACAACGACGAGCTGCGTGCCCGTTACGCCAAGGAAAAGCCCTACCGTGATTGGATTGCCGAGGAGACGCTGACCGTCGACGCGCTCGATGAGCCCGTTGCGGCAACACCCGCCGAGGACGACGAGGTGCCTACCGCCGTGCGTATGGCCAAGCTCGGCTATCACTGGGATGATGTTGACGAGGTCGTGCGCCCCATGGCCCAGCAGGGCAAGGCACCGCTCGCTTCGATGGGTATCGATGCGCCGCTGGCCTGCCTGTCCAAGAAGACGCGTTCGTTCTTCGATTACTTCTATCAGCTGTTCGCCCAGGTCACGAATCCGCCGATCGATGCCCTGCGCGAGCATATGGTAACCTCGACCACGCTCTACCTGGGCAACCACGGTAACCTGCTCGAGGACTCCCGCACGGCCTGCCAGCTGGTGCGCCTGGAGCGCCCGTTGCTCAACGAGGAGGAGTTCGACCGCATCTGCGCCATCGACCGCGTGGGCTTTAAGACCCGTCGCTTCCGTGCCGTCTACCGCCGCGACGCCGGCGAGGGCGCGCTGCAGGCTGCGCTTAAGCAGCTTGCCGAGGACGTTGAGGCTGCGGTCCGCGACGGTGTGAACATCGTGGTGCTGAGCGATCGTGCCGCTGCGGGCGAGGTGCCCGTGCCGTCGCTGCTCGCTGTGGGCTGCGTGCACAACCACCTGATCCGCGCCGGCGTGCGTACCTTTGCCGACATCGTGGTGGAGTGCGGCGATGCCGTGTCTCCGCACGACTTTGCGGCGCTGGTGGGCTACTCCGCGAGCGGCATCTATCCGTACAACGCGCATGCGTGCATTCGCGATCTGGCGGCGCGCGGCGACCTGGACGTGACGGCCGAGCAGGGCATCGACAACTACAATAAGGCCGCGACGGCGGGTATCGTCTCCATCATGTCCAAGATGGGCATCTCCACGGTGCAGAGCTACCATTCGGCGCAGATCTTCGAGGCCGTGGGCTTTACGCCCGAGTTCGTCAACGCGTACTTTGCCGGCACGGTGAGCCGTGTGGGCGGTATGGGTGTCGAGGACGTCGAGCGCGAGCAGAACGAGCGCTACGACGCCGCGCTCGCTATCCTCAAGAGCCCGGCTCCCGATCAGCTGCCCACGCTGGGTCTGACCAAGTGGCGCCCGCTCGGCGGCGAGGATCACCTTATCGACCCGCAGACCGTCTACCTGCTGCAGACCGCCTGCCGCGAGGACAGCTACGACACCTTTAAGGAGTACAGCGCCCGCCTGCACCGCACCGGCCGTGCCGTGCGCCTGCGTGACCTGCTGGACTTTAATGCCAACGGTCGCACGCCGGTTTCGCTCGACGAGGTGGAGCCCGCGCTCAACATCGTCCGTCGCTTTAACACCGGCGCCATGTCGTACGGTTCCATCAGCAAAGAGGCACACGAGTGCATGGCCATCGCCATGAACCGCCTGCACGGTCGTTCCAACTCGGGCGAGGGCGGCGAGGATCCGCGTCGCGAGACCCCGCTGGCCAACGGTGACTCCAAGAATTCCGCCATCAAGCAGGTGGCAAGCGCGCGCTTTGGCGTGACGAGCCGCTACCTGTGCAGCGCCTTCGAGATTCAGATCAAGATGGCCCAGGGCGCCAAGCCCGGCGAGGGCGGTCACCTGCCCGGCAAGAAGGTCTACCCCTGGATTGCCGAGGTCCGTCAGTCCACGCCCGGCATCGGCCTGATCTCGCCTCCGCCGCACCACGACATCTACTCCATCGAGGACCTGGCAGAGCTGATCTTTGACCTTAAGAACGCCAACCCCGGCGCGCGCGTGTCGGTCAAGCTGGTCAGCGAGGCCGGCGTCGGCACCATCGCCACCGGCGTGGCCAAGGGCGCTGCCGACAAGATTTTGATCAGCGGCCACAACGGCGGCTCGGGTGCCGCTGCTCGCGATTCGATCTGGCACGCGGGTCTGCCGCTGGAGCTCGGTCTTGCCGAGGCCCAGCAGACGCTGCTGCAAAACGGCCTGCGCTCGCGCGTAGTGCTCGAGGCCGACGGCAAGCTCATGGACGGCACCGATGTTGCTGTCGCCTGCCTGTTGGGCGCCGAGGAGTTTGGCTTTGCGACCATGCCGCTCATCTCCATGGGCTGCCTCATGCAGCGCGACTGCCAGCAGGATACCTGCCCGGCCGGCATCGCCACGCAAAACTGTCGCCTGCGTCGCGGCTTCCGCGGCAAGCCGGAGCACGTCGAGCACTTTATGCTCTTTGTTGCCGAGCAGCTGCGCGAGGTCATGGCGAGCCTGGGCTTCCGCACCGTCGACGAGATGGTCGGCCATCCCGAGTGCCTGCGCCAGATCGAGGTCCCGGGCAACCGCAAGGCCAACCTGCTCGATCTGTCGCCCGTGCTGGCAAGCGTGACCTGTGAGTTTGGTGCCCACATCCCGGGCGCCGACGGCCGTCACTTCCTGCCCCAGATGGCTGCGGACAGCGAGCTCGATAAGACGCTCGACTCCACGTTGTTTGTGCCCTATACGGCCGATGCCCGTGCGCACCTGCGTCCGATTCGCTTTCGCGCCGATATCGCCAACGTCAACCGCTGCGTGGGCACCATCTTGGGCAACGCGGTGACCAAGGCACATCCCGAGGGCCTGCCCGCCGGCTCCATCACCATCGATTGCGATGGTTCGGCCGGTCAGAGCTTTGGCGCCTTCCTGCCGCGCGGCATTACGCTCAACGTGTGCGGCGACGCCAACGACTACTTTGGCAAGGGCCTTTCGGGCGGCGAGGTGTCGGTGCGCCCCAACCCGCATGCGACCTACAAGTTCGACGAGAACATCATCGTGGGCAACGTGGCCTTCTTTGGCGCCACGAGCGGTCGCGGCTTTATTAACGGCTTGGCAGGCCAGCGCTTTGGCGTGCGCAACTCCGGTGCCACGGTGGTGGTCGAGGGCTGCGGCAACCATGGCTGCGAGTACATGACGGGCGGTCTGGCGCTCATCCTGGGCGAGGTCGGGCAGAACTTCGCCGCCGGCATGACGGGCGGCGTGGCTTACGTCTTTGACCAGTACGGCACGCTCGATGCCCGTGTGAACCACGAGAGCGTTGAGCTCAAGGCCCCGACGGCCGGCGAGCTGGCGCAGATTCGTGCGCTCATCCAGGAGCACGTGGACGCGACGCAGAGCCCGCGCGGCATTAAGCTGCTCTACAGCTTTGAGACGATGAGCAAGCACTTTGTGAAGGTCATTCCGACCGAGTACGAGCGCGTGCTGGCGATTGTCGCCGCCGCCGAGGCCGTCGGCAAGACGCATGCGCAGGCAGAGGAGCTGGCGTTTGACATTGTGACCGGTCGCGCGAGTGCCGCGGATGTCGCTCGCTTCGATGCCGCGGGCGGCGCTGCGGGCGCTGCGTCCACCACCGCCAGCTCTGTTGCTTCGACCAAGAAGGAGGCGTAAGTGCCATGGGTAAGCCCGGTGCTTTTCTTGATATCGATCGCGTGACCCACGAGCTTCGCCCCGTGGAGGAGCGCAGCCATGATTTTGATCCGCTGTACGTGGAGCTCGATGACGATGCGCGCCGTGCCCAGGCTAGCCGCTGCATGATGTGCGGCGTGGCGTTTTGTCAGATGGGCGCGAGCTTTGGCAAGGCGCGTCCGAGTGGCTGCCCGCTGCACAACCTGATTCCCGAGTGGAATGAGCTGGTGTACCGCGGCCGCTGGGACGAGGCTGCCGAGCGCCTGTCGCTCACCTCGCCCATGCCCGAGTTTACGAGCCGCGTGTGCCCGGCGCTGTGCGAGGCCGCGTGCAACCTGGGTTCGGTCGACGGCCAGCCCACGACGATTCATGACAACGAGCGTGCGATCAGCGACCATGAGTGGGCAAATGGCGGTCCGCGTCGCTTTGAGCCGGCGGGGGAGGGCGCACCCACGGTCGCCGTGGTGGGCTCCGGTCCTGCTGGTCTGGTGGCAGCATGGGAGCTCGCGCGTCGCGGCGCCCGCGTGACGGTGTTTGAGCGTGACGACCGTCCGGGCGGCCTGCTCATGTACGGCATTCCCAACATGAAGCTCGAGAAGTCTGTGGTCGAGCGCCGCGTGGCGCTCATGCGCGAGCTGGGTATTGTCTTTGAGCTGGGCGCTGACGTTACGAACCCTGCGGTAGCGGCCAAGCTCAATGGCTTTGACGCCGTTGTGGTGGCTGCCGGCGCTCGTGCACCCCGCGGTCTTTCGGCTACGAATGTGGATGCCCCGGGCGTGGTGTATGCCGTGGACTACCTGACGGCTTCGACCGTCTCGGTGCTCGATGGTGGTGAGCCCGCGGTGAACGCGCGTGGCCTGGACGTTGTGGTCATTGGCGGCGGCGATACCGGCAACGACTGCGTGGGCACCGCGGTGCGCCAGGGTGCGCGCAGTGTGCGCCAGTTTGAGTTCTTGCCGGCCGCGCCCGATAAGCGTGCGGCGAGCAACCCTTGGCCGCAGTGGCCCAACGTTAAGAAGACCGACTACGGTCAGCAGGAGGCTATCGCTGCCATGGGCGGCGAGATGCGTGCCTGGGGCGTGGATACGCTCGAGGTGCTGCTGGACAAGAAGGGCGCGGCAGCGGGCCTGCGCGTGGTCGATCTGGATTGGTCGGCCGGCAAGCCCGAACGCATCGCGGGCTCCGAGCACGAGGTGCCGGCCCAGCTGGTGCTCATCGCCTGTGGCTTTACGGGTCCGGAGCGCAGCGTGTTCGAAGCTGTCGGCGTACCTGTTGCCACGGCGGGCCGCCCGCTGCCTGTGATGGTCGCCGAGGGCTCGCATCTTGCGGCGCGTGTCGACGGCGTCGCCGCAGATGCCGCGCCGGTGTATGTGGCCGGCGACGCCCGCAACGGCAGCTCGCTCGTAGTGAGCGCCATGGCCGACGCCCTGGCCTGCGCTGCCGAAGTCGCCGAGGCGCTGGAGCTGTAAGGCGGCTGTCCACAGCTGAATCGTCAAGGGCTGTCCCCAACGGCCGGCCCAAAAGGAACGTCCCCAAGTGCCGGCAGCTGGGGGCGTTCCTTATGTGCCGGCATTCGGGGACACTCCTTGCGGGTTTGCGGGCGACTTTGTCATTTGTCGACGTACAAGTATTCATTCGTCGACGTTTGCGACTGTGGTGCTCTGCTGTTTCTGTGGTGGCAGCGGGCATCTGGCTCAAAATGGCGGGTCAGCTGTCTATATCTACCTGCCGTTTCTTTGCGGTGCGCATTTTCGGTCAAGCATCCCGTCAAGTGTTTGGTCGGCAGTTGGTTTGCAGCCGGAGGCCTATTTTGTCCGTGCTGACAGTGGCTGCCCACCCTCCTCGTAAGCTCAAATTGAGGTTCATCAGTTTGAGGAGGATGCCGTGACTGACCACGTTTTAGACCGAGCGCAGCTAGCCGAAGCCGTCGGCAACGATATTGCCGACATGGCCCATTTTTGGATGCTGCGGAAGTTCCAGTTTTTGGAGCCGGCGCGCGAACAGTTCGAGATCATTGTCGACCCGTGGCTCAGCTATTGCACCGAGCCTTCGCAAAACGAAATCATGGCCTACAACATGGCATTTACCGATTGGCTGCTCTTCGAGCGCCCCTATCGCCATGGCAAGACGCTGCTCGAGCTGTATGTTGAAGAGCCGCCGACATCGCTTTCGCCTGCCGCGCTCAAGCGGCTCGAGCAGGTACGCGACACGCAGTATTTCTCGCGCTTTGGCATTTTGGACAAGGATCCTGCGACTGGTATGGTCGCGCTGAAGGACACGCGCGCCGACCGTCGCTTTGATGTCTACGACCCGCATATCGTGCAAAAGGAGCATTGGAGCGACGGAGCGATTGCGGTGCGCCTCGCCTGCGTCGACGATGTCTGGCTGACGGCGGGACAACTCTATCTGTATGACATCGCACGCCTGAGTGACACGGCGGTCGATGGGCCTGGTGCGGTGCATCCGGAGGACCTGCAGGATGGCTTTGACACCTCGTGCATCAGTTTCTTCTTGCGTCTGGTCCGCGACATCATGGGCGCCCAGGGGCGCTACGTAAAGTCCCTCAACATCTACGAGCAGGAGTGGGAGTAAGGGATGGGCTGTCGCAGCGCCGCCGCGTGTCTATTTGTCTCGATCTTTAACGTTTAGGGACAAAAAACCGGTCTACCTGTTACAGATCGAGACGTTTGGCACCTGGTTGGGGGAATGTCTCAATCTGTAACATCTACAGGCCAAAACTCGACCTACCTGTTACAAATTGAGACAAAGGTTGGACGCGGTGTCGAAAGATCTCGATCTGTAACATCTAGCGGCCAAAAATCGGTCTTCCTGTTACAGATCAAGACATTTGTCAGCGGAGGCAACGGTGACGATGGTCCATTTGTCTGACGTGGTGGTGATGAAAGTGTCTAATACCGTTTTTAAACACAAGCATACGACTCGCAACACGTTGGCGCGGAATAGGATGCTCGCCAGACTCACGGAGGCGGCTGAACAAGGCGTGCTGCTTGTAACGCACGACAATGCCGAGCTCATGTGGCTGCGGCGCCATGTGGGCACAGACGATATTGCGGAGCCCGAATCGCATCTATTCTGTTTTCAGCATGAATGGGATGCGTTGACGCCGTCGGAGCGGGCTCGGTGGACCATCAAGGGGCTTGCGGAGTTTCATCCCGATTGGGCGTTTTGGGGTTATGACGCGGCACTTTTGTGGGGTCTGGAGGTGCCGAATGATCTGCTCGGGCCGCGTTACTTGGTCAAAACGGGATGTTCGGTGACATTGAGTATGGGGTGTAGGCTGCTGCGTCCGCAGACGGCGGGTGTGCTTGAGCAAGTCGATGGCGTGCGGGTGACGCCGTTTTGGCGCACGGTGGAGGATTGTCTGCTGCGTGCGCCGTTTTCGTATGGTCTGGCAATCGCCGATTCTGCATTGCGGGCGAAGGGCATGTCGCGCGACGACCTCTGCGAGCGGCTCCAGGCCGATTGCGAGGGCAGGCGAGGGTATCGCAGGGCACAGGTGATTGCGTCGTATGCGGACGGGCTGTCCGAAAACGGCGGCGAGTCTCGGTTCCGAGCGTTCTTTATTGCGTACGGTTTTCCGGTTCCGGAGCTGCAGGTGGAGTTTCGCGACCCGCTCGATCCGAGCCAGGTGTTTCGCGTCGACTATTTTTGGCGGCTCGAGAACGGGACGTGTGTCATCGGCGAGCTCGACGGAAAGGGGAAGTACACCTTGCAGAACGGCGAGGGCCGGGAGTCGGTCGACCCATTCGTGGCAGAACGTCAACGGGAGTCCCATCTGACAATGCTCGGGCATAAGGTGCTTCGGTTTACGTTTAACGAACTCAAAGACCCGGGGAAGCTGGTCGAGAAAATGAGGCTGGCGGGTATTCCTCGGCAGGCTGAATTGGCTGAGGAGTGGAGACGTCAGTGGTATGGGCGCTGAGAGGTTTTGTCTCAATCTGTAACGTTTAGAGGTTATTTGAGCTCGTAACTGTTACAGATCGAGACAAACCGGTGAAACGTCGACCGAATGTCTCGATCTGTAACATCAAGGGGCCCAATAACCCTGTACCTGTTACAGTTCGAGACATTTCCCTGGTGTTGCTGGGGTGGGGCTGCAACGTATTCCGTCCCCCACATCCCCTCTTCCCTCCGTTAACCGATATGCTTGACTTTAGGTCGCTGCATTAGGTGATAATGGACAAATGTTCAAGTTAATCGTGAGGGAGGAGCTCGATATGGCGTCTGCCGATCGTTCCACGTTGTTTATCAATGCGACCGTCTTGGATGGTTCGGAACATATGGAGCCGCAACCCGATATGGCCGTGGCCGTTGAGCGCGGTGTCATCACATGGATGGGGCCGAGTGCTGTGGCGCAGGCGCCCGCGGGTGCCGAGGTTATCGACCTGGGTGGTGCGTATCTCATGCCCGGTCTCATCAATATGCACGTGCACCTGTGCGGCTCGGGCAAGCCTGTCTCGGCCGGCGATGCGGGCGCGCTGATGAAAAAGCTCGATAATCCCGTGGGGCGCGCCATTGTCCGCCATATCCTCAAGGGCAGCGCTCAGCAGCAGCTGGCAAGCGGCGTGACCACGGTGCGCGGCGCGGGCGACCCGCTGTTTGCCGATCTGGCCGTGCGCGATGCTATCGATGCCGGCAAGTATCAGGGTCCTCGCCTGGTGGCGCCGGGAACGGGCATCACGGTGCCGGGCGGCCATGGTGCGGGCCTGTTCGCCCAGGTGGCCAACAGTCCCGCCGAGGCAGCCGAACAGGTGCGCGACCTGTATGCGCGTGGTGCCGACGTCATTAAGCTGTTCGTGACGGGCGGCGTGTTCGATGCGACCGAGGTGGGCGAGCCGGGCGTGCTGCGTATGCCAGTGGAGGTTGCCGCGGCGGCATGCAAGGCGGCGCACGATATGGGCCTTCCGGTTATGGCCCATGTCGAGAGTACCGAGGGCGTGAAGGCCGCGCTTGAGGCCGGCGTTGACACGATTGAGCACGGCGCTCCGTTGACACCCGAAATCTTGGAGCTGTACCGTGGCGCCGCGGGCACGCAGCTCGAGGGGCGTGCTCCGAGTGTGACCTGCACTATCAGCCCGGCGCTGCCGTTTGTATTGCTCGACCCGGAAAAGACCCATTCTACCGATACGCAAAAGAAGAACGGCGACATCGTGTGCTCGGGCATCATCGAGAGCGCCCGTGCCGCACTGGAAGCTGGCGTTAAGGTGGGCCTTGGTACGGACTCGAGCTGCCCGTTCGTGACGCAGTACGACATGTGGCGTGAGGTGGCCTATTTTGCCAAGTATGTCGGCGTGAGCAACGCCTTCGCACTGCATACGGCTACGCAAGTCAACGCCGAGCTGCTGGGGCTGGACGGCGAGACTGGCACGATCGAGTGCGGCAAGGCCGCCGATATCTTGGTGACGCGCGAGAACCCGCTCGATGACCTGTGCGCTCTGCGTGAGCCGATGCACGTGATGTGTCGCGGCGATCTGGTGTGCAAACTCAAGGTGAAGCGCATCCCCGAGGTGGATGCCGAGCTCGACGCGATTATGGCCATGCCAGCCGAAGCGCTGGCTGAGGAGCTGGCCCGCGACGGCGTAGCATAGGTGTGACAAAGGGACAGCTCCGTTGTCGCATACAAAAAGCCGAGGTCTCAGCGCGAGGCCTCGGCTTTTATTTGTCCTATGGTATGGCGGCTAGGAGCGCGTCTCCATCTTGGCGTGGCACTTGGGGCAGGTGACGCGGATCTTGCCCTTGCCCTTGGGGACGGAGAGCATCTGGCCGCAGTTGGGGCACTTGAGATAGGCCGTGGTCTTGCGGCCCTTCCACATCTTCTTGGCCGTGCGCTTGGCACGCTCAAAGTCTTCCTTACTGGTGCCGGCCGCGCGTGAGGTGCTGGCCGCTGCGGTTCCGCCGCCCAAGCTGGCGACGAATTTGCCCAGGCAGGGGACGTTTGCAGTCGCGGCGACAAAGGCCTCGTTCTCCTTGTGACGTGCGTCGATATTTTTGGACAGGCCGCGCAGCACGCCAATCACGATTACGGCGATGGCAATCCAGCTGAGCCACTGGATGCGGGCTATCGATCCGATCATCGCGATGACGATGCCGGCAAAACCCATCACGATGGTGAGTTCATCGGCACCATTGCGACCCTTCATAAAGTCATTCATGCAAATTGCCTTTCGTTCGATATGCTGCACGCCTTTATACCCGATTTAGAGCAAGGGGGACAGGTTAATCTGCACCAATGTGGTGCAAACATACCTGTCCCCGGAATACCAAGACGGTGCAAACGTACCTGTCCCCAATGCCCCAATTACTTGGAGAGTTTGTCGACGACGCGTTCGATTTCGGCGAGTTTGGCGGCTTTGAGGTCTTCGTCGCCCGATTCGATTGCCGAAGTCACGCAGCCCTCGATATGCGCCTTGAGCACGTCGGCGTTAATGCGCGCGAGGAGCGCCTGTGTGGCCATGAGCTGCGTGGAGATATCGACGCAGTAGCGGTCCTCCTCGACCATCCGCAGGATGCCGTCGATCTGACCGCGTGCCGTCTTGAGCATGCGGGTCACCGATTTATGGTCTGCCATCATGTCGGGTCCTCGTTTCTGGTCGATCTTCCGGATGTCCCCGTCAGTTGCGGTGAAATACGGACCGTTTAAAGGCCTAGGGCGGCACAACAGTCCGTATTTCACCGCAACTTCTGAGGATTCAGTAGGCAGCGACTGCTATGCGGCGGTCACAGACAGGGCGTGGAATTTCTCGCCCGCGGCCTCGACAGCGGCGGCGAGTTGCTCGGCGGTTACGGTGTCGGCGCACTCAACCTGGACGGTCTGGGTCTCGTGATCGGCGTCGGCGTCGGTCACGCCGGCAACGTTGAGCAGTGCCGTCTCGACAGTAGCGTCGCAGTGGCCGCACATGAGGCCGGAAGTCTTGATTGTGTATCGCATGGGTATTCCTCCCTGTTGTGTCGGCTTTCCCAGGCACCCGACCTTGACCTTCAAGCCGTCGCTCGCGTACCAAAGTACGCGTCGCTCCTCTTTCAGGTCAATCTCGGGCACCTGGAAAACCCGTTCTAAATGGACTTAATGGTGAGCTTATTTTGCCACTTTTGGCTTAAAGGATTTTAAGCGCAGCGCATTGCTTACGACGCAGACACTCGACAGGCTCATGGCCGCGGCGCCAAACATCGGCGAGAGCTGCCATCCGGTGAGCGGGAAGAACACGCCCGCCGCCAGCGGAATGCCGATGCCGTTGTAGAACAGTGCCCAGAACAGGTCCTGCTTGATGTTGCGGATCGTGGCGCGCGAAAGCTCGATGGCGCGGGCGACGTCCATGAGGTCGCTGCGCATGAGAACCACGTCGGCGCCCTCCTTGGCGATGTCGGCGCCGGTGCCGATAGCAAGGCCCACGTCGGCGCGCGCCAGGGCGGGGGAGTCGTTGATGCCGTCGCCTACCATGGCGACCTTGCCGCCCACATCCTGCAGCTCGCGGACGTGGCGCTCCTTGTCGGCAGGGAGGACGTCGGCGATGACCTGTTCGCTGCTCAGCCCCACGCGGCGGGCGATGGCCTCGGCCGTCACGCGGTTGTCGCCGGTGAGCATGCGCACGTCGACGCCAAGCGAGCGCAGTGCGGCGATGGCCCCGGCGCTCGTCTCCTTGACCTCGTCCGCCACGGCGATGGTACCGACAAGCTCGCTGTTCTTGGCAAAGAACAGCGGCGTCTTGCCCTCGGCCGCGAACTGTTCGGCAAGGCCGGCGGGAACCTTCACGCCCAGCTCGTCCATCAGACGCACGTTGCCGGCGGCGATGACATTCTGCCCCTCGCGTGCCGTAACGCCTCGCCCGGGCACGGCGGTAAAGTCCTCGACCATGCGTGCGACGATTCCGCGCGCCTCGCACTCGGCCATAATCGCCTCGGCCAGCGGGTGCTCGCTTGAGCGCTCCAGCGCAGCGGCCAGCTTGAGCAACGCCTTTTCGCTCATGGCGGGCGAGCCGTCAGCGCGCGTGGCTACCGTGATATCGGTCACAGCCGGCTTGCCGCGGGTGACGGTGCCCGTCTTGTCGAGCACCACGGTGCCCACGCTGCGTAGGTTCTCCAGCGCCTCGGCGCTCTTAAACAGAATGCCCATTTCGGCGCCCTTGCCGGTGCCGACCATAATGGCGACGGGCGTGGCCAGGCCCAGCGCGCACGGGCAGCTGATCACCAGCACGGCGACGGCGGAGGTGAGCGCTTCGTTCACGCTTCCGGTCAGTGCCGTCCACACCACGAAGGTCGCGGCCGAGATCATGAACACCACGGGCACGAACACGCCGGCGACCTTGTCGGCCATGCGGGCGATGGGCGCCTCGGTGGCGTTGGCGTCCTCGACGAGCTGGATAATCTTGGCGAGCGACGTGTCGGCGCCCACGCGTGTGGCACGGAAGGTAAACGAGCCGGTGCGGTTGACAGTGGCGGCGTTGACGGTGTCGCCGGCGGTCTTTTCCACGGGGATGGACTCGCCGGTGAGCGCGCTCTCGTCCACGGCCGAGCTGCCCTCGAGCACCACGCCATCGACAGGGATGGACTCTCCGGGGCGCACACGCAGGACCTGGCCGGGAAGGATACTGTCGACGTCGACGGTGGCCTCGCTGCCGTCCTCTGCCACGACGGTCGCGGTCTTGGGCGCCAGGTCGATCAGCGCCTCGATGGCGCCGCCGGTTTTTGACTTGCTGCGCGTCTCGAGGTATTTGCCCACGGTAACGAGCGACAGGATCGTGCCCGCACTCTCAAAATACAGATTGTCCATGCTCGTCATCATGGCCTCGTGGACCTGACCCGCGGCTAATTGGTCGGCCATGATGAACATGGCGTAGAGCGACCAGGCGATGGAGGCGGTGGCGCCCACGGCAATAAGGGCGTCCATGGTGGGTGCGCCGTGCGCGAGCGATTTAAACCCGTTGATAAAGTACGCGTCGTTGACATAGACGATGGGGATGAGCAAGACGAGCTCGGTGAGGGCGAGCGTCATGCTGTGGATGTGGTCCGTGAAGATGCCGGGCAGCGGCCAGCCGAGCATGTGCCCCATGCCTATGTAGAACAGTGGGATGAGGAATACGATCGAGATGATGAGGCGGGTGCGCATGGCAGAGGCGGCGGCCTCCAACTTTTTGGTCGGCGACTCCATATGGGTGACGCCAGACCTGGCCTGCGAGCTGCCGCTTGAGCCGGCGGCACCGGTGCCCGCATCGACGGGCGAGGCCGAGTAGCCGGCACGGTCGACGGCGGTGCAGATATCGTCGGGGGAGACCTGCGCGGGGTCATAGTCGACCATCATGGAACCGGCGAGCAGGTTGACCGCGACGCTTTCGACGCCGTCGAGCTTGCTCACGGCGCGGTCCACATGCGCCTGGCAGGCGGCGCATGTCATGCCGCCCACGTCGAACTTATCTTGAGCCATGGCTTCTCCTTTCTGTGGTTCGGTGTTGGAATTGTTAACCTGCCGATACTATACACCCATACCCCCTGGGGGTGTCCAGTACAGAAAGAAATGTATGACATTTCGTTACAGATGAGGATGGATGGTTGGCCGATGGACCGTCCCAACCAATCATCTCAATCTGTAACATCTAGCAGGGAAAATGACCTCTAACTGTTACAGATCGAGACAATTGCCGGGGAGGGGTCCCGTCACGGCAAGACGCCTGCTCTCTAGATGCAGAATCCGGGGATCACACAGGTTAGCTTGTTTGGCTTTTCCGCAGGCGTTGCGTACGTAAAGACGTCGCCGTCGTGTCCCACGCGGTTCATATAGAGCGTGCCTTCGCTCTCCGATGTGTCGGGGCTCACCGTGCGCTCCCACCAGCAGGTGTCCTTGCCCTTCCACTGGCGGACCATCGTCTCGTTCGTGGAATACGGGCTTACCTTGAGCTCGCGGAAGAGCTGATACTCCTTGCCCTCGCCGTTGTAGATGTCTGCCAGGTAGTGATAGTCCTCGGTAAACGAATCGGGCGGTTGCGTACCGCACAGCTCGACCATGGCGGGCAGCCAAAGGGTTGCGGGCAACTCGCTCAGGCACGATGCGCTGTTGGCGGCGCCCACATTGTTCGAGACCTTCTTGACACCTTTAATGAGCGCGCGCAACTCGTTGGGCAGCAGCTTAAGGCCGTCGCCGTTGAGCCACTCCCGCAGCTCGCAATCTGCCCAGCCGGCGCTCGGCGGTTCAGCCGCAGCGTTGCGCTCGGCAATACCCGCGTCGAACATAAACGTCAGCCCGGCCTTGCCCGTCCCGTCCAGAAGCTCATCGTGGCGGATGCCCACAAGCTGCGCGCCAACCTGCAGCCCGTTGGTGAGCGTGATACGCTTGGTACACGGATAGGGGATATGCCCATCGGCATCGAGCAGGTGATAGCGCTTGGCAATCTCGCGTGCCTCGCTACGGGTCTCGGCGGCCTTAATCTTGAGCGAAATCTCCTGCAGCTGATCCCAAGTGTAGTCGTCAAGCGAACCGCGGATGCCGTCCAGGTAGTCGGGGATGCCAAAGCCATGGGTCGCCGCCCCAATGACGCTGAGCCCCGCAACGGCTGCGATAGCGCCGCCGATAATAAAGCGGCGGCGGGTCATGGCATCGTGGCGGGCCTGATTCAGGATCTCTCGTGCGCGCTCGCCGGCGACGTCGACCTTAAGGTGCGTGCCAGAATCGATATCAATCGCGGCCTCGTCTCCTGTGCCTTCGCGGCCCTCGGATTCGGCATCGGTGAGGTATGCCGAGAGCACCTCGAGCATCTGCTGCTCGGTGGGACGATCGCACTGCTCGACTGAGAGACCCTTCATGATGATTTGGACGAGCGCTTCATCGCCCTCGCAGCGCGGCTCGAGCGGCGCCGGCTTGGTCTTGGTCTTTACGAGATAGAACGAGCCGGTTGCAGCGGCGTCCGTCGACTCAAAGTCAAACGGTTTGCGACCGCTGTAGAGCTGGTACAGAATGCTCGAAAGCGCGTAGACATCGATTGCCGGCGAACGGCGAAGGGCCGCGATGCCTTCGATATCCTGCGTGAGCATCTCGGGCGCGGCGTATGCGGGCGTGGCAAAGCGCCAGATGTCGGCGCGCCGGGTGATCGTGTCGTCGCCGAGGGCCATGGTCGCGGAGCCCATGTCGATGAGGCAGGGGTCAAAGGAGCAATCGGCAATCTGCTGCTCGAGCGTTCGGCTGGTGGTGCGGAACATAATATTGGCAGGCGACAGGTCGCGATGGATGACCGGATTCACGAGGCCTTGGGTCATCAAGAGCGCACGAAGCACGGCGTTTCCGACGGCGGCGACCATCTGGGTGGTCAGCCCGCCTGAGGCGTCGTGCGGAAGCAGGGGCAGCGCCTGCTTGAGCGAGGTGCCCTCGACCCACTCCATGAGGATGAGAGGGTCATCCTCGCACGATCCGTAGCCATAGACGCGCGGAAATCCGCGCAGGTGCGAGACGGTACACAGATGACGGTACTCCTCGAACAGCGCGGCGGTGCTGGCCAGGTGCGCTGCCGATTGCTCGGCGGAGCGGTCGGGGGCTTGGCCGGAAAGGATGGCATTGTCCTTGAGTAGCTTGACGGCAAAGACCTCGCCGCTCGTGTTGGTCGCGCGCAGCACGTGCCCGATGTTGCCGTTGTTGCGGTGGGCCGTCTGGAGAATAAGCGTCATAAACCGACGCTTGGCGTCGTCCTCGGCGCTGGGGTCGACCGCCACGGCGGTATCGAACGTATCGAGACGGACGAGTTTGTCGCCATAGGCGCTATCGGTAGTATCCATGGCGTTCCTTTGTCTGGCATGGGTTGCCGCACGTTTACGCGAGCAGTGCGGATATCGGTAAAGTACCATGATAGCCGCACTGCCCACGTATACCGCTGAGCATTGTCGTTTACGACGCAGAAGGTAGAAGACGAAAGACGGACGGCGACCGTCTTTCGATCGCCGTCCGCGCTAGTCCACAATGACAAGGAATGTCGTGTAGAGACCCAGATGGAGCCTGTCGCTGTTTTCGATTTCCACTGGGGGATAGATCTTGCCGGGCTCGCGTAGGTCGCGCGGCGGCTCGATTACGATATCGCCGTCGCCCGCGCCCGATTCGAGCACCGTGCCGTTGGTCGATCCAAGGCCCTGGGCGTACCAGTGCTCACCCTCAAGCCAAATGCGAAGATGTTCGCGCGATGCGTCGGCGCCCACATCGGTGATGCTGGGCGAGGTTTTGGGCAAGGATCCAATTACCGTGCCACGCGGATCGCGTGTGAGGGGATGGATTTGCATGTCGACGCAGTTGTCGGCATGTGTCCTGAGCAGACCGAGGTTGGGAGCGACGGCGTGCGGCTGATCCAGACTGCCCATAAAGCCACGTCCGACGGTAGTTTCGGTGGTGCCAAAGTGCCCACCCGTCTTGCTGTCGCAAAAGCGCTCGACGGTGGCCACGCCCTGAACGGGATCGGCGAGCGCCCCCGTTGCCACAAAGAGCATAAGGTAAAGCGTGCTTTTCTCACGCACGGCATTGCCGTCAAAGTTGTCGATGCGATTGAGGGCATTTGCATATAGGCGGCTGTCCAGCTTGTAGCTGGCGAGAGCCGACATCATTTCGTTGGCGGCCGGACCGCGATAGTGCTCGGCGATTGCCCGATAGGCGGACTCGCCGCCGCCGAGCTTGCTGCAGATTGCCGCGGAAAGGTTGAGCGTGGTGACGGTAAAGTCGCTGTAGATGGCGGGCGCGCACTGGTCAGGCTTGCGATGGACGATGTAACGGGTGAGATACGAGCGGTTGGAAGAGCATTTCTCGAGCAGGGTACTGCCGAGATAAGAGTTTCCATTGATGAGCATTCGGGCGATCTCGAGATGTTTAAGACCGCCGAACGAGCGGATATCGTTATAGAGGACCGAGCAAGGCGTCTCTGCTGCCACGGATACCTCCTTTGATTGCTTCCTAGCCAATATGGCGATAGGAATTAATGGCTCCCGGTGGGCGACGTATTAAATGGCTGCGCAATATACAGCGTAACCAAAGCAACATTATAGGCCACATGTTCGAAATTGCAGGAAGACTGAGAGATTTGGTTTGGACTGGACGGAAATCCCCCTCTGTCTTGTTCTGTAACATTTGGACCCGGTTTTGCCCTGCATCTGTTACAGATTGAGACAATCGGCCAGGCCCGCCCCGTCCGCCTCGTCATCTGTGGTTTACGTGGGGGCATACGGAGTGCGGGTATACTAACCGGCGGCGAATCTGCTCCATCGCTTAGAGCTGCTGCGTCTGGACGGCGCGTGATAGGGCTGCCAAAGCGATCGCCAGCGTGCTGAGCAACGTCCTCTCTGTGCGCACCCGTTTTTGTATGTATTAGCGCACTACCAAGCACGCCCGCGCGGCCGCATGCCGTGCCCATTGCGCGTGCAGATAAGGAACAACAACATATGCGTAATTCTGTATCCGACGTCACGGACGCCGAGATTCTGGACGAGGCCCGCGAGGCCATGACCCAGGCTGCCTTCGATGCCGCCGATGAGGCCAATGCTGCCCAGACCGTCGAGTCCGCTACCGAGAGCCTGCCCGCCTTTGACGAGCTGGGCCTTTCGGACGAGATGCTTCGTGCTATCGAGAACCTAGGCTACACGGCGCCCACGCCTGTCCAGGCTGGCTCGATCCCCGTGGTGCTCGAGGGTCGCGACCTGCTTGCCGCCGCTCAGACCGGCACCGGCAAGACGGCCGCCTTCTTGCTGCCGACCATGAACAACCTGGAGCACATCGCTCCGCCCAAGCCCGTGCGCGAGCGCGGCGGTCGCAACCGCCGTCGCGGCGCCAAGAAGCCCGAGGGCAACGGTCGCGGTCCCTTGATGCTCGTCATCACCCCCACGCGCGAGCTTGCCCAGCAGATCGACGAGGTCGCGAGCAAGATTGCCGACGTCGCTGGCCATGTCGCCGTGACCGTCGTGGGCGGCGTGAGCTACAAGCCGCAGACCGCGGCGCTCAAGTACGGCTGTGACATCCTGGTCGCTACGCCGGGCCGTCTGGTTGACCTGATCGAGCAGGGCGCCTGCCACCTGGACGAGGTCAAAGTGCTGGTACTCGACGAGGCCGACCGCATGCTCGACATGGGCTTTTTACCCGCCGTCCGTCGTATTGTGCGCGAGACGCCGGCCGAGCGCCAGACGCTGCTGTTCTCGGCGACGCTCGACGAGGAGGCCGTGGGCGAGATCACCGACCTGGTGAGCGACCCGGCACGCGTGGAGATCGCGCCCGCCACGTCGACCGCCGACACCGTCGACCAGTTTGTGTTCCCGGTGTCCATCGAGGCCAAGAACAACCTGCTGCCCGAGTTCCTCAAAAAGGAGGGCCCGGAGCGCACTATCGTCTTTATGCGCACCAAGCACCGCGCCGACAGCTGCTGCCGTCGTCTGGAGCGCAAGGGCATCAAGGCCGCCGCGATTCACGGCAACCGCAGCCAGGCCCAGCGCGAGCGTGCCCTTTCGGCCTTCCGCGACGGTACCGTTGACGTGCTGGTGGCAACCGACGTGCTTGCCCGCGGCATCGACATTAGCGACGTGCGCTACGTCGTGAACTTTGACGTGCCGGCCGAGCCGACCGACTACATCCACCGCATTGGCCGCACGGGCCGCGCCGGCGAGCTGGGCTGGGCCATCACGTTTGTGACCGAGCAGGATGTCGATGAGTTCTACGAGATCGAGAAGCTCATGGACAAGACCGCCGACATCTACGAGGCCGGTGACCTGCATGTGGGCCCCAATCCGCCCGCGGTTGACCCCGAGCGCGATCCTGCGGCCTTTAAGGTGAAGAAGAAGACCAAGCGCGGCAAGTCCAAGAGCAAGAAGAAGCTTGAGCAGGCGCGTCGCGACGGCAAGCGCAACGGCGACGACTACGGCGATGTGGCCGGTCGTTCCAACCGCGGTCGCGACGAGCGCCGTGGCGACGGCGAGCGTCCGAGCCGTCCCAAGCGCGGCGGCAAGACCCGCGTGCGCGAGGGCGTTCAGGCTCGCGTGGACGAGGCCGTGGAGAGCGTGGCCCGCGAGGTTGCTGCCGAGGAGCGCGGCGGTGCTGACGCCGTCAAGCAGGCCCCGCGTGGCAACCGTGCCGAGCGCCGTGCCAAGCAGTTCCAGGGCGAGGCGCATCGCCGTCGCCGCGAGGACGAGGACCGCGGCGGTCGTCGCCGTGTTGAGCGCGAGGACGAGGGCCGTGGCTCGCGTGGCGGCAAGCGTGGTTCGGGCGATCGTCGTCGTTCCGGTCGCGATGGCGAGCGCGGCGGCCGTGATGAGCGCCGTGGCGGCGAGGGCCGCGGTTCGCGTGGCGAGCGTGGTACTCGCGGCGGCGAGTCCCGTGGCGGCAAGCGCTTTGATGAGCGCGGTGGCCGTGGCGGCGAGCATCGCGAGGGCACTCGTGGCAATGGCAGCCGCAGCGGTGCTGGCCGCTCTAACGAGTCGCGCGATCGCCGCGATCCGCGTGCCAGCCGCGATCGTCGCGATGACTGGCGCAACTACGACGATACCCGCGAGGAGCGTCGTGGCGGCTATCGTGGCGGGCGTGGCGGCAACCAGGCCGGCTCCCGCGGCGGCCGTGCCGGCGGTCGCGATAATCGTGGTAGCTATGGCAATAGTCGTGGCGGCAAGCGCGGCGGCAGCTCCCGTCGCCCCGGTGACGGCGGCGGCAAGCGCAAGTAACATACGCATCGCCCGCTAGAGCGAGGTGAACCAAGGGCCCCGAGCAACTACGCTCGGGGCCCTTTTTGTTTGCCGTATCCGATCGCTAGTTCAAATGTGATTTCCTCGGGAATGCATCTAGAGGATGCCGTGGGCCTGTTTCCTACCATGCGGCAATGGGTCCCATGGGGTGCGCCGTGCATTTTTTGGAGTATTCTGCAGTTCGAGTTGTCTGCATATGATTTGACGTCGCCAACGGTGGCTTTCGGATATCCCTAGCGAGCGTTCTGAGTCAGATTTCGTCGTTTTCCGGAGCAGGGGCGCGTCATTCTCGCCATGTCGGAACCCAAAATGACGCAGCGCCCTAAAGGTTTGCCCGCTCGGGGTATTGCTGGCGCGGTCACGTTGCAGAATACTCCGTTTTTTGCACGGGCCAGGATGGGGTACCTCGGGAGAACACGGCGGTATCCCGTAAATATATACAATCTGTACCGTAATTTATACAAAACGAAGAGGCAGACAGCGTAGGGTGGGTGCATTGGGGTGCTTGGTGCACCAAAACGGGGATCCCATGCGCCGTATACTCTGGCTGGATGTGAAAGCGGCTTGACGCGTTGCCAGGCGTAGGGGAGGGTGCCTCGATGAGCGTATTCGAAATTGTGTTTAGTCCGACGGGTGGAACGCGGAAGGTGTCTGGCCTTGTGGCCGGGGCACTGGGCAAGAATACCGTTACCGTCGATCTGGCCGATAGCGGGCTAGATTTCAGCGCTGTCTCGATGACTGAGGACGACGTGGCCGTAATCTCTGTGCCGGCGTATGCCGGTAGAATCCCGGCTGTGGTGGCTGACCGGTTGGGCATGGTGCGCGGCAACGGGGCTCGGGCTGTTTTGGTTTGCGTATACGGAAACCGCGCGTTTGAGGACACGCTCGTAGAGCTGGAGGACGTTGCGAAGCGCGCCGTATTTAGGGTTGTTGCAGCGGTTTCTGCTATTGCTGAGCATTCCGTTGCTCGTCAGTTTGCTGCTGGGCGACCGGATGCGCAGGATGCGGCGCAGCTCGCAGAGTTTGCGCAGCAAATTCAGCAAAAGCTGTTGGCTGAGGATGCGTCCGGGCCCTCTATCCCCGGCAATCGTCCTTATAAACAAGCCGGAGGTCACCGCATGGCACCCGAGGCAACAGAGGATTGTGTCTCCTGCGGTGCATGCGCCGCGGCGTGCCCCGTTTGCGCTATCGACAAGAGTGACCCCAAACGAGCAGCTGGCGAGGCGTGCATCTCCTGCATGCGCTGCATCGCCGTATGTCCGCGAGGTGCTCGCAAGCTTGATTCCAACAAACTATCCGCTGTTTCCCAGATGCTGAGCTAGGTTTGCGTCGCGCGGAAGGAATGCGAGCTCTTCATCTAGCGCAAGTGAGATTGGTGCAAACAAACCTGGCCCTTTTGCACCAAAAACGATCCTCCGTTCCCAAGGGATCATGTGATCCGAAGGAGACGGAGGAAAACGGATCAAAAAGGAAAAATAGTAAGGCGCTCTTTTTCACATTGAATATTGCAATTTGGTAACGCGTTTTATCAAATATGGCATTTATCTGCGGTAATGTTCTATTTCACCGCTGAGGGTGACATTTTATACCGCCTGCCGAACCGTATGGAGACCTCACAACTTTTTAGGTCAGTGTTGTGCGTGTAGCAATTTCGCCCGGCCTCGCCTCCGGGCTGCCATGTGAGAGGGGATCTTATGGCTCGACTGCACGTAATGGAACGCAGCCACGCTCAGGCCGTCATGGACGACCTGCACGATGCGCTCGGACGTCGTCTGGCGGTGAGTTCGCTCGCCCCGTGTCCCGTTGAGTTTACGGCAGCGCTCGTCAACCTGTGCTCCACCCAGAGCTGCGGCAAGTGCACGCCCTGCCGCGTGGGCCTGAGCGCGCTGAGCGATCTGCTCGCCGATGTGCTCGAGGGCCGCGCCGACGAGTCCACGCTCAATCTGATCGAGCGCACCGCCCGCACCATCTATCTTTCGAGCGATTGCGCCATCGGTTACGAGGCCGGCGCCATGGCGCTTACGGCTATCCGCGGTTTCCGTGACGATTTTGAGCACCACATCCGCGAGCACTCCTGTGGCTTTGACCGCGAGGCCCGCGTCCCGTGCGTCTCGGGCTGTCCGGCGCATGTCGACATTCCCGGTTACATTTCGCTCGTCGAGGCCGGCCGCTATGCCGATGCCGTCAAGGTCATCCGCAAGAATAACCCGCTGCCGCTCGTTTGCGGCCTGGTGTGCGAGCATCCCTGCGAGATGCATTGCCGCCGTGGCATGGTCGACGACCCCATGAACATCCTCGCCCTCAAGCGTTTTGCCGTTGAGCACAGTGACCTCAACGACCACAAGCCGCATGTAGTGGACAACACCGGTAGGCGCGTCTCCGTGATCGGCGGCGGCCCGGCCGGCCTTTCCTGCGCCTACTACCTAGCCGTGATGGGCCATAAGGCGACCATCTTTGAGCAGCGTCACCACTTGGGCGGCATGCTGCGCTACGGCATCCCCAGCTATCGTCTGCCGCGCGAGCGTCTTCAGGCCGAGATCGACTGGATCTTGAGCGCCGGTATCGACGTTGAGCTCGACCACTCCGTCAACGGCGAGGAGCTCGCCCGTCTTCGCGACGAATTCGATGCCGTCTACCTGGCCATCGGTGCCCACAGCGATAAGAAGCTCGGTCTTCCGGGCGAAGAGGCACCCGGCGTGGAGTCGGCCGTCAAGATACTGCGTGCCATCGGCGACGACGAGCTGCCCGACCTGAGCGGCCAGCGCGTGTGCGTCATCGGCGGCGGCAACGTGGCCATGGACGTGGCTCGCTCTGCTGTGCGCTGCGGTGCCGAAAAGGTGAGCATCGTCTACCGCCGCCGCATCTGCGACATGACGGCCCAGGATGCCGAGATTGCCGGCGCCCAGGCCGAGGGCTGCGAGGTACTGGAGCTGACAGCCCCGCTCGCCATCGAGACGGGCGAGGACGGTCGCGTGAGCGGCTTGCGCGTGCAGCCGCAGATTATCGGCGAGCCCCGCCGCGGTCGTCCGGCTCCGCGTGCCGCCGCTACGCCCGAGCGCGTCATCCCCTGCGAGCGCGTATTCGTCGCCATTGGTCAGGACATCGATTCCAAGCCGTTTGAGGAGATGGGCATTGCCTGCAAGTGGGGCTGCGTCGTCACCGATTCGGATGGCGCCGTGCCCAACTTTAATGGCCTCTTTAGCGGCGGTGACTGCCAGACCGGTCCCGCCACCGTCATCCGGGCCATCAACGCCGGCCGCGTTGCTTCGGCAAATATCGACCGCTACCTGGGCTTTGACCACAAGATCAAGCTCGACGTTGAGCTGCCGACCGTGCAGTTTAAGGGCAAGCACGAGTGTGGCCGCTGCGAGCTGGGCGAGCGCGAGGCCGGCGAGCGCATCCACGATTGGAATCTGGTCGAGCAGGGCCTTACCGAGGAGGAGGCACGCCAGGAGGCAAGCCGCTGCCTGCGTTGCGACCACTTTGGCTTTGGCGCGTTCCGCGGAGGGAGGAACCTGGAATGGTAGAGCTCAACAACCCCACTGTCAGCGACAACGCCGAAAGCGGAGCACTCAACATGGTCAAGCTCACTATCGATAATTGCGAGGTCGCGGTTCCCGAGCACACCACGATCCTGGATGCGGCCAAGTCCGTCGGCATTCAGATTCCCACCCTGTGCTACCTGCGCGATCTAAACGAGATCGGCGGCTGCCGCGTGTGCGTGGTCGAGGTTGAGGGCTGCGACCAGCTGGTTGCCGCCTGCAACAACTACGTGCTCGACGGCATGGTGGTCCACACCAACAGCCCCAAGGCCCGCGAGGCCCGTCGCACCAACGTGCAGCTGCTGCTGTCCCAGCACGATTCGCAGTGCACGAGCTGCGTGCGCAGCGGCAACTGTAACCTGCAGACCATCGCCAACGACCTGGGTATCTTCTATCTGCCGTATCAAAGGCATTTGACGGGCGAGGGCTGGGATTTCGATTTTTCCATCATCCGCGAAAACGACAAGTGCATTAAATGCATGCGCTGCATCAAGGTGTGCGAGAGCGTGCAGGGCCTAGGGATTTGGGATCTGACTAACCGCGCCACGCATACCGCCGTGGGTACCCGCGGGCGCGCGCCGATTGGCAAGACCGATTGCGTCGCGTGCGGCCAGTGCATCACGCATTGCCCGACGGGCGCGCTGCGCGAGCGCGACGACACCGAGACCGTGTTTGACGCGCTCGCTAATCCCGACAAGATCGTGCTGGTGCAAATCGCGCCTGCCGTGCGCAGCGCCTGGGGCGAGGAGCTCGGCATTTCGCGCGGGGAAGCCACCGTCGAGCGTCTGGCTTGTGCGCTGCGTCGTGTTGGCTTTGAGTACGTGTTCGACACCGATTTCTCGGCCGACCTCACCATCATGGAGGAGGGCTCCGAGCTGCTCGAGCGCTTGGGCGCCGCCGCCAAGGGCGAGGGTGACAGCCGCGGCTGGCCCATGTTTACGAGCTGCTGCCCGGGCTGGGTGCGCTTTGTGAAGGCGCGTTATCCGGAGTTTGTCGACAGCCTGTCCACGTCCAAGTCGCCGCAGCAGATGTTCGGCGCCATCGCCAAGACATACTACGCCAAGGTGCTGGGCGTGGAGCCTGAGCGCCTGTTCGTGGTGTCCGTTATGCCGTGCACGGCCAAAAAGGCAGAGTGTGCACTGCCGAGCATGTTGGGCGAGGGCGGTGCGCCCGACGTGGACGTTGCGCTGACGGTGCGCGAGATGGTGCGCATGATCCGCGCGAGCCACGTGAGCGTGGACACGTTGGTCGAGGAGCCGCTCGATACGCCGCTGGGCTTTGGCACGGGCGCGGGCGTGATCTTTGGCGCCACGGGCGGCGTGATGGAGGCCGCCGTGCGCTCGGCCTACTACCTGGTGACGGGCAAGAACCCGGATGCCGATTTCTTTACCGACGTGCGCGGACTCGACAGCTGGAAGGAAGCCGTCGCCGATATCGATGGCACCAAGGTGCGCGTCGCCGTGGCACACGGGCTGGGCAACGCCGCCCGCCTACTCGACGCGATTCGCGACGGCCGTGTGGGCTATGACTTCGTCGAGGTTATGGCATGCCCGGGCGGCTGCGTCGGTGGCGGCGGTCAGCCCATCCACGACGGCTGCGAGCTGGCAGCCGAGCGCGGCCAGGTGCTCTGGGGTCTCGATGCGAACGCCGAGATTCGCTTCTCGCACGAGAATCCCGATGTCCAGGCGTGCTATCGCGAGTTCTTGGGCGAGCCGCTCTCGCCGCTGGCCGAGGAGCTGCTGCATACCGACCATCACGCATGGACGATGCCTAACGAGGGGACGTGCTAGCGATGCGCGCGTTTGATTTTGAAATGTCGCGCCGGGGGTTTGCCTCGGCGCTCGCCGCGGGCGCCCTGTCACTTGCGCTCGCGGGCTGTGGCGGCGGGGCTGCCGGTGCCGGGTCCGCCGCGGGCTCGGCTGCCACGGATGGCGCCGGTGCTGCTGCAGAGCCCGTCGAGGTGCACGTCGCCTCGCTCAAGGGTCCGACGTCGATCGGTCTGGTGCAGTTTATGGACCAGGCAGCCGATGGCGAGACAGACAATGAGTTCGACTTTGCGATCAACACTGCCGCCGACGAGATCGTGCCCAAGGTGATTCAGGGCGATGTCGACATTGCCTTGGTACCCGCCAACGTGGCGAGCGTTCTCTACAACAAGACCGAGGGTGCGGTACAGGTCATTGATATCAATACGCTTGGCGTGCTGAGCGTGGTGACGGGCGACGCGGACGTGACTTCGTTTGGTGACCTGGCGGGTCGTACCGTCTACATGACGGGCAAGGGCACCACACCGGAGTACGTCATGAACTATCTGCTGGAGCGCGCGGGCCTGACCGGTCAGGTGGCGCTTGAGTTTAAGAGCGAGCCCACCGAGGTGCTCTCGGCGCTGCTTGCCGATCCGTCTGCTGTGGGCGTGCTGCCCGAGCCCTTCAAGACCGCTGCCATTGCAAAGAGCGGAGGCAAGCTGTCGGCGCCGGTAAGCCTGACCGATGTGTGGGATGAGCTGGCGGGCGACACGGGCTCCCGTTTGCTGACGGGCGTAACCGTGGTGCGCCGTGCCTTTGCCGAGGAGCATCCCGAGGCCGTGGCGGAATTCTTGCGCTGCCATGCGGCGAGCGTTAAGGCCGTCAATGCGGCGCCGGCAGACTGGGCGCAGGCCGTGGTCGATGCTGGCATCGTGGACAACGCCAAGATTGCCGAGAGGGCGATTCCCGGGTGCATGCTTGTGTGCCAGACGGGCAAGGATATGAAGGCGGCACTTAGTGGGTATCTGCAGGTGCTGGCCGACGCGGACGCGAGCGCCGTGGGTGGTAAACTTCCGGCTGACGATTTCTACTACATGGAGTAGCCCGTGCGTGTGTTTGCTCGACAAATGACAGAGCGTATGAAGGCGGTGGCGGCAGCAGGTGCCGTCGCCGCCTTTTGGCTTGCCGTGTGGGTCTTCGCGGCGGCGCTGGTGGCACAGCCGCTGATTTTGCCGGGTCCGGGTGCTGTTGTGGTGGCGTTGCTGCGGCTGGTATGCGATGCCGGCACGTGGGCGATTCTGGCGGGCTCGGGTGCGCGGATTCTAGGCGGTTTGGCGCTTGCCGCGGTGTGCGGTGGTTTGCTGGCCGGAATTTCGTCGCGCTCGCAGGCGTTTGTCCGCTTGGTGGCTCTGGCGCTTTCGTTTGTTAAGGCGACGCCGGTTGCCTGCGTGGTGGTCCTGCTGCTCATTTGGCTGGGGTCGGCGCGCGTGAGCATTGCGGCGGTCTTTTTGATGGCGCTTCCGGGCGTGTATTTTTCGCTGGTCGAGGGTTTGACGCAAGCGGATAAGCCGCTGGAGCAGATGTTTCGTCTGCATGGCGTGCGGGGTTGGCGACTGTTTTGTGCCCACACCTGGCGCGAAGTCCTGCCGTTTGTGCTTTCGTGCGCCCGCGCCGTGATTGGCATGAGCTGGAAGGCCGGCGTGGCGGCGGAGCTGATCGGCATGGCGACGGGCACCGTGGGCGAGCGCATCTATCAGGCGAAGCTGCTCATCGAGACGGCTGACCTGCTGGCTTGGACCGTGTTGGTCGTGGCGGCATCGCGGGCATGCGAGCGTGTGCTGGTGTGGTTGCTGCGGGCTTCGGGGCCCGCGGCGTGGCGTGCTGCCGTGTGGGCACATGGGCGTGGTACTCGCGGGCGTTCGGGCGACCCTGCTGGCGCCGGCGCTGCGGCGGAGCTTGCGCTTGCCGTGGGCGATCGTGCGCCCTGGGCGCCGGCGCTCGACGGGCTGGTGCTCAACGTGCCTGCGGGTGGGCGTATCTGTGTGATGGGCACCTCGGGCGTGGGCAAGTCGACGCTGCTTGCGCTGGCGGCGGGGGAGTGCGCGCCGTGCTCCATGGTGTTTCAGGATGTGCGCCTGGTAGAGGGCGCCTCGGCTTTGGATAACGTGCTGGTGTGCGCCGACGCGCGCGTGGACGCCTCGAGTGCCGCGGCCCTGTTGCGCCTGCTGGTGCCGGGGGTCGATGTGCATGCCCGCGTGGCCGAGCTTTCGGGTGGACAGCGCCGTCGTGTCGAGATTGCCCGAGCCCTGCTGTGTCCGGGCGGCGCAGTGATTCTGGACGAGCCCTTTACCGGCCTAGATACCGCTGCGCGCGACGCATGCGCCGAGATCGTGCTCGACTTGCTCGACGGCCGCATGCTGTTGCTTGCTACACACGATGCCGTCGACGCTCAGGCCCTCAATATCTCGGACACCATCACGCTGTAAATACTTACTCAGCAACAAAATGATCCGTTTTTTCTCCGTCCCCATGGGGTCGGGTATGGTATTCTATCTGCGGGGTAATACTTAGGAATACCAAGTAATACCAACGCCGTAGAACAAACTCCAGATGCGGGCCAATCGGGTTGCCTTCACAGCCCGTCGCCCAGCCGCGTGGCCCGCATCCATTCGCACCACCGTCGTTTCAAAAAGGAAGCGCCATGGCAGAACACATGACCCCGGTTGTCGCGAAGGTCTTGCCCGAGGAAAAGGCGGCCTTCGCGGCGGCAACCCAGCTCGTGGGCACCACGCCGTCCAACGCCATCCGCATGTTCATCGCCGCCTTCAATCGCTGCGGCACCTTTCCGTTCGACATCTCGCCGAGCGGGGCTTTTGGCGCTGCGCCCGATTCTCATCAACAATGACTGTCCCAAACTGCCGGCACTTGGGGACGTTCCTTTTAATATGAGCAGGACATTGTCAAGAGGCAAAATCGGGCCTGGCCCCAACGATATGGGGTCAGGCCCTCTCCCTATATCAGCCCGTC
>JAGZQO010000039.1 GCA_018382125.1 Collinsella sp.
AACCCTTCTTCCTCTTTCCGGACATGCCGTCCTCCGATCTTCCGGGGCCGGCCGGTCCGGCCCTCAGGGTATCGGGTTCCCACATTCATCCGCACATGTACGGATGAATGTGGGAGGTGTTCGGATGAAGTCGATAATCAAGGCCTACGTGCGCAATTGATGTAAGCGCATGCTTATTGCTACAATTCTTACAAATATGCTTTAAACGCACGAGGAAGGAACCACATGTTTGGTTTTAAGAAAGAGCTCTACACGCCCGAGTATCAGCTTGCCGGCGACGAGTGCGCCGTTATCGAGACGTCGAAGGGTACCATCAAGGTCAAGTTTGACGGCGAGGGCGCTCCCATTCATGTCGCGAACTTCTGCGAGCTTTCTACGATGGGCTTCTATGATGGCCTTAAGTTCCATCGCTATGTGCCCGGTTTTGTCATCCAGGGCGGCGACCCCAATACCCGCGATATGTCCGGCGCCGACGTCGCCGCTGGTCTTGAGGGCCCCGACGGCATGCCCGGTACCGGTGGCCCCGGCTACTGCATCAAGGGCGAGTTTGCCACCAATCCGCGCAACAGCCATGTCGATGGTGCCCTTGCCATGGCACGCTCCATGGACCCCGATTCCGCGGGTTCGCAGTTCTACTTCTGCCTGGGCGCCCAGCATAACCTCGATTCCGGTTACACCGTCTTTGGTACCACGGTCGAGGGTCTCGATGTGATTTCGCAGCTGCGTGCCGGCGACGAGATCGTCCATGTCGAGATCGTTCACGAGTAAAGGGGACTTCCTTGAATAGCCAGCTGATCCAACAGGGCCGCGCCGCTTACCGCGCGGGTGATTTTTCCGCTGCAGCCCAGATGCTTGGGGCGGCAAAGACTCCCGATGAGATTATGGGCGAGGCCGATCACCTTCGTGGCAACGCCTTGATGCACCTGGGCATGTATGCCGAGGCCGCCGAGGCTTATGCTGCCGCCCTCAACGACGGCACCTACGGCAAGCGCGGCGCGCTGCTCACCAACCGCGGCAAGGCGCTCGCCGCCGTGGGCGACTACACGACGGCCGCCCAGGCGTTCTCTGCTGCTACGCAGGATGCTTCCTATGCCACGCCGTTCAAGGCCTATCTGGGCCTGGGCAATGCGCTGTTCCAGTCGGGCGATTATGCCAACGCGGGTACTGCCTTCCGTCAGGCTGCCATCGACGGCGCCAATCCGGCTCCCGCCGCCGCACTCGGCGAGCTCGGTCGTTGCTTCATTAAGCTCGGCCGTCCGGCGGATGCCGTGGAGACCTACCGCACGGCTATCGACTTTGCCGGCCCCCGCGACGACACGCGTGCGCTCAATGCCGGCATGGGTCAGGCGCTTTCTGCCGCCGGCCGCCCCTCCGACGCACTCGACGCCTTTAACGCCGCTACTGCCGATGGCATCTACCAGCTCACCTCCGAGCAGGCCGATGAGCTTGCCCGCGTGCATGATTCGCTTGCCGCACTGTCTGCCCAGACGGCTATGGCCACGGCTCCGGCGCCCGCGATGGACGCTCCTGCCGTCGATCCGCTCGATCCTACGGGCGCGACCGGTCAGTTTATGCCCGATCCCTCGGACACCGGCTTCTTTACGCTGTCCGAGTCCGAGATGGTCCAGCAGGACCGTCAGGATCGTAAGCAGGCCAAGGTCCGTCGTCGCCATCGCCACACGGGTCTCAAAGTCTTCATCGTGCTGCTTCTGCTCATTTTGATCGCCGCGGGCGGTCTGGGCTTTGCCTACACGCGCGGCTTTGGCTTCCCGTCTCAGGAGTCTGTCGTTTCCGATCTGTTCCAGGCTGCCGGGGACGGTGACACCGCAAAGGCCGAGTCTTGCCTGGCCTCGAGCCTGTCCGAGGACGCCAAGTCGATGATCATCTCCTCGATTCCGCAGGGCGCCACCGTGTCCGTCGAGGGCATGGATCAGTCCATGACCGAGACGGCCGCCAAGGTCAAGGCTTCGCTGTCCAAGGGCGGCGAGCAGCAGTACACCGTCAAATTCGTGCGCTCCGACAATCATATCGGCTGGGCCGTTTCCTCGCTCGATATGGATTTCTCGGCTGCTGACAACCAGTAGTGACCTTATGGGATTTAGCTTTGCCCGGCGCTTCACCGCAAGTGAGGTGCCGGGCTTGCGCTAGTATCATGAGCTAGTAGTTTTCCAGCAATCATCCAACACATCAGGAGTTGCGTTGTTTTCTTTGATGGATATGTTCTTCGGTAGCTATGCGGGCGATCTTGCCATCGACCTCGGCACCGCAAATACGCTTGTCTCCGTGCGCGGCAAGGGCATTGTCATTCGCGAGCCCTCTGTTGTCGCCATCGACAAGAACGACGAGCGCATCCTGGCGGTCGGTATCGAGGCAAAGCGCATGCTCGGCCGTACGCCCGGCAACATCGTGGCCGTTCGTCCCCTGAAGGACGGCGTCATCGCCGACTTCGATGTTACCGAGGCCATGCTTCGCTACTTTATCGACAAGGCTTCCGAGAAGCGCTATCCGTGGACCCCGCGTCCGCGCGTTGTCGTTTGCGTTCCCTCCGGCGTCACGTCGGTCGAGAAGCGTGCCGTCTTTGAGGCTACGATCCAGGCCGGCGCTCGCCAGGCCTACCTGATCGAGGAGCCCATGGCTGATGCTATCGGCGCCGACCTGCCTGTCGAGGAGCCCACCGGCTCCATGGTCATCGACATCGGTGGCGGTACCACCGAGGTTGCCGTTATCGCTATGGGCGGCATCGTCGTCTCGCAGTCCATCCGTATTGCCGGCGACGAGTTCGATCAGGCCATCCTCACGCACGTTCGCGATGCCTACAACCTTGCCATCGGCGAGCGTACGGCAGAGGACATCAAGATCAAGGTCGGTTCCGCCGTGCCGCTCAAGGACGAGCTCGACGTCGAGGTCAACGGCCGCGACGTGATCACCGGTCTGCCCAAGACCGTGCGCATCGAGAGCGAGGAGATTCGTCGCGCGCTCAACAAGCCGCTCGACGAGATGGCCAAGGCCGTCAAGGACGCACTCGACGCTACGCCTCCCGATCTTGCCTCGGACCTTATGTACTACGGCATTTTGCTGACTGGTGGCGGCGCGCTGCTGCGCGGTCTCGACGTGCGCCTGCGCGATGAGACCGGTGTTTCGGTCAACGTCAGCCCCACGGCGCTCGATAACGTCGTTAACGGCTGTGCCCGCGTGCTCGAGGCCAATGCGTTTGATGGCGGCTTCGTCCAGACCAATGCTTAATTTCCAAAAGGTGGATTCCATTTGGCACGATCTTCGGGTTTCTCCACAAATCTGAATACCAAGCGACAATCAACGGGTATGCGCCCGTTGATTGTTTTCAGCCTGATTTCGGTGTTGCTGCTCACGTTTTACATCCGCGAGGGCGAGGCAGGGCCGATTCATGCCGTGCGTTCGGGCGTAACGACGATTACCTCTCCGGTGCGCTTTGTGGGCTCGGCTGTGGCGGCTCCCTTCAATGCGATTGGCAACGTGTTCTCTAACCTAACGGCGTCGCAGGACACGCTCGACGAGCTCAAGAAGCAAAATGAGGAGCTGACCTCTAAGGTCGCCGAGCTTTCTGAGGCTCAAAAGACTGCCGAGCGCCTGGAGGGCCTGGTCGGGCTGCAATCGACCTACAACCTCAAATCGACCGCAGCTCGTATCGTTGGTGCCTCCGGCGATGCCTGGACCTCGACCGTTACCATCGACAAGGGCTCTGCCGACGGCCTTACCATCAACATGCCCGTGACGAGTTCTGCCGGTGTTATCGGCCAGATTATCGAGGTATCGGCCAAGACCTCTACCGTGCGCCTGATTGGCGACGAGAACTCGGGCGTGTCCGCCATGGTGCAGGACACGCGCGCCCAGGGTATGCTGCAGGGTCAGGCTGACGGCACGCTGCGTCTTGAGTACGTGAGCGTCGACTCCGATGTTAAGGTTGGCGATATCATCGTGACCTCTGGCATCGGTGGCGTGTTCCCCAAGGGCCTTCCGCTTGGCACCGTCTCGTCGGTTGAGAAATCGGCAAACGACGTGTACTACACCATTGTGGTGCGCGCTCAGACCACGGCCGAGAACAACGAGGAAGTGCTGGTCATCACCACGCTGACCGACGAACAGTCGGCCTCGGATGAGGACGTGAGCACGGCCAACAGCACGCCGCAGGGAACGTCGCGCGATGCTGCGACCAAGACGAAGGACGAGAGCTCGGATGACAGTTCCGACACGTCCGAGACGACCGATTCTGGCTCGAGCGAATAGGGGGCATGTCCATGGATCTACACGAGCAGGGGATGAGCTCCCGCACGTTTGTAATCGCCGCCATTGTGTGTGTGCTGCTGCAGGCAGGCCTGGCACCGCAGATCTCCATTGCGGGAGGTCGCGTCAACTTCATGATTATCCTGGTGTGCCTAAGCGTGTTCTCGGGCGACCCGACCCGTGCCGTCGTGTGCGGTTTTTGCAGCGGCTTGTTTTATGACCTGTCCGCTGCCGTGCCGGTGGGCGTTATGTCGCTCCTGCTGACCGTGGGTTCTTTTGCCCTGGTGCACAGCGCCGTCGGTCAGACGGGCGGTACCCCGAGTGCGCGCGGCGTCACCGTGGGCGCCTTTGCGCTCGTCATTAATGTGATCTACAGCATCATCTTGCTGTTTATGGGTTTGGAGACGAGCTTTGTCGTGGCGATCTTCGGCCATGCGCTGCCGTCCTCGATTCTGACGGGTCTGGTTGCCATTCCGTTTTTGATGTCCGGCGTCGTGCCGCAGTCCGGCTATGGATTCTCCGCACGTGGCGGACGCCAGACGGGTATGCGCTTTAAGCCCAAGACCCGCAAGCTCAAATAGGGGAGGCCCGTAGATGTCTTCCCAGATGACGGTTATTATCGCCGGTATCGTGCTGGTTGTGGCCATCGTGGTCGCGCTGGTCATCATGCGTCGAGGCGATTCCCGTTTTACCTACGATACACAGCATGGAACGGCCCCGCGCGCCACCGAGGGCGAGGGCAATACCGCGGCGACCGCCTTTAAGGGCCGCTTTTCCATCCTCACCACGGGTGTGGGCGCGATGTTTGCGGCACTTGCCGTCAAGCTGTGGGGCATGCAGATGGTCTCGTCGGACTATTACGAGAAGCAGGCCAATAGTAATCAGACTCGCACCGTTACCACACCCGCTGTGCGCGGCCGCATCCTCGACCGCAATGGCGTGGCGCTTGTCCAGAACCGTCCCTCACTTGCTGTCGTGGCCTACCGCGACCTTGCCGAGGATGAGGTTCTGGTTCGCCATCTTGCCAACGTGCTTGGAATGCCTTATGTGGCGGTCCTTCGCAATATTCAGGACAATACAGAGGGCGCTCAGAGCCTGCATACCATCGCGACGGACGTCCGTCGCTCCACGGTTGCCTATATCAAGGAACACGCCGGCGAGTTCCCGGGCGTCAAGATTGCCGAGCGTACCGAGCGCCAGTATCCATACGGCGAGACGGCATGCCATATCTTGGGCTATACCGGCACCATTACCTCCGAGCAGCTCGAGGCCCAGAATAAGAAAACCTCTGGCGATGATGATGCTTCTGCTGGCAAGATTACGTACCAGTCGGGCGATATCGTGGGCCAGGCGGGCGTTGAGAGCTACTACGAAAACCTGCTGCAGGGTATTCGTGGCGAGCAGACCGTCAAGGTCGATGCCTCGGGCAATGTGACCGGTCAGGCCGGCGCCGTGCCCGCGAAGGCCGGCTCCGACATTAAGCTCACGCTCGACCTTAAGATCCAACAGGCCTGTGAGACGGCGCTGGCGAGCGCTATCGAGCTTGCCAAGACCACTGGCTACAGCAATGCCGGCAACGGCGCTGTGGTGTGTCTCGATCCCAACAATGGCGAGATCCTGGGCATGGCGAGCCAGCCCAAGTTCGATCCGTCCGTCTTTATCGGCGGCGTCTCAAATGACGTGTGGACCGAGCTCAATGATGACAAGGGTTCGCACCCGCTGCTCAACCGCGCCATTAGCGGACAGTACATGTCGGCCTCGACCATCAAGCCGCTCTCGGCGCTGGCCGGTCTTGAGTTTGGAACCTACACGTCGGGGCAGACGACCAACTGCACGGGTTATTGGACGGGTCTGGGCAAGTCGTGGGGCAAGTACTGCTGGCTGCATTCCGGCCACGGCACCATGACGCTGCAGTCGGGAATCGCCAACTCGTGCGACCCTGTCTTCTACGACATGGGCAAGGCGTTCTTTTATGACGAGCAACATCCCGAGGGTCTGCAGGAGGTCTTTCGTCGCTGGGGTCTAGGCAAGACCTGCGGTATCGATCTGCCGAGTGAGGGCGCGGGTCGTATTCCCGATGCCGAGTGGAAAGAGTCATACTTCACCGACGCCTCTGCCGAGGACCGCAAGTGGAATGCCGGCGATATGACCAACATTGCTATCGGCCAGGGCGACATCCTGGTGACGCCCCTGCAGATGGCGTGCGCCTATATGGGTCTTGCCAACGGCGGCAAACAGTACGTGCCTCACGTATTTTTGTCTGCCGTGTCGCGCGATGGCGACGGCGATGCCTATAAGTACAATGGCAAGGGCAAGAAGAAGCGCCTGGAGGCCAAGATCAACAGCGATTCGGATTTGGCTCTTGTTCGCAACGGCATGCACGACGTGATTTACACGGCATCGACGTCCCTGGCGGCGCACTTTGGCACCCTGACGCCGCAGGTATACGGCAAGTCGGGCACGGGCGAGAAAAGTGGCGAGGACGAATACGCGTGGTTCTGCGCCTATGCACCGGCCGACGATCCCAAGTATGTCATCGCTACCGTCCTGGAGCAGGGCGGCGGTGGCTCAGATACCGCGATGCATGTCGTGCGCGACGTGCTCGGCGTGATTTATGACGAGCCCGATACCTCTTCGGCCTCGGGCGATTCTTCGGTTCGATAGGAGGTTGCGATGGATTTTTCTCCGGCGGATCTGTTCCGTTCAACCAAGACCGGCTCTCGCAGCAGCCTGGACCGCGTCAACAAGCAACTTTCGGCCTCGCGCGGCACGTTTCGCCAAAAGGTGCATATCGGTGTGCTCGTGGCTACTGTGGCGCTCGTCGCCTACGGTGCCATCATTATCTGGTCGGCTTCGCAGTTTAAGGCCGATGCTTCGTTCTCGCGCCATTTGCTGGGAATTGGCATCGGAGCGGTGCTGGCGGTGCTCGTCTGGCGAACCGACCTGCGCGGTATTTCCAATTTCTCGACGGCGTTGCTCGTCATCGACCTGATCGTGATCTTCTCGCCCAAGATTCCGGGTCTGTCCTATACGGGCGGTCTGGGCATGACGGGCTGGATCAAGATTCCCGGTATCGGCTTGACGTTCCAGCCGGTTGAGCTTGCCAAGCTCATCACCATCTTCTTTATTGCTACGCTTGGCTCGCAGTATAACGGTCGCATCGATACCGTTCGCGACTACGTCAAGCTCTGCGGCATGCTGTCCATTCCGTTTTTGGCCGTCGTTGCCATGGGTGACCTGGGCTCGGGCCTGGTCGTGCTGGTTTCGGGCGCCATCGTCATCTGCATGAGCGGTGCACGCCGCGAATGGGTGCTGTCGACCCTGGCCCTGCTCGTGGGCCTGGTGGCCCTCGTCCTGGCGCTTGATTCGGTCTTTGATTCGTTGCTCGGCCACGATGTGCTCATCAAGCAGTATCAGATGAACCGTCTGACGGTCTTTATCGACCCCGATAATGCCGATTCGGACGATGCCTACAACCTGCAGCAGTCGCTTATCGCCGTTGGCTCGGGCGGCTTCTTTGGTAAGGGCCTGGGGCATGCGACGCAGTCGGCCGGCGGCTTTCTGCCTGAGTTCCACACCGACTTCGTCTTCGCCTTTTTGTCCGAGACCTTTGGCTTTTGCGGTTCCTTTTTGCTCCTGTGCCTCTACGTGCTGCTGATCTTTTCGACGATTCGCGTCGCCTTTAAGTGCGAGTCGCTGTTTTTGCGTCTTTCGTGTGTGGGCATCGTTGGCATGTGGGCGTTCCAGACTTTCGAAAACATCGGCATGTGCATCGGCATGATGCCGATTACCGGTATTCCGCTACCGTTTATTAGCTTCGGTTCGTCTTCGATGATGATTCAGCTGCTGACGGTGGGTATCGTACAATCCATATGGCGGCATCGTTCGGGCGCCGCGTAACCGCTGGAGGGGTTTGCTATGAAAATTCCCGTAGATAAGCTGACCCGCGCTTTTAAGATGGGCGCGTCCGTTAAGAAGGATTCCGATACGCCGGTGCGCGTCTCGGTCTATCTGGATTCGTCCGCCTCGCGCTTTCTGGCCGAGACGGTGCGTGACGCCTTTGTGCCGCAGACGACCTCGGGCATTGTGCGCGTCGAGCGTCTGGGGGAGGAACGAATTGCTCCAAAGACCGATACCGATGTGGTGCTGGTGCTCTCGTGTGGTTCCGACCGCTTGGAGAGTGCCGTGCAGGAGCTCGTGATCGCCGGCGCGCCCGTGTGCGTGCTTGCCGAGTCTGCTGTGGAGGTGCCGTTTATCGAGGAGTCCACGCCCATGCTCGGCGTGGTAGCGGCAATCGATAAGACGTATCTGCTCGAGACGCTTGCCCGCTGGATTCTCGATCGCACCGACAAGGAAACGGCTTTTGCGGCGAACTTTGCCTTCATGCGCATCGCGGCGGCCAACCGTATCATCACCTCGTGCGCGCTCACCAATATGGCGACCGGTGCACTGGTGTTTTTGCCGGGCGCCGATTATCCCGTTATGGCGCTGGCGCAGGTGGGCATGCTCTTTGAGCTCGCTGCCGTCTTTGGACGCGGCATTAAACCCGAGCGTGGCTACGAGGTCGCGGGCGTGCTTGCCGGCGGTCTTGTGATCCGCGCGGTCACCCGCGCGCTCGTCAAGCAGACGCCGCATATTGGGTTTGCCGTCAAGGCGCTCACTGCTGCCGCGGGCACCTATGGCATGGGCCGTGCGCTCGTTTCGCTCTACGAGCGCGATGTCGACTACAGCCGTGCCAATGAGGTGGTCACTGCCACGTTTTCCCGCGTTCGCGATCTTGTGACCACGGTCGCGGGCGCTACCCGTCCTATGGCGTCCTACCAGGACGCATCAGATCTCGCTGCTTAGGGGTTTTCCGTTGCGCGTTCCGTACCAAGATTGTTTTCATTTAATTGAGCCGTTGCTCGCCAAGGTCGAGAAGCCGAGCCGCTATATCGATCACGAGTGGGGCACGCTTTCCAAGGCCGATGCCGACTACCGTTGCTGCCTGATCTACCCGGATGTGTACGAGGTTGGTCTGCCCAACCAGGGCATCGCCATCCTCTACAACATCCTTAACCAGGCCGAGGGCATCTCCTGCGAGCGCGGCTATGTGCCGTGGCCCGATATGGGTGACGCCATGCGCGAGGCGGGCATTCCGCTGCTGTCGCTCGAGGGTGCAGCGCCGGTCGCTTCGTTTGATATCGTCGGCCTGCATGTGCCGCACGAGATGGCGGTGACGAACTTCCTCGAGGCTCTCGACCTCGCTGGCATTCCGCTGTTAGCGGCCGACCGAGGTGAAGACGACCCCATCATCATCGCCGGCGGCCCCTCGGTGTACAACCCCGAGCCGTACGCGGCCTTCTTCGATGCCATCCTCATCGGTGAGGGCGAGGAATCGCTGCTCGAGACCTGCCAGCTGCATCGCCGCCTGCGTGACGAAGGAGTCCCGCGCGCGCAGATTGTTGAGCAGCTTGCATCCATTGCCGGCAACTACGTGCCGTCACTCTATGAGGTTCGTCATGACGAGCCCTGCTCGCCGCATGGCTACACCGTGCCACGTGAGGGCAAGGATGCGCCGACCGTGGTCTACAAGCGCGTCGTCGAGGATTTCGGCGCCACGAATCCGCTGTCGCAGTCGTGCGTGCCCTATGCGCAGCTGGTTCACGACCGCCTGTCTATCGAGATCCTGCGCGGCTGCGCCCGCGGCTGTCGTTTTTGCCAGGCCGGCATGACGTATCGCCCGGTGCGCGAGCGCTCGGCCGACCAGATCGTCTCGTCGGTGATTCAGGGCCTGGAAAAGACTGGCTATGACGAGGTGTCGCTGACCTCGCTCTCCACGACCGACCACTCCTGCATTCGCGACGTGCTCGGCAGGCTCAACCGTCGCCTGGAGGATACGGGTATTCGCGTGTCTATTCCGTCGCAGCGCCTGGATTCGTTTGGCGTGGATATGGCCGAGTCGGTCGCCGGCGAAAAGAAGGGCGGACTAACGTTCGCGCCCGAGGCCGGCAGCCAGCGCATGCGCGACATCATTAACAAGAACGTGACCGAGGAGGACCTGGACCGTGCGGCCAAGGCGGCCTTCGAGGCCGGTTGGAACCGCATGAAGCTCTACTTTATGATGGGCCTTCCCGGCGAGCGCGATGAGGACATCGTGGCCATCGCCAATCTGGCCGATCACGTGCTGGAGCTCGGTCGTTCCGTGGTGCCCAAGGCTCGTCGCGGCTCGATTTCGGTGTCGATCTCGGTTTCGGTCTTTATCCCCAAGGCTGCCACGCCGTTCCAGTGGTGCCCGCAGCTCGACTACGACGACGTCAAGCGTCGCCAGAAGCTGCTTATCACGAGCGTTCGCAACCGTGCCGTCCGCGTGCATTACCACGATGCCGAGACCTCGCTCATCGAGGCCGCGCTTTCCCGCGCCGGTCGTGACATGACGCCCGTCATCATCGATGCTTGGCGCTCGGGCTCTCGCTTTGACGCCTGGGTAGAGCATTTCTCGCTCGATAACTGGAAGGAAGCTGCTGCCAAAAACGGCATCGACCTCAATGAGCTCGTGCACCTGCCCTACGAGTTGGACTGGCGCCTGCCGTGGGAGCACGTGAGCCCCGGCTGCACGCGCGGCTTCCTCGAGCGCGAGTACCGTCGCTCGCTCGAGGGCGTCACGACTCCCGACTGTACCCGCACGTCGTGCACCGGCTGCGGGATCTGCCCCACGCTCCACGCCAAGAATGTATTGATGGGTGATCGCGCATGAGTGAGCGCCTGACCGACAACCCCTCGCTCTTTAGACTTCGTGTTCGCTATGGCAAGCGCGATCGCCTTAAGTACCTGGGCCATCTCGAAGTAATCCATACCATTGAGCGCATCGTGCGCCGTGCGGGACTTCCCTATGCCGTCACGCAGGGCTTCTCTCCGCACATGCGCGTGGGCTTCTCTTCGGCGCTGCCGGTGGGTACGTCGTCGACCTGCGAGTGGTATGACCTGTTTATGACCGAGTTCGTGGCGCTCGACGAGGCGTTTGGGCGCCTGGCTGCGGCGTCTCCGGCCGATCTGGCGCCCATCGAGGCGGCGTACATCGACGTGCGCACGCCGGCGTTGACGGCGCAGCTCACGCGCCTGTCGTATCGCATCGACCTGCACTTGGATCCCGAGGCGCCCGTAAGCGCCGACGAGGTGCGTCGTGCGATCGACACGCTGCGCGCGGGCCACGGCATCGACTACGCGCGCGGCAAAAAGAGCAAGCGCTTGGATTTGGATCACACGCTCGTGGGCTATGAGCTCACGGCGGGGGAGCGCCCGGACCATTTGGTGCTCATGCTCGACACCCATGCCGACAACGAGGGCTCCATGCGTCCGGAAATTTTGCTTTCTGCTGCTGATGTTTTGTTGCAGGGCTTGACCCCGGGCGTGGATGCACCTATTGTTTCCACCGGTATGCAAGACCTCGTGACCATCTGCTCCTACGATGTCGAGCGTCAGAATCAAGCATGCGAGGACGACGAGGGCCGACTCGTCAGCCCCATACCTGTGCGAACTTGTGGATTTGCTCCACATACTCGTTGACGGGGGTATTTTCGCCTGCTACTATATTCGGCTGTTGCACTAACTGATGCATGAAGGGCAAGTAAACATGTACGCAATCGTTAACACGGGCGGCAAGCAGTACAAGGTCGCCACCGACGATGTCATCACCGTCGAGAAGATCGAGGGCAATGAGGGCGACAAGGTCACCCTGCCGGTTATCTTCCTCAACGATGGTAAGAAGATCGTCACCGATCCCGACAAGCTGGCCAAGGCCAAGGTTACCGCTCAGATCGTTGAGCAGTTCAAGGGCGAGAAGCAGCTGGTCTTCAAGTTCCACAAGCGCAAGCGCTATCGTCGTCTGAAGGGTCACCGTCAGCAGCTCACCAAGCTGAAGATCGTGAAGGTTCAGGCTACCTCCCGCGCCAAGAAGGCTGTCAAGGCAGAGGCTGAGGCTGTTGCCGAGGCTCCCGTCGCCGAGTAGATTACACTCGTAACGAAAGAGTAGGTATACACAATGGCACACAAAAAAGGACTCGGTTCCTCCCGTAATGGCCGTGACTCCCGCGGTCAGCGCCTTGGCACGAAGCGCTATGCCGGCCAGACGGTAACCACGGGCACGATTCTCGTCCGTCAGCACGGCACGCACATCCACCCGGGTGAGAACGTTGGCCGTGGTAAGGACGACACGCTGTTCGCGCTGGTCGACGGTACCGTTGAGTTCCACAAGGGTATCAAGCACAGGGTCAGCGTACGCCCGCTCGCGAACGCGTAATTCACCCTTCATAGAGCACATATGTGGGAGGCACTTGAGTTTTAGGATTCAAGGGTCTCCCTCTTTTTTGTAGGAGGCGATTCTGTTGTCACAGTTCACCGATATCAGCCGCATTAACGTGTGCGGCGGCGACGGCGGAGCCGGATGCATGTCGTTTAGGCGCGAGGCATTTGTCCCCAAGGGCGGCCCCGATGGCGGCGACGGCGGTCGTGGCGGCAATGTCGTCATCCAGGCCGATGCTCAGCTGTCTTCGCTGATCGATTACCGCTTTAAGCATCACTTTCGCGCCGAGCGCGGCACGCACGGGCAGGGTGCCCGTCGTAACGGCAAGAGCGGCGAGGACCTGATTCTCAAGGTCCCTATGGGTACCGTGGTGCGCGAGCTCGATCCCGAGACGCAGACCCCGATGTTCGAGATTGCCGACCTGGTGCACGACGGCGAGCGCGTCGTCGTGGCGCCCGGCGGTGCCGGCGGTCTGGGCAACACGCACTTTGTGACGTCGGTGCGTCGCGCTCCGGCCTTTGCCCAGTTGGGCGAACCGGCCGAGGAGCACTGGATCGAGCTCGAGATGAAGCTTATGGCCGATGCCGCGCTCGTGGGCTTTCCCTCCGTGGGTAAGTCATCGCTCATCGCGCGCATGAGTGCCGCCCGTCCCAAGATTGCTGACTACCCGTTTACCACGCTCGTGCCGAACCTCGGCATGGTGCGTGCCGGTGAATATTCTTACGTCGTTGCCGACGTCCCCGGTCTTATCGAAGGCGCGAGCGAGGGTAAGGGCCTGGGTCACCAGTTCTTGCGCCACATTGAGCGTACGGCCCTGATCATGCATGTCGTCGACATGACGGGCGGTTTTGAGGATCGCGATCCGGTTGAGGACTATCGCATCATCAACCGCGAGCTCGAGCAGTATGGCGCCGAGCTTTCGGAGCGTCCGCAGATCGTCGTTGCCAACAAGTGCGACGCGCCGGGCACGGCCGACAAGATTGCCGACCTCAAGCGCGCAGCGCTCGACGACGGTCATATGTTCTTTGCCGTGTCTGCCGTGACGGGCGCCGGCCTGAACACGCTGATGCTTGCCGTAGGTGAGCAAGTGGCCAAGCTCCGCGCCGAGTTGGCCGTCTCCGATGAGCCGGTCGACCTGCGCGACGATGAGTGGGAGCGTCGCCGCCTGCAGCGTGAGAAGCGTTTCCGCATTGTCCAGGAAGAGCCCGGTGCCTTCCGCGTGGTCGGTCGTGCCATTGAGCGTATGGTCATCCAGACCGACTGGGAAAACGAGGAAGCCGTCATTTACCTGCAGCATAAGTTTGCGCGTATGGGTGTTGACGACGCGCTCGAGAAGGCCGGTTGCCGTGCGGGCGACGAGGTCCGCATTTGCCAGCGCGCCTTTGACTTTGAGGGTGCCGAGGACTTCTCGGAGTACGAGGAGCTCGAGGATGCTGGCGAGGACGTTGCCGTTGAAGCCATTGACGTGGCCGATGCTGCGGATGAGGGCGTCGAGGTTGTCGATGCGGCGGATGCCGCGGGCGATGCCGAGACCTCGGAGGGCGAGTAAGCCATGTCGCTGCGCGGTGGAATCGGTCTGCCCGAGCTTCCTCTAGAGGACGGGCAGGAGTTTAGGCTCGGCATTATGGGTGGCACCTTTGATCCCATCCATTACGGGCACCTGGTGACCGCTGAGCAGGCGCGTGAGTCCCTCGACTTGGATGCCGTGCTCTTTATGCCGGCGGGCACGCCTGCCTTTAAGCTTGACAAGCCGGTGACGCCTGCCGAGGACCGTTATGCCATGACGGTCCTCGCCACCGCTGCGAACCCGGCCTTTTTGGCGAGTCGGTTCGAGATTGACCGTCCGGGTGTAACCTATACGGCCGATACGCTTCATGCCCTTCGCGACTTTTACCCGCCGCAGGTAAAGCTCTACTTTATTACGGGCGCCGACGCGATTATCGATATTGTTACCTGGCATGATGCCGAACGAATCGCTGAGCTTGCTACCTTTATTGCGGCGACACGACCGGGCTTTGATATCGATACGGCGCGTGCCCGAATCAAAGAGTCGGGGCTGCCGTTCGACGTGCGCTATATTCAGATTCCGGCGCTGGCGATCAGCTCGACGAACATTCGTAAGCGAGTTGCTCGCGGTATGAGCGTGCGCTATCTTACGAGCGAGTCCGTGCTCGGCTACATTCGCAAACGCAGGCTATATGCCGATTTGGGCCAAGAAGATTTTGAGTGATGGGGGTCTACGTTGTCGGTAGAGGATCAGTTTGAGGGCGATGAGCGCGCGCTGCTCAAGCGCATTCAAGAGCTGCTCGATGTTCGCATGAAGGATAAGCGCAAGCGCTATGTGCATTCGCTGGGTGTTGCCGAGACCGCACTTCATCTGGCCGAGGTCTACGGCGTTGACCGCTTTGATGCCGCTGCCGCCGGCCTGATCCATGACTGGGACAAAGTGCTCTCCGACGACGAGCTGGTCACGCGCGCTCTGCATTACGGCATTAAGATTGCCGGCTCTCCTTCCGCCGCGACGCCGCTTTTGCATGGCCCTGTTGCCGCCTATGAGCTTCCGCAGCTTTTTCCCGAGCTGTCGCCGGCCGTTTTCCAGGCTGTCGACCGTCACACCGTGGGTGCCTGCGACATGACGCCGCTCGATATGGTGGTCTTTGTGGCCGATGCCATCGAGCCCAACCGCCACGGCGACTATGCGCATGCGCTGCGCAAGATGGTGGGGGAGTCGACGCTCGATGAGTTGTTCTTCTCCTGTTTTGCGCAGGGTTTGGTCTATGTGATCCAGTCCGGGCGCTATCTTTATCCTACAGCTATTACGATTTACAACCATTACGCCCAGCTGCGCTAGCTCGGGCTGTCTAGAAAGAGGTATTCCATGGCCGACGAGACCATGACCGACGAGCAGATTCTTGAAGGTGTGGAGCACAAGAGCTTCGTCGCCACGTCCGACCGCACTGCCGCCTCGCTGTCCGCGAGCGGTGTCGCCGCCGAGGATGTTGCCCGCGCCGCCGCGCAGGCCGCCTACGACAAGAAGGGCGAGGACGTTCAGGTGCTCGACCTGACCGAGCTTTCCGACGTATGCGACTACTTTGTGCTTGCCACCGGTACCAACAACCGCCAGGTCGATTCTATCGTCGATGAGATCGAGGAGAAGGTCGCCGAGGCTTGCGGCGAGCACCCGTTCTCCATCGAGGGTCGCGAGCAGAAGACCTGGATGCTCATGGACTACGGCTCGGTTGTCGTCCACGTCTTCACTCCCGAAGCCCGCGACTTCTATCGCCTAGAAAAACTCTGGGGCGACGCCCCCCAGCTCCCCCTCAACCTCCTGTAAATGATTTTTCTGGGACGGGGATAAAATAATCATTCCTACCGTTCACCGAACCGCTCATCTTTGTTGGGCGGTTCGGTTTTTTCTATTCTCTCCTTTTGTATGCTGTAGCTAATGCAAACTCGGAAGGGAGAGCTTCGATGACTCGCGTTGCCCGTGCGTTGTTCGAACTCGGCCATTATCACGTCATGCTCAAGGGTTGTGCCGGCCAGCTGATCTTTGAGGACGATGACGACCGCCTATATTTTCTCAATCTATTGAATAGACGATTTAGGTCCGCTCGCATTCGTTTGCTGGCCTGGTGCCTCATGGACAATCATGTTCATCTGCTGTTTGATGACCCCGATAATCAGATGAGCGTTTCCATGCATGCGATTGATACGGCATATGCGAAACACTTCAATCAAAAAACC
>JAGZQO010000006.1 GCA_018382125.1 Collinsella sp.
CATAGCCTCTGAGCTGCGAACATTTGGTGGGCGTTAGAAGATTTGAACTTCTGACCTCTTCCGTGTCAGGGAAGCGCTCTCCCCCTGAGCTAAACGCCCGATCAAGGGTGCGCAAGCGCGCAAGGGATAATATAACGGAGCCTGAACTCGGTGGCAAGAACATTTTTAAAAATCGCTTACATTGTGGAATTCGGGGGCTTTGTCGTATCCATTTCAAAAGAGCCTGTTGCCGCGATTTGGCTGTCGCATAATGCAAGGCCATTGCGGTATCGAGCTATGGAAAGACACCTGCGGAATTGTCCTACCGATAAGCGGACAAGCCTCCAGCTGGTGCCTTCGCCGTGGTAAGGTAAGCCGAATTGCTTCCAGACTGTTTCGGGGGAGTGGAATGAGCAAAGAGTGTGCCGAGCAGGTCGAAGGCGCAGGGGCTTCGGTGCCGATGACCGATATATCGAACATTGATGTGCCCGAGGGCACCGACGAGCTCAGCCGCAACACCCGTCGCGCATGGCGCGACCGCCTGAACAGCGCTTCGACGCGCAAGATGATCACGGGCGTCTTGGCTACGCTGGTGGGCGGTTCGTTTTGGGGCTTCTCGGGCACCAGCGCGAGTTTTTTGTTCGATACCTACCATGTCGATACGCTGTGGCTTATGAGCGTGCGTCAGATTCTCGCCGGCCTGCTCTTTATGGCTGTGGTTGTCACGCGCGACCGCGCACGCCTGGTCAAGCTTTGGGCCACACCCGCTGATCGCAAGCAGCTGCTGCTCTTTACCGCCTTTGGCTTGCTGTTCAACCAGTTTTGCTATCTTTCGGCCGTGCGCCTGACTAATGCCGGAACCGCGACGGTACTCCAGTGCCTGCAACTCGTTATCATCATGGGCTACGCCTGCGTGACCGATCGCCGCATGCCGCGTACTCGCGAAGTCATCGGCATTGGCCTGGCTCTGGGTGGAACCTTTTTAATCGCCACCGGCGGCGACCCCACCAGCCTGAATATCTCGCCGCTTGGCCTGGCAGCAGGTCTTATGTGTGCGGTCAGCGCCGCGTGTATGGCGGTGATTCCCGCCAAGATCCTGCCCGAATACGGCAGCCCCATCGTCACGGGCTCGGCAATGCTCACGGCGGGCGTGGTCTCGTGCGTCTTCGTGCAGCCCTGGGCGCATATGCCGGCGCTCGATGCCGCCGGTATCGAGGCGCTCGCGGTGTTCGTGGTTATCGGCTCGTTTTTTGCTTACATGCTCTATATGCAGGGCGTTAAGGACATCGGCTCGGTGCGTGCGAGCCTCATCGGAACTGTGGAGCCGGTTTCGGCGACCATCACCAGCGCCGTTATGCTGGGCACGGTGTTTTTGCCGACCGACCTTATCGGCTTTGCCATGATCATCGTGATGATGTTCCTTACGGTGTAGTTGACGCCGCCGCCAAGACAGAAAAGGTGTTGTGCCGCATTTTCGCCAATTGATGTCCGTGTCTGGAGTTTAGCTGTCGATGCTCAAAATGCCATAAACTAGTAACGTTATGGACTTTTTCATTGCGACTCAATTGCGAGGATTTCTTTATGGCTGGTAATCACTTTAAGGGCAGCGATAGCGGCCGTCCTGCAGTTCCGCCGCGTCCGAACGGGGCTGGTAAGGCCGGCACGCCGGGCGACGCTGGACAGGGCGGCTCCGGTAAGCGCGTGTCCCCGGGCGAGACGGCGATGTTTACCGCTCTGTACGAGCAGTCTCAAAAGGCAAAAAAGACCGGCCGTGCAAGAGGGAATGTCTTTGCGGGCGGTGCAACCTCCGCGTCGCAGCCGAGCGGGGCTCCTTCGGCACCTGCGAACAACGCAGGTGCTGCCAACGCCGCGAATGCCGCCGGCAACGTTAATGCCGGCAAGGCCGACAACAATACTCCCTCTGCCGGTGGCGCGGGGCTTACGGGTAACCTTGGCACGATCTACACCGGCGCCTCCGAGACTGGCACGTTCGCCCGCCTGGATGATAGCGGTGCCGAGTTTGCGGGCTCGGGTTCCAAGGAAGATTATTACGATTTTGGCTTGAACTACGGTAGCGACGCTTCGTCGAGTTCGACCTCTGACGGTCTGGTCCGTCATCGCCATCGCAAGGGCGAGCGCAAAAAGCGTCACACCGGCGCCATTATCGCCGCTGTAGTCGCGGTGCTTCTCGTTGCGTTTGGCGCAAGCGGCTTTATGCTGCTTAACTCGGCAAAGACCGTAAAGAGCGAAGCGAAGGAGGCTGTCGAGATCGTCGGTGGCCTTAAGGACAAGGTCACGTCGGGCGATTTTTCGACGCTGCCTGACGACGCGAAGAAGATCGATGAGCTCTGCGACAGCATGAAGGCGGAGACTTCGAGCCCGCTGTGGACGGCGGCTTCGTTTATCCCGGTGTATGGCAGCGATATCAATGCGGCCCGCACCATGATTGACGCCCTGTCCGATGTCTCGAGCAATGCGCTGGTTCCCATGGCCGATAACCTTTCGCAGGCTACGCCCGGCAAACTGTTCCAGGACGGCATGATTAACGTGTCCGCGCTGCAGGCGGTCGCCGATTCGCTTTCCAGCAGCTCGAAGGTGTTCAAGAGCGCCAACGAGAAGATCCAGGGCATTGGCGATACTCATATTTCTCAGGTGACCGAGCTGGTCGATAAGGCCAAGGACGGCTTTGCCACCCTCAACGGTGCGGTTGACGCGGCGGAGAAGGTCGCCCCCGTCCTTCCCCAGATGCTCGGCGCCAACGGCCAGACGCGTCATTACCTTGTGTACGCCATGAACAACGTCGAGATTCGTGCCTGCGGCGGCTTTGGCGGTTCGCAGGGCCTGATTTCGGTCACCGACGGCCAGATGTCGATTGGCGAGTTTGTTCCCCGCATTGGACTCAGCGAGGATGAGGCAGTCGAGAGCGTCGACGAAGAGGATGAGGCGCTGTTCGGCAACCACAGTAACCTGTACAACTCGGGCAATACCTATTCGCCTGATTGGCCCCGCAACTCGCAGCGTGTCGCAGCCCTGTGGAAATCTCAATATGGCCAGGACGTTGACGGCGTCGTGGGTATCGACCCGGTGTTCCTGCAGTATCTGCTGGGCCTGGTCGGTAACGTGTCGCTGCCCGACGGAACGGTTGTCGACGGCACCAACGCCGCAAAGGTCCTCATGCACGATGTGTACTGGAACTATCCGGTCGAGGAGTCGGACGGCATCTTTGCATCCGTCGCCAGCGCTGCCTTCGACAAGATCCTTGGCGGTATCGGCGATGTCGATGTTACGAAGCTTGTCAGCGCCGTTGAGCGCGGTGCCGAAGAGGGCCGCCTGATCGCGTGGATGAAAAACGATGACGAGCAGAACGCTATCAAGGAGATGAACATCGACGCCTCGCTGCCCGATCCGGATGACCCGAGTGAAGATCCCGTTGCTGGTGTCTACTTTAACAACCTGAGCTTCTCCAAGCTCGACTGGTACCTGAATGCCGATACGCAGATTGGCCAGGGCATCAAGAACGGTGACGGCACATGCTCGTATCGCATCACCGTTACCCTGACGAACATCATGACGCAGGAGGAGGCCGGCAAGCTGCCCGACTACGTCGCGGCGAGCGCGCCCGATGCCGCGCGCGACGACGAGCGTCTGAATGTCTCGTTGTTTGCCCCGACGGGCGGCAACATTACTGATCTGACCGTCGAGGGTACCCAGTTTGGTCTTGGCGCCGCTACGTGGCATGGAATCCCCTTCTATTCGGGCACCGTTGACCTGCATGCTGGCGAGACGACGACGATCACATATACGCTGACCACGTCAGCCGAGGCGGGGGACAAGCCGCTTACGCTGCGTCAGACTCCTACATGCCAGGCGGCTCGCGACAGCGCGTCGGCGTAGGGTTTTTCTGGTAGCGCAGATAATCGAGTACCATTTTGGGGCGGACAGGCAATCTGTTCGCCCCTATTTTGTAAGGAGAGCGCATGAAGTACTTTGGCACCGACGGCTTTCGCGGTGAGGCTAACGTTGGGCTGACGGTAGAGCACGCTTATAAGATTGGCCGTTTTGTGGGCTGGTATTACGGCGCCAACCGCAGTGCTAAGGCGCGCGTGATCGTGGGCAAGGACACGCGTCGCTCGAGTTATATGTTCGAGGCGGCGCTGGTGAGTGGCCTGGTCGCGAGCGGTGCGGACGCCTATATGCTGCACGTGATCCCCACGCCGGGCGTAGCGCATCAGACCGTGGAAGGCTGCTTCGATTGCGGCATCATGATCAGCGCGAGCCACAACCCGTTTTGCGATAACGGCATTAAGCTTGTCAATAGCGACGGTTTTAAGATGGACGAGGACGTACTGGAGCTCATCGAGGAGTACGTCGATGGCAAGAGCGAGGTGCCGCTGGCCACGGGCAACCACATCGGCGCCACGGTGGACTACATGCAGGGCCGCAACCGCTACATTGCCTCGCTCATCGCCAGCGCGAACTTTTCGCTGCAGGGCGTCAAGATCGGCATCGACTGCGCCAACGGCTCGGCGTCCTCGGTGGCCAAGCCGGTGTTCGACGCGCTGGGCGCCGACGTGCGCGTGATCAATGCCGCGCCCGATGGCTTTAACATCAACGTCGACTGCGGCTCCACGCATATGGAGCGTCTGCAGCGCCACGTGGTGGAGCAGGGCTTGGACGTGGGCTTTGCCTATGACGGCGATGCCGACCGCTGCCTGGCCGTGGACGAGCGCGGCCGCGTGGTCGATGGCGACCAGATCCTGTACGTGTGCGGCGTGTACCTGAACAAGCACGGTCGCCTTTCGGGCGGTACCGTGGTTCCGACGATTGCCAGCAACTTTGGCCTGATCAAGTCGTTGGAGCTTGCCGGCCTAAGTGCCGTGACCAGCGGTGTGGGCGACCGTCACGTGTATGCCAAGATGCGCGAGGGCGGTTACAGCCTAGGCGGCGAGCAGACGGGCCATACGATCTTTGGCGATATCGAGCGCACGGGCGACGGCATTATGACCTCGCTGCGCGTGATGGAAGTGATCCGCGCCGAGCGCGAGACGCTCTCGCAGCTCACGGCTCCGTGCAAACTGCTACCGCAGGCGCAGGTGGCCGTGCGCGTGGCGGACAAGGACGCCGCGCTCGAGAACATGGGCGTGCAGAACGCCATCGCCGAGGCCGAGGCTGCGCTGGCAGGCGAGGGCCGCGTGCTCGTACGCAAGAGCGGAACCGAGTCGGTGATTCGCGTTTTGGCCGAAGCCCCCGACCAAGCCGCCGCCGACGCCGCCATGAAGCGCATCGCCAACGCGCTCGAGGCTTTATAGCTACGCGGTTTTACCAAACCGCGTAGCTGCTCGACGCTGCAAACGGCCCCAAGCGGCAATCTGACGCTCAATTTCAAGGGCGCGACCAGAAGGTCAGCGCCCTTTCATTTCACGTCACCTTGCTCGCTTGGGGCCGTTTTCGCTGACGTTGCCAAGACATCGGCGTCAACATGGTTGGCGATGGCGATGGCGTGCTGGTCAATCCTTACAGCTCGTACAGCGTGGTGAACTTGTCCTGGAGGTAGCTGCAGTAGTAGCGGGCGTCAAACGCCATACCGCAGGCGCTCTTGATGAGCTCCGGCGCGTCTTTGGCGCGGCCCCACTGCCAAATGTGCTCGCCCAGCCAGGCGCGGACGGGTGTCAGGTCGCCGCTCGCACAGGCGCCGGTAAGGTCGACGCCGTCGCGGCACATGGCCGGCACAAACATGGCGTCGTAGGCGCTGCCCAGCGCATAGGTGGGGAAGTAGCCAAACGAGCCGCCGCTCCAGTGCGTATCCTGTAGGCAGCCGTGCGTGTCGTCGGGAACGGGAATGCCCAGGTGCTCATCCATGAAGCGGTTCCAAAGCGCGGGGATGTCCTTGGCCGTGGCCTCGCCGGCAAACAGCATGCGCTCGATCTCGTAGCGCACCATAACGTGCAGCGGATAGGTGAGCTCGTCGGCCTCGGTGCGGATCAACGACGGCTGCGCGATGTTCACGGCGCGGTAGAGCGTGTCCTCGTCGACGTCGCCGTAGACCTCGGGTGCGTGGCGGCGCAGCACCTCGAGCAGCGGTCCCATAAAGGCACGGCTGCGGCCCACGGTGTTCTCAAAGAAGCGGCTCTGGCTCTCGTGGATGCCCATGGAGGTGCCGCCCTCAAGACAGGTGCGCGCATAGGCGGGATTGACGCCCAGCTCGTACATGGTGTGTCCCGCCTCGTGGATGATGCTGTAGACATTGGAGATGCAGTCGTCCTCGTAGATGTGCGTGGCGATGCGCGCGTCGCCCACCGAGAAGCCCTCGCTAAACGGATGCTCGGTAAAGGCAAGCGTGGTGTCGTCCAGGTCCAGGCCGACGAGCCTCATCAGGTCGAAGCTCATGGCGCGCTGGGCAGCCTCGGGTACGTGGGCGTGCAAAAAGTCGGCATCGGGCTGCTGGCCGCGCTCGCCGATGGCGTGCACGAGCGGCACGACCGTCGCCTTGACCTCATCGCAAAACGCGTCGAAGCTCTTAGCAGAAAGGCCGCGCTCATACTGGTCGAGCCAAACGTCGTATGGGTCGCGCTTGGGGTCCATGAGCTCTGCCTGATGCTTAAGCTGGGCGACGATTCTATCCACATAGGGCTCAAAGCTCGCCCAGTCGTTGGCCGTCTTGGCCTTGTGCCACACGGCGTCGGCCTCGCAGGTGAGCCTGGTCCAGGCCTCGGCCTCTTCGGTGGGGATAGCGCTGGCCTCGCGTTGATCGCGGCCGAGCACGCGGATCTCATCGAGCAGCTGCGGGTCGTCTACGTGTCCGCCTGCAACCGTCTTGCGCGCTAACAAGCGTACGAGCTCAACGGACTTCTCGCTGGTCAGTAGCTTGTGATGTTCGCCGGCAAGCGTGCCCATGGCGTCGGCACGGGCGGCAGCGCCGTTGGCAGGAGCAATCGTCGCTCCATCGAACTCGGCAATCTTGAGCAGGTACTCGCGAGTCCACAGCTTGCCCTCGAGTTTGCGGAACTTTTTGACGGCCTTGTCGACTTTAGCGGCCTTGACGCCCTTGACAGCCTTTGCCACGGCGGCCTTGGCCTTCTTATCGGGTTTCTTTCCCATGCCGTATCCTTAATCTCGCAGGCCGAGCGCCGCAGGCGGGTGCACGGCCAGTTTGCACAGCTACTTGCCTTGTACCCAGCGCGAACAAAACTGAACGCGGCGATGCGCTCGCGAAATGTGTTATCCTATAGCCCAATGCGTTGACGGAGAGGGTTTTGCCCGCCGCGTCGCCGGCAAGAGAGGGAAGGTCATGGGCTGCAAGCCTTCCTGCGGTGGCAAGGGCCAAGCGTTCACTCCCGAGCAGCGACCTCAACGGGCGCGCGGCCAGCGGCGGCGATGTCCCCAGTAGGGAAGCCGTGAGCCTCGCGACAAGAGGCGCAGAGTGGGCACGGCGGCCAGACATCCGCCGGGTCAAACAAGGTGGTACCGCGGAATTCAACCGTCCTTGGGCAATGCACATGCCCGAGGACGGTTTTTTGTTACCGAACCGGGCCACGCATCCGCAACATCGGGCGGCGTCAGCCGTCCCGGAGCGCGGATGCGCGAGAGACGAAAGGGAAGACATGAGTCTGATTGATGATCTGGTCAAACTCGAGGAAGAGGCCAAGGAGCTCGTCACTAGCGCCGACGACGCCGCCAAGCTCGAGGCCGCGCGCGTTGAGCTGCTCGGCCGCAAGGGCCGTATCACCGGCCTGATGCGCATGATGGGCAAGCTCGCCCCCGAGGATCGTCCCATGATGGGCAAACGCGCCAACGAGATGCGCCAGCTGATCGAGGGCATGCTCGACGAGCGCACCACCGAGATGAAGGCTGCCGCCCTCAAGCACGCGCTCGAGCACGAGGCCGTCGACATCACGCTGCCGGGCATCCGTCCGCAGATCGGTCACCAGCACCTGATCAAGCAGATCATCGAGGAGGCCGAGGACATCTTCTGCGGCATCGGCTACACCGTCGAGTCCGGCCCCATGGTCGATACTTCCTACTACAACTTCACTGCGCTCAACGCCCCCATGGATCACCCGAGCCGCTCGGCCCGCGATACCTTCTACGTGGTCGATAACAACCCCGGCAGCGTCGCGCACCCCGAGGCTCACGCCCATGGCGAGTCCGACGTGCTGCTGCGCACCCAGACCTCGGGCGTACAGATCCACACCATGGAGTCGCAGAAGCCGCCCATCTACATGATCTGCCCGGGCACCGTCTACCGTCCCGATACGGCCGACGCCTGCCACCTGCCGCAGTTCAACCAGATCGAGGGCCTGGTCGTCGACGAGGGCATCACCTTTGGCGACCTGAAGGGCACGCTCGACTACTTTGTTAAGTGCATGTTTGGCGAGGACCGCAAAACGCGCTACCGTCCGCACTTCTTCCCCTTCACCGAGCCTAGCTGCGAGGTGGACGTGAGCTGCCACGTCTGCGGCGGCAAGGGCTGCAACTTCTGCAAGCACAGCGGCTGGATCGAGATCCTGGGCTGCGGCATGGTCGACCCCAACGTCCTGATCAACTGCGGCATCGACCCCGAGAAGTACACCGGCTTCGCCTTTGGCATTGGTGCCGAGCGCGTCGCTGCCCTGCGCTACGACCTGCCCGACCTGCGAACGCTCATGACAGGTGATATGCGCTTCTTGAACCAATTTTAAGTTGACCTGTCCCGGCGGCTTCCCGAGCCACCGCACCTTGCCTTTCAATCGTCGGTTGCGTACCTAAGTACGCGGCCCTCCTCTTTCAAGGCAATCTGCGGCACCTCGGAAACCCGTCTCCGTAGCTGGAGTTTTCCGTCTGTTTATTGCAGACGTTACAGATGAAAGGAGACCAGTTAGATGCGCGTTTCTTACGACTGGCTCAAGACCATGATCGATATTCCGGAGGATCCCAAGACCCTTTCGGACGAATATATCCGTACCGGCACCGAGGTCGAGGCGATCGACACCGTGGGAGAATCCTTCGACCACGTGGTGACTGCCAAGGTGCTCACCAAGACCCCGCACCCCGATAGCGACCACATGTATGTGTGCTCGGTCGACGTGGGCGACAAGAACCTCGACGCCGACGGCAACCCCGCTCCGCTGCAGATCGTCTGCGGCGCGCAGAACTTCGAGGCCGGCGACCACATCGTCACGGCCATGATCGGCGCAGTTCTGCCCGGCGACGTCAAGATCAAGAAAAGCAAGCTTCGCGGCGTCGTGTCCATGGGCATGAACTGCTCCGCGCGCGAGCTCGGCCTGGGCGGCGACCACTCCGGCATTATGATCCTGCCCGAGGATACGCCCTGCGGCATGCCGTTTGCCGAGTATGTGGGCTCGAGCGACACCGTGCTCGACTGCGAGATTACGCCCAACCGTCCCGACTGCCTGTCCATGATCGGCATGGCCCGCGAGACCGGCGCCATCTTCGACCGCGATTTTCACGTTGAGCTGCCCGCCATCAAGGCCGAGACCGGCCGCGCGACCGACGACGAGCTTTCGGTCGAGATTGCCGACGAGGGCCTGTGCGACCGCTACGTCGCCCGCATCGTGCGCAACGTGAAGGTCGGCCCCTCGCCCGACTGGATGGTCAAGCGCCTCAACGCTCTGGGCGTGCGTCCGCACAACAACATCGTCGACATCACCAATTACGTGATGATGCTCACCGGTCAGCCGCTGCACGCCTTTGACCTGGACACCTTTGCCGAGCGCGATGGCAGGCGTCACGTGGTGGTTCGCGCCGCCCAACAGGACGAGAAGTTTACGACCCTCGACGGCGAGGAGCGCACGCTCGACGCCGGCATGGGCCTCATTACCGACGGCGAGCGTCCCGTGGCGCTGGCCGGCGTTATGGGCGGCATGGATTCCGAGATCGAGGACGACACCGTCGACGTGATGGTCGAGAGTGCCTGCTTCAACGCCGGTCGCACTTCGCACACCAGCCGCGATCTGTCGCTGATCTCCGACGCCTCCATTCGCTTTGAGCGTCAGGTCGACGAGACCGGCTGCGTGGATGTCGCCAACGTTACCTGCGCGCTCATCGAGGAGATTGCCGGCGGCGAGGTTGCTCCCGGCTATGTCGACGTTTTCCCCGCGCCCAAGACCATCGACAGCATCAAGCTGCGCCTGGCCCGCGTGCACGCCATTTGCGGTGCCGACATCGAGCCCGACTTTATCGAGCGTTCGCTCACCCGTCTGGGCTGCACCGTCGAGTGCGACGGCGAGGACTTTATGGTTACCCCGCCGAGCTTCCGCCCCGACCTGCCGCGCGAGATCGACCTGATCGAGGAGGTCCTGCGCCTGTGGGGCATGGGCCGCGTGACGGCGACCATCCCGGCTGCCAAGAACCACATCGGCGGCCTGACTCGCGAGCAGAAGCTCACCCGCAAGGTCGGCGAGATCCTGCGCGCCTGCGGCCTCAACGAGACCACGACCTTTGGCTTTGCCGCTCCGGGCGACCTGGAGAAGATCGGCATGTCCACCGAGGGCCGCGGCTGCCCCGTGGTGCTCATGAACCCGCTGGTGGCCGAGCAGACCGAGATGCGCCGCTCGCTGCTGCCGGGTCTGTTGCAGTCCGTTGCCTATAACGAGGCGCACGGTACGCCCAACGTACACCTGTACGAGGTCGGCAGCCTGTTCCATGGCCGCGAGAACGCCAGCCTGCCCAAGGAGACCAAGTCCGTCGCGGGCGTGCTCTCGGGCCAGTGGAGCGAGCAGTCTTGGAGCATGAAGTACCGCAAGCTGCGTTTCTTCTTTGGCAAGGGCATCGTCGAGGAGCTGCTCGCCCAGCTGCGCATCGAGAAGGTTCGCTTCCGTCCCGTCGAGGGCGAGGGCTATGCCTTCCTGCAGCCGGGTCGTGCTGCCGAGGTCCTGTCCGGCGGCACCGTGCTGGGTTGGGTCGGCGAGATCCACCCCGAGGCGCGCGAGGCTATGGGCATTGACGAGGTCGTCGTCGCCTTTGAGCTCGACTTGGATAAGCTGATCAAGGGCGCCCGCAACCAGGAGAACTACCGTGAGTTCTCGCAGTACCCGGCCGTTGAGCACGACCTCGCTATCGTGGTTGACAACACTGTGACCTGCGAGGATCTTGAGCGTCGTATTACGAGTGCCGGCGGCAAGCTGCTCGAGGGCGTGCGCCTGTTCGATGTCTACCGCGATCCGGTCCGCATCGGCAAGGGCAAGAAATCCATGGCCTTTGCGCTTACGTATCGCTCCGACGACCACACGCTCACCAGCGAAGAGGTCGAAAAGGCGCACCAGAAGATCGTCACCAAGGTGTGCAAGGGCGTAAACGGCGAGGTCCGCGGCTAGGTCCTGCGCCGGATATAGGCCAGCGTCGGCTGCCGCCGAGACTTACGTGACTGCTGTTTTCGGTATAAGGCACCGTTGAGCCTTCATATATGACACGCGCATTACATAACGGCGTGCTGCTTTGTCGGCAGTGCGCCGTTTTGCTATGATAGCCCGCGGCGTGTTACGAATCTGACAATGCGTAACACTGACAAGGTGATTCAAGCGGCGTTGCAATTCTGTGCGTCGATAACCGGGAGGCGTATATGCACATTCCAGATAACTACCTGTCCCCGCAGACCGATGCCGTTATGGCGGTGGCGATGGTGCCCGTTTGGGTCCATTGCATCAAAAAGGTACGCGCCACGCTCGATCGCGAGCACATGGCTTTCCTGGGCATCTGCGCTGCGTTCTCCTTCTTGCTCATGATGTTTAACGTGCCGCTGCCCGGCGGCACCACGGGTCACGCCGTCGGCGGTGCACTCATCGCGCTGCTGCTGGGCCCCGAGGCCGCGGCCATTGCGGTTTCGGTCGCACTGGCACTGCAGGCGCTGCTGTTTGGCGACGGCGGCATCCTGTCCTTTGGAGCCAACTGCTTTAACATGGCATTTGTGCTGCCGTTTGTGGCAGCCATCGTGTTCCGTGCGCTCAACGGCCGCCTGCACGACAAGAGCTGGGGCACTTCGGTTTCTGCCATCGTGAGCGGCTGGATCGGCTTGTGCGTGGCTGCCCTGTGCGCTGCCATCGAGTTCGGCATTCAGCCGATGCTCTTCACCAACGCCTCGGGTGCCCCGCTATACTGCCCCTTCCCGCTGTCTGTTTCCATTCCGGCCATGTTGATTCCGCACATGCTGGTAGCCGGTGTGGTCGAGGGCGTGGCGACTGCCGCGATCTACGGCTTTATCAAGAAGACGGCGCCGGGCGTTATCGTCGGCCCCGAAGCCGCCGATGGACAGCTTACTGCCGAGGGCGCAGCCGCCAAGAAGACCTCGCTGGTCCCCACGCTCATCCTGGTCGCCGTGCTTGTCGTGGCCACGCCGCTGGGCCTGCTGGCCACGGGTGACGCATGGGGCGAGTGGGACGCCGAGGGCGCCGCGACCGCCGTTCAGGAGGCTGGTGACGACAGTCTGCAGACTTCGGTTGGCCTCGATACTCCGACCTTTGCCGATGTCCTGCCCACGGGCGATTATCTGCAGGCCTATTCCGAGGAGCAGGGCCTTGACTTTGCCGGTCAGGCTGCCATGTATATCCTGTCCGGCGTGATTGGCGTGGCGGTGCTCACCATCGCATTCCGCCTGATCTCGCTGACGGTTAAGGAAAGCGGTGCTCATGGCAATAGCCGAGCTGCCTAGCTGGCTTGCGGCCGAGGAGCGATATGAGCCCGTGGGGGCTCGGCATCGTGTGATGCAAAAGAATGTCCTGCACCTGGCGAGCCTGCTTGAGCGGGTTCGCCTGGGTGGAGGCGCGCACGAGGGCGGGTCGATGGTCGACCGCGCCCTTTCTTGCGTTTCGGCTCCGGTGCGCCTGGTGGGGATGTTCGTTTGCGTCCTGTGCGTGTGTCTGACGCAGAGCCCGCTGTACCTGATGCTGATGGCGGCTATCGCGCTGGTGCTGGTCGCGGTGCGCCCCGCGCGCGGGTTGCGCGCGACTTTTGTACCGGCGCTTGGCGCCACGGGGCTTGCGGTGGTTCTGGCGCTGCCTGCCCTGTTGCTGAGCGCGTCTGCCATGGGCGCCATGCTCAAGATCGCGCTCAAGACGTTTATTAATGTGTCGCTGGTGCTGGGTGTTTCGTGGACGCTCACCTGGAGCCGCATGTCGGCGGCGCTCAAAATGCTGCACCTGCCCGACGAGGTTATCTTTACGTTTGATATGGCGCTCAAGCATATTGAGGTGCTGGGACGCACGGTGCACGATCTGTGCGAATCGGTCATGCTGCGCAGCGTCGGTTCCGCGCCTGCGGGTTTTTCGCGCACCGATTCGCTGGCGGGTATCATGGGCATGACGTTTATCAAGGCGATGGAATGCAGCCGCGCGATGGACGAGGCCATGCTGTGTCGCGGCTTCGCCGGCGTGTATCCGGCGCTTGCACGGAGCGGCTTTGGCTGGCACGATGCGGTTTACGCGGCCGTTGTGGCGTTGCTCGCCGTGTTGTGCGCGGTGCTGTAGCGCGGACGGTCGAACCGTTGATGTGAGTAGGGAAGGGCGACGTTTTGGCAAACGATACGAATAACGCGATGGGTGCGAGCGGTGCTGCCGGCGCCGAGGTCACGCCGCTCATCGAGTTTCGCGACGTGGTGTTTTCCTATGCGGGTCATACGGTGGTCGATGGCGTTTCATTGCAGGTGAACCGTGGAGAGCTCGTTGCTCTGCTTGGTCCTAACGGCTGCGGCAAGACGACGATTATGCGTCTTATCAACGGCCTTGAGCTTGCGGACGCGGGTGCGTACCTGTTCGACGGGCATGCGGTCGATGCGGCGTTTCTAAAGGATTCTGCGGCCGCTCAGCGTTTTCATCAGCGCGTGGGCTTTGTGTTCCAGAATGCCGACGCCCAGCTGTTCTGCGCTACGGTGGGCGAGGAAGTTGCTTTTGGTCCCGCGCAGATGGGGCTGCCGGCAGACGAGCTCGAGCGCCGCGTGCGCGATGCCATGGAGCTGTTCCAGGTTGCCGACCTTGTCGACGTCTCTCCCTATCAGCTCTCGGGCGGGCAAAAGAAGCGCGTTGCGCTGGCTGCGGTGGTGTCGATGAACCCGGATATCCTGGTGCTCGACGAGCCTACCAATGGGCTCGACGAGGATTCATGCGACATCGTGGTCAACTTCTTGCTGGCCTACGTCGCGGCGGGTAAGACGGTCTTGATGAGCACACATCACCAGGATTTGGTGCGACGCCTGGGTGCCCGTGCAATCTATATCGATCGATATCACCATGTGGTCGAGGCGCCTTCGCCGTCGTATGGAACCGAAAGCGGTGCTACGGACTAGTTGCTGCGTAGAGCGTGCGTAGCCGCCCGCGCGGCTTTGCCGTGATGGTATAGTTATCCAGGTTTTTTATGGGGGTGGCTATGCCAAGCTGGAACATTCATATCGCTCAGACGGAGCGTTTGCTGGAGCGCACCGGTGCGCTTGCCAAGAGCGTGCGCGACCGCAATGCCTTTTTGTTTGGCTGCGTGGTTCCGGATATTTTCGTGGGCTATATGGTCCCTGGCATCGCCGATCCCATCCCGTACCGCATTACGCACTTTGCCAAGCCCGAGCCTATCCCTAAGCCGCGTGAGCACGAGTTCTGGGATACCTATGTGGCACCGTTGCTTAAAAGTTCACCCACCGGTGCGCTAGCCGCGGCGACCTCGATTATCGAGGAGCGCGAGCGACTGAATCGCGTGCACTATCCCCAGCGCTACAGGGATGCCGAGCCGGTTGTCGGTCCCGGTGCTAGCGAGCTTTCGCTCGCGCCCGATGACGTGGCGCAGTCGCTGCTCGATTTGACGCTGGGCGTTTGGTCTCATCTCGTGGCCGATACCGTGTGGAATACGCGCGTGAATCAGTACCTGGAGGCGCACGGCGGCAAGCCGTGCGAGGAGTTCCGCATTAAAAAGCAAGGCGACTTTGACTGGTTTGGCAAGACGCTCGGCATTGTTTCGATTCCGCGCGCGACCGATCGCCTGTATACTGCGGCGACGCGTTTTGGGCAGTATCCCATCCATAAGGAGTATGTGCTCAAGACCATCGGCGTTATGCACGAGATCGTGCGCGAAAACCCCGGCGAGCCCGACCATCCGCCATACCGCCTGCTGACCGAGGAATTCTTCGACGAAACGTTTACCGAGGTCATCGAGCTGACCGAGGCGGGTTTTGCCGCCCGTGTCGAATCGCCCGATGTGCCTGCGCTGCCCCTGATTGCTAGCTGCTAGCTGGCCGGCCCGGCAGTGAATAGCTCAACCCAATCGACAAGTAGCTCTTGCCGTAAGGTATCTTCGGCAATGCGCTCCTGTTTTGTCTTTGGGATGTGGGGAAGCCCGGCCTTTTTATGGATGAGCTCGGCTATGTGGTCGAAGCTCTTCTTCTCCTTGATCTGGTCATAGGTAATTTGGATGACGTCGTAGCCCATGCTTGTGAGTGCGGTGGCGCGCTCGGCATCGGAGAGGCTCGCGGCTTCGCTGTCGTGGGCAGAGCGGCCTTGGCATTCCAGAATGACGCCCATGCTGTCGGTGGCGCTTTCGATGAGGATATCGGCGTAGCAGCAGGTTTTGTCATACAGCGAACGTGCGGCTTCACTGAGCGGGATGCGCGCGTTGTTGGCGATCTCGATGCCCTGGCCGCCCTCGTCGCGGGGGAGCGAGATAAGCATGGAGGTCTGTACTTCGAAGGGCGAGGCGGCCTGCCCCGTCATGTGCTCGGCCGCCCAGCGCAGTTGTTTGACGCCGCGCAGGCCTGCGGCTTGCTTGGCGAACGCGGCGATATCCGTTGCGGTAAGAAGCGGCGTGCGCTTCCACAAGTTGGTGTCATTGCCCTTGGTGTCGTTAACTCGCTCCCAGCCGCAGTTGGGTGGAATGAACTTAAGCGAAATAGCTTCATCGAGTTGTTGTTGCGTTCGCTCGCAGGGCTTAAACACTGCAAAGGAGCCGCACATCTCGTAGCACGCCATGAGTAACTGGTTGCGTGAGACCTGCGTGGCAAGGCTGAGCAGCGTGAACTCCGGTGACGTGACATCAAACCCATGTTCAGTCTGCCTAAACGACCCCGGAGGTGGTTCTTGGGTCAGGAGGTGCGATTTAAACAGGCTTCGCGACCCGGATTGTGCCCGAGTGAATACAAGCCTGTGAAGTGGTGCGTGAAGCAGGTCTTTTACAACTGCATGACTTCCGAGGCCACAACATCTGCGATCCATATTGCCAAGGCTAATGGCGGGGTAAAGGCCTAATACCTGCGGCGGGATGCGGTAGTAGTTAAAGGCGGATTGCCCACAAAGCGTCAGGTCCATAATGCCCTCCTGGCCGAAATCATCTCTTTGAAGCGAGTGATGCCAGCGTCAATCCGGAAGTATGCGGCAAAATCTGAACCCTATGAGCGGACCTGGCTTTTGAGGCTAGTTTATCAGGCATTTTGTTGCGAAAAAACAGGGTGTGCTCGGAGGTTCCAGAATTTGCCGCATACTTCCGAAAACCAGGTCGATTTGGTTCTTGCTAAAACGATTTATCAGCCCTGTGTGAGGTGTGGGTTTGCCACCGGGCGAACACTTTTAGCGCTTGGGGCTTTATTTTTTGGGCCTCGAAGGGTGGATTTCGCGCTTTTGGTAAAGAAATGAGTGCGTGTTTTGCCGTGCGGCGGCATTGGCACAGAAAAAGGGCCCGGAAGGCGAAGCCTTCCGGGCCCTTTGCAATGCAAGTATGCTTGCAAGTGCGTTTTAGCGCACCTGAGCGACGTAAGCGACGTTGGTCGAGGAGACCTTGTCCTCGAGCTGGACGCTCATGCGGGGATCGCCGGCGGTAGCGACGGTCAGGTCGCCGGCCTCGACGTAGCCGAGCTCCTTAGCGGTCTCGATCGCCTTGACGATCGTGCCGTTGACGGTGCCCTGGGTAATCTCGGCCTGATGCGGGATAACGCCCCAGTACATGATCATCTGCTGGACGGCCCACTCGTGGCGGGAGAACGCACAGATCGGCATGTTGGGACGGAAGTGCGAAATCAGGCGAGCGGTACGACCGGTGGTCGTCGGCACGGTGATGCACTTGGCGCCAACGGTGGTGGCCATGTTCACAGCGGACATACCCACAACGTTGTTAACAACGCGGGTGCCATGAGCGTCGGCCGGAACCTCGAGCGGAGCGTGGGCCGGGAGGTACTTCTCGGCCTCGAGAGCAATGCTGGCCTGCATCTTGACGGCCTCGACCGGGTACTTACCGGCAGCGGACTCGCCAGAGAGCATAACGGCGTCGGTGCCGTCGTAAATGGCGTTAGCAACGTCGGCAACCTCGGCGCGCGTCGGGCGCGGGTTCTGCTGCATGGAGTCGAGCATCTGCGTAGCGGTGATAACGGGCTTGTAGGCCGCGTTGCACTTGGCGATGATCTCCTTCTGGATGTGGGGAACGAGCTCGGGCTTGATCTCGATGCCCAGGTCGCCACGGGCGACCATGATGCCGTCGGAAGCCTCGAGGATCTCGTCGAAGTTCTCGACGCCCAGGGCGCACTCGATCTTCGGGAAGATCGTCACGTGCTCGCCACCGTTCTCGCGGCAAAGCTCGCGGATGCCGCGGACGGACTCGCCGTCACGGATGAAGGAAGCGGCGATGTAGTCGATGTTCTCGGTCAGGCCAAAGAGGATGTCCTGACGATCGCGCTCGGTGATAGCGGGCAACGAGATGTTGACGTTGGGCATGTTGACGCCCTTGCGCTCGCCGATCAGGCCGTCGTTCTTAACGACACAGGTCATGTCCTGGCCGTCGACGGACTCGACCTCGAGGGCAACCAGGCCGTCGTCGATTAGGATAAGGGAGCCCTTCTCGACCTCGGAGGGCAGAGCCAGGTAGTCGAGGGAGATGTGCTCAGAGGTGCCGTGGAAATCCTCGGACGTGGGCTGAGCGGTGACGACAATCTTGTCGCCGGTCTTGACGGCGACCTTCTTGCCGTCGACCAGAAGGCCGGTGCGGACCTCGGGGCCCTTGGTGTCGAGCAGGATGCCGACGGGCAGACCGAGCTCCTTGGAAATACGACGGACGCGCTCGATGCGACCGTGGTGCTCGTCGTAGGATCCGTGCGAGAAGTTAAAACGGGCGACGTTCATGCCCGCCTTGATCATCTCGCGGATGGTCTCGTCGCTATCGCAGGCGGGACCCATGGTGCATACAATCTTGGTGCGCTTGTACATTCAGACCTCCATCTGACATCGTCTTGCGCTGATAGATAAACCATAAGAAATAAAACTGAGTTGATTATAACGAAATGGCGACCGAATACCCCAAAAAATCGACCGTATGCCGAATTAGAAGTTCATTTTTTGCGGAAAAACGGTATATGCAAAAACTTTACCAACCGTTCTAACCGCTGCTATCTGGGCGATATTTCAATTTGATGATGCGCCGAAGAAAAAACGTTTTATCAATGTTGAGCATCACACGGTCTGCATCGTTGCACTCGAGCCGTGTTTCCAATTGGATTGTTTTGGCTAGACGCGCCGCTTTGGGGTACCATAGCCCCACTATCAACTGCCGCTCAGCACGGCAGCCTTGATGAGCCCTTGCCCTTCTCCTGGGAATTATGATCGGGCATCAATCTGCTGAGTGGCCCGAATCCCAGGAGGGGACTCTATATGCAAAAGGAATACCTGTCCGCCGCGGCGGAGGTACTCAGCGACCAAGGTGTCGATGAGAACCTCGGCCTGAGCAACGACGAGGCGTCGTCGCGCCTCGCCAAGACAGGCCCTAACAAGCTCGAGGAAGCCGAGAAGACACCGTTGTGGAAGCGCTTCTTTGAGCAGATGGCCGACCCCATGGTCATCATGCTGATCGTTGCCGCCGTCATCAGCGCGCTCACGGGCATGGTTAAGGGTGAGGCGGACTTTGCCGATGTCGCCATCATCATGTTCGTCGTTATCGTCAACTCGGTGCTGGGCGTGGTCCAAGAGGCTAAAAGCGAGGAGGCTCTCGAGGCCCTGCAGGAGATGAGCGCGGCGCAGTCCAAGGTGCTGCGCGACGGCAAGCTCGTGCACCTGCCGAGCGCCGAGCTCGTGCCCGGCGATGTGATCATGCTCGAGGCGGGCGACTCCGTCCCGGCCGACTGCCGCGTGCTCGAGAGCGCCACGATGAAGATCGAGGAGGCCGCCCTTACCGGCGAGTCCGTGCCCGTCGAGAAGCATGCCAACGTGATCGAGCTCGCTGTCGGCACCGACGACGTGCCACTCGGCGACCGCAAGAACATGTGCTACATGGGCTCCACCGTGGTGTACGGCCGTGGCCGCGCCGTCGTAGTCGGTACCGGCATGAACACCGAGATGGGTAAGATCGCCGGCGCCCTGGCCGAGGCCAAGGAAGAGCTCACGCCGCTGCAGGTGAAGCTTGCCGAGCTCAGCCGCATCCTCACCATCATGGTTATCGTCATCTGCGTCGTTATCTTTGGTGTCGACATTATCCGCCACGGCGTGGGCAACGTTCTTACCGACCCGACCGCCCTGCTCGATACCTTTATGGTTGCCGTCTCGCTCGCCGTCGCTGCCATCCCCGAGGGCCTGGTCGCCGTCGTGACCATCGTGCTGTCGCTTGGCGTGACCAAGATGGCCAAGCGCCAGGCAATTATCCGCAAGCTCTCTGCCGTCGAGACTCTCGGCTGCACGCAGACCATCTGCTCGGACAAGACCGGCACGCTTACCCAGAACAAGATGACCGTCGTCAAGCACGAGCTCGCCGCGCCTAAGGAGAAGTTCCTGGCCGGTATGGCGCTGTGCTCCGACGCCCAGTGGGACGAGGAGCTGGGCGAGGCCGTGGGTGAGCCGACTGAGTGCGCGCTCGTCAACGACGCCGGCAAGGCAGGGCTCACCGGCCTGACCGCCGAGCACCCGCGTGTGGGCGAGGCCCCGTTCGACTCCGGCCGCAAGATGATGTCCGTGGTCGTCGAGACCCTGGATGGCGAGTATGAGCAGTACACCAAGGGCGCGCCCGACGTGGTGATCGGCCTGTGCACCCATATCTACGACGGCGACAAGGTCGTTCCGCTGACCGAGGAGCGTCGTGCCGAGCTCGTGGCCGCCAACAAGGCCATGGCTGACGAGGCCCTGCGCGTGCTGGCGCTGGCGAGCCGCACCTACACCGAGGTTCCCGCCGACTGCAGCCCCGCCGCGCTCGAACACGACCTGGTCTTCTGCGGCCTGTCCGGCATGATTGACCCGGTCCGCCCCGAGGTCGCCGACGCCATCCGCGAGGCGCACGACGCCGGTATCCGCACCGTCATGATCACGGGCGACCACATCGACACCGCTGTGGCCATCGCCAAGCAGCTGGGCATCGTCACCGATCGCAGCCATGCCATCACCGGTGCCGACCTCGATCGCATGAGCGACGAGGAACTCGACGCGCACATCGAGGACTACGGCGTGTACGCCCGCGTCCAGCCCGAGCACAAGACACGCATCGTCGAGGCTTGGAAGTCGCGCGACCAGATCGTGGCCATGACGGGCGACGGCGTCAACGACGCCCCGTCCATCAAACGCGCCGACATCGGCGTGGGCATGGGCATCACCGGTACCGACGTCACCAAGAACGTCGCCGACATGGTACTTGCCGACGACAACTTCGCCACCATCATCGGTGCCTGCGAAGAGGGCCGTCGCATCTACGACAACATCCGCAAGGTCATCCAGTTCCTGCTTTCGGCCAACCTTGCCGAGGTGTTCTCGGTGTTTATCGCCACGCTCATCGGCTTTACCATCTTTCAGCCGGTGCAGCTGCTGTGGGTGAACCTGGTCACCGACTGCTTCCCCGCGCTCGCGCTGGGCATGGAGGATGCCGAGGGCGACATCATGAAGCGCAAGCCGCGCAACGCCAAGGACGGCGTCTTTGCCGGACATATGGGTCTGGACTGCGTGGTCCAGGGCCTGATCATCACCGTGCTGGTGCTGGCGAGCTTCTTTGTGGGCGTGTACTTTGACATGGGCTACATCCACATCGCCGATATGATCGCCGGCAATGCCGACGAGGAAGGCGTGATGATGACGTTCATCACGCTCAACATGGTCGAGATTTTCCACTGCTTCAATATGCGCAGCCGTCGTGCGTCGCTGTTCACCATGAAGAAGCAGAACAAGTGGCTGTGGGCTTCCGCCGCGCTGGCACTGGTGCTGACGGTGATCGTGACCGTGCAGCCGACGCTTGCCGAGATGTTCTTCGGCCCTGTGACGCTTGAGCTCAAGGGCGTTCTTGCCGCTTTGGGCCTGGCCTTCCTGATCATCCCGCTGATGGAGATCTACAAGGCGATCATGCGCGCGGTCGAGAAGGAGTAGGTCGAAAGGCCATCCTTCCCACCGGCCCGACCGCCTGCGGGGTTTCTTCTTCGCTGGTCCTCGCGCTTCGCGCTGCGGGATCGCTCAGAAGAAACCCCTCCCGGCGTCGGGCCTTTGAATAGCCTCTCGGGACCATTGGCTGAGGGAAAGTGTGTGAGCCGGTCGAGCGTTTGCTCGACCGGCTCTTTTTTGTGGGTAAAATACCTGCTCAGTTGTGATTTATGGTGCTGGGAGGCGCTTGTGGGCAAGGCTAAGGCTAAAGCGAAGAAAAAGACGACGGGGGCGCGGGCTAAGCGCGATCGTCGTCGGAAGCTTGCGACCGAGGCCCCCGCGTCTGCCGAGGAGTTGTTGGCGAGCGTACCGGGGCTTGACGCGCTGCAGGACGTTCCGGCGTTTGATGACCTGCCGGTCGATGGGGCTCAGCAGGCGGCATTTGACGACTTTTGCGCACATGCTGAGGAGCCCGAGCAGATGCGGCTGGGTGCCGTGGTGCGCTTGGATCGCGGGTTTCCGCTGGTGGCGACTGCCAACGATACCTTCCGCGCCGAGCATGCCGTGGGGTTTGCCAAGTCGCGCGGCGAGGACGAGGTCCTGCTGCCTGCCGTGGGCGACCGTGTGGCGGTGCGCCGCGCTCCCGGGCACGATATGGGCGTGATTGAGTGCGTGCTGCCGCGCCGTACGAGCTTTGAGCGTTGGCGCGGCCGTGCCCGCGGAGAGCGCCAGGTGCTCTGCTCCAACGTGGATAGCGTGCTAATCGTGCAGGCGCTCGGTGCCGGCGAGGTACTGCTCGACCGCGTGGCGCGTTCGCTGGTGTTGGCGCTCGACTGCGATGCCGAGCCGGTGGTAGTGCTCACCAAAGCTGACCGTTGCGATGCCGAGGAGCTCGAGCGCGATCTGGACCGCGTGCGCTGCCTGGTGGGTCCGGACGTGCGCGTAATCGTGACGTCCTCTGCCGAGGGCCGCGGCCTGGACGAGGTACGCGCCTGCGTGCCCGCCGGGGGCTGTGCCATGATTTTGGGCGAATCGGGTGCCGGCAAGTCGACGCTGCTCAATGCGCTGCTGGGCCACGATGCGTTGGCGACCGGCGGTGTGCGCGAACGCGACGACCAGGGCCGTCACACTACCGTCGCGCGCGTGATGGTGGCGCTACCGGGCGACGCCGGCGTGATCGCCGATGCCCCGGGCCTACGCAGCCTACCGCTCGTGGGTCACGAGCGGGGTCTGGCGCGCGCCTTCCCCGAGATTGTCGAGGCATCGCGTGCGTGCCGGTTTGGCGATTGCACGCATACCCATGAGCCGGGTTGTGCCGTTCGCGAGGCCGAGGACGCCGGGCAGATCGACAGCCTGCGTTTGGAAACGTTCCAAAACTTGGCGTCATCCATGCGCGTGAGTGCTCAAATGCTCGATCCCGATGTCCATCTGTAATTGATTTTTCCTATGACAGCCGTCTCCCAACTGTTCGGGAGACGGCTTTTTTGCTGCGGAAAAGCCTCGAAACATGCAGTTTGCTGACGTACTGACCAAAACCTTGCCACGAGCTTGACGGGCTGGTCAGCTTTTGGTCAGCGATTGGTTTGACATCGAAAACCAAGATCGCGATTGCGCCGCTTTGCACTCTGACCGCCCAGACAATGGTGGTACGGGCATTCGCCCGGCACTGCCATGAGAGGAGCGGCCGTGAACAAGAGCAAGCGCATCGCCATCAGTCTGGTCGCGGGCGTGCTCGCTGCTCTGCTCTGCATGGTTTACGGCTCGTCGATCCGCTCGCAAGCCGAACAGGTCCAGGCTGAGATCTTGGCCAAGTACGGTGGCGATCGCGTCGAGGTATGCGTCGCGGCGCGCGATATCGATGTGGGCGAGACCCTCGATGAGACCAATGTCATAACTCAGGAATGGCTGGCGAGTCTGTTGCCGCGCGATGCGGTGACCGAGCTGCGCCAGGTGCGCGGCGACGTGACGACCTCGCGCATTCCAAAAAACGCCGTGATTTGCAATGTCTACACCAAGGCCGAGAGCCACAAGCTCGAGGTGCCTAAGGGCAAAGTTGCCGTTTCGGTGGCGGTCGATGCCGAGCACTCGGTCGGCGGCGCTACGGGCGTGGGCAGCTATGTGGACGTGTACGTGCAAAAAGATGGCGTGACCGATCGACTGTGCGGCGCGTATGTGATCGATACCAGTGAGGATTCCGGTGCCACGCGCGAGGGCAAGATCGAATGGGTGACGCTGGCGGCTGACCCCGAAGACGTCAAGGAGCTGCTGGGAGCCTCGGGCAAGGGAACGGTCAGCTTGACGATTCCCGCCACGGCGCGCGGCAAAAAGAGCGGAGGCGACGAGTGGTGAAGGCGATCTGGCTTGCGTGCTGCGCGTGCGGCGATTACGGGCTGTTGCAGCGGGAAGTCGAGGGCCGTGATGCGGGTGCACAGGTGCTTCGCGTGGGTGACCTGGACGGGCTGGTTTCCATGGCGCGGGCGTTTCCGTCGCGCCGCGGGGCTGCCATTATCGCGGCGTCTCTGTTTGATACCGAAGATGTGCGCAAGACTGTTGCGCGCCTGACGGCCGAAGGCCGCGTGAGTCGCGTGGTCGTGTTGATAGAAACGCTCGATCCGTCGGATATCGAGGGGCTGTTTCGCGCGGGGGCGACCGAGGTCATCGCTGCGCACAGTATATGCGGCAACGGGCGAGCGGGCGAGGGAGCGGTTGATTCCGATCGGCGCATGACGATTGAGCCCGATGCTTTTGTTGATAGGGAACCCGGGGCGCCTCGCGCTACAAGAGGCCCGCGTGTTGATGATTATGGGAAAGCGGAAGCCGAGCATGGTCGGCGCCCCCGGAACCCCCTTGTATACGATGACGCTGAAGGGCCGGCGCAGCATGCTGGCGACTCTCCGGCTGTAGATATGGGATACGTGCACGGCGTGAATCTGGCGGATGAACTCGACGAAGTTGAGGGCTTTGCCGGGTGCGGCGAGTTGTCGCTGATGCAGCATGAGCAGATTGCGCAGAACGAGCCTGCCTCGCAGACCGAACAAGCTGCCATGCCGGCCTGGACGCAGCGTGTAGTTGCGGCGGAGGAGACGGGGACGCTGTCACCGACGCCCGCCTCGCCGCCTCCGATGCCGCCGGCAGACGCTGCCGCTCCGCCGCATCGAGCTCCGGTCATCTGCGCCATTTCGGGTTCGGGCGGTTGCGGCAAGTCGACGATCGTTGCCACCATGGCACACGCATCGTCGCTGTTGGGCTTGCGTGCCGCCGTGCTCGACCTGGACCTGATGTTTGGAAACCTTTACGACTTGTTAGGCGTCGATGCTCCGCGCGATATGGCGGCACTTATCGAGCCGTCGGCGGCGGGCACGCTCACCGAGCCGGATATCGTAGCCGCATCGATGCGCGTGGCGCCGGGCGTTACGCTCTGGGGTCCCGTCGCGGCGCCCGAGCAAGCCGAGCTCATGGCACGTCCGGTGGAGCTACTGCTTGATGTCCTGCGTCGCGAATCCGACGTGGTCTTTATCGATACCTCGGTCTTTTGGGGCGATGCCGTGGCGGCTGCGGTGGCGGCGAGCGACCGTTGCCTGGTCGTTGGCGATGCGGCGGCGTCGTCCGCGACATCGGCGTCGCGCGTCATTGAACTGGCAAGTCGAGTAGGTGTGCCGCGCACGCGCATGAGCGCCGTGTTCAACCGGTTCGGTGCGCGCGGGGCGGACGAGGACGTCGCCATGCGCTTTGAGATTGCCTGTGCGTTGAGCTCCAAGATTCGTATCGCCGATGGCGGGCAGGATCTCGCCGCGCTCATGGCGTTTGGGCGCGCCGACGAGGCAGTGGGTCAGACGAGCGCTTTTGCGACCAGCGTGCGCGAGGCCACGCGCGAGATGCTCGTGGAACTGGGGTGCGCCGTCGGCCCTTGGAGCGATATAGTCGCCGACCGTGCAACGCGTACCGAACGCCCGCGCATCCGCCTTCCCTGGTCGCGCGAGGGTGATCAGCGATGAGCCTGCAAACGAGGATTAAGGCTGCCGGCGCGGCGGCAACGGTAGCTCACGTCGATGCGGGACGGCGCCGTGCGGTCAAGCGTCGCACCAAGCGCGCCGTGATGGACCGCATGGGTTACGACGAAGTGGCGCGTATCAGCGCCTATATCGACCCGGTACTTGCCCGCTCGGAATTGCGTCCCGCGGTGGAGGCGGCGCTCAATGTTGAGGAGCCGACCGATCTCGCGACGCCCGAGCGCGAGGCCATCATCGACGAGATTTTGGATGACGTGGTGGGCTTGGGGCCGTTGCAGCCGCTCATCGAGGACGACACCGTTACCGAGATCATGATTAACGGCTGCCGCTCGGCTTTCTTTGAACGCGGCGGCGTCTTGCACCCCATCGAGCATGCGTTTGAGGATGATGAGCAGATCCGTGTGCTTATCGACCGCATCATCTCGCCACTTGGCCGCCGTATCGACGAGCGCAGCCCCATCGTCAACGCCCGCCTCAAAACGGGTTATCGCGTCAACGCGGTGATTCCGCCTGTGGCGATTGACGGACCGATTCTCACCATCCGAAAGTTCTCGGACCGTATCTGCTCGCTGGACGAGCTCGTGGGGTTGGGATCGCTGCCGCTTTGGTATGCGCAGCTGCTGTCGTGTGCGGTGTCGCTGCGACAGGACCTGGCGGTTGCGGGAGGCACGGGATCTGGTAAGACCACCCTGCTCAACGCGTTGTCATGTGAGATTTCCACCGGCGAGCGCATCGTGACGATCGAGGACTCTGCCGAGCTCAAGTTTGCGCATCATCCGCACGTGGTGCGCCTAGAGGCGCGCGAGGCTTCAATTGAGGGCGAGGGCGCGGTGACGATCCGCGACCTGGTAACTAATGCCCTACGCATGCGCCCCGACCGCATCGTGGTGGGCGAGGTGCGCGGTGCCGAGTGCTGCGACATGTTGCAGGCCATGAACACGGGCCACGACGGGTCGCTCACCACACTTCATGCGGGTTCAGAACAGGAGACCGTGGTGCGTCTGACGTTGCTTGCACGTTATGGCATCGATCTGCCGAGCGAGCTCATCGAGGAGCAGATTGCCATGGCGCTCGACGGCATCGTGATGTCCGAGCGCCACGCCGATGGCAGGCGTTTCGTCTCCTCGTATTCGGGGGTGCGACGCGCCGCATCGGGTGGCGTAGAGCTCGAGCGCTATGTGACGTTCGATGCCGCCGAGCGCACCTGGACGCTTGACCGCGAGCCGCCGTTTATCGCAGAAGGCCTGCGGTCGGGGACGCTCACACAAGAGGAGGTGGACGAATGGAGATCACTGTGCCCCTCGTCGTAGGGGGCTTGGCAGGGCTTTCTGTCGCGACGGCGTGCGGGGCGGAACCTCGTGTGCCGCAGGTACCGCCGGCGGAGCTGGCACGTCAGGCGCTCGAGACGGTGGCAGAGAAGCTGCCGCGTGAGCTGGTGGAAAACGATCTGCTGAAAAAGATCGCCCGTTCGTGGGCATCGCTGGCTCCGGCGCATCGCCTTGGCCTCGTGATCGAAGATGCTTCGGGACGTTTGGCGTTTCTGCTGCTATCGAGCGGTGTCTGCTGCGTTTTACTAACGATGGTGTCGTTATCGCCCCTCGGATTTGCCTTGGGACTTGTTGCTCCGATTGCCGTTGGCGCCGCTCGGGATGGCTTTGAGAGCCGGCGCGAGCAACACGATGCAGAAGAGGCCATGCCCGAGGCGTTTACCGCACTTTCCATGTCGCTTGCCTCGGGACATTCGCTGGCCCAGGGCATGCGCTTTGTGGGCGCTCATGCGCAAGAGCCGGTACATACCGAGTTTTTGCGGGTAGCGGCGGCGATCGATTGCGGCATCTCGGCGACCGACGCGCTCGATGACTTGCTCGTGCGCATCGACGCCCCCGGTCTTTCGCTTGTGACCTTGGCGCTTAAGGTGTCACAGCGCACTGGCGCTCCGCTTGCCGACTTACTGTCCGAGGCGTCGAGCATGGTGGGGGAGCGCATTGAGCTCAAGCGCCGCCTGGATGTTAAGACGTCGCAGGCTCGCATGTCTGCGCATATGGTCGCGGCGATGCCGGCGGGCATGTGCGCGGTGTTGGCGCTGCTTTCGGCAGATTTTCGTCGCGGTCTTGCGACGCCTGCCGGCGCGGGCGCTGTGGTGCTGGGTCTTGCCCTCAACGCCGTTGCCCTGGTGGTTATCCGGCGCATTATGAGGGTGGAGCTATGAGCGCCCCAGTTGCAGTTGCGGCTTGCCTGTGCGCCCTGAGTGTATTTGTCGCGACGGGTTTGGATCGGGCGGATGCGCGCAAGATCGCAGGGGCCTGCAAGCGCGAGGCGGTGCTGGTCGCTGCCGCGGGTCGCTCGGTGGTCGATGCCCTGACCGCGCGAGTGAAGGGCGCGGTTGGAGCGGGCGGCCCGGCGCGAGTTTCGCTCGGCGAAGTGTCCGAGATGATCGATGTTGTGCGCTTGGGTCTTTCGGCCGGTCTTTCGTTTGATGCGGCGCTTGAGATTTTCTGCGCCAACCGCCGGTCAGTGCTGGCTCTTCGCCTTGAGCGGGCCTGCATGGCGTGGCAGGTGGGCGTGGGCACGCGTGAGGACGAGTTGTTGGTCGCCGCGCGCGACCTGGACGTGCGAGCGCTCGAGACCTTTGCCATTACGGTGGGGCAGGCACTCGCCCTGGGTGCCCCACTTGCCGAGACGCTGGCCGCTCAAAGTCGCGAGATCCGTGCGGCTCATCGCGCCGCGGTCGAGCGCGAGATCGAGCGTGCGCCCGTCAAGCTGCTGATTCCCACCGGCACGCTCATCTTGCCGGCGTTGCTTCTGTCCATATTGGGCCCGCTGCTGGGAGCAGGCGGGATGATGTAGGGAGGAATACATGAACACGATGACTGACGCTGCTGGCAAGGTCCAGGGCTGGGCGTTTTGCCGGGCGGCATATGTTCGTCAGCGCGCCAAGGAGCTACTGCAGGAGGAGAGTGCACAGGGTACCACCGAGTATGCCATCTTGGTCGGCGTGCTCGTGGTGATCGCGATTATCGCCATCGTCGCATTTAAGGGCAAGGTTAAAGAGCTATGGGATGCGATCAGCGAGGGCATCAACAGCCTGTAGAGGGCGAGCGCCCCATCGGGGTGCTGCTGGTGTTTGCTTGCCTGATCGTGGCGATGGCGGCGGTGCTTTGGGGGCTTAACGCCGCGCGGCAGCAGCGTCCTGGGGCCGCCTTCGATTCGGGCTCAGATTCGGCGGTGGCGTCTCAAAAAGATGAGATGCGAGATGCGGACGATTCGGATGTCGCTGTCACGGCGCAAACCTTTCTGCGGACGCTCGACAAGCGGTCTGGCACTACGACGGATTCGCCTGAGGACAACGCGATTGCGGTCCGGCTTGCATGGTCCGAGGACCGACCGATGACCGAGGCAGCGGCGGATATGTTACGCGCCTACCGCGAGGTGCCAACGGCCCAGCTCGCCCTGAGCGGCTATCTCGATATTAAGGGCAACGTATGGGGCGCCATCGTGCGCGATGGGCGCGGCTGGGTCGATATGGTGACGGTTGCCGCGGATGCTGGCGATGCTTCATGTCGTCTGCGCGCGGTGCGCCTGGTCCCGCAAACAATAAGCTCAAAGGAGGGATCGTGAAATGCATGGTGTTCTGCGTGAAGAGGTTGCCCAAGCGACTGTGGAATACGCCATCGTCACGGTGGCGCTGCTATCGATCGTGCTGGCGATTGCGGGACTTTGGCGTGCTGGCACCGATGGACGCTTGGCGGCGCTGGTTGAGCGGGCGGCATCCCATGGCGTTGCCTCGATGTCGGTTATCGACGTCGCCGCGGGCGCTAAGGACATCGCGTTGTATTGATATCGCGCACGAGGACCGGGCGCAGTCTACGGTCGAGGCTGCTTTTTTGCTGCCGACGTTTCTGACGCTCATCCTTCTCGCACTGCAACCGGTGTGCCTGCTTTATACGCGCGCGGTCATGGAGTCTGCCGCCGCCGAGACCGCGCGGCTCATGACCACGACGACGGCGGAGGACGACGATCTTAAGGAGTTCACCCGCCGCCGGCTTGCCGCAGTGCCCAACGTTTCGATCTTTCATGCCGGCGGGCCGTTGTCGTGGGATATCGAGCTTGGCCGGGCCGGTGCGGGTGGCGTCTCGTCCGTGTCCGTTTCCGGCGAGGTCAAGCCGTTGCCTGTGATCGGTGCGTTTGCGCAGGCTATGGGTGGTACCGCCGAGGGCGGCTACGTTGAGCTCAAGGTCGATGTCTCGTATCAATCGCGTCCCGAATGGCTGGAGGGAGATTATGATTCGTGGATTGCTGCATGGGATTAAGCGTTTCTGGTCTAGATGCGTTTTGACGCGCCGTCCGAGCTGCCATCGCAAACGAGGCGGCTTTATGGGCCGCGCCGGTGTCGATCTGTTTATCGAAGACGGTGCCTACACCACGCTTTCTTCTGCCGTGGTCATCCTAGTGGTGCTCACGTTGTTGTTTTCGTCGACCGCGGCGATATGGAGCATGTCGCGTGCCGGGGATACCCAGGTGGCGGCCGATAGCGGCGCGCTGGCGGGTGCCAACGTAGTGTCGTCCTATCACACGGCTGCCACGGTGGTTGATGCGAGCATCTTGAGTCTGGGGCTGGCGGGGTTTGCCACAATCGGGACGGGCCTGGTCGCCATCCTCATCCCAGGTGCCGAACCAGTTGCCGGCAATATGGTCGACACCGGGATTGAGATCATTAAAACGCGCAACAAGTTTGCCAAAAGCGCATCGGAAGGCTTACAGAAAATCGAGACGGCTCTGCCATATCTGATCGCCGCGCGTGCCACGCAGGCGGTGTCGGCGCAGGATACCGATAGTGTGACCTATACCGGTACGGCGCTTGCCGTGCCCAGGACATCCGAGTCTGACTTCGCTGCGCTCAAAGGATCAGAGATCTCGACCGATACCATTAAAGACACATCAGATGATTTAGAGTGTGCGGCCGAGGAGCTGCGGAAGGCTTCTGAGGACACGGCGAAGGCTAAAGAGCGTGCTTGGCTGGCGGATTGTGGTGGGTCTGACAAGGGCTCGGTCGGCAGCTGTTCTTGCATGTGGGAGCGTGCGAAAAGCCTAACGGATCTCCCCGGTGTTCAAAATCCGCATTACTCATCGAGCGTTACGTGGGAGCCCCAAGTTGCCCTTGATCGCGCGAAGGACTACTACCACTGGCGTCTGACAAATGAGAAGCCCCACGGCTCGAGTGTCGAGATGAAGGCAGAGTCTGCGGCGCGTAAGGCGTTTTATACCTATGCGAGCGCGGAGGTCGATCGGGCACATATAACCGAGAACGGAGACAGGGTTTCCTCCTATATTCCGCTGCTGCCGCGCAACTCTGATGAGGTTCGGGCGACGGAGCTCTATACCGATGCGGTGTGGCCGACGAGCGTGAACGATGACAAGGCGTATCTGCATTACGGGACGACCTGCCCTAACTATAAGAAAGGGACGCCGAGCGGATTTGCTTCGGTTGCCGATTACGATGGACAGGATAAATGCAGCAAATGCCATTTTGGCGTTTTGTCGCTTGGTGCTGTTGCGGCGCCTTCAACCTCTATCGAAAACGGCTTCGAATATCACTTCGACGAGTTCAAAAAGGCCTTGGAGGAATACGTCAAATGTCGGAACAAAGAGCTTGAGCTCATGCGTCAGACCGAGGATGAGGCCGACCGTGCGAGCAATGCGTTTGACCAGGCCATTAAAACGCTTTCGGGCGAACGTCCGCGTATCGCTCCGCCCGGTCGCAACGGCGTGGCTGCCTTTGCGGTTTCGGGTGCCATCTCGAGCCCCGATGAGCTCAACTCTTCGTTTAACACGGCAGTCAGGCTTGGCGATCGCGGTGCTATCTCTGCCGCGGTGCTGGCCCCCGATGAGGCGACGGCGCAAAACAACGTGCTTTCGCGATTTTTCTCGACATTGAAGGAACGCTCGGGCGGCGTTGCCGGCGTGCTCGACGGCGTCATGGATGTTTGGGGACGGCTACTCGTGGGATACGGAGACATCCAAGGTTCGGCCGACGAACTTATGGACGAGATGATTAAAGACCTAGGAGGGGGCGGCGGTGCGTTGGGCTCCATTGCATCGTGGCTCGGCGATACCGTTTCGGCGTCCGTGGCGGCGCTAGGTTTGGAACCGTGCGACTTGCGCCTGCGAAAGCCGGTGCTGACCGATTCCGCCAACGTCATTAAGAGTCCGGGGTCTGACATTGCGGGTCTCTCTCAAACGCAAGACAAACTGCGAAGTATTCCGTTGGGCGTGACCGATCCCAAGGCGCTTTGCGAGGCGTTGGAATATCAAGTCGAACGCACCATTAGCGGTACGGTGTTCACACTTGCGGAGATTCCTCTGCCCGGCGGTGGCTCCATCCCGCTCACCGTCGATGTCGCCACGCTGGTTGGCGCTCTGGGCGGTGGGTCGTAATGAGTATCCGCATGCGTCTGCGCGAGGAGCGCGCCCAAGCGACGGTTGAGATGGCAGTGGTTACGCCCGTTTTGCTGGTGCTGGCACTCATCGTGTACAACGTCATGATCTTTGCCAGCGCTGTCGCGCGCTTCGACCGCGTGGTGCCCGACATCGTGCTGGCGCACGCTGTGGCGCCGGGCGGGGAGGGTGACGAGAGCTCTGCCGATGCCTCGGCGACGGTTCAGACTCAAATTCTGAATGCCATGGAAGGCTATGACTTGCAGATCGAAGTGTCGAGCGAGCAAGGCGCGGAGGCATCGGATGGTGGCCTGCTCTCCCTATCCGGTACGTTTAGGACCTACACCTGCACCATGCACTATGAGCCGTGGCCGACTTCTCTCAGCATCGCTGGCGTTCCGCTGGGGGCGCCGACAACGTTGTCGCACGAGCGCGCGGTGACGGTCGATCCATGGCGTCCGGGGGTGGTCATGTGACCGCGGTCTCGTCCTACATCGCCTACGCGCGGGCACTCAACAGGCTGGGTTGGACGCCGGTCGAGTTTGTGGTGGCGGAGTCGTTTGCCGTGCGCCTGCGTGGCATGCTGGGACGGCGTCCGGTTGCCGCCAACGGTCTGCCGCTCGTCATGGCGTTTCCACGCTGCTCTTCGGTCCATACGTGTTTTATGGCCTATCCCATCGACATCGCCTTCATCGATCGCGACGGCAATATCCTCGCGCGCTACGAAAACGTTCGTCCTTGGCGCATGTGCTCCTGCCCCGGCACCTGGGCCGTACTAGAGCGTCCTTCAATCATTGTTTCGACCCCTGCTCTCCAACGCGTGCCGGCTTAAGGGGCTGAGCGAAAAACTTCTTGCTGCCGGCTGATGCCTCTGACGTGCCGATTTATAGAACCGAGGCTGTGCTCAAAAACTTTTTTAAAATTCTCGGTTGACCGGAACGCGTCCTTGGTTATACTAATCAAGCCTTGAAACAAGGCACACCTCAAATGGCTGGGTAGCTCAGTTGGTAGAGCAGAGGACTGAAAATCCTCGTGTCAGGGGTTCGATTCCCTTCCCCGCCACCTTGAATTGACTAGGACCTCTGCAAAGGGGTCCTTTTCTTTTATGAAGCTCCCACATGGAATCGAACCCCGTGAGGGCGCGGAGCTGAGTAAACGCGCAAGCGTTTGCCAGCGCAGCTCGCAAGGCGCGTAAGCGCCGCAGCGGTCCGTCCGCGCAGCGCGCGGACGCGATTCCCTTCCCCGCCACCTTGAATTGACTAGGACCTCTGCAAAGGGGTCCTTTTCTTTTATATAGGGTTCTGCGGAAACTGCGTCCCGGAATTTGGCTTCAGAGTGGGATGCGTTTTCCGCTTTGAGGCCGCTTGGGAAAGCGCGACCCGGAATCCGGCGTCAGAATGGGATGTGCTTTCCTTTTGCGGTCTTTGGCGGAAACTGCGTCCCAGATCCCGCGCTCAGAACGGGATGCATTTTCCGATTGAGGCCTCGAGCGGAAAATGCATCCCAGTCTTTTGCGAAAAACGGGACGCGCTTTCCGGCGCTTACTTCCGACGTGCGTGCACATCTCGGGCCCGCCCGCTCAGACATTCCTCCCGCTTTTGCGCCACTTTACAGACCGTTCGGTCGTCTGTCCGCACGCGCGGGTATACTCAAAACGATACTTTTCCTATGCAATACGATGCAGGCTCGGCCTGCACGATCCGAAGGGGGCAGTGATGGAGAGGATACTCGGCGTTAATCTCTCTGGCTGGTTTATTCCCGAGCCTTGGGTGACCCCGTCGCTGTACGCGGCGACCGGTGCATCCAACGCGGCCGAGCTACAGGAGGCCATGGGTACCGCCGCCTATAACGAGCGCATGCGCCGCCATTACGAGACGTTTGTGAGCGAGGACGATTTTCGCCGCATGGCGCAGATCGGTCTCAATGCCGTGCGTCTGCCGGTGCCCTGGTATGCCTTTGGCTCACAGGAGTCCGATGCCTCCTACATATCGGTTGTCGATTACATCGACCGCGCGATTGAGTGGGCTGCCAAGTACGACATCCGCGTGCTGCTCGATCTGGCAACTGTGCCCGGTGGCCAGGGCGATTCCAACGATTCACCCACCACGCCGGAGGCTGTCGCCGAGTGGCATTCGTCCACCAACGGCCGTCATGTCGCACTCGACGTGCTCGAGCGCTTGGCCGATCGCTATGGCGAGGCCGAGAGCCTGCTGGGCATTGAGCTGCTGGACACGCCGCAGATGAGCGTTCGCAAGAGCCTCTTCACCATGACGGATGGCATTCCTGCTCACTACCTGCGCAATTTCTATCGCGATGCCTACGAGCTCGTCCGTTCGTATATGCCCGAGGATAAAATCGTCGTCTTCTCGTCGTCGGGGCATCCCAGCGAGTGGAAGCATTTTATGCGCGGCGCCAAGTACAAGAACGTCTACATGGACCTTCACCTGTACCATTACCGCGACGAGTATGCGCTCGACATCACGAGCCCCCGCGGGCTGACGACGGCGATTTCGCGTAACAAGCGCGAGCTTAAAGAAGCGATTTCGACAGGGTTCCCCGTGCTGGTGGGCGAATGGTCGGGTGCGGCGATCTTTGCCAACTCGTCGGTTACGCCCGAGGGCCGCAATGCCTACGAGCGCGTGTTTATCGCCAACCAGCTGGCTTCGTTTGCGCCGGCTGCCGGTTGGTTCTTCCAAACGTGGAAGACCGAGAAGCGCATTGCAGCATGGGACGCCCGCGCGGCGCTCGGTACGCTCGAGCGCGGCATGATTGAATAGGTTGATATGACGCAAAACAGCGCCCATACGGGCAAACTCTATGTGGTCGGCACGCCCATCGGCAACCTGGGCGACCTGTCCCCGCGCGTTGGCGAGGCGTTTGCCGCCGCCGATGCCATCTGCTGCGAGGACACGCGCGTGACGTCAAAGCTGCTGATGCACCTGGGCATTTCCAAGCCGCTTGTCCGTTGCGACGAGAATGTGATCGCCAGCCGCGCCACCGGCCTGGTCGACCGTCTGCTGGCGGGGGAGACCCTCGCCTTTGCCTCGGACGCCGGCATGCCGAGCGTGTCCGATCCCGGCCAGGCGCTGGTCGAGGCGGCGCGTGAGGCCGATTTGCCCGTCGAAGTTATTCCCGGGCCCTCTGCTTGCGTCACGGCGCTTGTTTCGTCCGGCATTCCCTGCGAGCATTTTTTCTTCGAGGGCTTTTTGGGCCGAAAGCACGGCGACCGTGTGCGCCGTTTGCAGCGCCTTGCCGTGGTGCCCGGCGCACTCATCTTCTACGAGTCTCCACATCGCATCGTGGCGACGCTCGAGGCCGTGGCGGAGGTCTTTCCCCAGCGTGAGGTTGCCGTCTGCCGCGAACTCACCAAGCTGCACGAGGAGGTCTTGCGCGGGCCCGCTGACCAGCTTGCCGAGGAGGTGCGTGCTCGCGGCGAGGTAAAGGGCGAGATTGCGCTGGTCATCGCGCCGCCGAGCGAGGATGAGGAGGCCGGCATCGCGCCGGTTGGCGCTGCGGTAGCGGATCCCGACGAGGCCCTGCGCGAGGATATCTGCACCGCGCTCGAGGAGGGGGAGCCCGCCTCTGCGGTGGCCAAGCGCCTGTCTCAGAAGTATTCGCGCCGCAAGCGCGATGTCTATGCCATGGTGCTCGATATGCAATAGATGGAGGATATCCAGCCCTTGCGCTAGAATCATCCCCTGTATGCAACGTTTTTCTGGAGGACAAACCCCATGGATCAAAGCAAGCCTTCGTTCTTTATCACGACGCCCATCTACTACGTCAACGCCGATCCGCACCTGGGCACGGCTTATTCCACCATCATCGCCGACGTTCAGGCTCGCTATCGCCGCTCCGCCGGCTATAACGTCAAGTTCCTGACCGGCATGGACGAGCACGGCGAGAAGGTCGCCGAGGCCGCAGCCAAGCACAACATGACGCCGCAGGAGTGGACCGACAGCCAGGCTCCGCACTTCAAGGAGCTTTGGAGCAAGCTCGAGATCTCCAACGACGACTTCATCCGCACCACCGAGCCGCGCCAGCATCATGCCGTGCAGTACCTGTGGGAGCGCATGAAGGAGTCCGGCTACCTGTATAAGGGCAGCTACGACGGTTGGTATTGCGTGCCTGACGAGACCTACTTTACCGATACGCAGGTCCAGAAGGGCGACGAGGAGTACGGCAGCGTCGGCCAGCACCTGTGCCCCGACTGCCACCGTCCGCTTGAGCGCGTGCAGGAGGAGTCCTACTTCTTTAAGCTTTCCGCCTTCCAGGACAAGCTGCTTAAGCTCTATGACGAGCATCCCGACTTTGTCGAGCCTGCGTTCCGCATGAACGAGGTTCGCAGCTTTGTCGAGGGCGGCCTCAACGACCTTTCCGTGAGCCGTACGAGCTTTGACTGGGGCATTCAGGTCCCGTTTGACGAGGGTCACGTGACCTACGTGTGGTTCGATGCGTTGCTCAACTATATGACGGCCGTCGGTTACGGTGTCGACACCGACGAGGCGCGTGCCGAGCTGGCCTATCGCTGGCCCGCGCAGTTCCACATCGTGGGTAAGGACATCATCCGCTTCCACTGCGTCATTTGGCCCGCCATGCTCATGGCCATCGGCGAGGCCCTGCCCGAGCACGTCTTTGCCCACGGCTTCCTGACCGTGCGCAATGCCGAGACCGGCAAGGCCGAGAAGATGTCCAAGAGCCGCGGCAACGCCATCGCTCCGCAGGACGTTATCGACATGCTGGGCGTCGAGGGCTATCGCTACTACTTTATGACCGACGTGGTCCCCGGCACCGACGGTGCCATCAGCTTCGACCGCATGGAGCAGGTCTACAACGCCGACCTGGCCAACAGCTGGGGCAATCTGATTTCGCGTTCGCTCAACATGAGCGCAAAGTACTTTGACGGCTGCGCCCCGGCTAAACCGGCGTCTGCCGACGCGTTTGACAACCCGCTGGCAAAGATCGCCGATGGCCTGGTCGAGCGCTACATGGCCAAGATGGACGTGCTCGATTACGGCGGAGCCAAGGATGAGGTCATGGAACTCATCCACGCCGCCAACCACTACATCGAGGACTCCGAGCCCTGGGCGCTTGCCAAGGACGAGGCCAAGGCTGACGAGCTGGCATTTGTGATCTACAACCTGCTCGAGGCCATCCGCATCGCCGCCCACCTGCTGATGCCGCTCATGCCCCAGACTTCTGTCGAGGCCCTGCGCCGCCTGTCCTGTGAGGGCGAGGCCGCGAGCGACGACCTCAAGGGCATTTGTACTTGGGGCCTGCTTGCCGGCGGTCAGCCCGTCGAGAAGGGCGATCCGCTGTTCCCGCGTCTGGCGTAGAGACCGCGCGAGCGCCATATCGGCAATTTGCTGTTTAGCTGTAAGGGCATGGCCGCCACGGTCCATGCCCTTTTGTTTCAAGACGCCGCTATCATGCTAAGGAGGCAACTATGACAACTTCGCCTTTGGCAAACCCCACGGCCACCAGGGAGCTGCTGGAGGAGTTTGGCCTTGCGACCAAGCATCGCCTGGGCCAGAACTTTCTAATCGACAATCATGTGATCGAACGTATCTGCGAGCTTGCCGAGCTTGCAGGTGACGAGCGCGTACTCGAGGTGGGTCCAGGTTGCGGTACGTTGACACTTGCGTTGCTGCAGGAAGCGGCGTGCGTTACGTCCATTGAGGCCGATCCCGAGCTTGAGCCGGTGCTCGATGCCCACGCCGCCGACTATGCCAACTTCCGCTTTATCATGGGCGACGCGCTCAAGGTGACGCCGGAGCAGATTGAGCAGGCTGCGGGCGGTGAGCCGACGGTATTTGTCGCGAACTTGCCCTATAACGTGGCGGCGACGATCATTTTGCAATTTTTCCAGACGATGCCGGCGCTAAAGCGCGCCGTCGTCATGGTGCAAAAGGAGGTTGCCGATCGCATTGCCGCAGTGCCGGGCAACAAGACCTATGGCGGCTATACGGCAAAGCTTGGCCTGTATGCGCAGGTAACGGGTCGCTTTGAGGTGCCGCCGCGTTGCTTTATGCCGGCGCCACACGTGGACTCGGCCGTCGTGCGTATCGACCGTGTTGACGGTGTGGTGCCCGAAGGACTCGATCGCGAATTTGTGGCCCGCGTGATTGACGCTGCATTTGCTCAGCGTCGCAAGACCATCCGCAATTCCATGAGCGCCAACGGCTTTGCCAAGGACGTGCTCGATGCCGCCTTTGAGGCTTGCGGTATCGCACCCACCGCGCGCGCCGAGACGCTCGGCGTCGCCGACTTTGTGTGCCTGGCTCGGGAGCTTTCCCATGACGCTTAATGCCGAACGCGTGACGTTTACCAAGAAAAAGAAGACGGTTGCTTGTCCCGTGCCCTTGGCACCGCTTGCCGACACACATGCGCATCTGCTTTCGTTCTGGGGCAAGGATGTGCCCGAGACACTCGTGCGTGCCAAGGCGGCAGGCATCGACCTGTTGGTGACGGTCTTCGACCCCATCGCCGACAAGCGCAGCGTGACGGACTATAGCGACTGGCTCGTGCGCGAAATTCTGCCGATGCAGGATATCCCGCAGATCAAGTATCTTGCCGGCGTGCATCCGTATGGCGCGCCGGACTATACCGACGACATTCACGCGCAGGTTGTTGCTGCGCTTGATGACCCTTTGTGCGCCGGTATTGGCGAAATCGGTCTGGACTACCACATGGACTATGACGACGATATCGCGCCGGCACCCCATAACGTGCAGATTGACTGCATGGCGCGCCAGCTCGAGCTTGCCGTGCGTCGTAACGTGCCGGTGGAGCTGCATCTGCGTCACGAGGACATGGACCAGGAGCGTACCTCGCACGTGGACGCCTTCAACGTGCTTCGTGGGCTGGGCGTGCCCCAGGCCGGTTGTGTGCTGCACTGTTTTGGCGAGGACCGCGCCACGATGGAGCGCTTTGTGGAGCTGGGCTGCTATATCGCCTATGGTGGTGCGGCCACCTTTAAGCGCAACGACGACGTGCGCGAGGCATTTGCGGCAACCCCACTCGATCGAATTTTGTTCGAGACGGATTGCCCGTATATGGCTCCGGAGCCCATCCGCGGTCTTGAATGCGAGCCCGCAATGATCTCCATTACGGCAAACGCGCTGGTTAACGACCGTATCGATCGCACTGGTGAGGACGCCGAAACAATCGCGCGTGCCGCTTGGGAAAATGCCTGCAAACTTTTTCAAAAATAGTTCTTGCGTTCGCGGTGGCGCTCCGTTATTCTAATTCCTGCACGCGGGCGTGGCGGAATTGGCAGACGCGTACGGTTCAGGTCCGTATGGGGGCAACCCCATGAAGGTTCAAGTCCTTTCGCCCGCACCATTAAATGAAAGAGCTCCCAGCAATGGGAGCTTTTTTGTTATGGGCCTCTTGTTGATGTCACGTTGCTGCTTCGTGCGGGTATCCTAGTGCCAACGTGTGCCTATCAGAGGAGAGACCATGCTGTTGTCCGGTATCATCGCCGCCCTTACCAGCCTTTTGATTCCCATCATCATCCTGTTGCTGCTGCTTCCTAACGCCTGCTATGTCGTTGAACAACAGCATGCCGTGATCATCGAGCGTCTGGGCAAGTTTAACCGCATCGTCAACGCGGGCTTCCACATGAAGGTGCCCGTGATCGACCGCAAGGCCGCCACGGTGAGTCTGCGCACCATGAAAAACGGTTTTGGCATCGACGTTAAGACCCAGGACAACGTGACCATCGGCCTTGAGGTCTCTGCTCAGTACCACGTGAGCTATGACATGGGCGCCGGCCCGGCAGATTCGGGTATCTACAAGAGCTACTACATGCTGCAGGAGCCCGTCGACCAGATGCGTGACTTCATCACCGACGCCCTGCGCTCTTCGATCCCCGTCTACACACTCGATGAGGTCTTTGCCAAGAAGGATGACATCGCCAAGGATGTCAACGCTACCGTTTCCGAGCAGATGGCCGCCTACGGCTTCACCCTCGTGTCGACGCTCATCACCAAAATCGCACTGCCGACCGAGGTTGAGAACTCCATGAACGACATCAACGCTGCCCAGCGCAAGCGCGCTGCGGCACAGGAGCTCGCTGAGGCCGACCGCATCAAGCGCGTCACCGAGGCGACCGCCGAGGCCGAGGCAATGGAAAAGGCGGGCGAGGGCATCGCCAACCAGCGCAAGGCCATCGCGCTGGGTATCAAAGATTCGCTCGAGATCATCCAAGAGACGGGTGTCGGCAATGACGAGGCCAACCAACTGTTCATGTTTACGCAGTGGTCCGAGATGATGACGGAGTTCGCTCGCACGGGTAAAACCTCGACGGTCGTGCTGCCGAGCGACTTTTCGCAGTCGGCCTCGATGTTCGAGCAGATGCTGACCGCCAGCAAAGTTCAAAACGATTCGAAGGAGTAGACGCGCGTGAAATACACCGTCGTTTGCGTCGGTAAGCTCAAGGAGCGCTTTTGGAAGGACGCGTGCGCTGAGTACACCAAGCGCCTAGGTGCCTATGCCAAGGTTGATATCCGCGAGGTGGCCGATATCGACCCGGCTAAGGCGGGCGGCGTGGATGCTGCGCGTGACAAGGAGGGGGCGGCGATTCTTGCTGCCTTGCCGTCTCGAGCGCATGCGATCTTGCTGGCCATTGAGGGCAAGGAGCGTTCGAGTGAGGAGCTCTCGGCGAGGCTCGACGATCTTATGCTGCGAGGCAGTAGCGACATTGCCTTTGTAATCGGCGGTTCGGACGGCGTGAGTGATGAGGTGCGCGCCCGCGCCGACGAGATGCTCAGCTTTGGACGCATTACCTTGCCGCATAACCTGGCGCGTGTGGTGCTGCTAGAGCAGATTTACCGTGCCTGCAAGATCAGTCGTGGCGAGCCGTATCACAAATAGGTCGGCAATACGAAACAATGGCGTGGGACAATACCTTTCGTTTTGAGGAATGTGTCTGAAAGGACTATGAGATATGAAGATTGGATTTGTCGGTTTTGGCAATATGGCGAGCGCTATGGCCGATGGCTGGATCGCTGCCGGTGTAGCTGCGAGCGACATGTGCGCCTGCGCGGGTCGCTACGACGCACTGGTTGAGCGCTGCGAGGCGCGCGGCATGGCCGCTTGCCACGATGCCGCCGAGGTTGTCTCCGCATCCGATATCGTGGTCGCTGCGGTCAAGCCGTACATGATCGAGAAGGTATTCGCCCCGCTCAAGGATGCTCTTGCCAAAAAGGTCGTTCTGTCGGTTGCCTGGACCTGGGACAGTGCCAAGTGGGAGCAGGTCCTGCCGGGCGTCGCGCATATCTCGACGGTGCCCAACACACCGGTTTCGGTGGGCGAGGGCGTCATAGCTTGCGAGAAGGCTTCCACGCTTAGTGATGAACAGAGCGCAGTGGTGCTTGATCTGCTTGGCAAGCTCGGTGCGGTGGTTGAGCTCGATACGAGCCTGCTGTTTGTGGGCGGCACGGTGGGTGGTTGCGCTCCGGCATTCGTCGCCATGGCGATCGAGGCCCTGAGCGATGCGGCGGTCAAGCACGGTATCCCGCGCGCCGATGCCTATCGCATTGTGAGCCAGATGGTGCTGGGTACGGCAAAGCTGCAGCTCGCAACCGGTCAGCATCCCGCAGCGATGAAGGATGCCGTGTGCTCGCCCGGCGGTGCCACCATCAAGGGCGTCGTCGCGCTCGAGGACGCCGGCATGCGCAGCGCCCTGGTCAAGGCAATCGACGCAACCCTCCAGTAAAACCTGCTATTTAGGGACAGGTTTATTTTGGCAGGTTTTTCCTGCTGTTTTGTCCTTTTAGCGAAAAGCGCCCCGCAACTGGTTCAATTCCAGTTGCGGGGCGCTTGCGTTTGCCCAGATAAAACCGACCAAAATAAACCTGTCCCTAAATGGCAGGTTAGTCCCAGAAGCTGTCTTCCTCATCCTCGGACTTGGGGCCGCGGTCGACATACATCTTATGGGTGCGCTTCTCCATTACAAAGGCAAGAATCGCAAACAGCAGGATGCCGCCGGCGAAAAGGATGGCAAAACCGGTGCGGGTGCCAAACAAAAAGGAAAAAACTGCGTCCATTGGGTGCCTTCTTGCGTAGTTGAGTTGGGTCGTAAACGCTCATAAGTATATACTTGCCCATACCTGTACAAGGTTGCAACCTAAATGGAATGTATATCGCCGGAGGATCTAATGCTTGATATCAAGTTTGTTCGCGAGAACCCCGATGCCATCGATGTCGCCATGGCTAACCGCCAGACGTCTTGGGATCGCGAGAAGTTCTTTGAGCTCGACGACGAGCGTCGTGCCGTCATCACCGAGGTCGAGGAGCTCCAGGCCACGCGCAACGCCGAGTCCAAGAAGATCGGCGCCCTGATGAAGGAGGGCAAGAAGGACGAGGCCGAGGCCGCCAAGGAGGCCGTGCGCGCCGTCAACGAGAAGATTGACGGTCTGGCCGAGCGCCGCGCCGCCCTCGAGCGGGAGCAGTACGACTTCATGGCTCACCTGCCCAACATTCCGTGCGAGGCCACGCCGTACGGCAAGGACGAGGACGAGAACATCGAGCGTCGCCGCTGGGGCACCCCGCGCGAGTTCGACTTCGACTTTAAGCCGCACTGGGACCTGGGCACCGATCTGGACATCCTCGACTTCGAGCGCGGCAACAAGCTCTCCGGCAGCCGCTTCACCGTTCTCGGTGGCGCCGGCGCCCGCCTGGAGCGCGCCCTTATCAACTTCTTCCTGGACACGCATACGAGCCGTGGCTTTAAGGAGTGGTGGCCGCCTATCGTCGTCAAGCGTCAGACCATGTTCGGTACGGGCCAGCTGCCCAAGTTCGAGGACGACGCCTATCACGTCTCGGGCGACAACTTCCTGATCCCCACCGCCGAGGTCGTGCTCACCAACCTGCACGCCGGCGAGGTCCTCGACGCCGACACCCTGCCGCGCCGCTACACCGCCTTCACCCCCTGCTTCCGCGAGGAGGCCGGTTCCGCCGGTCGCGACACCCGCGGCATCATCCGTCAGCACGAGTTCGACAAGGTCGAGATGGTCAAGTTCGCTAAGCCGGAGGAGTCCGACGAGGAGCTCGAGAGCATGACCGCCGAGGCCGAGTACCTGCTGCAGCAGCTGGGCCTTCCGTATCGCGTGATTAGCCTGTGCACCGGCGACTTGGGCTTCTCTGCCCGTCAGACCTACGACGTCGAGGTCTGGCTGCCGAGCTACAACGCCTACAAGGAGATCAGCTCCTGCTCCAACTGCGGCGACTTCCAGGCCCGCCGCGCCAACATCAAGTACCGCGACCCCGAGAACTTCAAGGGTTCGCGTTACCTGCACACCCTTAACGGTTCCGGCCTGCCGGCTGGTCGTACCATGGCCGCTATTCTGGAGAACTACCAGAACGCCGACGGCACCATCACGATCCCCGAGGTCCTGCGTCCTTACATGGGTGGTCTCGAGAAGATCGAGCCGATCGCGTAAGTTGGCTGCATAGGGGATATGCAAGGGCGCTCCTTCGGGGGCGCCTTATTTCGTGCGCAGGTCCATACCATGCCGTGCGGACAGCTCAATAGAAAACACACGAACAACTGTTCTGTATACAGCCATCTACCTGCTATGCTTTTGCTAAATAAGAGCGAGAGAAAGGGGACGCGATGGAGTTGTTTGATGATCGGGTGGTTTTGTTTGAGAGCGACGAGGGCGGGGAGTACCTGCTTGTAACGTGTGAGCCGTCTGGCATGGGCGGCCTGGTGGTTCGGCAGACGAGTGAGGGTCCGTTGACACAATGGTGCTTTGAGGAGTCGCCGCATGTGGTCGAGACCTTTGTGACGCACGAGGGACTTGTGGCGCTGGAGCACTTCTATGGAGTTGGGACTTCCAACCAGGTCGCGCGCATGCTGAGCATCTCGTTTGCCGAATATGATTGTGCCCAGCGGGTGAGATCGCTCCTGAGGGAACTTGATGCTAAGTTCGACGTGATCGAAAAGCCAATCGATCGTACGGGGAACGGCGGTATATGCGGAGCAGCGTGACAAAACTGCGTTCCACAAAAAAGTTTGAGATTGTGCTTGACTCCAATAAGCTAAAGTGGTTTTATATGTCTTGCGCTGCGGCGTTACCTCAGCTGGATAGAGGGTCTGACTACGAATCAGAACGTCATAGGTTCGAATCCTATACGCCGCACCAATTGAAATTGAAAGCCTCCGGCAACGGGGGCTTTTCTTTTACGTCGGCACTGCATGGATTCGAACCTCGGTCGAGGCGCGGGCGTAAAGAAAACGCGGAGCGTTTTTAGCCCGCGGGCGAGCGCGCCGGCAGGCGGGCGAAGCCGGTGCGGATCCGCGAAGCGGATGCGCGGAATCCTATACGCCGCACCAATTGAACTTGAAGCCTCCGGCAACGGGGGCTTTTCTTTTACGCCGGCACCGCACGGATTCGAACCTCGGTCGAGGCGCGAGCATCTTAATCATCACTTCGTAAAATTTTTCCAAATTGTCGCTTGACCCATCGAGGGGTCACGTGCATAATAATCCGTGCGTTGCGGCGTTACCTCAGCTGGATAGAGGGTCTGACTACGAATCAGAACGTCATAGGTTCGAATCCTATACGCCGCACCAAATGATTTTAAAGCTCCCGGCAACGGGAGCTTTTCTTATATCGCGATGCGTCGAGGATCGCATCAAGTGGTCTAAATGAGTAAAAATCAAATTCAATAACTTTTTTTGAAAAACGCTTGACCTTTATTCAGTCCATGTGCATAATAATCAATAAGTCGCGGCGTTACCTCAGCTGGATAGAGGGTCTGACTACGAATCAGAACGTCATAGGTTCGAATCCTATACGCCGCACCATTTGAACTTAAAGCCTCCGTCGACGGGGGCTTTTCTTTTATGGAAACGCCCCATGGATTCGAACCTCGGTCGAGGCGCGGGCGATAAGAAAACGCGGAGCGTTTTTAGCCCGCGGGCGAGTCCGCCGGCAGGCGGGCGAAGCCGGTGCGGATCCGCGAAGCGGATGCGCGGAATCCTATACGCCGCACCATTTGAACTTGAAGCCTCCGTCGACGGGGGCTTTTCTTTTATGGAAACGCCCCATGGATTCGAACCTCGGTCGAGGCGCGGGCGTGAAGCGGACGATTTCTTATCGACTCGTGTAAGATTCCGAGTAGGTATCGCGGCCTATCCGCGACCGCTCCTTCTCTAGACGACCGATCAGGGTGATATTTCGTGGCAGAGCGTCCGACATACAAGCTCAGGTTTCTCGATCCCAAGAAGCGCTTTCCGGCGATGCCCGAGCAGCCTGCGGGACGCTCATATGGCGTGGTCTGGAAACTCTTTGGCGAGGATCAGCATGAATCTTGTTATGTCGTCGAGTTCGTTGGCAAAAGTCATGTGTCGCTTTTGGGCTACGTAAGCGTTTCGGGTGAGGTGTACAAGGTGGACCGCCCCGTCAGCGAGGCTCCGCTGCCCAACGATCCCGACATGGAACTGGTCCTTGACGAGTCGGATTCCAGTATTGGTGAGATTATGGTAAGGAAAGCCAACGGTGCAATGCGCGCGTGTGCGCAAACTGCCGGCTCTCCCGAAGGCCCCATGCGCGAGCAGTCCGACCACGAGACATGGAATTCGACCCGCGCCCTTCCTTACGGTGAGTTCATGGCCTCGATGTTCTTGCGCTACGTGATATTTGCCAACTCCGAAAGCGCTATTGTGAACACGGCGGACGCCGGCGGACTCGACGAGGGTATGCAAAACGTTGTCGACAAGATCAAGCTCGTAAAGTTGCCCGAGCCGGTCGAGGTGTTTTTGGGCTTTAACACGGCACCGCTCCCCGATGCTATCGAGACGCTGCTTTACCGCGTTGACCATGCCGAGAATCCGAGCGGTATCGAGCGCTATGCCGCCGCCCTTATGAGCGAAATTGACTTGCCCCGCCTGCGCACCATCGCTGCTAAGTCCGAGATGAGCCTGGCTCGCATTGATCGCTCAAAGATTTTCTATCTCAATTTTGATCGTAGCCTGTTGGACCAGGACGAGATTGACATGCTGCTTGCCATCGAGTGCCGTCTCAACCGCCTCTCCGGCATCCTTGAGCGCATCGGGGCCGGATTGGCCCCTGCGGCATCCTCGCCGAGCCTTGAGGGCTGCGCGCTCTTTGATGCGTGGCATATCGCCAAGACGACCAACGATGTTCCCCGACTGCTCGATACGGCTTCGAGCGATAACCCGTGGGCCAAGCCGGGAACGGTTTCGTGCCAGCCGGGCGGCGAGTGGGACGTGCGCACCCGTTTTGCGCGAATCGTTGAGGCGCTCAACGTGGTCACGCGGCTCGACTATACCTATCGGGCAAACGTTGCCGAGGGGATTATGCTCGTTCGGTTTGGGCAGTCTGTCGTTGATGCCATGCTGCAACGTGAATACGACGCTCAGGATGACGCCTGGCGCGAGCTGGACGAGGACACGCGCGCGATCTGGGCCGCGGAGCACGATGCGCGCGTGGCACTCACACTTGCGGCAGCGTGTTTTGCCGCGGGCACCTGCATCACGCGCTGCTATGTGCAGATTGCTGCTCCCGACAGTGAGCAGGGCGAGCGCGTTGTCACAACGTATTTCTTTGGGCGCGCGGCCTATCTGGCCGATTGCGTGCCTGTCGCCAAGGATCTTGAGAGCATGGACATGGACGATATGCCGTGCAAGCGTGTGCTTGAGGCGTATGAGTCAACCGCTCCGGAGACGATTGAGCCTGCGGAGGTTCATGCTCGTCCGCGTGATGACCATCGCACGCTGCCGCCGGCGCTGCGCGATCTGCTGCTTGCCGATACGGCTGACGAGTTGGAGGTCATGGAAGAGGACGACGACCCATACGTGGCCCGTGTTGTTGAATTGCGCGAGCAGGCAAAAGTCGACCGTACAGGTGCTTTTGAAGGCTTTTCTCGTCTTGTCGAGGAGTTGGAGGCTAAGTGCGCCGTCGCCGAGCTTTTGGCGACAGGTCCGGTTCAAACGCAGTTTTGCGATAACCAGCTGGTGCGCATGGTGCTACCGGTGTTGGAAGAAGACCGCTCTGTGCGAATCCTTCGTGCGCCCGATGCACTGTACTTTGCCCAGCACGAGATCTGCAGCTTTTACGCCGAGCAAGAGGACTTTGAACGAGCACTGCCCGAGGTGCGCCATCTTTACGATCTGGCACGCTCGTCCATGCAATCGCACTTTGCGCTCATCAACGTGCTTGCGCGTCTGGAGCGCTTTGACGAGATTATCGAGGTGGCGCGCCACGGCCTACGTATTGCCAGCGATCGTTCTGCAATCGGCTACCTGTTCTATCGCTTGGCGTTTGCCTATTGGAATTGCGATCAGCTCGACCTAGCGCTGGCTTGTTACCGTCTGGTGCCGCGCGGTGAGGAATCGGGCAGTAGTGCGCTGGAAGAAATGCAGGGCCTTATGAATGAGATGGGCGTCAGCGAGCCTCCGACGTTCGAGGAGGCGGTCGAGACCATCCGCAAGGCTGGACTCGAGCTGCCGCCAGTGTCCGCCGTGACGAATCAGCTGGCAGATGCCGCTGTGCAACTGGTCGACAACGGCTTCTTTTTCCTGGCACGCGGTTGCATCTTCCAAATGTGGCGCACCATGGGCAACGACGAGCTCGGCTCCCTCAACCGCTCGCTGGGGTAGGCGAAGCCTCCAAGGAGGAAAGGATGCTAGGCAATTAGAAAATTTCCTCTTGCCCATCCTTGGCTGTTTGGTTACTATAGAACGGCTGTTACGGAGAGCTGACCGAGAGGCCGAAGGTGCTCGCCTGCTAAGCGAGTATGCCCCAAAAGGGCATCTGGGGTTCGAATCCCCAGCTCTCCGCCAGTTTAACTTTAAAGAAGGGTCCCATCGGGGGCCCTTTTTTATTATCGAGAAAGGGCGCTGGGGATTCGAACCCTCAAAAAAGGAGGCATCCTTTCGGACACCTCCTTTCAGCGAGTGTATTGTTCTTCGACCTTACACCTCGGGTGCCTTGGCTACGGTCTCGCTCTCGGCTGTGAGCGGGCGGTTGTCGATGCGGCGGCCCAAGCGATCGAGCTTCACAAGGAGCCACTCAATGGGATTCGGCCCTGCGCCTTCCTCGTCAGCAACCAGGTCCATGACGGCGATCTTGGTGCCGTCCTGCTTGAGTGTAACGCTGCCCACCTTGTCGCCCACATGCACCGTGCCCGAAAGATCGTCGTGGCTAACCTTTTCGGTCACCTCGCCGGCAAGGGAAAACACGGTCGCTTGCGCCGTAGGATCGGCGAGTGTGGCGTCGATCGTCTTATCCGTCCAGTCGGTTTGGCCAATGCGCGCCATAAGCGGGTTGCCGTTGGCGGTCTTTTCCTGCGTGTTGGCGATCGCGACCGTCACCTTGTGACCGTAGTACCAATTGGCAAGGGTTGCGGTATCGGTAAAGCGCTGGTCGGTGGTGGTGGAGTTCAAAACGACGGTGTAGATCTCGTCGCCATCGCGGTTGTAGGCACTCGTAAAGCAATAGCCCGCGTCGTCGGTGGTGCCGGTCTTGCCGCCGATGTTGCCATCTTGGCCCAGCAAATAGTTATGCGTGTCCATGGAATGCGAATGGTCGGTGCCGTCGGCGCCCGTGACCTCGATCCAGGAATCCTCGCTCGCTACGATCTCGCGGATCGTGTCGTTTTTCATGGCCTCCTGCATCATCAGCGCTACGTCGTGTGCGGTTGAGTGCATATCGCCAGCCCACTCATCAAAGTCCAGACCATGCGGGTTTTCAAAAAGCGTACCGGTGCAGCCGAGCTTCTTAGCGCGCTCGTTCATGGCCTTCACAAATGTGGCCTCGGCGTCTTTGGTCTTAGGGTCGATCTTCTTGCCCACATATTCGGCGAGCACGATGGCGGCGTCGTTGCCCGAGGGAATCATCAGGCCGCGCAGTGCCTGCTCAACGGTAAGCTCGTCGCCTTCGAGCAAGCCGGCGGTCGAATTACCCACGGTGGCTGCGGCGTTGCTCACCGTGACCTTCTCGTCCATCTTACAATTCTCGACGGTTAGGATTGCGGTCATGACCTTGGTGATCGAGGCGATTTTGACCTGCTCATCGGCGTCGCGGGCATAGTAGACGGTGCCGTCTTTGCCCATGACGAGGGCATTGGTCGCATCGATATCGGGCAGGTTTTCGGCCGTGATGCCGCGCGCATCGGCGGTTTTGCCGCAAACATTGTCGGTCGTGAGCACTTGGGCGCCGGCGACGGTGGGCGCGCCAGCGGCAAGGGCGATAGCGCAGACAAAGCTGGCGGCAAGCTGGGCTGAGCGCTTTGCAAAAGAGGTGAGGGACTTCACGGATTTCGCTTTCGACGGGATGGTCTCTTCTGGAACTAGAGTATATCGTTTGCCGGCGTCGGCGATCATCGCGTGCGTGCGTGGCCCACATCCGCGCCCGAACGGGCGCAAGGGTGCTTAAGGCCGACTTAATCACCCACGCTTGTTGTGTGTGGCGTGTGCAGCCCCGGGCATAATGGAGCGCGAGAGGAGCACGCATGAACGAGCGCATTTTGGTAGTTGATGACGAGAAGGCCATCGCCGACTTGGTTGGTATCTACCTTACAAAAGAGGGCTTTGATGTCCAGATTGCCTATAGCGGGGCCGATGCCGCCAAGGCAATCTTGGAGCAGGAGTTCGATCTGGCGCTGCTGGATGTCATGCTGCCCGATATCGATGGGTTTGAGCTGCTGCGTACGATCCGTTCCAGCCATACCTATCCCGTGATCATGCTGACGGCGCGCGATGCCCAGCAAGACAAGATCGAGGGCCTTTCGCTTGGCGCGGACGATTACGTGGTTAAGCCGTTCCGTCCGCTGGAGCTCATCGCGCGCGTGCACGCTCAGCTTCGCCGCTACACCAGCTACGGTAGCCGTGCACAGGCGGCCGAGTCGCCGACCATTCAGCTCGACGGCTTGGAGATCAACCGCGATGCTCGTTCCGTAACGGTGGACGGTTCACCGGTACGCCTCACACCCACCGAGTATTCAATCTTGCTGTATCTGGTCGAGCATCGCGGCAGCGTGGTGGCCGTGGAGGACCTGTTCCGCGCGGTATGGAACGAGGACTTTATGCCCGGCTCCAACAATACGGTGATGGTGCACATTCGCCATTTGCGCGAAAAGATCGGCGACGACGCACAAAAGCCGCGCTTTATCAAAAACGTCTGGGGCGTCGGCTACATCATCGAATAACGCTTTTCGCTTGTGAGGATCTTGATATGACAAAAGACGATAGGCAAGCGTTCGAGGTGCCCGATCGACTCTTTGAATACGTGAGGTCAGTCGTCGACAACCGCGCGCTTGCAACGGTGCTGCTCTTTTTGCTGAGCCTGCTGCTGATTGGCATCGATAACATCGCTGGAATCTTGGCGGTGCTGCTTGTCGGCTTTTTGCTGATCGATCGATTTGAGATCGTGCGCCGCTGCATGGTGATTGGCGGCGCCGCGTGGGCCATGACGTTGGCGATTGGCGCCATGGCGCTCGGCGGCATCGAAGGGCCGGTGCTGTTCGATGCCGGCTTTGTATTCAACATGCTTGGCTTTGTGCTGGCGCTTGCCGCGTGCGTGCTGTTCTTGTGTGGCCGCGCCCTGTACTACCAGGGCTACGAACAGGGCGAGCAGCATGCCGATTGTGTGCTGGCCGCTCGTATTCAAGATCGCCTGATCGATCACCCCGACACCTGGGACAACATCGACGGCGACTTCTTGGAGGTCGAGGGCGCCCTTAACCGCGTGCGTGACCGTGAGCGCAAGGTGCAGCAAGCTCTGCGTGACGAGTCGCATCGCAAGGACGATCTGGTCACGTACTTGGCACATGACCTACGCACCCCGCTTGCCAGCGTGGTGGGCTATCTTTCGCTGCTGCAAGAGGCTCCTGAGCTGCCGGTTGAGCAACGTGCGCGCTTTACGGGCGTGGCTCTCGACAAGGCGCACCGGCTTGATGCGCTCATCGAAGAGTTCTTCGATATCACGCGCTTTGACTTCCACGATATCGTGCTCACGCGCGGCTATGTTGACCTGGGGTTGCTGCTGGCTCAGGTGGCTGACGAGTTCTATCCCATCCTCAACGAGCAGCATAAGGAAGCCCAAGTTGATATTCGCGAGGACCTGACGGTGCTCGTGGATGGCGACAAGATGGCTCGCGTGTTCAACAACATCATGAAAAACGCCGTCGCCTATAGCTATGAGGGCTCGACTATCACGATTGAGGCCGGGCGCCAAGACGATGGCGGCGTGCGCGTGCGCTTTATCAATCAGGGCGATCCTATCCCTGCGGCTAAGCTCAAGGTGATCTTTGAGAAGTTCTATCGCCTGGATGCGGCGCGTGCGACCAATCGCGGCGGCGCTGGTCTGGGCCTTGCTATTGCCAAGGAGATCATCACGGCACACGGCGGTACCGTTGCATGTGAATCGACGCCCGAACACACGATATTCACCATCGAGCTGCCCGCCGCATAGCCAGCGTGCCCTTACAAACACTTGACAATGCGCTCACGTACATATGAGCCGCGATTTCTACTATCGATACTGCTGAATTGATATCGATGTGGAGGTATGCGGTATGACGGCTGCTGCGGCTGTTGAGCCCATGGAGCTTGAAGAACTCATGAAAGCGCAGGCCGAGGCCGCGCGCGAGCGCGAGGTTGGGGATGCGACTCGCCCCACGGCAGAGGATCTTGCCGCCTCGCCGACGCGCATCGACGTCGAGGGCCTCGACCTGTTCTATGGCGACCATCATGCGCTCAAGGACGTGAATATCAAGATCCGCGACAAGCAGATCACCTCGTTTATCGGGCCTTCGGGCTGCGGAAAGTCCACGTTGCTGCGCTGCTTTAACCGCATGAACGACGGCATCAAGGATTGCCGCATCGAGGGTAAGATCGCGCTCGATGGTCAAGATATCCTGGGCGACTACGACATCTGCCGCTTGCGCCAGCGCGTGGGCATGGTGTTCCAGCGCCCCAACCCGTTTCCCATGAGCATCTACGACAACGTCGCCTACGGTCCTCGCGGTATGGGTGTGCGCGACCGCGTCGTGCTCGATGAGCTGGTCGAGGATTCCCTTCGTCGCGCTGCACTATGGGATGAGGCCAAGGACAAGCTCAAAGAGTCGGGCCTGGGTCTTTCGGGTGGACAGCAGCAGCGCCTGTGCATCGCCCGTGCGCTGGCCGTGCAGCCCGACATTCTGCTGATGGACGAACCGACCTCGGCGCTCGATCCCGTATCGACGCTGGTGGTGGAGCAGCTGGCCTGCGAGCTCAGGGAGACCTGCACGCTGGTGGTCGTTACGCACAACATGCAGCAGGCTGCGCGCATCTCCGACTCGGTCGCGTTCTTTTTGCTGGGCGAGCTGGTGGAGCATGCGCCCACTGCCCGGCTCTTCAAAAACCCGATCGATCCGCGCACGGCGGATTATTTGACGGGCCGTTTTGGCTGATACCATCTAGTACAGGCACCTTTAGGGTTAAGATGCGGTCATGTCGGCCGCAAAGGGGTTCAACATGATCTATTACGTCGAGGACGATGACAACATCAGGGATTTGACGGTCTATGCGCTGCGTAAGCAGGGAATCGAGGCCGAGGGCTTTTCGTGCGACGGCGAGTTTAAGGCTGCCGTGGCGCGACGGGTACCCGATGCCGTGCTGCTCGATATCATGCTGCCCGATACCGATGGCTTGGCGATTATGCGTCGCCTGCGTGCCGATCGCCTGACGGCGACGGTGCCCATCATGATGCTTACCGCCAAGGACACCGAGCTCGACAAGGTGATGGCGCTCGATGGCGGTGCCGACGATTACCTGACTAAGCCGTTTTCGCTCATGGAGCTCGCCAGCCGCTGCCGCGCACTGCTGCGTCGCGGCGGCATGGTCAAGCAGGCGAGCGATGTGCTCAGCGTGGGCGACATCGTGCTCTCGCCCAGCCATCGCGAGGTGACCGTTGCCGGCGAGCCGCTTAAGCTCACCCTGCGCGAGTTCGACCTGCTCGAGTACCTCATGCGCAAGCCCGGCGTGGTTTTTACCCGCGAGTCGTTGCTGCAGAGCGTGTGGGGCTGGGACTTCGACGGCGGTTCGCGCACCGTTGACGTGCACGTGCAGACGCTTCGCCAAAAACTGGGCGAGCATGCCGGCGCCATCGAGACCGTACGCGGCGTGGGCTACCGCTTGGCCGAGCCTTCTGCCGGTGATGGTACCGAAGGTGACGACACCGCGGCCACCGCATCGGAGGAGTAACCCGTGGTCTTCGCCCCCCAGGGAAAACATACGCTGTCGCACCGCGTTTTTGTGACGATCTTTGTCTGCGCCATGGCGGTTATCGTGGCGTTTACGGTGCTGGGTGCGTTCTTTTTGCAAAACACCTTGGCGGATGCCACGAGTGCCAATCTGGCGCAGGAAACCGAGCTCATTGCTGCCGCCCTCGACGAGCAGCAGGAGCCCATCCCGTTCTTGCGTAGCCTCGATCGCGAGGACTTGCGCATCACGCTGATTAACAAGGATGGATCGGTTGCCTACGACAACGAGGCGTCGCCTTCCACACTGCCCAACCATGGCGATCGCCCCGAGGTCATCGAGGCCTTTGAGAGTGGTTTGGGTTCCGCGGAGCGCGCAAGCTCTACGCTCGACGAGATTATGCTGTATCGCGCCGTCGCCCTTGATAACGGCCAGGTTGTCCGCTTGGCGCAGGCCCAGCCTGGCGTTGCGGCGATTTTGCTGTCGATGGTGGCGCCGATGCTGCTTATCGCAGCAGCGGGTGCGGTACTCTCGTTTTTTATGGCGCGCCGCGAGTCCCGTGCCATCATCGCGCCGTTGCAAGAGGTGGATTTGGACCACCCACGCCGTAGCTATGAGCACGCCTATGCCGAGATGGTCCCCATGCTTGAGCGTATCGAGTCGCAGCGCCAGGAACTCAAGCGCCAAATGGCGGTGCTGGCGGACAACGACCGTATGCGCCGCGAGTTCACGGCGAATATCACCCATGAGCTCAAGACGCCGCTTACGGCGATTTCGGGCTATGCCGAGCTCATCGCAAACGGCATGGTCGAGGGCGAGGACGACCTGCGCAACTTTGGCGGTCGCATCTATCGTGAGGCAGGCCGCTTGGCAGCGCTTGTCAACGACATCCTTACGCTGTCTAACTTGGACGAGGCCGAGCGTGCAACTGAGGGCGAGGCGGTGCCCATTGGGTCCACGGAGCCTATTGAGCTCTCGCGTGCCATCTACGCGGTTGAGCAGCGTCTTGAACAGGTCGCCCGTCAGGCGAATGTGACGATAAGTCATGAGACCAAGCCTGTGGTCATCGAGGGCGTGTCGCGCTTGATTGACGAGCTCATCTATAATCTGGCAAGCAACGCCATCCGCTACAATCGACCCGGCGGTACGGTTACGCTGCAGTGCGGCACCAACGACGAAGGCCATCCGTTCCTTGCGGTCGCCGACACGGGAATCGGTATCGCGCCTGAAGAACAGGGCAAGGTATTTGAGCGGTTCTATCGCGTGGACAAGAGTAGGTCCAAGGCACGCGGCGGAACCGGTCTGGGGCTTGCCATTGTCAAGCATGCGGCCCTGTATCATCACGCCACGCTCGATCTGTCGAGCGAGTTGGGCGTGGGAACCACCATTACGGTGACGTTTCCCATACAGCAGGACGAGCCATTCGCATAGCGATATAACATAGATATTGATGCAGACGCCGCATTTGACTTTCGGGTGCGGCGTTGTTGTGCAATTTTACGATTGCTTCCGACATTTTTACAGGAGAGCCTGTTTCTTATGTATAGAGTTTGGTCTCGGTAAAAAGATGCGATAACATACGGACAGTTTTGTCAATCCGAACTGGGGAAATGAAAGGCAAGCTGCATGACCCTTCTCGAACTGTTCCAGCTGCTGAAGAAGCACCTTCAGCTGGTCATCACCCTTCCGGTGGTCTGCGCGATCGCCATGGGCATCGTGTCCTTCGTTGCGATGGACAACACCTATACCGCGACGACGAGCATGTACATTCTCGCCAAGACCGACGATAGCGGTCAGATGAGCTACAACGATCTCTCGGCGAGTCAGATGCTTTCCAACGATATCGCCACGCTGCTGGATAGCGATAGCGTTAAGAGCGGCGCAGCCAATGAACTGGGCCTCACTGATCTGGATGACTACAAGGTGTCTGTTTCCTCCGAGACCACCACGCGTGTCATTACGCTTTCGGTTACCGGCACCGATGCCAAGGAGACGGCTAAGGTCGCAAAGGCCATGGCCAGCTCGGTGAGTACGGTCGCTCAGAACGTCGGCGCTGCCCAGAGCATCAACGTTATCGACGAGGCTAAGACCCCCGAAGCCCCCAGCGGCCCCAAGCGCACGCTGTATATTGCCGTCGCGTTCCTCGCCGGTATCTTTATCGCAGTCGCCTATGTCGTTTTGGCAGACATGCTCAATACCCGCATCCGCGGTGCCGAAGAGGCAGAAGAGCTCCTGGGCATTCCCGTTGTTGGCCGAATTCCGGCTATGAAAGGTGGTAAATAGGCATGGCTAAGGCAAAGAACACCGACAAGCTCGTTGTACAGAATGCCGCCAAGACCCTTCTGGCCAACATCCGCTTTGCGAGCGTGGACGACCCCATCCGCACCATCACCGTTACCTCCTCGATTCCCAACGAGGGCAAGTCTACGGTTTCCATTAACCTTGCTCAGGCAATCGCCACGAGCGGCAAGTCCGTGCTTCTGGTCGAGGCCGATATGCGCCGCAGGTCCCTTTCCGATATGCTCGGCGTTCGTTCGCGCGGCGGACTCTATGCGGTCCTTTCCGAGCAGATCTCCATTGACCAGGCAATTGTCGAGACGGGTCAGAAGAACTTCTACTTCCTCGATGCCGAGCCGCATATTCCCAATCCTGCCGACATCATCGTCTCTCACCGCTTTGCCAAGCTGGTAAAGGCGCTGTCCGCCAAGTTCCAGTACGTCATCTTTGATGCTCCCCCGGTCGGCACCTTCATCGATGCTGCCGAGATTGCCAGCCTGACCGACGGCACGCTGTTCGTGGTGCGTGAGGATTTCACCAAGCGCGAGGAGGCGCTCAACGCCATCGGTCAGCTTAAAAAGTCCGAGAAGGTCAAGCTCATCGGTACCGTTATGAACTACTGCGAGACCGAGACCAGCGAGTACTACTACTCCTACTACACCAAGGACGGTAAGAAGGTGAAGAAGGGCTCCGACGATCAGGGGACTTCCAAAAAGGGCATCTTCACCAACCGAGCAAACGTTTAGTTGATTAAGGCTGACCTATGCGTGACATTCATTGCCATATCTTGCCGGGTGTAGACGACGGCGCCGCCGATCTCGATGAGAGCTTGGCGATGCTTGCGGCTGCCAAGCGGGCTGGTGTAACCAGAATTGTTTGCACTCCTCACTGCCGTGATCCCTATTTTGATTACGACAAGATGTGGGATGCCTTTGAGCTGCTGCGCGATAACGCTGACGGTTTTCCGCTCCAGATGGGCTTCGAGGTCAACCATCGAAAGCTCGTTGAGCTTGGTATCGATGCCGCGGAGCACTTGCATTTCGATGGGACCAACGAGTTTCTGCTCGAGCTTTCGACGCATGCCGATGCGTATGCGTTTAGAGAGTACGAGAACACGATTTACGATTTGCAGTGCCGTGGCTACCAGGTGATCATCGCTCATCCTGAGCGCTATCGTGCGGTTCAAAAGGATGTAAGCGTGGCGGAGCGCCTGGTCGATATGGGCTGCAAGCTGCAGGCTTCGGCGGACTTTATTGCCGGCGGTCGCTTTGGTCGCGAGAAAAAGCCGGCACAGCGCCTGTTCGATCAGAACCTGTACAGCTTCATCGCGAGCGATGCCCATAACGTGGGTCATTACGATTGCCTGGCGAAGGCTCGCGCGAAGTTTAGCGTGCGCGGAGCTCATTTTCGCTAAAATCTGTCCCTAACGTTCGCATTGAATGAAAGGGCAGCCATGGATATCCAACTTAAGACGGGATGCTTTGATGACGCGGCGTTGGTGCGCCGCGTCATTTTTATGGACGAGCAGGGCTACGAGAATGAGTTCGACGCTATCGACGAGGATCCGAACTGCATTCATGTGACGCTCTATGTAGACGGCGAGCTTGCCGGTTGCTCGCGCGTGTTTCCCGAAGAGCTTGAGCGCGCGGCAGATGCAGAGGCTCCGTCTTCGCCGGCGTGCGACTTGGACGAAGGCGTCGCAGCGGGGGAGACCTATATTATGGGGCGCGTCGCCGTGCTGTCCACCATGCGCCGTCGCGGTCTGGCAAGCAAGATTGTCGAAGCCAGCGAAGCTGCTGCGCGCGATGCCGGCGCCAAGCTCATAAAGTTGCATGCACAGGAGTACGTGCTGCCGCTCTATGTCAAGGCCGGTTACACGCAGATTGCCCCGGTGGACTACGAAGACGAAGGCCAGCCTCATGCCTGGATGGCCAAACTGCTGGGCAACAGATAGGGACGTTCCTTTTCTGCCGGCAGCTGGGGACACTCCTTGGCAATTGACGCATTGGAGCGCTCGGACATACAGTTTTTCGATTCCGTATGTATATATGCGCGCTATTGGGTTATAAAATCTAAGTCTGAACATAGCAGGTCTGCGATGCGGCTCGGGCAACCGGGCCGTTTTTGCGGACGGGGGTAGCGCGAAAGGACTGCACATGCGTCAATTTAAGACCGAGAGCAAAAAACTGCTCGACCTCATGATCAACTCCATCTACACCAATAAGGAAATCTTCCTGCGCGAGCTTATCTCTAACGCGAGCGACGCCGTCGACAAGCTCAACTTTAAGAGCCTGCAGGATCCGAGCGTCAAGATCAACCAGGGCGACCTGGCCATTCGCGTCTCCTTTGATAAAGACGCCCGCACCATTACCATCTCGGATAACGGCATTGGCATGACCGCCGAGGAGCTCGAGCGCAATCTGGGCACCATCGCCCATTCCGGCTCCGAGGAGTTTAAGACCGAGAACGCCGAGCAGCAGGGCTCCGATGTCGACATCATCGGCCAGTTTGGCGTGGGCTTCTACTCTGCCTTTATGGTTGCCAGCCATGTGAAGGTCGTCAGCCGCGCCTATGGCGAGGATGTCGCCCATGTGTGGGAATCCGACGGTCTTGAGGGCTACACCATCGAGGACGGTGAGCGCGCCGAGCACGGTACCGATGTCATCCTGACGCTGCGCGAGAACGAGAAGCTCGATGCCGACGGCGAGGCCGAGACCTACGATCGCTTCCTGACCGAGTGGGGTCTCAAGAGCCTGATTCAGCAGTACAGCAACTATGTGCGCTACCCGATTCAGATGATGGTGTCCAAGAGCCGCCAGAAACCCAAGCCCGAGGACGCCGGCGACGATTACAAGCCCGAGTACGAGGACTACCAGGAGCTCGAGACCGTCAATTCCATGACACCGATCTGGAAGAAGCGCAGCTCCGATGTCGAGCAGAAGGACTACGACGAGTTCTACAAGTCCACGTTCCACGACTTTGACGATCCTGCGCGCACCATCAGCTTCCATGCCGAGGGCACGCTCGAGTACGATGCCCTGCTGTTTGTGCCGGGCCGCGCGCCGTTCGATCTGTACAGCAAGGATTACGAGAAGGGTCTGGCACTCTACAGCTCCAACGTCCTGATCATGGAGAAGTGCGACGACCTGCTGCCCGACTACTACAACTTTGTCCGCGGCGTCGTGGATTCCGCCGATGTGTCGCTCAACATCTCGCGTGAGACGCTGCAGCAGAACCGTCAGCTCAAGGCCATCGCCAAGCGTGTGGAAAAGAAGATCACCGCCGACCTTGAGGATATGCGTGACAACGACCGCGAGGCCTACGAGAAGTTCTTTGAGAACTTTGGCCGCGGTCTTAAGTACGGCATCTACTCGAGCTATGGCATGAAGGCCGATGAGCTCGCCGATCTGTTGCTGTTCTGGTCTGCCAAGGAACAGAAGATGATTACCCTGGCCGAGTATGCCAAGGGCATGCCCGAGGATCAGAAGGCCATCTACTACGCCGCCGGCGACTCGCGTGAGCGCTTGGCCAAGATGCCCGTGGTAAAGGGCGTGCTCGACCGCGGCTATGACGTGCTGCTGCTGACGCAGGATGTGGATGAGTTCACGTTCCAAGCTATGCGTGAGTACGTTGCCGCCGATATGCCCAAGATCTACGAGGACGACGCAGCTCGCGAGGCTGCCGAAAAGGCCGTGGCCGACGGTGCCGAGCCCGAGGTCGAGGATCGTCATCTAGAGCTCAAGAACGTTGCGACCGGTGATCTTGACCTGGCGACCGAGGACGAGAAGAAGGAGGCCGAGGACGCCACCAAGGAGAACGAGGACCTCTTTAGCGCTATGAAGGAGGCGCTCGGTGACAAGGTCGAGAAAGTCGCCGTCTCCGCGCGCCTGACCGATGCCCCCGCTTGTATCACCACCGAGGGCCTACTTTCGCTCGAGATGGAGAAGGTGCTCCAGAAGGGACCCGAGGGCGCGCCCGACGGCATGCCCAAGAGCCAACGCGTGCTCGAGCTCAACGCCAAGCACCCGGTCTTTGACAAGCTTGTCGCTGCCCAGAAGGCAGGCGACGCCGACAAGATCAAGCAGTACTCCGGTCTGCTCTATGACCAGGCTCTGCTGGTCGAGGGCATCCTCCCCGAGGACCCCGTAGCCTTCGCAGCCGCCATTTGTGAACTTATGTAATTGGTTCCGCCGTTCTAACGAACGGCGGACCGGTCGACGCTGCGCGGGCGCCAGAGCGACAACTTGTCATTCAAAGAGGACGGCATGACCAGAAGGTCTATGCCGTCCTCTTTTCATGCCAATTTGTTCGCTCTGGCGCCCGCTCGCTGGCATTGCCAAAACATCGACGTTACCGTGGTCCAAACTAGTCATCGGGGACGTTCTTGTTTGACTAGTCGTTTAAGAACGTCCCCAATGACTATTCGGATTGCTAATTTGTGCGGGTTGTGGTTTTGTGACCTGCTGAAATTTAAGATACTGTACATCTGTACGCTAACTCATCTTCGTAGTATATTGCTACCCGCAAAACTCAGCACCATTGTGCCGCGAGGCACTAAAGCGCCTACGTACAATGGTTGTCGATAGTACGATTCGATTTAACGACAGGATGGATGGTCCAAGCGTGAGTCTCGGCAGCAAACTATCCAATGCAAAGGTGTCCTTTGCGATATTTAAGCGCGACATTAAGCGACTGCTTGTGAACCCCGTCGCCTTGGTGGTTACCCTTGGCGTGTGCGTTATTCCCTCGCTGTATGCCTGGTACAACATCGTGGCCAACTGGGATCCGTACGGAAATACTCAGGGCATCAAGATTGCCATCGCCAACAACGATCAGGGCACTCAGAACGACCTGGTGGGCGATCTCAACGCGGGCGACCAGGTCGTCGATCAGCTCAAGGAGAACGATCAGCTGGGCTGGACCTTCGTCGATTCGGCGGCCGATGCCAAGGAGGGCGTCGAGAGTGGTGAGTACTATGCGGCCATCGTAATCCCCAAGAACTTCTCGGATAACCTGGTTTCGATGCTCGACGGCAACTACCATCAGCCCAAGCTTACGTACTACGTCAATGAGAAGAAGAGCGCCATTGCACCCAAGGTTACCGACACCGGTGCAAGTACCATCGAGAAGCAGATCAACTCGGAATTTATCTCCACGGTGGGCGAGACCGTTGCCAGTATTGCCAAGGATGCCGGAGTCGATTTAAAGGACAAGGCAACCCAGACTCAGGATTCGTTGGCAAGTTCTGTCTCCGAGGCATCCGATACCTTGGGCGAGGTGCGCGATTCGATTGGCGACATGAATGCCGCCATCGATAAGACGAGTGGCGCCATCGCCTCGGCCGATGCGGCACTTGCCGGCCTGCAGGGTCAGGCGCCGTCACTGACGCAGGCGATCTCTCAGGGTAACGACCTGCTGGGCGAAGCTCGCACCACGGCGGGCAACTCTATCGCCTCGCTCTCCAAGGCGCTCTCGGAAGGCAGCCTTGCGCTTACCAAGACGTCGGCCTCCGCGAACGCTGCCATCGGCAAGCTGACGGGCACGGTCACATCTACGACCACCCGTATCGACAACTCGCTCGAGTCTCTCCAAGCGACGATCGACCACAATAAGGCCGTTATCGGGCACTTAGAGATTCTCGCCAATGACACGTCGACAGGTTCCGAGGAAATTGACGCGCGCATTGTATCGACCATCGATTTGCTTCGAGAGCAGAATGAAAAGCTTCAGAGCATCAAGGACGGTCTGTCTGCGCAGTCGAGCGCCATGGCGAATGACGCCGCGGCTGTCTCGGGTGCCAGCGACGCTATCAATAACGCAATTCAGACCGGTGCGACCAACCTTGGCCAGGCCCAGACGGACCTGGGTCAAAACGCGCTGCCGAAGGCCTCGAGCGCGCTTGATTCCTTTGCCGCCGTCTCGGGTGATTTGACGGGTATCGTATCTGGCCTCACGCCCACGATTGCAAGCGCGCGCGGTACGCTTTCGCAGCTTAACGCTACGCTCGGCCAGGCCAAGACCACGCTGTCCCAGACCGATTCCTCGCTTGCCAAGGTCCAGGACAAGCTCGCAACCGCCGCCAACGACATCGCGGCGCTACAGACCTCCGAGTCCATGGGCGAGCTGGCCGACCTGATGGGCGTCGACGTCAATGACGTCGCAGACTTCATGGCATCTCCGGTTGAGCTCGCGTCCAAGTCGATCTATCCGGTTAAGAGCTTCGGCTCGGGCATTGCCCCGTTCTACACCAACCTGGCGCTTTGGGTGGGCGGCTACGTGCTTATCGCCATCTACAAGCTCGAGGTCGATCGCGAAGGCGTCGGCAGCTTTACCGCGCGTCAGGGCTACTTTGGCCGCTGGTTGCTCCTGGTGATCCTGGGCGCGTTGCAGGCCATCATCGTTACGGTAGGCGATCTGGTGATTGGCGTGCAGTGCGTCAGCCCGCTGCTGTTCGTGCTGGGCGGCATCGCCATTTCGTTCACCTACGTCAATATCATCTATGCGCTGTCCACCACGTTTAAGCATATCGGCAAGGCTATCGGCGTCATTCTCGTCATCGTGCAGATCCCGGGTTCGTCGGGCATGTACCCCATCGAGATGATGCCCGGCTTCTTCCAGTGGCTGCACCCGCTGCTGCCCTTTACCTACGGCATCAATCTGCTGCGCGAGACGGTCGGCGGCATGTATTCGTTCAACTACCTGTTTAACCTGTGCATTCTGGGCGTGTTCTTGATCGTGGCGCTCTTTATCGGCCTGCAGCTGCGTCCGCTGCTGCTCAACCTTAACCTGCTCTTTGATAAACAGCTCTCCACGACCGGTATGATGATTTGCGAGTCCAACGACCTGCCGCGCCAGCGCTACTCGCTACGCACGGCCATGCGCGTCATGCTCGATTCCGATTCGTACCGTCGCGAACTGCTCGATCATGCGGTCGCCTTTGAACATCGCTACCCGTACTACATCAAGGGCGGTTTTGCCGCCGTGGTGGGCGTTCAGGTCCTGCTCTTTGTCCTGTCGACGGTTCTCGATATCGACAATAACGGCAAGATCATCCTGCTTGTCATTTGGATCATCTCGGTTATTGCCATCTGCGGCTGGCTTATCAATATCGAATATATCCGAGCGAGCCTCAATACCCAGATGCGCATCTCGGCGCTTTCGGATGAGGACCTGCGTCGCGAGATGCGCGAACACACGGCCGCCATTCCTGCCGCCCGCCACATGTTTGGCCTCAACGCCAGCGAGCGTGGTGCCAAGGGCGGCGATCAGTCCACGGGCCGCTTGCCGCATATCGGCTCGCACCATAAATCTCAGGGCAGCGACAGCACAGCCACAAATGATGGAGATACCACCGCGCTTGGCAAGCACTCCAAAGGAGGTGAGGCATAAATGAAGAACATCCTGCATCTGTTTAAGCGCGATGTCCAAAACGTGTCTCGCTCCGTGATCGGCTTGGTTGTCGTGATGGGCCTCATTATCGTACCGTGTCTGTACGCGTGGTTTAACATCGCCGGCAGCTGGGATCCGTACGGCAACACCGGCAATCTTAAGATCGCCGTGGTCAACACCGATGAGGGTTACGAGAGCGATTTGATCCCCGTCGAGGTTAACGTGGGCGAAAACGTGACCGCCACCCTACGCGGCAACGAGAGCTTCGATTGGGTTGTGCTCAACAATCGCGAAAAGGCTATCGAGGGCGTTAAGTCGGGTGCGTACTATGCTGCCGTCGTTATCCCCAAAACGTTTAGCGCTGACATGATGACGCTTTTCTCGACCGACGTGAAACACGCTGATATCGAGTTCTATGAGAACCAGAAAGCCAACGCCATCGCGCAGATCGTGACCGAGAAGGGTTCGAGCGCCGTTCAAAGCCAAGTTAACGAAACTTTTACCGAGACCATTACGAGCATCGGTCTTAAGACGGTGTCCAGCCTGCTCGATTACATGAGCACCGACCAGGTCAGCAACTTTATCGCCAACCTGTCCTCGACGCTCGGCGATTCGGTCCAGGACCTGCAGGACGTTCAGGCCAGCGCAACGTCGCTTGCGGGCATTTTGAGCTCCACGTCCGATTCGCTGACGTCGGCGAGCGGTATGCTCCAGCAGACGGGTACGGTCGATGAGTCGACAAAGCAGCTCATGGAACATGCCAAAAGCGGCATCGATGATTCCAAAGAAGCGCTTAAGGCGGCAAACGATGCCATCGATGCCGCAATCGATGGAAGTGCGGGTTCGTTCGACAATGTGTCTGCCGAGTTCGCGAAGGCGTTCGACACCGCAAACCAGCATGTCGACCTTACGGTGTCCCAACTCAACGATGCCGCTGCGGCCCTCAATGCGCGCGCCAAGGATATCGATGCGATGGCCGATCAGCTCCGCAGCCTTGCCGACCAGGTGAGCGATGAGAATTTGAAGGACGGCCTCAAGTCCGCCGCGACGTCTCTGGGCAGAATCGCCGTTGAGTACCGCAACAATGCCAAGGATCTGGCGGCTACCGCGAAGTCTCTCTCCGATAGCATGGCCGAGGTCAACAACTCGCGTGCCGAGGTCGATCAGGCCATCGCTGATGCCAAGGCCGGCATCGCGGGTGCCAAATCCGATTACGATTCCACGTTCTCGGTTAAGGCCAAGGAGCTCAAGAAGACGGTTTCGGGCATTCTGGACTCGCTTGATGGCATCTCGGGCGACTTGGATAGCGCCGTAGGCGGCCTGACCGACGCATCCGGCTCGCTGGCGAAGGGCCTCTCCAAGGCCGCCAAGCTGGTCAACAAGGCTTCCGATCAGCTAGGCGAGGCGTCGGACAAGATCAGTGCGTTTAAGGACGAGCTCGACGGCGCCTTGATGTCGGATGACCTCGCCACGATCAAGACGATGATTGGCAACGATCCCGAGGGTCTGGCCGTGTCGCTTTCCGGCCCCGTCGCGCTCGATCGCAAGCCGGTCTATCCGATCCGCAACTACGGCTCGGCCATGGCGCCGTTCTACACGATTCTGTCGCTCTGGGTCGGCTCGATCGTGCTGGCGGCCATGATGAAGGTCTCGGTCGACGATGAGCTTATCAACGAGCTCATCCCCGTGCGCTTGCACGAGATCTACCTGGGCCGCTACCTGTTCTTTGGCGGTCTGGCCCTGCTGCAGGCAACGCTCGTGTGTGCGGGCGACATCCTGTTCTTTGGCATTCAGTGCGATAACCCATTGCAGTTTGTGCTGGCGGGCTGGGTCGCGAGTCTCGTGTTCTCCAATATCGTCTACACGCTCACCGTGTCGTTTGGCGATATCGGTAAGGCGCTCGCCGTCGTGCTGCTGGTTATGCAGGTCGGTGGTTCGGGCGGTACGTTCCCCATCGAGATGACCGGCCCCGTGTTCCAGGCGATCTATCCGTTCCTGCCGTTCACCCACGGCATCAACGCCATGCACGCCGCCATGGCCGGCGCGTATCATATGGAGTACTGGGTCGAGCTGGGTATCTTGGCGAGCTATCTGATTCCGTCACTGGCCCTGGGCGTCGTCTTCCGCCGCCCAGTCATCAAAGCCAACGACTGGATCATCGAAAAGCTTGAGAGTACTAAATTAATCTAGCGCAACAATGTAAACGCTGATGCTACGGCAATGTCAGCGAGCGAGCCGCATTTGCGCCAAGGTGACGTGAAATGAGAGGGCGCTGACCTTCTGGTCGCGCCCTCGAAATTGAACGTCAGATTGGTGTGAATGCGGCTCGCGCAGCATCGGCCGATCCGCCGTTCGGTAGGACGGCGGAACAAAGCGCTTTAGCGCGGTGAATTGCGTGGGCTGCCTGGTTGTTGCTACAGTAGCGGGGCGTGCCGGGGGTCCGGCGCGTCCCGTTTTTATTTGACCATGAGGCGGCACGCAGCCATACGCGTGCGGACACCACGCCCAGTTTGAGTGTGAGGATGTTCCATGGCCCAATACGCTGCCAACGAAATCGAAAACATGCCCGATAGCCCTGTTGCTCGCGAGGATCTGGGTGCGGGCGGCACCTCCCGTGGCGCCGGTGCTCGTTCGCCGTTGTTCTGGAAAGTTCTGCTACTTTCGGTGGCAGTCGTCTGGGGCTACTCCTTTACGACCATGAAGGACGCGCTCGACACCATTCCGGTGTTTGAACTGCTCTACGTGCGCTTTCTGCCTGCGGCGTTGGTCATGTTTGTCATCTTCCACAAGCGCATCATCGCGCACCTCAATGCCCGCAACCTTATCGTCGGACTTGGAATGGGCACACTAATGTGGGCCGCCTACGCCCTGCAGACGGTCGGTCTGGCTCAGACCACGGCGGGCAAGAACGCGTTTTTGACGGGTACGTACTGCATCCTCGTGCCCTTTGCGAGCTATTTCCTGAGCGGCGAAAAGCTCACGCGTTACAACTTGGGTGCCGCATTGCTCTGTCTGGCGGGCATTGGCCTGGTGGCGCTCGATAGCGTCGAGTTCAACATCGGTGATGCCATTACGCTGGGCGGCGCGGTCTTCTTTGCCATCCAGATGTCGGTGACCGCCAAGTACGGCCGCAAGATGGACATCAACGTCATCACGTTTTGGATGTTTGTGGGCAATGGCGTTTTGAGTTTAATCACGTCGCTGCTATTCGAGACTCAGGCGCCCCTCTCTGCATGGACGCCGGAATTTATCGGTGTGGCTGTTTTCCTCTCGGTGGGCTGCACGTGCGTGGCGCTGCTCATCCAAAACGTTGGATTGGCGCACGTCCCAGCCTCGACGGGCTCGCTGCTCCTTTCGATGGAGTCGCCTTCGGGTGTGCTGTTCTCGGTGCTGCTGATGGGGGAGGCGCTCACCTCGCGCCTGCTCGCCGGCTTCGCGCTCATCTTTCTTTCGATTATCTTGAGCGAGACGCATTTCGATTTTTTGCGTCGAAAGCCGCGTCCGCAATTGTAAACAATTTGTTGCGCCGCCTCCCGGGGCGGCATTTTTTATGCGTCGCCCTTAAAGTAGTACCTTGCACTTTACGCTATCAAAGTGCTTGCTGCAAAAACGTTACTGGAGGGCATCTATGGCACCAGCTCTGTCCGATTTTCAACCGCAACCAGCGCCTCAGGCTACCACAACGGCGCAGACCGCTATCGGCGACGGTCTTGTCGCAGAAGCTCAGGCTTTTGCAGACGAGCTCGCTGCGTGGCGACACGATCTACACCAGATGCCCGAGCTCGGTAACAATCTTCCGCAGACGTCTGCCTATATCCAGGCACGTCTGGACGAGATGGACATCCCCCATACCACGCTCGTCGACGGTTCCTGCGTCGTTGGTCTGATTGGTGCCGGTGCGGCCGCGGCCGTTCAGGGCAATGGCACGTGCAAGGACGAGCAGGCCGGAACGGTCGTCATGCTTCGTGGCGACATGGATGCCCTGCCCGTTGCCGAAGAGTCGGGCGAGCCTTTCGCCTCTACCAACGGCTGCATGCACGCTTGTGGCCACGATATGCATGCGACGGCGCTGCTCGGCGCGGCCCGTTTGCTCAAGGCCCGCGAGGCCGAGCTTGTCGACGCCAACGCTACCGTCAAACTGCTGTTCCAGCCGGGCGAGGAGACCTTTGAGGGGGCACGCGCTGCCATCGCCGACGGCTTGCTCGAGAACCCGCGCCCTCAGGCGGCCTTTGCCATGCATGTCAACAGCCAGTCGCCGCTCGGCCTGGTGCTCTACGGCAGCCCGGCGCTTTCGGGCGTGTACGGTTTTCGCATCACGCTTCAGGGCAAGGGCGGCCATGGCTCGAGCCCCGAGATTTGCATCGACCCCATCACGGCAGGCGTGCATGTGCACCTGGCGCTCCAGGAGCTTATCTCCCGCGAGGTGCCGGCGGCCAAGGAAGTCGCGCTTACCGTTGGCAAGTTTGCCGGCGGCTTGGCGGCCAACGTCATCCCCGACACCTGCGTGCTCGAGGGAACGCTGCGCGGCTTTGATGTTGAGCTCATGGCTCACCTCAAGACCCGCATCGCGGAGGTCGTTAACGGCGTTGCCACGACCTATCGTACGCCGGCGACCATCGAGACGCTTTCGGATGTTCCGCCGCTTGTGCTCGACAGCGATATGACTCAGGCGTCGCTTGGCTACGTGGGCGCAGTGCTGCCCAAGGCGGCTTTCTTGCCGCTTTTCCATGCCATGGCGAGTGAGGACTTCGCGCTTATCTCGAGCGAGATTCCGAGTGCGTACTTTACCGTGGGCGCGGCCGTAACCGACACGGACGAACACTTTGCCCAGCACCATCCCAAGGCACGTTTTAACGATGCCGAGCTTCCCCTCGGTGCCGCGGCTTATACCGCCGTCGCTTTGGGCTACATCGCCGACCACCGGTAGCACCCAACCTTGCCTTTCAAGCCTGCGGGCATGGCCGTAAGGCCTATGCCCTTGTCTTTCAAGGCAATCTTGGGCACTACCGGCGCCCGGCGCCGGCTATTCGTCTGTTAAATAAGGAGCAGTATGTCCCAGCAGCGTAAGTTCTTCCCCGGCTGGCTCGTGGTGATCTCCGGCTTCGTGATCATGGCCACGTGCTACACGATTTTCGTCAACTGCATGAGCCTGTTCCAGCCGCTGATCGTCAGCGACCTGGGCATTTCCCTTGCCCAGTACAACATCTCCAATGCCATCTCCACCGTGGTGAGTGTCGTGGGTTCGCTCGTTATCGGCCATGTTGCCGATAAGGTAAGTGGCCGCGTATTGGGCTCGCTCACCGTTATCGCTACCTCGGCGGTGCTTGCCGGCATGAGCTTTGTCGGTGAGCTGTGGCAGGTCTACGTGCTCTTTGCCGTTTCGGGCTGCTTCGCTGTGGCCTCGACCCGTCTGCTCATTAGCCTGGTGACCGCCAACTGGTTTACCGCCAAGCGAGGCCTTGCCATCTCCATCGCACTTTCGGGCTCGGGCTTTGGCGGCGCTATTCTGTCTCCCATTGTGAGCTCGCTTATCGTGAGCGTTGGTTGGCGTTCCGCCTTCCTGGTGCTCGCGGCTATCTGTATGGTGGCGGCGCTGCCCATCACGGCCTATTCCTTCCGCACCAAGCCTTCCGAGATCGGCCTTAAGCCGCTCGGCGAGAACCCGGGCGATCCGTCCGTCTCGACGGCTGGCGACAAGGACGAGCACACGGCGCCCGAGGTTAACGTTGGCTGGTCTCGCATCAAGAAGAGCCCGGCGTTTTGGCTGCTTGTCGTCGCCTTCCTCTTTATGGGCCTCGTTAACGGCGCCATCTTGCCCAACCAGGTCACCAACATGACGAGCGTTACCGTCAACGGTGCCAAGATCGTCACGGGCGGTCACGATCCCATGTGGGCGGGCACTGTGCTTTCGGCCTATATGGTCACCGTCGTTATCGCCAAGATTTCGCTCGGTGCGATCTATGACCGCTTTGGCCTGCGCTTTGGCAATATCCTTGGCTCCGTTGCGTGCATTATCGCCTGTGTGGCGCTGTGCTTCCCGACGACGGACCTCGGTCCTATTGTCGCCGCTGTGAGCTTTGGTATCGGAACGTGCATGGGCACCATCACGCCTACCATCGCCGCGTCCAAGCAGTTTGGCATGGCCGACCTCGGCAAGGTCACGGGCACCATCACCTCGCTCGAGATGGTCGGCGGCACCGTGGGCGCCATTGTCTCGGGCGTGCTGTTCGATGCCACGGGCTCCTTTGCGAGCACCTGGATCGTGTGCCTGGTGTGTTCTGTGGCCATGCTCGTATTCCTGCTGGTCTCGGAGCCCATCGCCGCCAAGCTGCGCGCGGGCGTGGCGGGGGAGTAGGTAGGCCAAAGCGCATCGCCGCTTGTCCGCTTCGTCCGCGGCGGCGCGTCTGGCCGAACGAGTCCCCATACCCTCGTTCGGTCAGACGCGCCGCCGCGGTTTGTGTTTGTGCCGTATAATGACCACTACCTATGACGCGATACAAAAGAAAGGTGTTTGCCCATGCAGGCACAGAAGGCGGAGGGAACCCGCGACCTTATCGGCGCCGAGATGCGCGCCTGGCAAAAGATGCAGCAGATCGCTGCCGGCGTATTCGAGCCGTTTGGCTTTAAGCCTATCGAGACGCCCGCGATCGAGCAGGTGGACGTCTTTGTCCACGGTATCGGCCAGTCGACCGACGTCGTGCGCAAGGAGATGTTCCGCGTCTTTAGCGGCGCCAACCTGGAGCGCGTCTTTACCGAGGGTACCGATACCAAGCTCAAGCCCAAGCAGCGCTTGGCGCTTCGCCCCGAGGGCACGGCCGGTGTGGTGCGCGCCGTCGTGGAGAACAACCTGGTGCCTCAGGGCTCCACGCCGTTTAAGGCCTACTATGCCGAGGCCATGTTCCGCGGCGAGCGCCCCCAGAAGGGCCGTCTGCGCCAGTTCCACCAGGTGGGCATCGAGTGGCTCGGCGCTCCCGATCCGGCGGCAGACGCCGAGTGCATCATCATGCTCATGGAGTTCTACAAGCGCCTGGGCTTCGATCTTTCCAAGCTTCGTCTGCTCATCAACTCGATGGGTGACGCCCAGTGCCGTCCGGCTTACCGCGAGCAGGTCAAGCAGTTCATCCTCGATCACGCAGACGAGATGTGCGACGAGTGCCGCGAGCGCGCCGAGCTCAACCCGCTGCGTGCCTTCGACTGCAAGAACGACCATTGCCGCGAGATCATGGCCGACGCGCCGCTGATGGGTGACAACCTGTGCGACGAGTGCCGCGAGCACTACGAGCAGGTCAAGCGCTATCTGGATGCCGCCGGTATCGAGTATGTCGAGGATCCCACCTTGGTGCGCGGCCTGGACTACTACACCCGTACTGTCTTTGAGGTCGAGGCCCCTGGCGCCGGCGTCGGCTCCATCGGCGGCGGTGGCCGCTACGATGGCCTGGTCGAGCTCGAGGGCGGCAAGCCCACGGCAGGCGTCGGCTTCGCTGTCGGTTTTGAGCGCGCCCTGCTGGCCCTGCAGGCCTTTGGCAGCGATTTGGGTGCCGATGAGGCCCCGTGCGTCTACGTCGCCAACGCCGGCAAGGAGTTGCGCCAGAACGTCTTTGCCATTACGCAGGAGCTTCGCGCCGCAGGCATCGTGACCGAGGCCGACTATCAGGGCCGTTCGCTCAAGGCCCAGTTTAAGCAAGCCGATAAGGTAGGCGCCAAGCTCATCTTGGTCCTGGGTGGCGACGAACTTGCCGCCGGCAAGGTCAAGGTGCGCGACATGGAGAGCCACGAAGAGGTCCTTGCCGATCTGGCCAACGTCGTCGAGGCGGTTCGCGAGCGCCTGTAGTGCATCTTTTTGAGCTGCGGGCCCGCTAACATGTCCCGCTTGCGCCGAGCGATTGTTACGGGGGTGTTTCGCATTTATGCGTAATGCCCCCGTTTGTGTATGCCGTCCACCGAGAAATGCGACCATTTAGAGCAAAAACCCTTGCAATGCAGAAAATACTTTTGTGTGGTAAAGCGCAATCAGTGTCGAAAGTATTTCTCAAGCGCCTATAATGAATACCGCATGTTACGTGCATAGAAGGAGGAATGGGAGGAAACGTGGCTGAGAACCTAAGCAACCAGTCTGTACCCGAAGCCGCGGCGCGCGTCGCTGCCGTGGTTAACTGCCTCGTTAACCGAATCGGCTCGAATGCCGAGTCCAGGGAGCGTCTCGCCGAGATCGAGATCCCCGAGGAGCTGCGCGACAATCTGGCGCTGTTCTTGCGCCTGGAGCGCCGTGTGCTTAGCGAGTATGATCCCGAGATCGCGGACCTGTTCGACAAGATTTTGACAGCCGAGATTGTGGTCAATGCCGGCAACCCCGGTACCTGCGCTGCCGACGAAGCCGTCGACGAGCAGGGCGTGCCCACCGCCGACGAGCCCACTGCCGTGGCATTTCGTGAGGTCGTCGATTTGATCGACAGCCTGCCGCTCGATAAGCAGCAGGTCATTGTCCGCGCCTTTACGAGCTTTTTCCATCTGGCAAACCTGTCGGAGGAGAACTACCGTGTGGCGCAGCTGCGCGAGCGCGAGGCCGGTGCGTCGACCGATACCGAGGTCGATCCTGCCAACGAGCTTACCGTTGCCTATCACCAGCTGGTGAATGAGCTGGGTGTCGAGGGTGCCAACGAGCTGCTCGACAAGCTCGAGTTCCACCCTGTCTTTACCGCACATCCCACCGAGGCCCGTCGTAAGGCCGTCGAGGGCAAGATCCGCCGTATCTCCAACCTGCTGGAGGAGCGTCCGCGTCTGGGCGGCTCCGACCTGGTGGAGAACGAGCGCCATATGCTGCAGGAGATCGACGCCCTGGTGCGTACGAGCCCCATCGCGCTCAAGAAGCCCACGCCGGTCGAGGAAGCCGATACCATCATCGACATCTTCGATAACACGCTGTTCGACGTTATCCCCGTTATCTATCGTCGTTTTGACGATTGGGTGCTGGGCGACAAGGCCGGTACTGTGCCGCCGCTGTGCCCGGCGTTCTTCCATCCCGGCAGCTGGATCGGTTCCGACCGCGACGGTAACCCCAACGTCACCGCCAAGGTGAGCCGTGAGGTCGCCGCCAAGTACTTTACGCACATGGTGCTCAAGCTCGAGGACAAGTGCCGCCACATCGGCCGCAACCTCACGCTCGAGGCTACCTACAGCAAGCCGTCGGCCGAGCTCATTAACCTGTGGAACCATCAGGTCGAGATGAGCCCTCGGTACACGGCCCGCGCCGAGCTGATCTCCGAGCACGAGCCGCATCGCGCCGTCATGCTCGTCATGGCCGACCGTCTGAACGCCACCGTGCGCCGTATCACCGACACCATGTACCACAGCGCCGACGAGTTCCTGGATGACCTGCGCGTCGTCCAGCGTTCGCTGGCCGCCTGCGGTGCCGTCCGTGCCGCCTACGGCCCGGTCCAGACCATCATCTGGCAAGTCGAGTCCTTCGGCTTCCATATGGTCGAGATGGAGTTCCGTCAGCACTCCGTGGTGCATGCCCGCGCCCTCAAGGATATCCACGAGAACGGTATCCATGGCGACCTGCAGCCCATGACGCGCGAAGTCATCGATACCTTCCGTGCCATCGGCTCCATCCAAAAGCGCTACGGCAAGAAGATGGCGCACCGCTACATCATCTCGTTTACCAAGAGCGCCCAGCATGTGGCTGACGTCTTCGAGCTGGCCCACCTGTCCTTCGCACACGAGGAAGATGTCCCCGAGCTCGACGTGATCCCGCTATTCGAGCAGCTCGAGGACCTCGAGGGCTGCGTCGACGTGCTCGACCAGATGCTTACGCTGCCCGTGGTGCAGAAGCGTCTTGCCCAGACCAACCGCCGCATGGAGGTTATGCTGGGCTATTCCGACTCCTCCAAGGACGCCGGTCCTACCACGGCCATGCTCGCGCTGCATTCCGCGCAGGAGCGCATTGCCAAGTGGGCCGAGAAGAACGATATCGACCTGGTGCTCATGCACGGTCGCGGCGGTGCCGTTGGCCGTGGCGGCGGCCCGGCCAACAAGGCCGTGCTGGCGCAGCCCAAGGGTTCGGTCAACTGCTTCTTTAAGCTCACCGAGCAGGGCGAGGTCATCTTTGCCCGTTACGGCAACCGCACGCTGGCTCAGCGCCATGTTGAGTCCGTTGCCGCCGCAACGCTTTTGCAGTCGGCCCCGAGTGTCGAGAAGACCAACACAGAGACCACGCAGAAGTTCTGGGATATGGCCGAGAAGCTTAACGCTGCAAGCCACGAGCGCTATCTGGACCTGCTGAACACCGAGGACTTTACACCGTGGTTCTCGACCGTGACGCCGCTGACCGAAGTCGGTCTGCTGCCGATCGGCTCGCGTCCCGCTAAGCGCGGCCTGGGCGCCAAGTCGCTCGACGACCTGCGTACCATTCCGTGGATCTTCAGCTGGAGCCAGGCACGCATTAACCTGGCCGCTTGGTATGGCCTGGGCACCGCCTGCGAGCAGCTGGGCGATCTTGACCAGCTCAAGGCTGCCTACCAGGAGTGGCCGTTCTTCCGCACCTTTATCGACAACATCGAGATGTCGATCGCCAAGACCGACCAGCGCATCGCCAAGATGTATTTGCACCTGGGCGACCGCGATGATTTGTCCGAGAAGGTCTTCACCGAGATGCAGCTCACGCGTAAGTGGGTCCTTGCCATCGTCGGTGATGAGTGGCCGCTGCAGCGTCGTCGCGTGCTCGGCTGCGCCGTTCGCGTGCGTAACCCCTACGTCGACGCTCTGTCCATCGCCCAGGTCCGCGCCCTTCGCGAGGTGCGCATGAATCAGGACGAGATGGCCGAGGAGAAGAAGGCCGAGTACATGAGCCTGATTCTTTCGACTGTGACCGGCGTCTCGGCGGGTTTGCAGAACACGGGGTAATCGATAGCCCTGTAGTCGTTGTCCGGGGCGGCCGTTTGTTTTCTTTCCGGCGCGTCCTCGGACATGCAAGAAGCCCTCGCTGCGCACTTCGTGCGGCGAGGGCTTCTTGCGTCCTGCGGAATGCGCCGGAAAGAAAACAAACGGCGGCCTCTACGATGTCCGGTCTTCGGTGGATTACTTGCTGGGGAAATAAAGGCGCGCTTCGCGCGTTTGGAAAGGGCTTCGTGCTGCGGAGTGCATTCAGAGGGAAACCCATCGGATCCCTTCGTCCTCGGTCTTCTGGGGTTAAAGCTAAAGGGAATAAGGCGCGCTTCGCGCATAGCGTGGAGTGCGGCGAGGGCTTCTTGCGTCCTGCGGAGTGTGCCTAAAAGTAAACTAATGGCGGGCCCTGCGATGTCCGGTCTTCGGCGGATCAGCCGCTGGGTGAGGGTGGTGCTTGGGGCGACGTGCAAAAAACGGAGTTTTCAGCAGCCAAAGATTGATGCATAAGGCCATAGCCGGCTTTCGCTGCCTTTGTTGATGCTTTTGCACGACGATTGGGCTTTGGCGACGATCATATATGGCTGGTTTCTCGCCGCATGCCATCCAGATGGGTCGAGTCATGAGGACTATCTACCTTTTGAAAGATTTTTGGCACCAAAATCTTATCCCGCGATGCTGAATACTCGCAAAAATGCACGCTCCGGAGGGTACTAACCAGTTATGGCCAGAAATCCATGCGCCATCTTATGCAATTAATTAACGGATTTATGCAAAATGGCTTACGTGCGTACGTCTCGGACTAGATGTTTGCCTCGGCGCTGCGTAAATCATCCTGTCTATAGTGTCTTTGACAGGCGGCTGCGGTCCCGTTTGGGGTCGCGGCCGTTTTGTTGTGGGTCAAATATGAACGTTGTGTTAATGAGTCGGTGGACGGTGGTGTTTTTCGGTGAGCGGCGTATCCTTCCAACGGTTTATCTAGTGTGTCAGTTGAAAGGAAGAGGGCGCTCGTCATTGTTTGAATGTGAACTGCCGTTTGACCACAAGACGTTGCATCTGGAGCTCGAGGATAAGAACTTCGCGGGTGTGATGGAAGGTCATCAAAACGAGTTTAAGACTACAAAATCGCAGGAAGAGCTGGTAGAGGAGTCGCTTGCCAATCCTTATGGCTCGCCTTCGCTCGAGGAGCTTTGTGCTGGCAAGAAGGATATCGTCATTATTAGCTCCGATCATACGCGTCCCGTTCCCTCGCGTGTGACGATGCCTATTCTGCTGCATCACATCCATTCTGCTGCGCCCGAGGCTCGCGTGCGTATTCTGGTTGCTACGGGTATGCATCGTCCGTCGACGCACGAGGAGCTCGTCAACAAGTACGGCGAGGAGATCGTTGCCAACGAGGAAATCGTTATGCACGTCGCGACCGATGACAGCATGATGAAAAAGATCGGCACCCTGCCTTCTGGCGGCGAGTGCATCATCAACAAGATTGCTGCCGATTGCGATCTGCTGCTTGCCGAGGGCTTTATTGAGCCGCACTTCTTTGCCGGTTTCTCTGGTAGCCGCAAGTCCGTTCTGCCTGGTATCGCCAGCTACAAGACCATCATGTACAACCACAACGGTCAGTTTGTGAACGATTCCCATTCGCGTGCCGGCAACCTGTGCCACAACCACGTGAGCGAGGACATGTTTGCCGCTGCCGAGATGGCTCACCTTGCCTTTGTGCTCAACGTGGTGCTCAACGGCAAGCACGAGGTCATCGGCTCCTTTGCCGGCGACATCCACAAGGCGCACGAGGCTGGCTGCGAGTTCGTGAAGAGCCTTGCCGGCGTTGAGCCCGTCGAGTGCGAGATTGCCATTACCACCAACGGCGGCTACCCGCTCGACCAGAACATCTATCAGGCCGTGAAGGGCATGTGCTCTGCAGAGGCCACACTTCCCGAGGGCGGCGTGATCATCGATGTCGCCGGTTGTGCCGACGGTCACGGTGGCGAGGGCTTCTATCACAACATCGCCGACAATGATCCGGCAGAGTTTGAGCGCGCCTGCATCGACCGTCCTAAGGACGAGACCCTGCCCGACCAGTGGACGAGCCAGATCTTTGCCCGCATCCTGGCGCATCACCCTGTGATCATGGTTACCGACCTGTGCGATCACCAGATGATCAAGGATATGCACATGACGCCGGTTAACACCCTCGATGAGGCGCTCAAGCTCGCCTTTGAGATGAAGGGTGCCGATGCCAAGGTGGCCGTCATTCCCGATGGCCTGGGCGTTGTCGTCGCTCAGCACTAGTACGCGGCCTAAACGAATCGTTTATAACCGACAAGAAAGATAAGGTTTTATGCTTACCAAACTCCTCTGCGAATTCGGCGCAACGGCCCTCATGATCATCTTTGGCGTGGGCGTGCACTGCGATACCGTGCTCAAGGGCACCAAGTATCAGGGCTCTGGTCATATGTTTGCCATCACCACTTGGTCTTTTGGCATCTCGGTTGCTCTGTTTATCTTTGGCGGCGCCGTGTGCATGAACCCCGCCATGGTGCTTGCCCAGTGCATCGTCGGCCTGGTGCCGTGGAGCAGCTGCATCCCCTTCATGATTGCCGATATGCTCGGCGGCTTTGCGGGTGCCGTGATCGCGTGGCTTATGTATGCCGATGAGTTCAAGGCTTCCGATGGTGTCGTCGATCCCATTGCCCAGCGCAATATCTTCTCGACCAACCCCACCACCGAGGGTACGAACTATGCCCGCAACTTCTTCTGCGAGGCTATCTGCACTTTTGTGTTCATCAGCGCCATCCTTGCTGCTGCTAACCGTGCTGGCGAGAACGTCCTGATGCTCGCCATCTGCGTCGGTCTGATCGTTTGGGCTGTTGGCATGGGCATGGGCGGTATCACCGGCTTCGCCATGAACCAGGCTCGTGACCTTGGTCCTCGCATGGCCTATCAGGTGCTGCCGATTAAGAACAAGGCTGACAACAACTGGAAGTACGGCCTGCTCGTTCCTGGCATCGCTCCGTTTGTCGGCGCTGCTCTGGCTGCGCTGTTTGTGCACGGTTTCTTGGGTATGTTCTAGTCCAAGACAATTGATATAACGCCCGGGTCCGGCATAGGTTAACTCTCCGCCGCGTCCTCGGACATGCAAGAAGCTCCCGCTGCGCACTTCGTGCGGCGGGAGCTTCTTGCGTCCTGCGGAGTGCGGCGGAAAGTTAACCTATGCCGGACCCTGCGGGAATCCAGTTGCGTTCGAACAAGCAACCAACATATATATCTGAATTTGGATGTGGTGGGCACTTTGTTGTTAGGCGCTTTGAGGTGCGAGTGACACTTTGGGATGCGTGGCGCCTTGGGGTGGGGCGGTGCTTTGGGATGAGAGGCTTACTTACTTAGTTGAAGAGGGGTTTTATGGCTGATAGGTAATCTTTTGCCACATCGGCCTTATCTGCTTGGAAGTTGTGCCAGGCCCACCATTGGACGGTGGCTACGAAGCTTGAGGCTATGTGGTGTAGTAAGAAACTGCGGTCCATGGTGCCAGCGGGGCCTGTGGAGTCGGCGGGGACGGTTTCGGCTGCTCGTGACATGATGGTCTTGCGGAGACAGTCGGCGAAGACGCGCGAGCCGCCTCCGGCTACGAGGGCTCGAACGCCCTGACGGCGTTCCCAGAGGTTGTTGAGGATATGCTCGACTTGCACGAGTGGGTCGTCGAGCGGCGTACCATCGTCGTCGAGGGCGTGGGTGCAGATGTCGTTCACGAGCTCGGACAGTAGGTCGTCTTTGCTCTTGAAGAGGCCGTAGAACGTGGCCCGACCAACATGGGCACGAGCGATGATGTCGCCGACGGTAATCTTGCCGTAATCCTCTTCGCGTAGCAGCTCGGAGAACGCTGCAACGATGGCAGCGCGGCTTTTTTCTTTGCGGGCATCCATGGCTATGCATCCACGTCAACGAGTAGACAACGGAGCGTGCCGGAGCAACCCTCGTAGGGGCGCTTGCCGGCGCCGTAGCCGACGGCCTCGATGTGGTAGCGTGCCGGCAGGTGCTCGGACGTGCGCAGCGCGGTGACGATGGCGGCGCCCGTGGGCGTCACGAGCTCGCCAGCGACCGGTGCGGGCGTGAGGGCGATATTGCCCGCCTGGCACAGGTTGACGACAGCGGGGACGGGAATGGGCATAAGGCCGTGGGCGCAGCGAATGGTTCCGTGGCCTTCGGAGAGCGACTCGACCACGATGTCCTCAATACCTAGGTCATCGAGGCAGATGGCGACAGAGCAGACGTCGACGATGGAATCGACGGCGCCTACCTCGTGGAACATGACGGTCTCGGGCGTTTTGCCGTGGGCCTTTGCCTCGGCGGCGGCGAGCGCGGTAAAGATGGCGAGCGCACGACGCTTGGTGCCATCGCTTAGCTGCGAGCCGTCGATGATGGCGGTGACGTCCGCCAAAGAACGGTGGTGATGGTGATGGGCGTGATGGTGGTCCTCGTGGCCATGGCCATGGGCCTCATGGTCATGTTCGTGGCAGTGACTGTGCTCGTCATGGTCATGATGACGGTGCTCATGCTCGTGCATATGCTCGGCAGCTGCTTCGTTGCCGTAGAGCCAGGCCATATCGTGGTCGTGGTTCTCGAGCTCCTCTGCAAGCTGGACGTCGAAATCGCAGGCGTCGATGCCATGGTTGTTTACGCGCGTCACGGAGATCGAAAAGCCGTCGACCGGCAGCGTGGCGAGCTGTTCGCGCAGGTGCTCCTCGCTGGCGCCCAGGTCGAGCAGGGCCGCGACGGTCATATCGCCGCTGATGCCCGAGGTGCCGTCGATGATAAGCGTATGCTGATGGTTGGACATGGAATGCTCCTTAACGGGCGCGGGATGTACCGGCGCTCAGATGATTGATAAGACTTGCCTGGTAGGCGGCACCAAAGCCGTTGTCGATATTGACGACCGAAACGCCACTGGCACAGGAGTTGAGCATGGCGAGCAGCGCGGCTACGCCACCAAAGCTCGCGCCGTAGCCCACGCTGGTGGGAACGGCAATGACCGGACAGCTCACCAGACCGCCGATAACGCTCGCCAGCGCGCCCTCCATGCCGGCGATGGCGATGACCACCTGCGCCTGGGCAAGTTCCTCGGCATGCGCGAGCAGGCGGTGCAGGCCGGCGACACCTACGTCGTAGAGGCGGTCGACCTCGTTGCCATAGAACTCGGCCGTCAACGCGGCTTCTTCGGCGACGGGTAAGTCGCTCGTGCCGGCGCAGGCGACGACGATGCGTCCGTTGCCGGTAGGGGAGGGCTTGCCGCCCACGAGGGCGAGCTGTGCGTCCGGGACATATCCCAGGTCGATGCCGTTGTCGAGGAGCTCCGAGGTACGGGCTGCTTTTTCGGCATCCAGGCGCGTGACCAGGATGCGCTCCTGGCCGGCATCGCGCAGCGCTTCGATAATGGCGGCAATTTGCTCGGCGGTTTTACCGGCACCGTAGACAACCTCGCCGGCTCCCTGGCGCACTCCGCGCGAAAGATCGAGCTGTGCAAAACCCAGATCGGCGGTTGGCGCCGTTTGGATGCGCGTGAGGGCGACTGCCGGGGTGACTGTTCCGCCGGCAACATCGCTCAGCAATTGCTCAAGATCTTGCTTATCCATATATGTTCCCTTCGACGGCGCAAAGTCTAGCACTCAAAGGGTATGTTTCCGAACACTAAGACAAAATTGTTCGGAAACTATAGGACAGACTGATTCAATTGTTAGACGGATCGGCTAGTCACGCAGGATGATGTCCATGGCGAGCATCAGGTTGCGCTCGTCGATGGCAAACGGGGCGGCTTCGCGCGTCTTGGGCTTGGCGCAAAACGCGATGCCCGTGCCCGCAGCCTGAATCATGGGGATGTCGTTGGCGCCGTCGCCGATTGCCACGGTATGGGCCATGTCGACACCGCACTCAACTGCCCAATCCAGCAGCTGGATGAGCTTGGACTCCTTGGTCACAATGTCGGCAGCCAACTTACCGGTGAGCTTGCCGTCCACGACCTCCAGGCGGTTAGCGAGGCAAAAGTCGATACCCGCGGCAGCCACGATCTTGTCAGCGACCTCGTGGAAGCCGCCGCTTACCACGCCGACCCTCCAGCCCTTGCTGTGCGCCGAGCGCACAAGCTCCAGCGCGCCGGGGGTAAACGTCACGCGCTCAAACGTGCGCTCGAACACGCTCTCGTCCAGGCCGGCGAGCAGCCCCACGCGCTTCTCGAGCGCTTGCTTAAAGTCCAGCTCGCCGCGCATAGCGCGCTCGGTGATTTGCGCAACTTGCTCGCCTACGCCGGCCTCCTCGCCCAACAGGTCGATGACCTCCTGGTTGATGAGTGTGGAGTCGATATCCATAACGATGAGGCGTGCAGTCATGGCGGGCCTTTCCGAGTGCAGTTGTATTGGGGCACATTGTCGCACGTGGCGCGCCTTGGCGACGGCCACGGTGCGTCAATTGTTTCGTCTCCGTCAAGTCTTTGGGCAAGAGTTACTTTTCCGCGGCACATCGACACAGGTGCGATAAGATAGAACGCCATGTCTGGCTGCGCGGTTTACGCAGGCTGGGCAAATCTGTACGACGCCGCCCGGAACGACACGGGGCGGCACAGATCCATAAAGGAGGATCACTGGTATGAGCCAGACCCGTCCCATCGACGAGCATTCCATGCACACCCGTACCTGCGGCGAGCTTCGCCGCGAGAACGTGGGCGAAGAGGTCACCCTCACCGGTTGGGTGAGCCGTCGCCGTGACCACGGCGGCCTTATTTTCTGCGACCTTCGCGACCGCGAGGGCATCACGCAGCTCACCTTCGACCCCGAGCACTCCGACGGCGACGCCTTTAAGATCGCCGAGACCATGCGTCCCGAGTGGCCCATCAAGATCCACGGCGTCGTGCGCTCCCGTGGCGAGGAGACCACCAACACCAAGCTCGCGACCGGCGAGATCGAGGTCCTGACCGACCACGCCGAGGTGCTCAACACGTCCGTCACCCCGCCGTTCCAGATCGAGGACGGCATCGAGACCAGCGAGGACACCCGTCTGCGCTATCGCTATCTGGATCTCCGCCGTCCCGAGATGATGGCCAACCTCAAGCTGCGCTCCGACTTCACCTTTGCCATTCGCGAGGCGCTGCACAACCGTGAGTTCATGGAGGTCGAGACGCCCTCCCTGTTTAAGTCCACGCCCGAGGGCGCCCGTGACTTCATCGTCCCCAGCCGTATTCAGCCGGGCAACTTCTACGCCCTGCCGCAGTCCCCGCAGCTCCTGAAGCAGCTGCTCATGGTCGGTGGCGTCGAGCGCTACTACCAGGTTGCCAAGTGCTTCCGCGACGAGGACCTGCGTGCCGACCGTCAGCCCGAGTTCACCCAGGTCGATATCGAGATGTCCTTCGTGGACCAGAATGACGTCATGAGCGCGCTCGAGGAGGTCCTGGCCGACGCCTTCGGCCGCATGGGCGTCGAGATGCCCACGCCGCTGCGTCGCATGGACTACTGGGAGGCCATGGACACCTATGGCTCCGACAAGCCCGATACCCGCTATGGCATGCACCTGGTCGACCTGACCGACATCTTTGCCAACTCCAAGTTCAAGGTCTTTGCGACTGCCGCAAACGAGGAGGGCTCTGCCGTCAAGGCCATTAACGCCAAGGGCGCCGGTGCCTGGGCACGTGCCAAGATCGATAAGCTCGCCGGCGTGGCTTCCACGTTTGGCGCCAAGGGTCTGGCCTGGATCGCCTTCCGCGAGGACGGCTCTATCAACAGCCCCATCGTCAAGTTCTTCTCGGACGAGGAGATGGCAGCCCTGCGCGAGCGCATGGACGTCGAGCCCGGCGACCTTGTGATGTTTGCCGCCGGCCCGCGTCTGCTCTCTGACGAGATCCTGGGCGGCATGCGTTCTCACATGGCCAGCGCGCTCGAGATCAAGCGTGAGGGCCACGACTTCCTGTGGGTCGTCAACTTTCCGCTGTTCCACTGGGATGAGGACCGCAAGGCTTACGCTGCCGAGCACCAGCCCTTCACCCTGCCGACCGAGACCGACATCGCCAAGATCGAGGCCGATCCGTTGGCAGCCGGTTCTTGCACCTACGACTTTGTCATGGACGGCTTTGAGGCCGGCGGCGGCGGTATGCGTATCCACAACGCCGAGATGCAGATGTCCATGCTCAAGCTCCTGGGCTTTACCGAGGAGCGCGCCGAGTCTCAGTTTGGCTTCCTCATGGAGGCCCTCAAGTTTGGTGCACCCCCGATGGGCGGTTTCGCTCTGGGTCTGGACCGCGTGTGCATGCTGCTCACCGGCTCCGATTCCATCCGCGACGTCATGGCGTTCCCCAAGACGGCCAGTGGCTCCGACCTCATGTCGGGCGCCCCGAGTGCCGTTTCCGGCGCCCAGCTCAAGGACGTCAGCCTGCGCCTGATGTAGGCGAGCGGCTACATATTGCTTGCAACGAGGGAAGGACGTGTGCCTTTCCTCGTTTTTTATGCGCCGAGATTGTGAGGGCTTGGGATGACCGGGCGTCGCGGAAAGTGCGTCCCGGAATCTGTGTCCAGAACGGGTCACGCTGGTCGCGCGCGCAGACGTGGTGTAAGAGTGTCCTGAGGTCCGTCGCTGCAAGTCCCGATGTTACTCCTTCTTGAGACCGCGCTTCTCGACTATCTCGT